>JAFZNO010000048.1 GCA_017552985.1 Lachnospiraceae bacterium
AAGCTCGCGAGCCGCTACGCCTTTGAGTTTCTCGGCGCGGAACGCATAACCATAGTTGTGATAGACAACAATCTCTCCGCTCTCAACTGCTATAAATCCGCGGGATTCTCCGAAACGCCCGGCGCGAAAAGGGAGCGCTTCGGCTTCTTTAACGAGGAATGGACGGCGATCGAGCTGGAGCTGCTTAAATGAACCCATATCAAAAGCGCGGCCTGCGGCCGCGCTTTTTTACGTTGTGGGCGATTTGGGCCGCGAATCAGACAACTCCCGGTCTTTGCGGAACGGCACGGACTGCACTAAGCGCATCGATCATCCTCATGGCGTGGAAGAATTATCTACAAACTCGGAGCTAAAGCTCCTCAGACATGTCGATAATTCTGCCATGAGTCTAATCGATTTGCTAAGTGCAGCCGGCTAATTGTTCCGCAAAGGCCGGGAGCTGTCTGCTCCGCGGCCTAGAGTTGCACCCCTCGTAGGTCACGGGTGTGTCCCGGGGACGTGTCTGCTGACACATTTTTAATAAACTACACTACTAATTTTCTCGAGGGGATGGCTTGGATACTGCCAAGCCTCGGCCCCGAGTTTATCAGGTTATTAATGTGTCAGTAGACACGTCCTCGTGACTTTAAAAGGGTCGAAATGTGTGATAATTTGTCGAAAAATGGAAAAGTAATAGAAAATAATAAAAAATATTGAAAAATGTGTTGACAAATGTTGGAGAATGGTGTAACATAAAATCATCAAAAGAGAAAAGAACAGGAGATACCAAAGATAAGGTATTAGGAGAAACGAAAAGGGGATTCCAGTCCAAGAAAATTTAACCTTTAATCAGATGGAAAAGGAAGGAATTTGAGGTACGAAGGAACCAAAGGTACACGAGTCTAAGTGTACGTGAATGGAAAATACAAAAGAGTGTTTCGGAGGTATCGAGGATTCCGGATGTTAAAGAAAGGTGGATAGAGGAGATAACATTCCATCGTAGAAAACTGAATATCGAAAAACAGACTTAGGCAAAGGAGGAACGGACCATTGGATAGCATAGTCTAAAAGGGCGTGTCGACGGAAATCTCGTTGATGCGCTCTTTTCTATTGCTCAATTCTAAATTTTTTTTGAAAATTTGCACTTTTCTATGGCATCTGAAAGGTTTTTCATGTATGATAAGAGATGGCAGAGTATGCCGTTTCGTGAGAAACTGCGGCATGACGGCCGACTAAATGGGAGTGTAAGGCAACGGTACTATTTGTTGCATGAGGGATACATGAGCGAAGATAACAAGAAACTGGAAGAGTTACAACAAAAGCGAGAGGCCAGAAGAAAACGGCGTCAAAGAAATCAGATTCTGGCATATTCCGCGGTGATCGCAGTGATCGTCGCATTTGCGTTGGGAGTTTTGGGGATCATTCACGTGATTTCAAATCCGAAGGAACCGGAAGGCGAAGTGAGACTTCCCGGTCTGCCTTCAGAATTTAGCGAGGCACCCGTGGTTGAGCCGGAGGAGACGGAGCCTCCAGTTGAGACCGTTGAGGCTACTCCGGAACCGGAAGAGACGGAGCCACCCGTCGTTGAGCTGACGCGCGAGCAAAAGCTGGATGAGATCGTGAATGCGGCCATTGAAGTGATGCCGCTGGAAGATAAGGTGGCTGGCCTTTTCATGGTGACGCCTGAACTCTTGACCGGCGTGAAGCCCGTTACCAAGGCCGGAGACAGCACCAAGACGGCACTTGGGAAATATGCCGTTGGCGGAATCCTGTATCATACCCAGAACGTCAAGAATAAGGATTCCTTCAAGACGATGATCGACAATACGATACAATACAGCAGATATCCCGTGTTCCTTGCCGTAGAGGAGGAAGGCGGCAACGCCACGCAGATCGTCAAGGCAAACCTTGGGACGAAGACGGACGGCGCGAAGGCCATAGCCGCAACGGGTGATCCCCAGAATGCTTATCAGGCAGGCGTGACCATCGGCTCCTACTTAAAGGAACTTGGGATCACGATGGATCTGGCTCCCGTGGCGGATCTTGCCAACGTAGAGAAGAGCCTGATGGAAGACAGAAGCTTCGGCGATGATCCCCAGCAGGTCATCCATTACGTAAAGAATGCAATGAAGGGTCTTCAGGAGCAGGGCATTACGCCTTGCGTAAAGCACTTCCCCGGCATGGGAAGCGTTACGACTGATACGGAAAAAGGCGTTGCAGTTTCCGAACGCGCGGAAGCAGATTTTTGGGCAAGCGAGATGGATCTGTTCCACAAGCTTGTGGAGGACGGCGTGCCCGTGATCATGGTGAGCAACATGGCAGCACCTTCCCTGACTGGCGACAATACGCCCTGCTCTTTGTCAGACAAGGTTGTGACGGAGATCTTGAGAAAGCAGCTCAGCTATGATGGCCTGATCATTACGGATGCATTAAACGAAAAGGCCGTGGCAGATTATCATTCTTCCGAAGAGGCTGCCATTCTGGCGCTGAAGGCGGGATGTGACATGATCCTTTGTCCTGAGAATTTCGAGGAAGCTTACAACGGCGTGCTGAAGGCCGTGCAGGACGGAACGATCTCCCAACAGCGCGTGGACGACGCATTGCGCCGCATCTACCGGATCAAATTTGCAGACCGCGTGGAGGAATAAAAAATTTTTTTCCAGACCTATACTTTTGGATGTAGTCAAATGAAAAAAAATCAGTATAATGGAACATATAATGTTAGAAATATGCTCCGTTATACTGATTTTTTTTGTTGGAAAACAGGGCAGACACAGGAGGAAGGCGTATTGAAAAAAAGGCTATGGAAACAAGTTATGGCAATGCTTATGGCCCTCGTGATCGTATTGTCGCAGGGGAATTTGAGCCTTGCCTATTGGGAAGAGGAATGGCATGATGACTGGGAGGAGGTTTGTCAGTGCGATAATTGCGGAGAAATCTTATATCACGCGGAAGATATTTGCGACTGCGACGCGGGAAAGCCTCATTGTTCCGAGTCGAACAGTAGTTGTTGGGAGGAATACCATTGTAAAAATCATGAAAATTGTGGCAACACGAAGGACGACGGCACTATCTGCGACGATTGCGGATTTTGCGCTGAATGTTGGTACTTGGAAGAGACCGCTGCGAATCACTGCTCAGAGTGCAATACGTGTGGAGCCGGCGTCTGCCATGAGTGTGCTGATCCTGATAATGAAAAAGCATATTGTGAGGACTGTGCCATAGAAAATGGATTGCATTGCAAAGAGTGTGGACAGTGTTTCCAGAACGTCACGGTCTGCGATAAAAGCGTGGAAGAGGACGAAGTAGCGATGTGTATGGAATGCTGTGAGGCGGCCGGAAATCACTGTTCCATATGTCATGAACATTATGACGGTGGCTGCTGGTGCCCTTGTGACAGTGGCCCTGAAGATCACTGTATTTTCTGTGCTGATGACGCAGGAACCAAGTTTTGTGACGGATGCCATAAGTATTTCTGTCCGTATAACGGAGATGACCTTTCCTCGGATTACTGTGAAAACTGTGATCTTTGCATGGAGTGCTGCTTGGAACAGATCAAGCACTGTCCCATCTGCGGGCAGGAAGTGGATGAAAGATGTGAGTCTGACGGCGAGCATTGCAAAGAATGCTGCGACGTTTGCGAACAATGTGAAAGATGTCTGCTTGTTGAAGTAATAGAACGTTGCGAACAGTGTGATCTCTGTCTTGAGTGCTGTCGCGAAAATGCCGAGGAGGCTGGTTGCTCTTGCGGAGAATTCTGCAGGGAAGAAAGCGGTTTTGAAGAACATCTCTGCGAAGAGTGCGGCAGGTGCTTTGGAGAGAATCCACGGTGCGATTATTGCGGTCTCTGCCTTGAGTGTTGTGCGGAGAAATCGGAGGAGGAAGGTTGCTCGGACGGAATGTGCGTGGATGATCCTGACTTTGCCGATCATTTCTGCGACGAATGCAAGGAATGCTTTCATTCCGTTGACAGGTGTGAAATCTGTGAGGCAGCAGGCGTCAACGTCTGTGAAGAATGCTGTATTGAAATAAGTGCGACTTTGGGCTGTGACCATGGCATCTGCTCCAATTCCGATTATTGGAAGTGCCATTTTGATGCTGAAAACGGCGAGTGCTACGTCAATGAAGACGCTGGTGAGGATCAGCATGACTTTAGGGATTCCACGACCTGCTACGTCTGCGGCGCGCAGAGGGATGGCACGCCACACATTCTGGTTCAGCCTAAGGACAGAAGCGTCAAGGTGGGAAAGGACGCCGCGTCTGCGGAGAAAGTAACCCTTAGCGTTACCGCACAGGGCTTTAATCTGACGTATCAGTGGTATAACGGACTCGGCAATAAGTTGACGGAAGATGAGTATTATAAGGGCGTCAACACAAACACGCTGACGATTTGCCAAACCACGTGTTACGCTGACATTGACGCTGCCATCGCAAAGGCAGAGGCGGAAAACGACTTCAGCAAGGCAAACATGCTCACCCAGATTAAAAAGGGCATGAATACTTTCTACTGCGTTGTTACCAATTCAGAGAGCAACCGCAGTGCCACTTCGGCAACTGCCACGGTCATGACCAAGCATAACGTGACGGAATATAGGGCTGACGTGGAAAATCACAATTATCACTACAACTCCGTTAGTTACAAACCGCAAAACGGGGAGGCAGTTAACCTTTCGTGGAAAACCACTGCTACCCACTCCAAGGTTTGCGTCGGCAGCTACTGGAATCTAGACAATGAGGATGGCGCTTGGCGGAAAGCCTTAGGTGCGTGCGACAAGCATGAGGCTTCCGAGCCGCACGTATGGACGGGCTGGAATTATAACACGGAGTATCCCGCGTACAAGGGACAAACAGGCTATGCCAGCAGGAACTGTATGGTCTGCAAGGCCGTAGAATACAAGGCGTATGAGTATGTGGAACCCCACGAGCACGTATGGGCAAACCAATATGAGCCGATCGTCACGACCATAAAACAAAAGGATAGTCAAGGAAACGTTACCTTGGTTCCTTATAATGGTTATCATGCTAGAAGATGTACCGTTGAGGGGTGCCCGGAGTACACCCCCAAGGAGGAACATGTCTGGAGCGAATATGAGATAACGACGGCTGCAACGGATCATTCCGAGGGCGAAAGAGTGCGTCATTGCCTCGCTTGTGGCTACGAGGAAAGGGAAACGCTCGCGGTCCTGTATCACAAGCATGACTTCCCCGTAAAGCATCCGGTCTCGGGATGGTATGAGCTGGAAGATGAACGGGATTACGTGGGTCACACCAACAGGGGACATTACGTCACCTGCAGAGGCGTTGTCTTAAATGAAAAGACTGGCGAGTATGAACCCTGCAAGGAAAGATCTAATTTTGAGCCGCATGCCTTTACGATCAAGTACCTCGATGGTGAGATATCCCCTAATGCGTGGGGCAAGTTTGAGTTAACTTGTCGCTGTGGTTTCTCAAAGACCTACAAGTCTGAAGGCAATGCAAACACTGAAAAGGGATACAAGTTGTTCTCGACCTTCCCGAATTTTAAGTGGGAATATGGCGGAGAGACGTATTACTCTGATCAAAGAGGAAACGCCGTGAACATCCCTTATAAAGCGCAGGTCACTATTTACAACGAAACTGGTTACAGGTTTTCGGCCCGGGCTTGGGAACAGTGCATTTATACGGTGGATGACGGCTATATCCAGATATTAGATTCGGATTTTTATTCCGTTACGTTCAAGATGCCCATGCGTGACGTCTTTGTAGACTTTAACGTGCTTGATCCAGCGACCCAACTTTCGGGTTGGGAGTGCCCACACAGTACCACCTACTATGATGAGAGCACTGCGATCGAGACTACCTGCACGAAGTCGGGCAAAGAACCTGACCTGAAGTGCAGCGACTGTCACGTTACCCTGGAGATTGGCGAAACGCAAGCTGCGCTCGGACATAACTTTATCCTTGATAAGAGTACCGTCGTCATTGCAGGCTGTACGACAAGGGGGTACACCGGAGACAGCATCTGCTCCAACTGCGGCAAGGTGCAAAGGGGCGTGTCACTGCCCGCGGACGGTCATGAAATCAAAGAAGGCTATTACTATTGGGATGATTCCAAGCACTGGCCGTACTGCACGGAATGCGAAAAGGAGTTTAAGGCGCAGGCGGAGAAGCACGTTTTCGGTACCCTGGTTTCCAATGGCGTGACTTATGAATACTGCACTCGCGTGGGATGCGACTATTACAGGGTTAAGTTGGGCGAAGAGACGGGCACAAATTATGCCGTTAGCGTTGTAACGAATGATCGGACGGACAATACGGATCTGACGTTTAGGCTTTATCCCGCCACCGTATCTGACGCCGACATTCTGAAGGACATGGAAAAGACGACATCGGAGCTCGGCACGGAATACGGATGTTTCATGACTTGGCAGGGGAAAGCGAGTGAGGGTTATACCAGATCGCTTGACTACGAGGTATTAAACTTACCTAGACTGACAAATGATAATGGAAAGAATTATAAATTTGCCGTAACTTTGGGTAAGGATTACATACCAGTCGTGAAAAGTTATAGGTATGTTTATGGAGTTTGTTACGTCTGCCTGAAGGAATTCAGCGTCAGCTTTGATGCAAACGGCGGCACTGGCAACATGCAGAACGTTACGGTAAAGAGCGGCGAGAAATATACACTTCCCGAGTGCGGTTTCAGTTCAACGGACGGAAAGACGTTCCTGGGCTGGACCATAATGACCACGGCCGGAACGATCCTGCAAAGTGGCTTGCAGCCGGGCACTCCCGTTACGATTGACAGGGACGTGATCTGTAAGGCGGCTTGGTCGAATGGCATTTGGATCACGGGCATTCGCCTGGATCCTGGAAGTAATCCTTCCAAGGGAGGAAGAATCTTTGTTGATGCGCAGTCCGTGGAAGATCTGATGGGAACCGATGATGAACTGATGATGGCATATATCGATGAAGAATACGAATATGCGTGGTTCGCTGACGGAGCAAAGATTTCCGGTAAGACGGGAAGTTCCCTCACCGTGACGGACGATCTGTCTGAAAAGACCATTTTTGCCGTCCTGAAGATCGCGGGCCATGAGTACGTTACCGACAAGATCGTTGTGAATAAAATATGCCAGGAGAATCCGAACCTGAAGATCGAAAAGAAATCCTTAACGCTTTACGACACGATTGCCATTGACTTTAAGATTTCTGAGAATGTGGTGAAGGATTATCAGGGCGTATACCTTATGGTGACCCAGAGCGGCCTGACGGAAAAAATGACGGATTACCGGACGGAAGGCGGAATGCTGATCTTTACGTTCCGCGTGGCGCCTCACATGATGGGTGAAGTGGTGACGGCAGTGCCTTACGCCCTGAACATTAACGGAGAAACCATCAGGGGCGAAGTGTTTACGTATTCCGTGGCACAGTACTGCTACAACATGCTTGGCAAGGAAGCATATCAGGACGCAAAGTACGCGACGCTTAGAAGACTGCTTGTGGACATTCTGATCTACGGTGACGCTGCCCAGCTTTATGCAGGATATAAGACGACGGAACTGGCAAGTAAGGATCTGACGGCGGTTCAGCGGGCCATGGGAACGGACGTAAGCGTGCCCATGACCTACGAATCCGTAAAGGATAAGACATTTGCAACCGTGGATGCTTCCGATGCCCTGGCGAGTCTGGAGGCGGCATCCCTGTACCTTGAGGCAGCCGTAAACATCCAGTTTAAGTATGTGGCGGACAACCTTACGGGACTTCGCATAGTAGTCACGGGTGACGCGGCTGGAGCGGACGTGCTTGGAGAGTACGCTGCAAATGCAAACCAGATTGACAACAAGGGCCGATATTACGTGAACTTTGGAAACCTGAACGCGGGCGAGATGAAGAAGACGGTTTACGCGACGGTGATGCAAGGCAACAAGAAGGTTAGCAACACCTATCGCTACAGCATTGAGTCTTACGCGGCATCCATGAAGAACAGCGGCGTGCCGTACCTTGACAATTTGCTGGATTCCATGATGCGTTACGGTAACACCGCGGCGGATTACGTGGCTGGCAGATAACGTTTATGAACTTAAAAGATCTCAGGCAAGCATGATGCATGCCTGGGATCTTTTTATTGTTATGAAAAAACGGTCGCAGCGGAGGAACGTTAGGAGTGGTTTTCACTTGAAAAACGATGGGTGTTCGTATAGAATAAATATAATAAGATTTACAAAAGACGTTTTGGAAAAGGAGGGAAGCGGTCATGGCGGAATCGGATGAAGTGATCTATGGCCGTTTCATGGCGGAGAAGAATGAGAACGATCTGCGCATTCTTTTGGAACGTCACAGGGAAAGCCTGATCCTTTTTCTGAACGGTTACGTACACAACTTAAAGGATGCAGAGGAATTGATGCTGGATGCCTATGCGGAGGCCGTCGCGGAGAGGGCTTCCTTCGGAGGCAAGAGCTCGTTTAAGACTTGGCTGTTCTCGATTGGGAAGAAGCTGGCATTGACGCATCTGAGAAAGAACAGGCAATTCTCCTTGCTGAGCGAGGAGCAGACGGCGGCGGTGACGCCCGCGCCGGAGCTTAGCATTCTGCAGGAAGAGCGATATGGCCAACTCTATCAGGCGCTGTCCAAGTTGAAGAGCGAATACCGGGAGGTGCTGATCCTCCTGTATTTCGAGGAAATGTCTTTTGAAGAATTGGGGAGCGTTTTGAGGAAGAACCGGAGGCAGACCTACAATCTGGCAGAGCGGGGCAGGAAGGCCCTGAAGGAAGAACTGGAAAGGATGGGATTTGACTATGCGCAGTATGGATGAGCAAGTGAATGAAATATTAAGCCGCAGGGAAATTGTAAAGGAAAAGCGCGTCAATAAGAGAATCCTTGCTGCAAATGCGATCGCTTCCTGTGTCTGCGTTGTTTTGATCATCGCGGCAAGCTTCTGTCTTCCGAAGCTGGCAGTCACGCAAAGTGAAAGCAGTGCGTCGCAATACGGCAGCCTGCTTTTGGCGGCGCCCTACGTGGGATACGTGATCATTGGCGTTCTCGCTTTTGCGCTGGGAATCTGCGTGACGTTGTTCTGTTTTTCTTGGAAAAAATTTAGGGAGCAGGAGTAAAAAATGTTTTCAGGGCATCCAGAGCGAATCATCAATTTGGTCATGGCATGTGCGTTTTTTTTCGTGCTCCTGCAGGCAATCAAATTGTTGCATTCAAAGAAGCATTTTCTGACCATCGTTTTTTTTGTATTTGCCATTTCCTGCGGACTCCTTAGCACTCTTTACTGGGGAGTTTACGAATTTTTGCGCCCGGAGACCAGAATGCCCTTTGCGGCCAACGAGCTTTGCGAGTGGGCATTGTTTCTTTTGTATGCGTCTTCCCTCCGCGCGGTTTTCCCCAAAAGTGCCTCCTTTGAAAAGAAGATCATTCCCGTGGCCTTGTTTGCGGCAGCAAACGTGGTGCTTTGGATCGCATGGTCGGGAGAATGGGTGCAGGATATTCTGACGGGACTTTCCATGGGATGGTTTTTGTGCGTGATCACGTCGTGCCTTTGTCTGACGTGCGCTCTGTCCACTGCAGAATGGGTGGGAGCTGGTACTGTTTCCTTCTTGCTGATCCTGGGACAGTCCCTGACGTTCTTTACGCCGGAACCGGTTTCAGGCGCGTTGGACAAGGGATGCTCCACTCTTTTGCTGGTGGCCATGCTTTGGCTCATTCTGAAAACGGTATGGACTTTGAAAAAAGAGAAACAGGTGCAAAAAGGTTTGAGTCTTTCCTACGCCGCTTTTGCCTGGGGTGCGGTTTTTATGTACATGAGCGGCGGAACTGCTTACATGATAGCGTCCATGCTGACGGTTTCGTGTTATTTTTTAATGCTTTGGGCAATTAAAGAGGAGGTGGCGGAAGGATGACCATATTTGCAGAGAATATCTTTTTGTGCATCGCAGTTCCCATGGTAGTCTCCCTCTTTTTTACCCGTGGTGACGTAAGGCGCTACGTAGCCGCGTTTTTTCTTGGGATGGGCGTTTGCCTGGTCGCCGCCTACGTCGGCGGTTTTTTGGGGATGGTCGCCAATTTGGAAGCCAATGACACGTCGATCTTTATCTCTCCCGTGGTGGAAGAGGCGATGAAGTTTTTGACGTTGTTGTTTTTTATGGTGCTGTTTTCGCCAGAGGATCAGGTACTTACGATGCTGGCCGTATCCATAGGAACGGGTTTTGCAACGTTTGAAAACAGTTGTCACATCTTAACGACGGGTGCAGGAAGTCTGCCCTACATCCTCATCCGGGGATTTTCGGTGGGCATTATGCACGTGGCCAGCATGCTGGCTCTTGCAATCTGGCTGATCGTTGCAAAGCGTCTAAAGGCATTCACCTTTTCGGCCGTGATTGGCGGCCTGTCACTGGCAATGATCTTTCATGCATTATATAATCTGTTGGTGTCGGAGCCGGGCATTACGATGCAGATTGGCTATCTGATGCCTTCCCTTGCGGCTGCGCTGTTGTATTTTCTCCATCGGAAGCTGCCGTCACTCCTTGAAGATTAACGGAATCGAATCGGTTTTCCCTTTCCGCTGTCCTTATTGGACAGCGGTTTTTTTGTACAAAAAATGGCATGCCAATTTGTGCAAAACGCCGATCTGAATTTTTTTTGAAAAATTTCTGAGTAAATTTTGGAAAACCTGCAACTAAGGGGTAAATAACGAGTTTAGATGAAATGACGTGGGAGGTGAGACGTATGGAGTACACGACGGAACAGGCTCTGGAAGAGATCGTCCGGCGAAGAAAACAGGTGAAGCGACGGCGTGACCGGAAGCGCTGCACAGTCTTTGCAGGCTTGAGTTGTTTCTTGTTTGTAGCACTGACGCTGGTGATCAATTTGATCCCCGTCAAGTCCGATGCGTATTCCCTGGGAACGGCTTATGGCTCCTTCCTTCTTTCGCCGCAGGAGGGCGGCTACGTCTTTACGGCGGTGGTTGCATTTGCGGCAGGCGTCAGCATTGCCGTATATGCACTGCGAAGAGGGAACCGGAACGGGCAGGAACGTGACAAGAAAGAGAATGTCATGCAAGAGGATGACGGGAAAAAGAACGACAAGACAAAGAGTGATAGGAAGGAGGGAGAAACGTGAAACGATTAAAAATAGGCGTGATCGCCTTTATGCTGATGGTGCTTTCTCCTTTCGGAGCAAAGGGAGACGTGCAGGGGGAACAAGCCGCAGGCAGGATCGCGAAAGAACCGGTGATGGCCCCGGTGGCAGTGACTTCGGGCAGGGCGACACAATCCGCGGAGGACATGGCAGCGGCGGCGCAAGGCACCGGGTTCACGGAGAGTTCGCAGGCGGCGCAAGACACTGTGTTCACGGAAGATCCGCAGGTAACGCGGGAGACGGGATTCACGGAGGATCCGCAGGCGATGGAGCAGGCGGCTGGCAGCGTCGTGATGCTGGAGATCTTTGACGGACAGGGCAAGAGGCTTCGGACGGGAAGCGGGTTTTGTGCGTTTGAGCCAGGGCTTCTGGTGACTGCAGCCCACGTGATCACCAACATGGAATACGCAATTGCCACTTGTGATGATGGAAAAACCTTCCGCGTGGATCACGCGATCGTTGCCGACGAAGAAAGCGACGTCGCGATCTGCGCCATACCTGAGGACGCAGGGTTAACGCCTTTGGAGGCGGCAACGGGAGATCCCCTGCGGGGCGAAAAAGTTGCGGCGATCGGAAGCCAGTTCGGCATCGTAAACCTGATCACGCTGGGTAACGTCTGCGGAAATTTTGAAATGTCGGACGCCACGTGGATCCTGTTTACCGCGCCGGTATCTTCCGGAAACAGCGGAGGGCCAGTCCTAAATGACCAGGGAAAGGTCACAGGGATCACGGCTGGCGCGTACGACAAAGGCCAGAACATGAACCTGGCGGCGCCAATTTTGGTTGCAAAAGAGCTTTACCGAGAAATCAATGCGGAGGTTGAATAAATTATGAAAAAGAAACCGGTTCTTCGTGCCATTGCGATCATACTGATCGTGCTTCAGCTGGCAGACCTGCTTGCAGGCTGTAGCTTTCAAAAGAAGCCCGAAGCGGAAACCCTTGCTTCGACTGAAACCGAGACGGGAAACCAACAGGTCCTTAACGGGGATTCCAACTATTACGAGGTGACGTTTGACTATCCAGCAGGAACGTCTCAGGAAGACGCCAGCGAGATCACGCTGCCTCAAAAAATGATGTTCGAGGGCGGAACGCTGATCTATGCCGTTCCTGAGCCCAACAAGGCAGAATCCGTATTTGCAGGCTGGTATTATGACGCAGCATTGACTAAGCCTGCAGCCGGAAATGATTCGATTGAGAAAAACATGACTCTGTATCCGCACTTTGTGCCGGCGCAGAATTATGATGACGAATTCCAGATCAATTATATTTCCACGCTGGACGTGGAACCGGACTTTGAGATCCGGGTTGCGGCGAAGGGCCTTTCGGAGTCGGAGGTCAAAGACCTTCTGCGCGTTTGGAATTTGGGCAAGGTTGAAAAGGAAGAAGAATTTGTTATTGAACCTGTCTCCGCGAAGGCGGCGGAAGGAAATGCAGACGATGCAGCGCTGGAAAGCTTGAAGGAAGAAGGCGCCAGGGCCAGGGATATTCTGGCACGCGTAAAGGCGGCTGGCAAGGATGCCAGGGCGATCGCCGTTTCTGAACTGATTTCCCTCTTGTTGCCGGAACAGCAAAAAGCACTTGGAATATCAGGAATGGCTCAGGCAGACCTGACAAATCTTAACGGCGTCGGCGATCAGATCATGAATCTGGAGAGCATGCTGGCCTCCGTGCTGGAAGAACAGCCGACGGAATATTACGTGGTAAGGCCCGTTGGCGGCAAATGGCGCCGCGGTGACATGCATCAGGTTGAGATTCTTGATACCACGTATCTTCGTTTTTACAGAAACGGGGAGGAGACCGGAAAGTACGTTGTCTATTATAACATCACGGTTCATCAGGACAATTTCAATAACATGAAGCTCAACAGCGAGGTCGTGTTCCTGCCTTACAAGGACGTGGAGGGCGTGTCACTGGATCTTGGTCTGTTCAGCGCGGACGCTGACATGGACGGTGAGTTCAACGTTACGAAGAATGACGGCAAGGGCGTGATGACCTATAGCGGCTCGGAAAACCTTAGCGCAGGCATCACCGTGGCGGTGTATGACGGAATACTGCATGCCGATCAGACGGTGGACGGAAGCGTTGGCTACTTTAAGATCACGAAAAAAATGGGCAGCAATCAGTATGCTTATGAAAGCGCTGATTTTACTGACGTAGTGTTTATGCCCGACATTATTCCCGTTCGCGATGACGGCAGCTTCCAGGACGGAGATATCTTTATCTCCTCTGATCAGCTGAAATTCACGAGCGATCTTCATAAAACCATGGGATTGGATGCAAACACCGTGGTGGAGGCAGGAGATTTCCTGGCCGTTTATACGGGTAACTTAAGCAATGAAAGCTCCTTAAGCCTTACGGGATATGGATGCATTACGTCCGTGGTAAGGGAAAACGGCGGACTTCGCGTGCACTATGACGTGGCCAGTGAGGATACCGTCATGCAGTCTTCGGACTCCTATATGCAGATCGATAACGTACCTATCTCATTGACGGAAGAAGAACTGAACCAATATGGTCAGCTGATGCAGAAGGACATGGAGGAGAGTGGTTTCTTCGTGGACGCCTCAGAGTACGTCAAGAATTTGATCACGGAGGACGAGGAGGCCATCCTGCCGGATTCTAAGTATGCCTCTTCCCTGAAGGAGGTTATTTTCCAGACAGATGACGGCGGTGAGATGACGCTCGAAGAGGTGCGTAAGCTGGCGGCCGGATCCAAGGTGGAAGTGAGTGATCCCAAGCTTAGTTTCCTGCTTGGATTGTCGCTGCAGCACTTTGACGGCACCGGTATCCGCGCCGAGGCGGCAGCCGAAATGACCATCACGATTCATATGAATGATAAGGCTGACATTGAGATCAAGGGCGTTGCCATGATCGAAATGGAAGTTGCGCTGGGACTGCATTGTAAATGGGAAGTGGAATGGCGTAAGAAATGGATCTTCCCGTATATCTACGACATTAGCGGCTCCGTTGGCCTTCACGCAGGCATCTACGTGGGTGCGGGCATTACCATTACCGTAGTCACCAAGATGGCTGAAAATGACGTCTCGCCTGATACGATTCTAGGAGAGTCAGAGAAGGATTTAACTAGTGATCAGAATGGTAAATTATCGGATAAGCAGAAGAAAGCATTTGAAAAGCTTGGCGACGTCAGCGGGAAGATCAGTGCTCTGGCGAAGACTGCCAAGAAGGGCGGCGACGGACTGCACATATCTGATCTTCCCAACCTAAAGAAAAAATCAAAGAATGATAAGGGAGATCAAACAACGCCGGATGCAGATACGGATGAGATGCACAACACCGTAGGCGGCAGCTTTGAAGAGAAATATGCGGCATTTCTTCAGGACAGTGACGCGGAATACGTGCCGCTGATCGAAAAAGAACTGATCCGCTTGGATCTTCCTACGGATCCGATGCACATTCTGGCAGTCAGTCTGGGAATCAATTTTGTCGTGAAACTGAAGATCAACGTAATGCTGGGAGCATCCATTACCTATGGCAACGGAAAGCAGATCACGGCGAATTTCACCATCTTCCATCCCAGTAGCTCCAGCGAAGTGGGTGATCTCGAGACGCCGAATTTCCAAGTGGATTTCTATGTATTCGGCATGATCGGCGTTCGCGTGGGCGTTGAATTAGACCTTAGAATTGGTGCGATCTCTACGCTCATCGCTTCCATCGGCGTTACGGCAGAGATAGGCGTATATCTGGAATTTTTCGGATTCTCCTACGTGGGATACAAATGGGTCAGCGGCAAGGGGTCAAGCACGGAAATGTTTGGTTCCCTGCTAGCCCAACTGGGTCTGTACCTGGAAATCAATTTCAAGGCGCAGATGGGTAACGGAAAGCTGCAAAAGAAAATAAAACTGTATGAAGTAAGGTGGCCGCTGTTATCCCTGGGCAGTGAATTCTGCGCGCTGGATTTTGAGATCGGGGAGGATGACGATCGCCTAAACATTGACATCAAAGAAGGGGCTTCGGCCAAGGTACCGGATGATCTGTTCAACGTTAGCTTCCTAAAGATCAGCACCGGCGACCTGGATACGGACAGCATGGACCGCAACTACTGTGTTGATAACGGGAGCACGCCTTTTACCAGTATGGGCGTGACTTGCAAACAGTATGACGAGGCAAACTTCCACGTGTCGTACAAACCTCTTGGAAAGAACTTTGGAACGCCGACTAAGAATGATTACAAAGGGCGTTTCCAATATGATCCCGTGACCAATACGATCACGGCAAGGCCTGAGACGGTAAACGACAAGGAACTGTGGGGAGAATTTACCTTCACTTGGTATCAGGGTACGCCTGCAAAAACGGAGTCTTTGCTGAATTATGGCGCAGGCTTTGGCCTGAATACCCGCGTGATCAGCCGTACCGTGCGGGTACATTGGAAGGGAGTTCCCGTTGCCGGAACCGCAGACGTGTACCTTCTCAAGGAAAGACAAGAATGCAAGGATCTCGAATCTACTTTGGCAATGGCAATGGACGCTGAGAAGCGAAGCCAATTGTACTACAAGAAGGAGACGATTCCTTTTGACGGATTTGACGGGATTACGTATTTCCTGGATTTGGAGAATCTTTCCAATAAGTATCCGGGTTATGCACTTAGTCTCTCCAAGGAAACCTATGATGAAACTGCGTATAGTGAATACATGAAACGCCTGACGAGCGCTAATCTCCTCGTGGAACTTATTCGTGGAGCGTTATATGGAGCGCAACCCGTCGAAAAAGATCCCAAGAGTAGGGGTTGGTGGCTGGTATTTCAGGGAGATCAATTTGTCTTCTTCAAAATGCATCAGCCGGAAACCAAGGCCATGCTGTTCTTTAATTTCTGTGATACGGAGACGGATTGGCACGTGCTGAACGAAAAGGCGGAGAGCTCCAAACCACTGGCCAGCGCCTATGAACAGAAGATCCCGACGGGCGAAACAGCCCTAGATCAGATGCCGGCGAACGTTAAGAATAAGCTCGACGAAACAAAATATGATTATGAATGGTACATGTATTCCGCGCCTGCGTCGACATTCTTTAACGGTCGTAATCGGAAGACAAGGGAAGTAGTGTATGACATACCCTGGTTTGGTTCGGCATCGGATCCTTACAGAGATGAAAATGGCAAGCTCATTACAACCAACATGCCTGCATTCTCTGAGTTTATTGGAAATAAAAAGAGTTGGATCAAGGTGACGGAGGACACCAAGATACCCATGGCGGAGACCGTGTTCTTTGCCATCCGAAAGCCGAAGACCTTTAACGTGACTTGGTCGTATGATGAAGGCGATGAAACGACGCAGGTAAGGTATGGCGAAAAGTTAAGCGCGCCTAAGGCTGCGACGAGAACGGATTACGACTTCCAGGGTTGGTATGATGAAAACGGCAAGCAGTATTCGACCATGCCGGCTAATGATCTGACGCTGTATCCGAAGTTTAGGGGCGGCTATCGCACCGTAACCTGGATTCTGGACGGATATTCGAGTGCCACGTCCGTCAAGGCGGGTGATAATCCCATTGACAGCTGTCCTTTCAGATCGTCTGGCAACGTGGGATTCAACTGGATGACGGAGAAGGGCAACCCGTTGAGCATGGTGACGGATGCGTATGAGATGCCGAATGAGGACATTACCCTGTATGGTGTTTACGTCTACCAGTGTGACTGGCTGCTGTATGATTCCGGAAACGGGCAATACGTATCATTGGCCACAACGTACAGACAGCAGGCGAGTCTCTTCGGAGAGAAGGTCTTGAGCGAATTGCCTGACGAAGTGAAGAGGTATATGACGGATAACCGGTATGAATTTAGCGTATACCGCTATGGCGACATGGGAACCGACAAGGTAAAGGCTGGACAGAGTCAGTGGAGAGAAGTAAATGACGAGACGACGTTTGAAGCCGGAAATGCAAGCTATATTCTGCGCCGCGCACCGATCATGGTCAAGGTGACGTGGAAATATGATGACGGCGACGTGGTAACCACAAACTGGGTTGGCAGAAAGCTTACGGCACCGAAGGAGATTTCCCGCGCGGGAAGTACCTTCCTGGGTTGGATGGATTCCAACGGACGCTCTTATGATTATCCTCCGCGTCAAGCCGTTACCCTGTATCCCCAGTTCTCCGGGCATGAGCATACGTGGGACGAGGGAACCGTTACCAAGGAAGCAACCTGTAACGTAAAGGGCGAGATGACCTATCAGTGCACGGGTTGCGGAAGGACCAGAACGGAAGAGATTCCATTTGACCTTACGAAGCACGTGTTAAAGACGGAAAAGAGAAATGAGAAGGCGCCTGGATGTACGGAAGACGGAAGCTATGACGACGTTACCTTCTGTGAGGTTTGCGGTGCCGTGATCAGTTCTGAGACGAAGAGCGTGGCGGCCATCGGACATCAGTGGGGTGCGGTAACCTATGAGTGGTCAGCTGACAACAAGAGCGTGACTGCAAAGAGGGTTTGCCAGCATGATGAAGAGCACGTAGAGACGGAGACGGTGAAGACTACCGGTACGGTAGAGCTTGCAGCGACCTGCGAGGCAATGGGCAAGACGAAGTACGTGGCAAGCTTTAAGAATACTGCGTTTGCGCAGCAGACGAAGACCGTGGAAGACATTGCGGCCCTTGGACATAAATGGGGCAGCGTAACCTATGTGTGGACTGCTGATAATAAGAGCGTAACCGCGACGAGAGTATGCCAGCATAATGCAAAGCACGTAGAGACGGAGACGGTGAATGCTGCAAGTTCCGTGGCAGTGGCACCGACTTGTGAGACAAAGGGCAAGACGAAGTACGTGGCAAGCTTTAAGAATACTGCGTTTACGCAGCAGACGAAGACCGTGGAAGACATTGCGGCTCTTGGACATGACTGGAACGGCGTAACCTACGTGTGGTCGACCGACAACAAGACCGTGACCGCGACCAGAACTTGCAAGCGTAATGCGGCGCACAAGGAGACGGAGACGGTGAATGCTGCAAGTTCCGTGGCAGTGGCACCGACCTGTGAGACAAAAGGCAAGACGAAGTACGTGGCAAGCTTTGACAATAAGGCGTTTGCGCAGCAGACGAAGACCGTGGAAGACATTGCGGCCCTTGGACATGAGTGGGGCGAGCCTGGCTACGTGTGGTCGAATGACAATAAGACCGTGACTGCGACGAGAGTTTGTCAGCACAATTCGAAGCACAAGGAGACGGAGACGGTAAGTAGCACCAGTTCCGTAGCAGTGGCACCGACCTGTGAGACAAAGGGCAAGACGAAGTACGTGGCAAGCTTTGACAACAAGGCGTTTACGCAGCAGACGAAAACCGTGGAAGACATTGCAGCTCTTGGACATGACTGGAACGGCGTAACCTATGTGTGGTCGACCGACAACAAGACCGTGACCGCGACCAGAACTTGCAAGCGTAATGCGGCGCACAAGGAGACGGAGACGGTGAACGTTACAACCGAAGTGGTGCAGCCGACCTGTGAGGCAAAGGGCAAGACAACATATGTTGCAACCTTTAACAATAAGGCGTTTGTGAAGCAGACGAAGGCCTTGGAAGACATCGCAGCCCTTGGACATGACTGGGGTGATGCGGCTTGGAATTGGAGTGGATACGCAAGCGCAACGGCCACCTTCACCTGTAAGAGAAATGAAGGCCATAAGCAGGTCGTTAATGCAACCATCACGAGCGTGCGCACGGAGCCTACCTTGACTTCGACGGGTTCCGTCGTATATACCGCAAAGGTAACCTTCAATGGCAAGACGTATCAGGATCAAGTGACGGAGATCCTGCCGAAGATCAGTACCGTGAAGCTGGGAAGCGAGCAAGAGACGGCTTCTGGCGAGCCTGCACTTGGAATTGACCTGCTGCAGCAAAAGCTCGAGGATTATGAAACCGATAGCCTGAGCCTGAGCCAGCTGGATCCTGGCACGGAATTGTGGCTTTGGGCGTACGTGGGAGAAAGCATCATGGATGAAAACCGCGTAGACATTGAAGCGACGATGGTTTGGGCAGAGGATTACAAAGACGTCAAAGTGGAGAACGTTCAGGTCGGGGCGCAGTTCAAGATCCGTATCATTCCCGTAGATACGACGAAGTACAATGAATGTGTCGTGACGCTGACGATCATCGCAGCAGAGCCGGAAGAATTTACGTTTGAAAGCTAATTTTTGAATGCTGGGTTGAAAGGAGTTCGAGCTTAACCCAAAGCGTAGGAACGACAAAGTTGGAATTACGAGAGGTAAAAAGGATCTCCGGGCAGCGGAAAACGCTGTCCGGAGGTTCCTTTTTGTGGGGACGTTAGCGCGTTATCCGCTGTGGGGGGTTCTTTTTTACGGGGCGAAGTTTGTGGGTAAAGGGGAAGGAAAATGCGGCATATACCCAGGAAGGGAAGAGGCGTGGGTAAGGATAGGGAAAAAGGTTGGAAATACCCACGAGGTAAGGGACGGAGGGGTTAATGAGCGGGTCGGAAAAGTCGCAGGCGACTTTCCCGACTGTCGCGCTGTCGCGCTATCGTCTGTTCGCAAGTTGAGCAGGCTTGTGAGCAAGCTCCCGCCTGCTCAATTGTGAACAGACGGCCCCGCTCATAGAAACGCGCAAATCGAACCCGCGAGGTCGTGCTTCTCAAGGTCGTCTCGCGCTCTTATTATGCAAAAAGAGGATACCGATGGTATCCTCTTTTCGCATAATAAGAGCGCGAGACGGGAATCGAACCCGCGACCCCCTCCTTGGCAAGGAGGTGCTCCACCGCTGAGCCACTCGCGCATGTGTTGTGTCGTAACTGACAAAAAGTAATATACTATACTTTTCAGGAAATGTCAACAGCTAAATTTTACTTCTTTTTGTTGAATTGTGCATACAATTCGAAAGATTATGAAAAAAGCGATGAAATTCGGGGCAGAATCACGTGAGAAAACGGAATAAAACTAGACGGGAGGGCGCAAAAGAGGTATAATAATTTCAAAAGATTCGCGAGGAGGTTAATGCATGAGGCTTGAATTTATTGGCGCGGACCATGAAGTGACTGGAAGTTGTCATTATCTTGAGGTTGCAGGAAAAAACATTTTAGTGGATTATGGCATGGAGCAGGGAGCCAACGTGTTTGATAACGTTTCTCTCCCGGTAGAAGAAGCAATGATCGATTACGTGTTCCTGACGCATGCGCACGTAGATCATTCGGGAATGTTGCCGCTCCTGTATGCAAAGGGATTCCGCGGACAGGTTTACATGACGGACGCAACGGCAGATCTCTGCAGCATCATGCTTCGCGACTGTGCCCACATTCAAATGATGGAGGCAGAGTGGAAGAACCGTAAGGCAAAGAGAAGCGATTCCGTGGAGGCGGCTGAGCCCATCTATACCATGGAGGACGCGCAAGGCCTGATCAAAAGGATCGTGCCCTGTCATTATGACACCATGATCACGATCTGTGACGAGGTGAAGATCCGCTTCACTGACATTGGACATTTGCTTGGATCCGCCAGCATTGAGGTATGGCTGACGGAAGAGGGAAAGACGAAGAAGATCGTCTTTTCCGGAGACATTGGAAACAAGAATCAGCCCCTGATCCGCAATCCCATCTACACGACTTCTGCGGATTACGTGGTGATGGAGTCCACCTACGGTGACAGGACGCATCCCGTGGACCGGGTGGATTATAAGGGTGAATTGACTAAGATCTTGAAGGATACGTTCGATCGCGGCGGCAACGTGGTGATCCCGTCCTTTGCCGTTGGCCGTACGCAGGAGCTTTTGTTCTTCCTTAGGAAGATCAAGGTGGAAAGGCTTGTGGAAGGGCATGAGGATTTCCAGGTGTTCGTGGATTCCCCGCTGGCCGTGGAGGCGACGGAAATTTTCCAGGAAAACCGCATGGATTGCTTTGACGGAGAGGCATTGGAGCTTGTGAAGGAAGGGATCAATCCCATCGCGTTTGCGGGTTTGAAGCTTTCCATTACAAGTGAGGAATCCAAGTCCATCAACTTTGACGACAAGCCGAAGGTTATCATTTCCGCGTCCGGCATGTGCGAGGCCGGTCGTATCCGTCATCACTTAAAGCATAATCTGTGGCGTCCGGAGTGTACCATCCTGTTCGTTGGATATCAGGCCATCGGAACCCTGGGACGCAGCATTGTTGAAGGCGCGAAAGAGGTGAAGCTCTTTGGCGAACCCATTCAGGTAAAGGCCAGGATCATGCAGCTTGCAGGTCTTAGCGGACATGCGGACAAGAATGGTTTGATCGAGTGGATTTCCGCATTCGAGGAGAAGCCCAAGAAGGTATTCATCGTTCACGGCGAGGATCAGACCAGCATGAATTTCGTGGAATGCCTGAAGATCGAGCACGGCCAGCGCGCATACGCGCCTTACAGCGGCACGGTGTTCAATCTCTTGTCGAATCAGTTTGAATATGAGGCTGCTCCCATGCCTGCCAAGAAGAAGCAGAAGGTTGCCAGCGGCGTATTTGCAAGATTGCTTGCCTCTGCACAGCGGTTGCTTGCACTTGTGCAAAAGAGCGACGGCATGGCAAACAAGGACATGGCGAAGTTTGCGGATCAGATCAATTCGCTCTGCGATAAGTGGGAATAAAGGACTCTACCAACGGTTGAGAAAAAGTCAAATTTGCGCCGATTGTGCGCATAGGGTTATTTGAGGTATGCTGATCACGTAGGAAAACTCCTTGCAAGGGAAACGAAGGAAATGGGATTTGCGGGGGCGCCGCGAAACCGGTGATGCGGCGAAGAAGCAATCCGAAATGAGGAAAACGTGGAGGAGAATAAGATGAGCGTGATCAGCGAAAACATTAAGAAGCTGCGCAAGGCAAAGGGTTTGACGCAGGAGGAACTGGCGGAGAAGACGAACGTGTCTTATCAGGCCGTGAGCAAGTGGGAGAACGGCGGATCGCCGGACATTGAGATGCTTCCAATCCTGGCAAATACCTTTGGCGTGACCATCGACGAACTGATGGGATTTAAGCTAAATAGCTATACCAACAAGGAGAAATTCATCCGGCTGATGGCGGATGCGGGCGTGTTAAAGCGCGGGCACTTTGACCTGCACGGGTTTGACGCGGATTACTACGTGGACTCGGAGCACTTTACCACGAACATCCATCTGGCGAAGCTGGGTGAATTCTTTGCGGATTTGATCATGGAGGAGCGCTTGGAATTTGATTGCATCGTGGGTATGGCGTACCACGGCATCAGCTTCTCGGCAGCCACCGCCATGGCACTGGCAAGCAAGTATGGGGTGACGGTGAATTACTGTCATGACAGGCAGGTGCCGGATTCGAGGGGACGGATCCTTTGCGGTCACACGCCGGAGGACGGTGAGCGCATCGTGGTCGTAGATGACCTGATCAACAGCGGCAAGACCGTCATCGAGCGGATCGAAAGGCTGCGTGAGGTCGCAAAGGTACAAGTGGTCGCAGTGGTCGCCATCGTGGACCGCTATGAGAAGGACATGAAGGCGCATCATGAAAGCGGCGCCAAGCTGTTGGAAGAGAAGTACGGCGCAAAGGTCCTGACGGTTGTCTCTGGCGATGACATCACCAGGGCCATTCGGCAGGGAATCGTGTAAAGCACGCTGGACAAAGTTTCACACCGCCTGGAAGGGGGAAATGACTGCCAGGCGGTAGTGAGAAGGCAAGTTGGTACGGCCTAGGAGGGGGAAATGACTGCCAGGCGGTAGTGAGAAGGCAAGTTGGTACGGCCTGGGAAGGGGAAATGGCCTACAGGCGGTAGTGAGAGTGCGAGTTGGTACGGCCTGGAAGGGGGAAATGACTGCCAGGCGGTAGTGAGAAGGCAAGTTGGTACGGC
>JAFZNO010000049.1 GCA_017552985.1 Lachnospiraceae bacterium
AGAGGAATCTTCACCTAATGACTCCGGTTGAATACCATGAGAGCTATCGTGCGGCGGCATAAGAATACCGCCAGCCGTTTACGCGACTGGCGGCACAAAGATTTTTAATTTTTCACTGTCCTCTTGACGGGTAGCACACCATTCTGAGGAAGAGATGGCGGGGGTTGTATTTAGTAGCATTGTCTCACAAAGCGATATTCCCCATTCTTGTATTCGAAAACATAGAAACTGATGGAATCATGGCGGTGGGGGGTATCTTCGTCTGGGACGGGAATTTGCAGATCGGCAAGATCTATCGCGTAAGATTTGACTTTTACGCCCTTGATATCTTTTGTTTCATGGGGCTCAGTTTCGCTTAGGGTTTTCCGAATGGCTGCCGCACAAACCTCTGGCATGGCATTGCAAAGATCATTTAAGGACGGATAGGCGTAAGTTTCCCTTTGAGAGACCACGTCTTGAATGCCATTCGTTCCATAGCGTTCGTACGTGTCTGCCAATTCTGGCAGAATATCGTACTCGGCGTAATTCGCCCGATCCTCAGGAGTCACTTCATGAACTTGCCAGCGTAGCACGCTAACAAAAAAAACAATCATAAGAACAACTGATCCTACCACCCATAATCCAATGCCTATAAGAACAAGTTTTATAATAAAACAGATAAAATCCTCTAACATATTGTTTTGCCTCCCATGTCTTTATGGTTACAATATAACGTCAAACAAAACAAATGTCAATAATAAATTATTGCAATACGATAAATTATATCCGCAAGACAAAAATACCGCCGTCTCTGGAAATCAGGAAATCAGGGACGACGGTATTTTTTATTTCGTGAAGAGATCCGCGTATTTGGGATCTTTCATGATCTGTTTTTTGAGCTTCGCGGGGTAAAAGTTGACAATGTTTTTTAGGTATTCCGGTTTGCATGCCACGAAGCTGGCGAGGATGCCTTTTGCCTCCGAGAGCAAAGGAGACTCGTAATGAGGCTCCTGAGGGATGCCTTGCATGGAAACCTCCATGATCCTCGAATATTCTTTGTAATGTGCATGGGCGCGGTCGAGGAAGAATAGGGACTGGTCATATTCCTTCAACGTAGCGGAAGTCTTTGCACAGAAAAGGCTCAGCATGCAAAGATCGCTGTGAAAAATGCCGTAGCTTTTTCCGTCAAATGCCTTTTCGTACAAGTTGTACAGGGCTTCCATGATACCGATGCCCTCACGTGAATCTTTCAATTCTTGATTCCGCAAAACAGCATTCTCCGTGATTCTTTCTAAGGCGTGGAGTAGGGAGAGAATCGCTTCTCCCCTGTATTGTCCTGCTTTCACGGAATCTGATATGGATGCGAGCAGAACTTCTTTGCTAAGCTCCACGCGAGGTTGGGAGCTCGCTTTGTTTTCCGCCTTTTCGAGTTCTCCCATTCGTGCGTAGACGGACAGAAGGGAATCAACCACCTCGGGATCCCGTATCGAAAGCTCTTCATAAATCGCCGCAGCCTCTTCTAGATAAGGATTCCTGGGATCGGCCTCCTGATAGCCTTTGGCTTGCAGCGCACCCGCCAGATGCTTTAGAAGCTTTGGCTCTCCGGGAAATTCCTCCAAACATTTCCTGAGAAATTGAATGGTATCCGCGGCGTCTTCTCCGTTGAACATACGGCGAAGAGCTTCTTGGGCGTATGCGTTTATCTTTCCTTCCCTGTCATTTTGATAGCCGAACAGGGCGTCGATGGACACGTGAAAGTAATTCGCGATGGCGGGGATCAGGCTTAAGTCAGGATAGCACGTGCCTGCCTCCCATCTGGACACGGCCTGTGCCGTAATGCCAAGGGCGTTTGCCAGGTCCTCTTGCCTGCGTCCGTCTCTTTTTCTGAGTTCCTTTATTTTCTCTCCAACGTTAACCTGCATTTTTTCCTCCTTAAAATTGGACTGTGAATATACGCGTTCCACCGGTGTTGAGTAAAGCATAGCAGAGGGAGGAAAGAAATTCAATTATCAATTAGTTGTTTATGACGCAACCAATGGTTGAATGCGGAGAGGAAACGAAAGACTTATTTTTGGCCATAAGAGATCATGGTGCCTTTGAAGAAAGTGTAGCCGGCGTCGGGATGGGCTTCAAAGAAGGCTGAGATTTCGCGGTTGCGGTCAATGTTGCGCTCGGCTTCCTGGCGGGTCATGCCGTGGGAGGTGAAAAAGAGGATCATGTTTTCACGCTGCTCTTGTGTGAGACCGGTGTTCCAATCGTTATAATTCAGGAAGTCTTGCTTTGTCTCTTCATAGTCGTCGCTCTGCGGCGTCACAAAATTCACCTTGTCGTTCATGCGCACGTCCACGTTGTGAAGGCCCAGCGCGCGCATCATATGGGCCGTCCGGATCGCGATGGCATAGTCGCGCCCTTGCTGCTCCAGTTCGGTGCGCCAATGTTTGTCCATGCCGTCATGGCGGCAGAGTTCGAAATAATCCATGCCGTCGACGTAAAGACCGTCACACTCAAATTCGCGGTTGGAGTCGATGCAGACGACAAGGGCATCCTTCTTTGCAAACCCGATGATCTTTTCCAGGAACGCCTTCGGGTCATTTAGATGCCGCAGGACGGCCTTGCAGAGAACGAGATCGTATTTCTCGTTTGCGTGGTAGTCCATAACGTTCTTCGTGATGAAGTTCACGGGATACTCCGCATCCGCAAAGAGGTTTTCCCCTACCTCCGTCAGCGTCTCCGTGACGTCAATTCCGGTATAGGAGCTGCCGGCGGGAAGGTGGGGCATGAAGAGTTTTCCAAGGAATCCAAGGCCGCATCCGCAATCCAATACCTTCACGGGCCGGTCAATCTTCCATACCTGTTCGATCAAAAACTTTGCGTAATCATCATTCCAGGAATTCTTTCTTGAACGGATCAGGTATTCGAGCTTTTCCGCCCAAAAATTTGCGGACTCTGTTCTTGCGGAATAATATTCTTCCTCCTGGAAGGGCTTAAGGCCCAGGAGCTGGTCCACGGAAACGTCAAAGTATTCCGCAAGCATGGGAAGATAGGTGAGGTCAGGCATGGCCGCCCCTTTTTCCCACTTGCTGATGGTCTGGAACGAAACGCCGACCACGTCGGCGAGCTGTTGCTGCGTGAGATGTTTTTTGCGGCGCAGCTCCGCTATTCTTAATCTGATTTCTGCCATTTACGTACCTCCGAAAACGGGAATTAAATCTCAGTCATTGCATTCCGAATGAACTGGAACTGTTTGTTGAGCATTTCTACGTCGACCTGACCTTGTGCGTTAAAGGCCGTCGACTCTACCGTGAAGGTGTCGTCATATCCAATCCTTTTGATAAAATCAAAGAACTTCTTGAAATCCACGTGGCCTTGTCCGATGGGCAGGGTCTTTAATTTTGCCCATTCCACGTAGCCGCCGCCGTAATCATTGACGTGATAATGGCGAACGTGTCCTTCCTTCCAAAGCCATTCATTTTCGGGAGCGTATAACAGGTCAAGCTGATCGTGAAACGCGGCCATCTTTGTGTCAAACACAAACTGGACGTCCTTGTAAGCGGAGTGAAGCTCTTTCCAGCGAGTCATGGGATCCTTCGTCGTACAGACGACGTTTTCCACAAGCAGCGCCAGGCCGCATGCATCCGTGATCTCACGCAATTTGCCATACGTCGCAAGGTTTTGGCCGAAGCAGGAATCGGAGGTGAGGCCGTCCCACAGGTGGATCACGATCTTGGAGGCGCCAAGCGCATTTGCAATCCTGCAATTTTTCTGAAATAAGTCCGTGGCAGTCTCCAAGTCGCCTTTGCTGATGGCTTCCCCGATATGTTTTTCGCAGTGCATTACGGGAATGGACAGTTGCATGGACAAAAGTGCCTTGACGATGGTTTCCGCTTCCTCGTACCAACTGGAGTACATCATAAATTCATATCCATCACAAGTAAGTTCCTTGGACAAAGGACCAAGTAAACGATAGTCGCGGCCATTGGGCAGTCCGATCAACGCTCCCGTTGAGCATAAGATTTTACACATGTCATTCACCTCACGGTAGAAAGAATTAGCCAAGGATTGCATGCCATCCCCGATGTCTGAGGTTATCATATCACGTGTCGGGTGAATTGTGCCATTCTTCTTTAGAGAATTATTTCAACCCAGAGGCGAATTCACGGCAAGGAGAAGTGATAATTGTAACAGAAAAGTTATTTTTTCCGGCGTTTACCGTAAGTTGCTTTTTTAGGGCGGTAAGTTGCTTTATTTGAGGGTAAGTTGCGTTGGCAGGTAAATTTGGCCTTGTTATAATAAAACTGGAGCGTGCGAATTAAGGGGCGTTTATGCCCTAAAGGCGCTTTTTTCGTTGTTATGGACTGGTTTTTGGGAGAAAAAGGGGAGAACGTATTATGAAAAAATCAACGAAAAGGATATGGAGCCGCGTGTTTACGTTAGTGCTCTGCACGGCAATGATCCTGGGCATGACGTTGCAGTATTGCCCGATTCAGGCACGCGCAGCGGGGGAAGCGCGCGTGGCAGGATGTTCCCTTACGGTCAGCGAGGGCGCCATCGGAATGAATCTGTTCCTTAGCGGGCTGAGTGACGGGAATAATTATGTGCTTAAGGTGGACGGGGTTTCCCATCCATTGGAAAAGCAAAGTAACGGAACCTACAAGGCTTCTCATTACGTAACTCCAAAGAATATCGTGAAGCAACTTTCCATTTCGTTATATTCAGGAACGCAGAAAATTTCGCTGGCGAATTCGACGGCGACGAATGGTACCCTTACGTATTCGGTGAAGGAATATCTCACCAGTTTGGAAGACAGAAACGACGATATGGGACGACTTGCCAAGGCGCTGGATGATTACGGCACTTGTGCCTATTATTATTTTTCAGGGACGGAAGACATTCCCGTTGAAATCCCGAGCATGGATCTTTCTTCCTTTGCCATCCAAAAGGGCGGAGAAGTTCCCAATGGCATTACCTATGCCGGAAGTTGTCTGGTGCTGGGCAATACCATCGGCATCAGACACTATTTCGACGTGACGGATCAGATCACGTCCCTTGTTATGGTGGCGGAAGGCCAGGAGCTGGAAATCAAGGCGGACCCGGAAAAAGCAAACCGCCGTTACGTTGAAATTGATAACATTCGCGCGTGGGACATTGATCACGCGTATACTTTGGTTGTGGTCGCAAACAGAAGAAAATCTACGCTTAAGTACAGCGTTCTTACCTATGCAAACGTGGCGACAAAGGCAAAGACGGATGCACGGCTGGTTAAATTGGTAAGAAGCATTTATTGGTACAAAAATGCTTTCCAGGAATGCTATGACACGCAGGAGATCACAACCCCTTACGTTACGTACAAGATGTTTAACGCAAAGGGAGACGGCGTGACGGATGATTATGATGCTATTGTCCGTACGCATGAATATGCAAATAAGTATCACCTTCCCGTAAAGGCTGATCCCGGCGCGGTTTATTACGTGGGTCACATGAATACGGATAATCCCAGCGGCGCAGTGATTCAGACGGATACGGATTGGGGCGACGCAACGTTCCTGGTGGATGACACGCACATACCAATGTATGACACGGAAAGAGAAGTGAAGAAAGCGGACGGCACGATCGAGATCGTTGTTGACAGGATCGTTGACGGCGCATCCTGCTCGCTGTTTACGGTGAAGTCTTACGTGCCGTCCGGATATAAATGGATGAATACTTCCCTCTGGTGGTATGAGAAGGGAGACGGAACCTGGGCCTGGCGCTCTGAAAAAAAGGATGGCGATCAGCATCTGTACTTAGGTCTTGATCCCAATCTTGATCCATATCCGGAACACAGCCTGGGCTCCGGAAGAAATTATAACGGAACGCTGGCGGCGGCCCAAAAGAACAAAGAGTTTACGAAAGACACGACGGTGTTTGGAGCGCCTGGGGAGTTCAAGGAAGATGCCCTGTACGTATTAAAGACGGCTTCCGCAAAGCGTTGGGGACGTAACGGATCATCCACCGCCTCGTCAACTCTTCGCGATCAGGAAGAGGTTGTCATTGTCAAAACGACTGGAGAGATAGATCCGTCGACGCCGTTGCAATGGGATTGGAAAGAGATCAGCACGATCCTAAAATATCCCATAGATCAGACGACGCTTACGGTGAATGGCGGCAAGTTCATTACGGAAGTGAATTATCTAAATGCAAAGTCCTACGTGCAGAGGGGAATCACCGTTGCCCGTTCCAATACTCAGTTGGTTGGCATTCAGCATTATCTCACCGGGGAAGACAAAATGTTCACGGATGCAAGCGCATACGTGGATGAAGATACCCAGAAAACCAAATATCACGCAAGACTGGGTGCTCCGTACCATGGGTTCTTTTGCGTGAATTACTGCGCATACGTTACGCTGAGGGATTGTATTTTCTCGAATCACCTGCGCGTATACAGCTATGGCGGTGACGAGAATTCCACTGCCCCTTATGATTTTTATGCGGAATATGCCGCAGTGATCACGTTGGATCATTGCATCTGCGCAGCAGACAAGGATGATCTTACGGGACCTGCGGATCGGACGGGCATCATGGACGAATCCAGATGGGGAACGACGGGAACCAATTTCTGTAAGGAACTGATCGTGCAGAATGGTTGCCGGCTCAACCGGATTGACGCACACATGGGTACTTACAACGTGACCGTGAAGGATTCCACCATCGGATATCTGGGAATTGACGTCATTGGGTTTGGCGAAATGAATCTTGAAAGGGTAACCAGCTACGGGGATTTCTTTGTGAATCTGCGCAGGGATTTCGGAAGCTACTGGAATGGTGACGTAAACATTACCGACTGTACGTGGAAATTACCTGCGAAGAAGTATTCCCCCATGTTGATTTTCACGAATTATCAGCCAAATCCGAAGACTTCTTTCGGGTATGACGTGATCGAAGAAGATGGCGTAAAGTATTACTGTACCATGCCGACGAACGTGAACGTGAACGGGTTGACCATAGATGCAAGCAGAGTGACGGACAATGCATTTACCGGCACCAGCGGAGTACAAATCTTTTCATGTCCCATCATGAATCTGCAAGCGGTAGTGAATGACAGTTATTTTAAGAATCCCGCCGTGTACAAGTATCCGCTTAGAATTACAAAGAAGGTTTCCGTCAGGAACTTAAAGATTCTAATGAATCCCGCATTGGTTGGCAATACTTTCGTGGGCGTTGCGCTCAAGCAGGTAGATAAGGAGCAACACAGTGAGAGATTCTTTGACAATACGATCTTTGATTACAATAAAGAAAAAGATCTGACAATCGAGGCATCGAGTCCGTGGGTTGATGACGTGATCTGGTAGCAAGGGGCAGTACGTTTCGACGTTTCGCGAGGGGTGGAAAATGAAAAAGAAATCAAAAAAGACATGGAATCGCATGCTGGCTTTCGTGCTGTGCACGATCATGGTTTGCGGCATGACGTTGCAGCATTGGACGGTTGTCGTAAGTGCTGCGGGAGACGTCCGCCTGTCGGGATGCTCCCTGACGGTTACGGAAGGCGCGCTGGGAATGAATCTGTTCCTCACGGGTTTAACGGACGCGCAGGCGGCTAACTGCAAGCTTCAGGTAGACGGGACGATGCATGCGTTGGAAAAACAGACGGACGGTACGTATAAGGCGACGCATTTTGTGACGGCAAGGGACGTATTAAAGAAGCTTACCATTTCTCTGTATTCCGGAACCACGCAGATCCCGCTGACGAATTCAGGAGCCGTGAATGGCACGTATTCCTATTCAGTTAAGGATTATCTTGCCGGGCTGGAAGGGAATGACGATGCGATGGGACGCCTTGCCAAGGCAATCGATGATTACGGCACTTGTGCGTATTATTACTTTACCGGCGCGGATTCAATTCCCGTGGAAATCAAGGATGCCGATCTGTCAAGCTATGCAATGGTTAAGTCAGGAAGTCTTCCCGCCGCCATTCAATATGCCGGGAGCTGTCTTGTTCTTAGTGATACCATTGCGATCCGGCATTATTTCAGCGTGTTGGCGACGCTGAATTCCTATGAGCTGCTTGTCGACGGTAAGACGGTGGAGATCCAGGTCGATGAGAGTCGCGTGAACGAATATAACGTACCCCTTTGTTACGTTGAAATTCCTAATATCCGTGCGTGGGACATTGACCATGCATATACGTTTAAGTCAACGGCCGATGGGCTGACGCAAACGATGAAGTACAGCGTTCTTTCCTATGCGCAGGTTGCCACGGCGCAGAATAAGGATCAGCTTCTCTGCAAGCTGGTAAAGAGTATTTACTGGTATAAGGTTGCCTTTCTGGAATGTATAGAAGGCATGCATGGCACGGGAACGGATACCTCCGATTACATGAACAGCAAATATACGATCGACATGCCCACGGCAGTGATCGTCGTGCCTTCAAGCCCAACCGCAGAGGAACAGTATTCCGCTAAGCTTTTGCAGAAGTACGTGGAAGAGGAGGATGGCTACAAGCCGGAGATCATTTCCGACGCGGTCCGTCAGGGTACGAGAGGCTTTGAGATTTCCGTTGGAAACACGAACCGCCCTCACGGCACGGCGGCGTATTCGTCCAATGACAGCTACGCGATCAAATCCTATAATGGAGGAATTGCGATCACGGGCATCGGACAGCTTGGACTGATGCACGGCGCGATGCGCTTTTTGGAGGCTTGCGGCGGATATTATTATCTGTCCTGGAATGATCTGTACGTCACGAACCAAAAGCACTTTAAGTATGAGCCCATGGGTGTTGACATTGATTATGAGAGGGCATTCCTGTTCACTGACATAGACGTTTGCTTCTCAAGCATCAATCCTGCAGGCGATCTTACGGATCCCTATTATGGAAAGGGAAGACCGAGCGGCTATGAGTATCCCCGCACGGGGCGTCTCTTCTCACTTGCATTAGGGTTTAACGGTTTTTACGCGGACACCTACTGCCTGCCGAAATCAGAAGCCGGCAGGGAGACGTGGTATCTTACGGCAAATAAATCCAGTCAATATGGTGATGAAACGCCTATTTCAGGTCTTGCGGCAGGGCAGGCACATACGCTGGGTGCTGAATTCTTCCTTGCTGACAATTATTTTGATAAGCATCCGGAATGGTTCGCGGCATATGCCTGGTATGAGTCGGGGGAGCTTCAAAAACCCGATTCACAGAGAAAAAGAACCAAGGAACAGCTTTGTCCGTACATGCTCTTGCATGATCCGGAAGCTTATAACATTGTCCTTCAGCATTGCCGGGACATGATTGCGAACAGCTATGATCCCAATGCTCCCATCCAGATCATTTCCATTTCCAAAAACGATGGTAACAAGCTTTGCACCTGTTCGTATTGCCTGAAAGACAGGGCGGCACATGGGGACAGTGGCGGCTTGTACGAAGCCGTGGAGTACGTACAGCTTTTGAATAAGGTATCGCAGGATCTGCATGAAAATGGGGCATATCCGAATTTGTATATCGACATGCTGGCCTATGAATGGACGGTGGAAGCGCCTCCTTCCGGCATTACCTGCGATGACCACGTAATCGTCCGCTATGCGCCGATCAGAAGGTGCTACGGAGATTATCTGAATGCGACCCCCAACGGGAAAGGACACGTAACCAATGCCAAATACTATCAGGAGCTTGTGAATTGGACCAAGATCTGCAAGCACGTATGGATCTGGGATTACAATTCGAATTTTACGACCACCGTAGCTCCTTATGCGAACGTGGACGTCATGCAGCATGACATTAAGCTGTATAAGCAGTTGGGCGTGGAAGGCGTATACTTACAGAGTAATTCAAGGCACCTGGAGTCCAATTCGGAGTTTGGAGACGTCCGGAATTACATTGAAGGCAGAATGCTTCAGGATCCCTCAAGAAATTACGAGGAAGAGCTTGCGTTTATCACGGACGCGTTGTACGGAAAAGCGGGCATCTACGTGCGTGAATATATGAAGCATATGGAAAAACAGGCGAGGAACCATCATACGATCGTGAATCACAGGGATGACGTCTACATGTATGACAGGACTCTTTATAACGTTTATGCAGGCGTGCACTGGTGGAATGAAATGAAAGTGATAGATGGCCGGATGCCGGATGAAGAGATCGGATACTGCGAAGGTCTTTGGAATGAGATCAACAAAATTGCCGCAGGAGAATCGGCAGCCGTTCAAAAGCGCCTCGCTCGCTTGGAAATTGGCTGGCGTTTGGTGAAATCCACGTTGAACGTGTATGAATTCAATGATCCGTCAACTTACAAACAGCAAAACGAGCTTTTGATCAAGGACATGAAGGCGGCCGGCGTCACGTATTTTTCCGCCATTCAAGGAAAGACAATCGACGGTTGCACGCTTCCGCAGAACCATCCGGATAACTGGTATCCAATAAAAAGAGCTAACGGCACGGAAGATACCAGTGACAGGACCATCGGTACTTTTACCGGCACGAATCCGGGAGGAAATCTGTCACCGGAGATCCCGAAGCAGTTATTTGTGTTTGAGAAGCCGTGACGGCCGGCGGCATGACGCATGGCAGAAAAAACTTTTATGGAAAAGGAGGCACCGTTTTGAAAGAAGAATTTGAGAGCGTTCAGGTCGAAGTGATATTTTTTGACGCAGAGGACGTGATTACGACTTCAGGTGACGTAACGCCTATTTTACAGTAACGCGCACGCCGGAAGGTGCTTGCTTGGTTTTGAAAGAGGAGAGGGTATTATGAACAAGAAAACAAAAAGGATTTGGAACCGCTTGATTACCATGACTCTGTGTGCTGCAATGGTTCTGGGCATCGTGCTTCAGTATGGGACGATCCAGACGCAGGCTGCAGGCGGTAAGAGGCTGGCAGGCTGTTCCCTTACGGTCAGTGAAGGCGCCATTGGCATGAACTTGTTCGTCAGCGGCCTCAGCGATGCGGAGGCGAGCCAATACAGGCTCGTGGTGGATGGGGTTTCCCATGCTTTTTCGGAAAAGCAAAAAGACGGTTCCTATAGGGCAACGCATTTTGTGAGCCCGAGGAATATACCGAAGAAGCTTTCCATTGCGCTGTATTCCGGAAATACAAAGGTTGCGCTTGCCAATGAATCGGCTGAGAACGGCGTTCTTTTCTACTCCGTAAGCGACTATTTGAACAACCTGAAAAATGAGAATTCCCCCATGGGACGCTTGGCCAAGGCACTTTATGATTACGGCACCTGCGCGTATTATTATTTTAACGGTTACAATGAAATCCCGGGCGAGGCTGGCGTTCAAATTAAGAACGTAGATCTTTCCGCGTATAAGATGAAAACAACCGAGAGCCTCATAAACGGCATCAGTTACGCCGGCAGCTGCCTTGTGCTTGGAGATACCATTGCAATCCGCCATTATTTTGACGTTACGACAGAATTAGATTCCCTGGTTCTGATCGTTGACGGTCAGGAGGCGGAAGCAAAGCAGGATCCGAATCTGGCATATCGTTATTACATAGAGATCGACAACGTTCATGCCTGGGACATCGGATACGCTTATAAGCTTACCCTTGTCGCAAACAAGAGAAGATTTACCTTGTCTTACAGCGCTCTGACCTATGCATACGTTGCGGAGAAAAACAACGTGGATCAAATGCTTAGGGATCTGGTAAAGAGCATTTACTGGTATAAGGTTGCGTTTGACGAGTGTTATGATTCCCAGGAGATTACGATCCCTTACGTTACGTACCGCATGTTTAACGCAAAGGGTGACGGCGTGACGGATGATTATGATGCGATCATTAGAACGCATGATTTTGCAAATAAGCACAATCTTCCCGTAAAGGCAGATCAAGGCGCGACTTACTATATCGGTCACATGAACCCGAACAAGCCGAAGGGCGCTCTCATCAAGACGGAAACGGACTGGGATGGCGCGACGTTTGTGATCAATGACAAGACTATCGTCCGTTACGTGCGGGAATATGACGCGATGGTGGAAGGTGTACTCAAGACCTTTTCTGAAGTCATTCTTGATTCGGGAGAGTGCTTCCTCTTTACGGTGGAACCCAGCAAGGAGCGAGAGAGAAAGTTCTTTAACACTGGGAAGTATAACGACACCCTTGGACTTGATCCGGACCTCTCTGATTACAAGGAATTTCATGAGCAGGATGGGGATTATCTTACGTATGATTCCAATGACTTCGAAAAAGTAAAGACGCTCCTAAATAAGACGATTCTACATACCGCGACGCGACTGGAGACAACGCCTCAAAAGCAATTTAAGGAAAAGGCACTCTACGTATTGCAGGACCAATATACGAGAAGGTGGGGCAGACACGGAAGCATGTACGCCTCGAATAAGCTGGGAAGTCCGCAGATGGAAGTGATCATCGTAAATACGGACGGATCGATTGATGAGGCGACTCCGCTTCAATGGGATTGGTACAAAATGGATTTCATATGGAAATACCCCATAGATGAGACCCTTCTGACGGTTAGCGGCGGTACGTTTATCACGGACGTGAATGATTCCAATGCCGGATCTTATATCAACAGAGGAATATCCATCGTCCGCTCCAACGTCTTAATGAAAAAGGTTAAGCATTATCTGACGGGTGAAGAGGCGCAGTTCAATGAAAGCAGCAAGGTTGTGAATTCTAAGGGTGAAGTGAAGTACTACGCAAGACTGGGTGCACCGTATCAGGGATTTTTCCGCCTGGATCATTGTGCTTACGTTACGTTGCAGGAATGCGTTTTCTCCAACCACTTGCGCGTATTTAGCAAAGGGGATAACACAAATGGTACGGCCCCTTACGATTATTACGCAGAGTTTGCGGCGGCGATCACGCTAGATGCATGTATATGCGCACCGGATCAAGATGATCCCACGGGCCCTGGGGATGAAACGGGAATCTTGGATGACTGGCGATGGGGAACCACGGGAACGAATTTCTGCAAGCAGATCACGGTTCAAAACAATTGCTGGCTCAACCGGATTGACGCACACCAGGGAACCTACAATTTGACCGTCAAGGATTCCGTAATGGGCACTCGCGGAATCGCGGCCGTTGGATTTGGAGAATTGGTGGTAGAAAACGTTTTGTCGTATGCCGATCACTTTATGACGTTGCGTAACGATTTTGGCAGTGCCTGGTATGGCAACGTGACCATCCGGAATAGCACTTGGGTTCTGGAAGAGAATAACTGGTCGCCGAGACTGTTCAGTGCAAAGTATGATCCTAAGCTGCAGTATTTTTATGAACCGTTTGAGGAAGACGGCAAGACTTATTACAGTACGCTGCCGCAAAAGATAACTATCGAGAATTTCACCTTGGATGCAAGCAAGGTAGAAAACGCAGCGGTATGTAACGGCGGTCTTGCAATTTATACAGACGTGTTGTCACCGGTTGAAGAAATGGTCGACAATGACTACCTTAACAATTCCGAGAGGTATAAATTCCCTCTGAGACCGACAAAGGAAGTGGTAGTCCGTGGCCTTACGGTGCTGAAAAACAAGAACAACCCTTCCCAAGGATTTTTCGGCGTCAAAATACAGGCAGTGGATAATAAGTACCACCGTGAACGTCTCTTCATGAAGTACGATCCGAATACGGACAGCTACAACGAATTTGAAATTGATTTCAAGAAAGAGCGAGATTTGACGGTTGTGATCGTTGAACCTAAATAGTCCTTAATGCCATTTTTCATCAACTTGTCGCCATAGATAAAAGGGGGCCGGTCAGAAATTATTCTGGCCGGCCCTCTTTTATCTATGGCGAGTTAAGGATCAATTGGCTGATATGGCATCGTGATGGAAGCCGTGATGACGTCTTCTGCGTCAAACTTAATTACTTCAACCTGTACTTCTTCGAAATTTTCTTTCACAAGGAATCTCCTTCTCCTAATGGATCAATTGCTGCGGTTGGCTTGGACGTTGCCCGCGCGGATGGATTGACGGGATTGCGGGCTTGGTTTATAATATATATCGTTGCATGTTTTTAGAATTTTTAGAGATTTATGGAAATAGGGATGGAGAAAAAATATGTTTTGCACGGAATGTGGAACCCAAATAGAAGATGATGCATTGTTCTGCCCAAACTGTGGCGCGAAGATCGCCCAAGAGGCAGCAGCACCCAAGGCAGAAGAACCCAAGGCAGTAGCGCCGGCACCGCAGCCGGCGGCAGAAGCACCCAAGGCAGCGACGACACCTGCGCCGCAACCGGTGGCGCCTGCATCCAAGCCAGTAGCGCCGGCACCGCAGTCGGAAGCACCTGCGCCTAAGCCGGAGGAACCGCCCAAGAAGAGCCACGCTTTACTCATCGCGGTGATCTGTCTCGTCGTATTTTTGCTACTTTTGATCGTAGTCTGCGGGATCGCCCTGGCAAAGTATTGGAACAGCGTTGATGAAAAGAAAGAGAAGGCACAAGTGAGCAGGGATTATGGAGAGGTACCGAGTGAGGAACCTGTCCAGATCTTGCCCAGTGAATCCGAGGCAACGCCTGAACCCACCGTGGAACCTACCGCAAAACCCACGGCGACGCCTGAACCTACCGTAGCACCTACGGCGACACCCGAGCCGAGTATGAGTCCGGAGGAGGCATTCCACAAATACGAGGAGCAACTGATCGCAGAATCTTCTAAGATTCAGCTTTCGACTGCGTATAGGGCGCCTTACGCCGGCGTGGATGAGTGGTATGGACCTGCGAGCCAGTTTGACCGCAACGTAAGCGGTGTGATCAAGACCATGCTCTGCGACATGGATGGCGATGGCGCGGAAGAGATGCTGGTGATCCGCGTTAACGAAGGTTCCTTGGAATACGAGGTCTATGAATTTGATGGCACGAAGGTCGATCTTGCGGCTAGTTACAATACTTTGCGCAAGAATAAAGATACGGCAATGTTTGACAAGAACGATCGGATGAAGCTGAACGTTTACTTGTATCCGCATGACGGATATCAATTCCTGATCGAACGGTTTGACGTGCACAGGGATTGGGAGACTGCTTATGACGGCACGTATCTCGGCGTTCTGTTTTATAGTAACGGGAGTTTGATTTCCTTATATTCAAAGTATTGTACCGGCATGGATGAACAATCCTTTAAGGCAGACGAGGAGGACCTTCAGTGGCTTCTTGAGTTTGGATTGACGAATTCCGCCGCGAATTACGTCTACGTGGGGGATCCGTTATCCTTTGATGACGGTCTTGAGGAAGTCCTTTACGTCGTGGCAACGCGCTCGGAGGAGCAGATTCTTCGTGATCAGGAAACGTATGATCCGGAGGCGGGGAACGTGACTGACTTAAACGGTGTTTCCTACTATTTCTTCAACGAAGAAAGTGAATACGGTAAAGATGACGAGCTTCTTTCCGTGGACTGGCTTCCTTTGGAAGGAGACTATTTGACCGGTTATTTGGTCCAAAGGAATGACCATAGCATTGCAAATACGGAGGAATTAGGCGGGATCATCAATTATTGTGATCACGTTTCGTTCAAGGATCAGGGCGACGGGACGCTGGCTGCCTGGCTGAATGAACTAGCGGAAAATGCCGTCAGCAAGTATGACGGTGACGCCGTTCTGAAAAGCTTGAAAGAGGAGTATGAAGGTAAGGCTGAAAGACCTTATCCCGAGGAGGTATATGTTTTCCAACCGCTTGACTGCGTGACGGTTTATGCGGAAGGAGCCTGCGTGAGCGTTGGATTTGAATGGGATTGGTATATGGGCGGCGTGCACAATGCCGGCGGATTTGGCCTGAATTGCAATCTGGAAGAAAAGCGTGAGATCACGCTGGAAGAGTTTTTGGGCAAGGATGCGGATGAGGTACGCTCAATGGTTGCCCAGGGGATCAGCAATGTGGTTCAAATGGAAGACAACGAGGTGTTTAAGACTAAGATCGATAAGTACTTGTCAGACTACGGTAAATATGCCTTCTGGTTTGATCAGGATACCGTTTACGTAATGTTTGAATCCTACAGCCTTGACATGGGCGGCGGTGCGATTTTGGTAGAACTCGCACGTTAAAATGCATAATTCCACGTGAAGGGTTATGATAGTCTCAGAATACTAGATAAGAAAGGCAGTCAGTCTATGAAAGTGATCATTGTAGGTGCCAGCAAGGTTGGACACGCGTTGGCGAGACACATTTGTGAAGAGGGATATGACTTGGTGGTGATCGATCGGAATGCCGATTGCATTGATACCATCACGGACGCTTTTGACTGTAACGGATACGTTGGGAACGGCAGCAGTCCTGAGCTTTTGAAAAAGGCGGGGATCGATTCGACAACCGTTCTGGTCGCAGTGACGAAGGATGACGAGACCAACATCCTTTGCTGCAGTGTCGCGAAGAAGCTTGGCGTAAAGCGCACCATTGCGGCAGTGAGAGGCCCGGAATATGCGGAGGATAAGGATTTCTTTGGCCAGAGCATGGGCGTTGACATGATGATCAATCCGGATAAGGCGGCGGCAAATGAAGGAAATAAGATGATCCGCTATGCCGAGACGGTGGAGCTTGAGAAGTTTGGTGACGGAAACGTGCACGTTGCCACCGTAGAAATCACAAAGGACAACGTACTTGCGGGCGTACAAATGCCGCAGGTGCATGAGCGGCTGGGCGCGCAGATTTTGATCTGTGCCATCGACCGCGGCGGAAAGATCTTTACGCCGAAGGGCCAGCATGACATCCGGGTAGGGGACAAGATCACCTTTGCGGCCATTGGCGAAGAGATGGACAAGGCCTTGGTTGCGTTTGGCATTATCGAAAAGATCTTGAAAAAAGCCGTGATCGTCGGCGCCGGCAAGGTGGGATATTATCTTGTAGGCATTCTGTTGCATCAGGGCGTAAACGTTACGCTGATCGACATGGATGCGGAGAAGTGCAGAAAAACCTTGAACCGTTATCCCAAAGCCAACGTCATCCAGGGTGACGGCACGGATTCCGTATTGATGGAAAAGGAATTAAAGAATGCGGATGCATGCGTTGCATGTACGGGAAATGATGAAGAAAACCTGATCATTTCCATGTTTGCAAAGTCCTTTGGATTGGACCGCATTGCCGCAGTGATCGATAATTATAATTACGAGGTTATGCTGAAGCGAAGCGGCATTAACCATATTTTCTCCACCCAGGACGTGGCGCTCATCGACGTGATCAAGGACGCAAGACTCCTTGCAACTGCAGGAGGAAATGAAAATGACAATAACGTCATGAAGTGGCTCTATACCTTGAACAACGGAAGGATTGAGGCGGCAGAGTTCGAGATTGGAAAGGATTTTGCCTATCTTGACGTTCCCTTTAAGGAGAAGCAGTTCCAGCTGAAGGCAGGCATTTTGATCGCCGTGATCATGCGGGGAGAAGAGGTCATCGTGCCTGACGGCAATTCGTGCATCAAGGAGGGAGATCACGTGATCGTGGTGTCCGCAGAGCACAAGATCGCAAGACTTTCTGACATTTTTGCAAAAGGAATAAAGGAGAACTAAACCATGGAACACGTGTTGGCGACACTATTGCTTATCTTGTTCCTGGTGGTGTTCATCTCCATCTTGAACGAGAGAACCGTAAAAATATCAAATGACGTCGCGCTGGTGTTGTTTTCCTTCCTGATCGCAGCCGTGCTGAAGATCATGGAAGTGACGGGACTGATGCATTTCGAGGGCACGATCATTGGAAGCATAGAGAACATGAATTTCCAGGAATTCCTGATGGATGGCATTCTATGCTTCATGTTGTTCTCGGGCGCAAGCGGCGTAAACTTCAATCGTTTTGTGAAGAACATCAAGTCCATCAGCCTTCTTGCACTGCTTTCCACGGTGCTGTCTTCGTTTATTTACGGCGGCATCTTTTACCTGCTGAATCTGGCGCTTGGGCTTGGATTTAGCATTTGGCTGTGCATTCTTTTGGGATGTATCGTTTCGCCTACGGACCCGATTGCAGCCACCAGTATTTTGAAAAAGGCGGGCCTTTCGAAGAATGTGTCAACCGTCATCGAGGGAGAGTCTCTCTTCAACGATGGTACGGGCGTTGCCGTGTTTGTCGCCATCAAGAACATTGTAAACGACGTGTCGGACTTAAGCTTCCCCGTGCTGATGGCGAAGGAACTGTTGGGGGCCATTGTCATTGCGCTGACCTTGTCCTTCCTCATGTTTAAGCTTCTCCGCGCGACGAACAATCCCATGCTGCACATCTTGATCAGTCTTCTCGACGTGACGGCGGCGTACGTGATCTGCGAGGAACTTGGATGCTCCGGCGTCATCGCTTCCGTGGTCTGTGGCATTTACTTCTCGAGAATGATGGCGAAGCACGAAGCGTGGCACAAGGTGGTGGATCCGAAGGAGTGGTACGAGGATTTCTGGCACATTGCGGATACGCTGTTTAACAGCATTCTCTTTATCCTGATCGGCTTCGCGGTACTGAATCTGCCGCATCATGAATTTATCATTTTGCTGGTGCTTGCGGCGATCGTGATCAATGCGGTTGCAAGATTCCTCGGCGTTGGCATCTCTGCGCTGATCATCGGAAAGAAAAAGATCCCGAACCGATACAGCACGAAGGAGTTTACGACGCTGATGACCTGGAGCGCGTTAAAGGGCGGCCTTTCCCTGGCACTGGCTTTGAGCACAAAGGAATTTCTCCCGGAGACAAGCTATCACGTGGTGCTGATCGTGACCAGCGTGACCATGTACTTTACGATCGTCGTCCAAGGCCTGACGACGCAAAAGGTCTTTGCCATGGTGGAGAAATGGAAGGCAAAGCGCATTGCGTGAAAAACTTTAGAAAAAATCACGTAGGGTCTTGCAAAGATTTTCAATTTATGGTATCATGTCAATTCGTGATATATTAATTTCCTTGCTCACCCCAGAGGTGGGCCAGAGACCAAAAGGAGGTAACTAACTATGAACAAGTACGAATTGTGCGTTGTGGTTAACGCTAACATCGAAGATGACGCAAGAGCAAAAGTTGTTGACAAGTGCAAAGCTTACGTCGAGAGATTTGGCGGTACCATCACCGAAGTGGATGATTGGGGCAAGAAGAAGCTTGCTTACGAGATCCAGAAGATGAAGGAGGCTTTCTACTACTTCATCAGATTCGATGCACCCGCTACTGCTCCCGCTGAGATCGAGAGCCGCGTTCGCATCATGGATGGCGTCATCAGATACTTAGTCGTTAGACAGGATGAGGCATAATTAGAAAGCGAGAAGAAATATGAATAAAGTTATTCTTATGGGTAGACTTACAAGGGATCCCGAGGTGAGATATTCCCAGGGTGCAACTCCCACCGCCGTGGCACGGTTTTCCGTAGCCGTAGACAGAAGATTTAAGCGTGATGGCGAGCCAGACGCGGATTTCTTCAACTGCACCTGCTTTGGAAAGCAGGGTGAGTTCGTGGAGAAGTATCTCCACAAGGGTACGAAGGTTGTTCTGAGCGGAAGAATCCAGAACGACAATTATACCAACAAGGACGGACAGCAGGTTTACAGTGTTCGCATCATGGTGGATGAGATCGAGTTTGCAGAGAGCAAAAACGCTGCCGGAAGTGGGGACAACGGTTATAGCGGCGGCAATTTTGGTAACAACAATTACGGCGGTGGCCGCAGCCAGGCAGCTCCCAGCGGAGCAGGCGACGGCTTCATGAACATTCCTGACGGAATCGACGAGGAACTGCCGTTCAACTAACGTTTGATGATCATTTTCAGAAGGAGGCATTAAGATGGCTTTTACTAAGACAACTGAGAAGTCCGATTCTCCCATGAGAAGAAAGGGCGGAATCCGTAGAAGAAAAAAGGTTTGTGTATTCTGTGGTAAGGATAATGCAATTGATTACAAGGACGCAAATAAGCTGAAGAGATACGTATCCGAGAGAGGCAAGATCCTTCCTCGCCGCATCACCGGCAACTGCGCTAAGCATCAGAGAGCTCTGACCGTAGCGATCAAGAGAGCACGTCACGTTGCAATCATGCCTTACGTACAGGATTAATCCTGACGCTAATAAAATGCAGATGAACACCTTCTGGAATTTGATTTCGGAAGGTGTTTTCTTTTCCTTGCATTTGCCACGGGCATCAAGTATAATTTTGGCAATGACGGTTATGAGCTTTGAAGAAATGAAAGGAAGAAAAAACATGTACGATAAGAGACTGAGACCAGATGAGAGACCTGTGTTTCCGAAGCGCTGCGTGATCACGGGGGGCATGCCCTATGGCAATAAGGAACTGCATTTCGGACACGTGGGTGGCATGTTTGTACATGCGGACGTGTTTGCGAGATTCATGCGTGACAGGATTGGAAAGGAGAACGTGATCTTCGTTTCCGGAACGGATTGCTATGGTTCTCCTGCGCTGGAGAGCTATCGGAAGCTGAAGGAAGCAGGATATGAGGACACGATCGAGAATTACGTAAAGTCCAATCACGTAAAGCAGAAAGAGACTCTGGACAAATACCGGATCAGTTTGAATTATTTTGGCGCTTCCGCACTTGGCGAGGCAGGGAAAATTCATTCGAAAACTTCCGCGCAGGTTTTCAATCAGTTATATGAAAAGGGCTATCTGGAGAAGCTTTCCACGCCGCAGTTCTTTGACGAGGAGCTGGGAGTGTTCCTGAACGGCAGACAGGTCGTGGGCCGCTGTCCCATTGAGGGCTGCACCAGTGAGAAGGCATACGCGGACGAGTGCTCCCTTGGACATCAGTACATGCCCAGCGAGCTGATCGATCCCGTCAGCGTTCTTTCCGGAAAGAAGCCGACCTTTGTCAACGTGACGAACTGGTATTACAAGCTGGAAGATGACATTGATTACTTAAAGGGTTGCATCAATGAGCTTCGCGCGAATACGAATCGCCGGAAGTTCGAGATGCTCATCATCGATGAGTTCTTAAACAAGCCCGCCGTGCATATCCCGAAAAAATACCTGGAGGGCATGGATCAGGATGCGCTTCTTGCGAAATTCCCGGAACATGAACTGACCGATGAGGAGAAGAGGAAATCCCTTCTTTGCGTCTTCAAGTCACTGGATGACAGAGATCTTGCGAGAAAGGTCCTTGAGGATGCAGGCGTGCACTATACCGCAGGCAAGACGCTGGTTCCGTTCCGTCTGTCCGGCAACGTGGAGTGGGGCGTACCCGTGCCGGAAAAGGAAGGTGAGAAGGATCTAACCTTCTGGGTATGGCCGGAATCCCTTTGGGCGCCGATCTCCTTTACGAAGGCTTATCTGGCATCCCAGGGTGCTGACGAGGAGGAGTGGCAGAAGTGGTGGAATGACGATGAGGCCATGGTTTATCAGTTCATCGGCGAGGACAACATCTATTTTTATTCCATCGCGGAGATGGGTATATTCCATGCGCTTGGCAACGTAAAGGCGCCGCATATTATTCCCAACAGGCACATTTTGTTCATGGACACGAAGGCCAGCAGCAGCTCTGAGATCAAGCCTCCCATGGCGGCGGAACTGCTTTCGTATTATTCCGTGGATCAGCTTCGCATGCATTTTATCAGTCTCGGACTTTCCAACAAGAGCACGGGCTTTAAGCCGCAGGTATATCTGCCGGAGGAGCAGAGGGAAGGCCTGGATCCGGTGGTCAAGGAAGGGAACCTTTTGACGAACGTGTATAATCGCCTGATCCGTTCCTGCTTCTATTCCACCCAGGCGTCCTTTGACGGCGTGATCCCGGAGGGAGAGGTTTCTGAGAGGATGAAGGCCCTGGCGGAGAAGAACGTGCTGGATTATGAGAGACACATGTATAATCACGACTTCCACAGGATTTCGTACACGCTGGATGATTACATCCGTGAGGTGAATAAGAACTGGGCGGCAGTAAGCCGTGAGGCTGACAAGAATAATGACCTGGAGATGAAGAGACAGCTCCTTGTGGATACCTGGTATTCCTGCAAGGTCATGGCAGTTTTGTTCCATCCCATCGCACCGGATGGTTGTGAGATGTTCCGTGAGTATCTGAATTTTGATGAGAAGATCTGGAACTGGGACCTGATCCTGGAGCCGCTTACGGCGTACGTTCCGGATCTGAAATCCCATAAGCCGAAATTCCTTGAGCCGCGCGTGGATTTCTTCAAGAAGCCGGAGTGGCAGTTTGAGAAGGAATAAAAGCAACCAAGGAATTCTTTTGTGAGATGCGAACGTAAGTAATATTGTGAGAAATAAGAAAACGAGGCGGAGTTATTCCGCCTCGTATGCGTTTAAAGCCCTGCGATAGAAAGCTGCCATGCTGTCGCGGCTTTCCTTGGGAGTGAGGATGACTGCATCCTTGCCAAAGCGGCTAAAGTAATCTTCGAGAGGTTGCTTAGGCCAGTGAAAGAAGTAAACGTTGCCTTCTTTCCTTAGGACTTCCGGCCGGTTTTTCACGATCACGCGGAATTTCCGGATGCCCTGATCCGTGAGCCTGACGGAGATTTCCACGTTCTTGGATGCGGACTGGGGATTGCGCATGGCAATCTCACGGAGTTCGCGAAGAGCCTTTTCATCTGGGCGGAAGACATCCTGCGTCACGTAGAGGGCCCTGAGGCGGGAGATGCGGAACGTTCTGGTGAAGCGCGAGTTCCGGTCCTGGCAGAGCAGGTAGTTGCATTGCTCTTCCTTAGAGGGGGCGATCACGTAGGGCTTTACGGTAAAGACCAGCTTGGGCGCACTTGTGGAAGTGAACGTGACGAGCTGTTTTTTTTGAATGGCGAGATCCAGGGCTTCGAAGGTTTCGCGGAAGATGATGCGTTCGCGCTGGCTTCGCGAGATGGACAGGTAGGAAATCAACAGGTCATTTAGGTATTGAGACAGGGAGGCATCGCCGAGGAAGTTGTTTTCAATGGTATTCATGACGTCAAGGCTGCGGCCGCTGAAGGTCAGGGTGATGGCTTGGTCGCGCTTTGCAACCTGCTCCGCGTTTTTGGCATAGGTTCTTAATATTTTTGCGGCGATGGACTTGGCGTCGCGGGCGGACACGGAAGGGAAGGCTGCCAGATCGGCAAGGATCTCGTCGCGCAGCCGTTCTTTTCTTTCACGATATTCATCAAAATAATTGACGATCAGTTCCTTGAGGAACGCGTTTAAGTTCACGGAACCGTCTTTTTTCTCAAAATCAAATAATTCAGCGTCGTTTACCAGGCGCGATCTCACGTCTTCCGGTACGTAAATTTTATACTTCTCCGTCATGATAATCTCCTAATTGGGGTTGTAATTTTCACATATTATAGCAGAATATAAGCTATTTTGCAAGAATATTAGGGTCATAAAAATAAAAGAATCCTCAGCTTTTCATATCCAAATTTATGAGCTATGATATAACCATAAAAGCACCAACAGCAATCGAAAACTCACCTGTCCAGTGAAAACGGTGCTTTGTGACGTAACAACGTAAGCAAGAAAGACACGCACAGCAATTCATTTGGGAAATGGTAACAATTTGGCTCTGCGTCAAAGGTTGCAGGTTCGAATCCTGCTGAAAATGCTGAGGATAAGGCGAACGTGTCTTGTACTTGCAAAAGAAATGCCGGACAAGGAGGGCAAGAGGATGTTTTTGGAAGCATTAAAGAAAAAAGAGAATATGACTTATACGGAAAACGGCGCAAGTACGTATAGGAGCACCACGTCTTCTTGCCTGGACCTGTTCGCAACCATCGGCGCGCTGCGCACGGCGAGCGAGGAGGATATTATATCCCGCTTTATAACTGCATATGCAGAGGACGCTGACCTGGCATTGAAAACTTTGTTTTTTGCAAGGGACGTTCGCGGCGGACTTGGCGAGCGCCGCGTTTTTAAGACAATCCTTGCATGGCTTGCCGTAAATGAGCCTGACAGCGTGCGCAAGAACATTGCGTACGTAGGTGAGTTTGGCCGATATGACGACTTATTGGCACTGCTTGACACGCCTTGCGAAGCGGATATGCTTGCGTACGTGAAAGCCGTGCTTGAGGATGACGTGCGGAGCATGAAAAAGGGCGGTGAAACGTCCCTGCTTGCAAAGTGGCTGCCTTCCGTAAACGCAAGCAATCGCCAGACGGTGAAAAACGCGAAGAAGATCGCGCGCTTTCTGGGCATGAATGACGCGCAGTACCGAAAGATGCTTTCGGAGCTCCGCGCTTACGTATGCATTATCGAGAATCACTTGCGCAAGAAGGATTACACCTTTGAATATGAAAAGCAGCCTTCAAAGGCATTGTATAAGTACCGTAAGGCGTTCCTTCGCAATGATGAGGTACGTTATGGTGCGTTCCTTGATAAGGCAGAAAAGAATCCCGGTTTATTGAACGCGTCGACGCTCACGCCTTATGACGTGGTGGCGTCCGTGATCAACAAAGCCATGAGAGAAGAGAGCATTGACGCCAAGGAGCGCCGCTCCATGGACGTAACGTGGAAGTCGCTGGATAATTACGTTGGCGATAAGAACGCGCTGGCCGTGGTGGATGGTTCCGGCTCGATGTATTGGGGCGGAAACGGTTACCTGCCTGCAGCGGTGGCACAGTCACTGGGAATTTACTTTGCAGAGCACGTGAAGGGTGCTTTCCACGGCCACTTCATCACGTTCTCCGAGAATCCACGCCTCGTTGAGGTGAGGGGACGGGACATCGTGGATAAGGTGCGTTATTGCATGAACTTTAACGAATGGACAAACACGGATCTGATGAAGACCTTCCGGTTACTCCTGGATACGGCGGTGGAGAACCACGTGAGTCAGAAGGAAATGCCTTCGAAGCTGTACGTGATCTCAGACATGGAATTTGACGCCGTGAGCGGTGACGGAAAGCTGACGAATTTTGAACAGGCAAAGGCAGAATTCGCGGCGAAAGGATATCGCCTTCCCCAGGTCGTTTTTTGGAACGTGGCAAGCCGTAACAGGCAGCAACCAGTGACAAAAAACGAGCAGGGCGTGACGCTGGTATCCGGCTGCAGCCCGCAGATATTCCAGATGTTGTCGCGGGGAGCGCTTGACCCGTATTCGTTTATGATGGAGGTGTTGACGGCAAAGAGATATGAGAAAATAAGTGCATAAAGAAGTTAAAAAGGGGAGCTCCCGGGAGGGGCTCCCTTGTCGTTTTTTGTTGATGTTCCGGGCATACTCTTCATTGACGAAAACGCGCCTTCGTGTTAAAGTAGAGAGTGGTAGAGTTTTTGCAAAGGAGCGTTATCATGGCTGACAAAAAGATCAAATTTCACTTGCCCGGACTAAGCTTTAATTTCCCGCTGAACATGTTGTTTGTTGACATGTTAAAGCAAAAACCGGAGTTTTTCCGGGAAGGAGTGGAGATCGGTTCCTTCTTCGGCGAGTTTCCGACCTCTCTGTGGAATGGAGGAAGATTTTCCTTTGGCGTGCAGTGCCCGGAGGACATGGTGCGCTACGTGGTAAAGAGCATTAACGACCTTGGGATCCCCGTGAGATATACCTACACGAACCCCATCATTTATGAGGAGGACCTGGCAGATCCCTTCTGTAATTTTTGCATGAAGGTGGGCGACAATGGCATGAACGAGGTCATGATCCTGTCTCCCATTTTGGAAAAATACATTCGCGAAACGTATCCCAGCTACAAGCACAACAGTTCTACCTGCAAGGAGATCAAGAACATTGACCGCCTGAATGAGGAACTGAAGAAGGATTATTATCTTGTGGTTTTGGATCAGAACCTGAACCGGGATTTTGATTTTATCGAGAAGATCGAGGACAAGGACCGGATGGAGCTTTTGGTGAATTCCTGCTGTGGTCCGAACTGCACGAGGCGTGCCGAGCATTACAGGGTGATCTCCGCGCAGCAGAGAGTGACGTATGCCAATAAGGCCATTCGTCAGGGCGAGGATCCCCAGAAGGTGATCGCAGGGCTTCCAGACTACGTGAAGGAGCGTTTGCCCAAGGAGGCGAAGGAGGGATTCTTCCCTACGGACAACGTGGGAAGACCCGTGATCCCGCTGCCGAAGTGGCATTGTGAGTACGGCGAGTATAATTCCCCGTTTACGGTACAGAACAATCTGAACTACATTCCGGCGAAAGACGTTTGGGAGAAGTACGTGCCCATGGGATTCCGTAATTTTAAGCTGGAAGGCCGTACGAGTAACATTTTTTCCATTGTTGAGGATTACGTAAATTACATGTGCCTTCCCGAGGCGAAGGATGAGGCGAGATTTACGCTTCTTACGCATCTCAAGGGACAAGGCATCATCGGCGTGAACCGCACTTGGTGGGTAAAGCCTAAGTAATGGATGGGCGACCCTGATCTGGGAGGAATCCTATGAAGAAACGCATGAAACTTAAGGGGAGAATTAAGTTTTTCACGCATTTTAGCATATATCTTGGAGCTTTGCTCGCAGCGGTGGACGTTGCCGTGTTTCTGTTGGACGTGCGTTCCGGCTTGCTCCTTTTGGGCTATACGATCTTTTATTTTGGCGTGATCATTCCCTTATATTTTTACAATAAACCGATCATCATGAATGAGCTGGTGAGCTTCGCCACGGAGTACGGACAGATCCAGAGAAAGCTTCTCCGGGACCTGGACGTGCCCTATGCCCTCTTGGATGACGGCGGCAGGGTGATCTGGACGAATGCCGCGTTTGAGAACGTGGTGCATCAGCCCAAGGGCTATAATAAGTCCATTACGTCTTTGTTCCCGACCATCACCAGGGACAAGCTCCCGGATGATTCGGGATTGGATGAGGCACAGTATGAGTTGCACTACGAGGAGTGTGAGTATCTTGCCAAGTTCCGCAAGATTTCCCTCCATGAGATGGCGCAGCACAGTGACATTATTGACATTGAGGGCTATGAAGGGTATTTGATCGCCGTGTATCTCTTTGATGAGACGGCGCTTCGCATTGCGTTGCAGGAGTTGGATGACCAAAGTCTTGCAGCCGGCATGATCTATCTGGATAACTACGAGGAAGCGCTGGAGAGCGTGGAAGAGGTTAGAAGATCCCTCCTCACGGCGCTGATCGACCGAAAGATCAACAAGTACATTTCTTCCCTGGACGGCATCAGCAAGAAGCTGGAGAAGGATAAGTATTTGATCATTTTGAGAAAGAAGGCCATCACGCAGCTTCAGGAATCCCGGTTTGACCTGTTGGAAGAGGTTAAGACCGTGAACATTGGCAATGAGATGGCGGTGACCATCAGTATCGGCATTGGATTAAACGGTCTTTCCTATGCCCAGAATTATGAGTTCTGCCGTAACGCCATCGACCTTGCCCTTGGCCGCGGCGGCGACCAGGCCGTGATCAAGACGCCGGACAGCATTACGTATTACGGCGGTAAGAGCCAGCAGGTGGAAAAGAATACGCGCGTGAAGGCAAGAGTTAAGGCACACGCCCTTAGGGAAATCATCACGGCGAAGGACCGCGTGCTTGTCATGGGCCATCGCATGCCGGACGTGGACAGTTTTGGCTCGGCAGTCGGCATTTACCGGATCGCAAGGGCGCTTGACCGAAAGGCAAACATTGTTTTGACAGAGTCTACCAGCGCGATCCAGCCTTTGGTGGATCTCTTTAAGAATAGCCCGGAATATGACGAGGACATGATCATCACGGGTTCGCAGGCGCAGGAGCTTGCGGAGAGTAATACCGTGCTTGTCGTTGTGGACGTCAACAAGCCCTCGATCACGGAATGTCCGGAGCTTCTTAGGTCCTGCAAATCCGTGGTGGTGCTCGATCATCACCGTGCGGGCGCGGAGACGATCGAGAACGCAACCCTTTCCTACGTGGAGCCTTATGCGTCATCGGCGTGTGAAATGGTTTCCGAAGTGCTTCAGTACATTTCCGACGGCATCAAGATCCGGCCGGAGGAAGCGGACAGCATGTATTCCGGCATTATGGTGGATACCAATAATTTCGTTACTAAGACGGGCGTTCGTACCTTTGAGGCGGCTGCGTACCTGAGAAGGAGCGGCGCAGACGTGACCAGAGTGCGTAAGCTCTTTAGAGAGGATGCATTGGAATATAAGGCTCGCGCGGATGCGGTCAGCCAGGCGGAGATCTATCGTCAGGCGTTTGCCATTTCCGTTTGTACCGCGGAGGATCTGCCTAGTCCTACCGTGATTGGCGCGCAGGCGGCCAACGAGCTTTTGAACATCAAGGGCGTGAAGGCAAGCTTCGTGCTTACGGATTATCAAGGTAAGATCTACGTCAGTGCCCGTTCCATTGATGAGGTGAACGTGCAGATCATCATGGAACGCATGGGCGGCGGCGGACACATGACGGTTGCGGCCTGTCAGATGGAAGGCACCGGGCTGGTTGAGGCCATTGGCATTTTGAAGGGAACGCTGGATGAGATGCTGGACGGCGGAGAGATTTAACGTTAGAAAGCATTAAGAGTTTAGTTAGTATTGAGATTTTTATGATGAAAGGATGACGTGACGTGAAGATTATTTTACTGCAGGATGAGAAGAAGCTTGGAAAAAAGGGGGACGTCATTGAGGCGAGCGAGGGCTACGCGCGGAATTACATTCTTCCGAAGAAGATCGGCGTGGAAGCAACCCCAAAGAATATGAATGACTTGAAGCTCCAGAAGGCTAATGAAGAGAAGAAGGCGAAGGAGCTGTTGGAGCAGGCGCAGGCGATGGCCAAGGATCTGGAGACGAAGCAGATCGTTGTTAAGATCAAGGCCGGCGAGGGCGGAAAGGTGTTTGGTTCCGTTTCGACGAAGGAAATTGCGGCTGCAGTGAAAGAACAGTACGGCATTGAGATCGACAAGAAGAAAATCCAGCTTGCTGAGAATCTGAAGAATTTTGGAACGTATGAGGTGGCGCTCAAACTTCATCCGGCAGTTGCCGCTAAGCTGAGCGTCAAGGTTACGGAGGAGTAATAGTCTAAATGGACGAGAACGTGATCAAAAGAGTCATGCCCAATGACCTGGCAGCTGAGCAGAGCGTGATAGGCGCAATGCTGCTTGATGCCAATGCCATTATGACGGCAGCGGACATTCTCACGGGGGATGACTTTTACAATAAGCAGTATGGCGTGCTGTTTGAGACCATGCTGGAACTCCGCAATGCCGGGGCACCGGTGGATCCCGTTACGCTCCAGGCGAAGCTGAAGGAAAAGGACGTACCGCCTGAGGTGAGCAATCTGGAGTTCTTGATCGACATGCGTGATGACGCGATCACTCCCGTGCACGTGAAGCAGTATGCAACCATCGTGTATGAGAAATCGATCCTCCGCAAGATGATCCGGATCAACGAGGAGATTGCCAGTACCTGCTATGCGGGGAAGGAAAACATGGAGTCGATCCTGGAGGATGCGGAAAAGCGGGTTTTCCAGTTGGCACAGCAGAGAAATACCGGCGAATTTGTTCCTATCCGGCAGGTGGTGAGCAATGCCATGGACAAGATCGATAAGGCGTCCAAGATGAACGGATACGTGACGGGCGTTGCTACGGGATTCCTTGATCTGGATTACCGTACGGCCGGCATGCAACCGTCAGACCTTGTGCTGATCGCAGCGCGTCCTTCCATGGGTAAGACCGCTTTTGCCCTAAACATAGCGCAGCACGTGGCGTTCCGGCAGAAGAAATGCGTTGCCATATTCAGCCTGGAAATGAGTAAGGAGCAGCTCGTCAATCGTATGTTTTCCCTGGAATCAAACGTGGACGCACAGAAGCTCCGTACCGGTCAGCTTGCGGACAATGAGTGGGAGCGCCTGATCGAGAGCGCGGCAGAGATTGGAAAATCGAATCTGATCATAGATGACACGCCCAGCATTTCAGTGTCCGAGCTTCGGTCGAAATGCAGGAAATTCAAGATGGAACATGATCTTTCCATGATCATCATCGACTATTTGCAGCTGATGTCAGGAAGTGGAAAGAATGAGTCGCATCAGTTGGAGATCGCAGAGATTTCCAGATCGCTGAAGGCCGTGGCGAGGGAACTGAACGTGCCCGTATTGGCGCTGTCCCAGTTATCCCGAGGCGTGGAAGGACGTCCCGATCACCGGCCCATGCTTTCAGACCTGCGTGACTCTGGTGCCATTGAGCAGGATGCGGACGTGGTAATGTTCATCTACCGCGATGACTATTATCATCCTGACACGGAGAAGAAGGGTATTTCAGAGATCATCGTGGCAAAACAGAGAAACGGCCCCATCGGAACCGTAGAACTGGTATGGCTGCCGGAATATACGAAATTTGCCAACATGGACAGAAGAAAATCCGGAAATCAAGAATAGACGGAAATACGTTACCAATGATAAGAGAACAGGAAAATTCCTGTTCTCTTTTGTATTTTAAATCGGGAGGGAACTAAGGTGAGTGAGGAACTATTGATCTCGGACGCTGCAAAAGAAGTGCGGGTGGAGAGCCACGTGCTACGCTATTGGGAAGTAGAACTGGGGCTAACAATCCAGAGGAATGAGTGGGGACATAGGTTTTATACAAGGGAGGACGTGGAGAAATTCAAGCGGATCAAGGATCTAAAGGAGCGGGGATTGCAGCTGAAGGCGATCAAGATGCTGATGATGGCAGGGAGGCTGGAAGCCTTTGACAGAGGCGATTATGAGCTTGGGGAAGGACGGGGCATGGCGATCGAGATCCTTGAGGTGAGGGACGCGGGAGAACTTGCCGGGGGAGCAGCGGTTGAAAGAATGGAGGTTACGGCAGAGCAGGGCGTAAGAGAAAAGGTTATGGCAGAGCAAGGCGAAAGAGAGGAGGTTACGGCAGAGGAGGCTGAAAGAGTGGAGGTAACGAGAGAGCAGGCTGAAAGAGTGGATGCAACGAAAGAGAAGGCTGCGAAAACGGTTGTTGGGGAAGAGGCGGCAATGGAAGGAGTATTGGAAGAGGAGATCATGCCAAGGAGGGATGAGACGTATTTTAAGAAAATAGACCAGTTGCTGCGGGATAAGTGTTTTTCTCCAAAAAAGAAAAGGCATTTCATTTTCTGAAATGCCTTTGATCGCGATACGCTTATGTTTTATTCCTCTTCGATCGTACCTACGGGGCACTGACCTGCACAAGCACCACAGCTAATGCACTTATCAGGATCGATTTCAAACTTGCCGTCGCCCATGCTGATTGCACCAACAGGACACTGAGCTTCGCAAGCACCACAAGCTACGCAGCTGTCACCAATTTTGAATGCCATTGTTTCTTACCTCCTTTATACTCATGCCACAAGCTAATGCTCGTTCATAGATTATAATATTATAAGTTCTCAGTAATTTCAATAGGTAATTGAGAAAAATTTATCAGACTCCTATTTCATCCCCAGTTCCTCGCGGCGCTGTTTAATGCCACGCAAAATGGCAGCTTTCTTGTCGAGAAGCTTGTCCTTGTCCATTGCGGGCACGCCTTTTAAACGATAATCGATGCCAAGCTTTTCGTACTTTGTCTCACCCATGGTGTGATAGGGAAGCACGTCCAGGGCCTTCAGGTTGTGGAACTGACCGATAAAGTAGCCAAGCTTTTCGAGATAAACTTCATCATCCGTAAGACCGGGCACCACCACGTGTCGTATCCACATGTCTACGCCTTTTTCATCCAGATATGCCGCAAATTTCAGAATGTTGGCGTTGGGCTGGAGGCAGAGCTCTTTGTGCTTCTCGGGATCGATGTGCTTAATGTCCAGCATTACGAGGTCAGTCAGAGGCATCAGTTTGTCGAATTTTTCCATAAGAGGCGCGTTATCGGGATTAAAGGCGATGCCTGACGTGTCGAGGCAGGTATGAATGCCCTTCTGTTTTGCGAGCGTGAAGAGTTCGATCAGGAAATCGATCTGCATCAGGGGCTCGCCGCCGGTACAGGTAATGCCGCCGCCATTTTGATAAAAAGGTGCATTGCGTTCATATTGTTCAATGATATAGGAGGCTTCCATGGGCGTGCCTGCGTTCAGCTCCCAAGTGTCTGGATTGTGGCAGTAGGCGCAGCGCATGGGACAACCTTGGAAAAACACCACAAAGCGGGTGCCAGGGCCGTCAACGGTTCCAAAGCTTTCAAGTGAATGAATTCTTCCTAACATGATAAGACCTCATTTCCATGATATTTTATAACTTTTATTATACACGTTTTTGACGAAAAAACTAGATAATAATCTGGCAGTTTTGGAAAAAGCAGAGGTTAGCCAATTTGCGTATAAACGATGCAGGAAGCCAAACAGAAAAGTATCGTCAGGATCAGGGAGGCTGATTTCCATAGTTTGCCCAGGGTGCTTTTTCCAGAGAATTCTTGCATGCAAAGACCGTGTCCCATGGCAAATAATGGAATCAGTGGAACACAGTATCTGATATTCATGGTACAGACAAATGGATAACTGAAACAGAACACGTAGTAAAAAACAATCATTGCCGTAGCCAGTAAGAAAAAGAAGGAGCGCGTAGGTTCATCCATGGAACGGCTCTTGCGGATCATGATCGCAAAAAAGGAGACCGTGCACAAAATACAAAGGCAGATCCACAAAGCTAACAAGCAGGGACCGGTAAATTTAAGGGACGGGAAATAGGAAACATTAACTTCTTCATCAAAGAGAGAGGTTTTTATAAGGCTTAAGGCGGGGTTGAAGTCGTTAAAGGGCGCACCATATTCTTGGAACGCAATATAGACGTATTTTAACCTGCCGCTTCCGAAATCAAGAATACGCCTTAAGGTGCTTACGTCACCACAATACTGAGGAGCCATCTTTCCCAAGCTGGGAATGTAAGTAATGGGAACGCCAAAAGCAAAAAAGTTGCGGATGGGCCACCAAAGTCCTAAAGGAATGCAGATGATGCCGAAAAGGAAATATTGACCGAAGAGGCGGAGCTTTGGAGCGCCATTTTCCATAAACTTAGAAAGAAACAGGAAAGCGACTGCAAGCGCGATCATCCAAACGGAAAATTTTGTCATCATGCCAAAGCCGATAGTCAGGGCGATGGGCAGGATCCGCTTTAAGGATGGTTCACGGTGCCACTGTAGGGCTAACAGTATGGTAAGAAACATGAATAACACCGTCAGGGTGTCATTATTATAATATCCGCTAAGGAAAATAAACGTGGGATGAAAACAAGAGATCGCAAAAGTAAGTAGCAGGGGGAGACCATCAAGTTTTACCCATTGAAAGATCCGCAGGCAGACAACGAGGCTGAGTGAGGAATATAAAAAGGGAAGAAATTGCAGTGCTTCGCAGGCCGTGAGATATTCCATGCCAAGGCTGGTAAGGATTTTTAAAAACAGAGCCATAAGCAGGTGATGAAATGGCGGATGATAAAACTGAAAGACCTCCCTGACGTCAAAATCTGGAAGAACAAAACCATTTTCATACCAGTATTCAATATATCTGGCGTGCCCCTCAATTCCAAGCCAGACGCCAACGTCATGCTGACGAAGGTTCGAACTGGTATATAGCACGTAAACAAATCGGAAGGCGATGCCTGCCGTGAGCAGGAGGATAACGGTACGCTGCGTCGTCAGAACTCCATATTTCTTTAATGCGACGGCAACTGCAACCAATAACAAAAGAAATGCCCAAAGCAAAATGGTGACGCGGTCATTGAAACACCGCGTAAGAATTAAAGTGCCTACCGCATATGCAGACGTAAGGGCGAAGAAATAACAATTTTTCGCATGCTCACGAAAAGGTTTACTGTGAAAGGCAATGAATGCAAGAAATAATATAGACATAATACCTGCGTAAACATAGCTCGCGAGACATAAATTACTCTTTTCGCAAAAACCGAAAAAGAACAAGAGTAGACAAGCTATGGTGACTGTGAGATATGGATGGCCCTCTTTTTTTTGTTCCATGATACCCCTCCTTATAATTCAGTATTGTATCATAGATTAAAGCGGAAGACAATGTAACCATCAGGCAACACAACAAAAAACGACATGGCCGGTAATCCGACCATGTCGTGATTTTTGCGTCAGTTACGTATCATTAGACACGTTCCCGTGACTAGGCGAGAGCCATTAGATAGCCTCGTGGAAGGTACGGGAGATAACGTCTGCCTGCTGCTCGGGAGTCAGCTTGATGAAGTTTACAGCGTATCCGGAAACGCGGATGGTAAGCTGAGGATACTTCTCAGGGTTCTTCTGAGCGTCAAGAAGGGTCTCTCTGTTCAGAACGTTTACGTTCAGGTGATGGCCACCCTTGGTTGCGTAGCCATCAAGTAAGTTAACCAGGTTGTCAACCTGTGCGGTAGATGCTGCCATTGTTATAATCCTCCTATCATATTTATTTATAATCGTCTAATCCTTGGTGAAGAGTCGGAACACTGCATGCCAGGGGAGTTCTGGAACAATCCGTGCATCCCATGGTCTGAACGGTTTTGGATTCATCAGCCTGCGTCTCGTCGGTATCAACGTTTACGTGACCAACGCCATTTGCGAAGCCTTCGTCCAACATCTTAACAAGATCATCAATCTGTTGCTGTTTCTCGTCCATTGGTTTCACCTCCTCATGGATTTTGAAGGTGGGGCGGCGGTTACCGCCCCGTTTGAAAAAGAATCTTATTTGTTGAGGTCTAACTCGATGTCGCCAGCGAATACCTGATCCTCTTTACCAAGAGCGCCAGGGATGATGGTGAAGGTATTGGAGATACCGTCCTGTGCATCATTGAAAGGCAGCTTGGATACGGAAGACAGGGATGCAACTGCACCGTGGCTGTCACGGCCGTGCATGGGGTTAGCACCAGGAGCGAAAGGCTGGCCCTTACGACGTCCGTCAGGAGTATTACCGGTAGCCTTACCATAGGTAACGTTAGAGGTAATGGTCAGGATGGAAGTGGTAGGGAAGCCATCTCTGTAGGTGTGATGTCTTCTGATTGCGGTCATGAATTTGTGAACGATATCCTGTGCGATCTCGTCTACGCGGTCATCATCATTACCATACTTAGGGAAGTCACCGGTGGTCTTGAAGTCAACGATGATGCCGTCCTCGTCACGGATAACTTCAACCTTAGCATACTTGATTGCGGACAGGGAGTCTGCAACGATGGACAGACCTGCGATACCAGTAGCGAAGTATCTGCGAACGTCTCTGTCATGAAGAGCCATCTCTGCTCTCTCGTAGCAGTACTTGTCATGCATGTAGTGGATGATGTTCAGGGTGTTAACGTAAACGTCAGCCTGCCACTCGATCATGTCCATGAACTTGTCATAAACGTCCTGATACTCAAGAACGTCGCCGGTAACGGGACGATACTTAGGACCTACCTGCTTCTTGGTAACTTCGTCGATACCGCCGTTCAGAGCGTACAGTAAGCACTTAGCCAGGTTAGCACGAGCGCCGAAGAACTGCATTTCCTTACCGATTCTCATGGAGGATACGCAGCAAGCGATGCCGTAGTCATCACCGTGGGTTACTCTCATCAGGTCATCGTTCTCGTACTGGATGGAAGAAGTCTGGATGGACATCTTAGCACAGAATCTCTTCCAGCCTTCAGGAAGTCTGGTGGACCAGAGAACGGTCAGGTTGGGCTCGGGTGAAGCGCCCAGGTTGTTCAGGGTGTTCAGGTAACGGAAGCTCATCTTGGTTACCATGTGACGTCCGTCAACGCCAACGCCGCCGAGGGACTCGGTTACCCATACGGGATCGCCTGCGAAGATCTGGTTGTACTCAGGGGTACGAGCGAACTTGATGCAACGAAGCTTCATGATGAAGTGATCAACGAACTCCTGGATCTGCTCCTCGGTGAAGGTGCCGTTTGCAAGGTCGCGCTCTGCGTAAACGTCAAGGAAGGTGGAGGTACGTCCAAGGGACATTGCAGCACCGTTCTGCTCCTTAACTGCACACAGATATCCGAAGTATACTGCCTGGATTGCTTCCTTTACGTTGGTAGCGGGATTGGAGATGTCGCAGCCATAGGATGCAGCCATTTCCTTCATCATCTTCAGAGCTACCATCTGCTCGGAAAGCTCCTCGCGAAGACGGATCACGTCATCGGTCATTACGCGGCCGGTGGAATCCTTCTGTGCCTGCTTGTCCTCAATCAGTCTGTCAATACCGTACAGAGCAACACGTCTGTAGTCGCCAATGATACGGCCGCGGCCATATGCATCAGGAAGACCGGTAATGATGTGGGAAGAACGGCAAGCTCTCATCTCTGCGTTGTAAGCATCGAAACAACCAGCGTTGTGAGTCTTTCTGTGAACGGAGAAGAACTCGGAGATCTCAGGATCTACTTCGTAGCCGTTGTCGGAGCAAGCCTTCTCTGCCATACGGATACCGCCGTAAGGCTGAAGGGAACGCTTGAAGGGCTTGTCAGTCTGGAAACCTACGATGGTCTCCTTGCTCTTGTCAAGATATCCAGGACCGTGGGAAGTAATGGTGGAGATTACCTTGGTGTCCATGTCAAGAACGCCGCCGGCTTCTCTTTCCTTCTTCTGAAGGTCAAGCACCATAGCCCAAAGGTCCTTGGTGTTCTGGGTAGGACCAGCCAGGAAGGACTCATCACCGTCATAGGGATGATAGTTTCTCTGGATGAAGTCACGAACGTTAACTTCCTTGTCCCACTTGCCACGTACAAAATCTGTTTCAATTGGTTTCATTTTGAAATGCCTCCTCTTAATATTTTTTGAATGAAAGAATGGTTAAAATTGTCAGATTTTATCGACAATTTTGCACTTCTAATTCTACAGACATTATATTGAAATTAAAGGTTTCAGTCAAGGTGACAGAGTGTACTTTTTAAAGAACATTATGGGACTCGTCGAGGGGAGGCGTCTCCGCACAAACGCAGCCACGCCGAGCTCGCTCGGGCGTGGCTGCGTTTGTGCGGAGACGTGTCCTGCGAAGCAGGACTGGGGGCGATATGAGCAAAACGAAGAGCGCCGCAGGCGCGGGTTTTGCGAATATCGTTGAATCCTCCCCTTACCCTGCTTGAGACGTGTCCTGCGAAGCAGGACTTTCAACATGTCCCGCTCCGCAGGACTCCCCCTTGATATTTTTAAGGAACCATGCTATGATAAATTGCACTTGTTAATCATGGACGATTTAGAAAGGAGAAATAAATCATGACCGGTATCACCAAAGAGATGACGATTGGCGAGATTCTTCGCAAGAGCCCCGACGTGGCTCCCATTTTATTAGAGGCAGGCATGCATTGCCTTGGATGCCCTTCCGCACAGGGAGAGTCCCTTGAGGAGGCTGCATTGGTTCACGGCATCGACGTAGACGAGCTGATGGCTGTCATCGAAAACGCGTAAGCGAAACGCAAAACGAAAAGAAAAAGAAAACTCCGCGACGCAAGATGCGTTGCGGAGTTTTTTCATTATTCAGTTTTACAAGAATCCACTTCTTTAGAACGCCAGATTCTTCAGAGCATCCGTTGCGATGATGGCTTCGTAATGTTCCTTGATGAAGCTTTCGCTCAGCGTGCCGCGGCCTACCTTACCATACTCGGAGAGCACGTTGCAAAGCCTTGCGTAGTCTTCGGGATTGGAATCTCCCTTGCTGACGGTCAGAAGATAGCCGTCATTCTTGGAATCCTTGTACAGTGCCGTGGGGCAGGAACAGGTGCTTCCCACCTGGGCTGCTGCATTCATGACCTCGGAGAGGGTACGGAAGAGGAAGATGCGAGAGGTCCGCCCCGTTTCCTCGGGCGCGGGCACGTCTTTTTGCAGGGGATCCGCAAAAGGACGAATGGCATCCATCATGTCGTCGGAATAGCCCTCAAAGGGTTCCTCGTTCTCCTCGTCATACGAATTTTCACTGGGAGAAAACCGCGCGAAACGTGTGTCCAGTTCCTCGGGATCCTCCACCTTCGTGATCAGGAGTACGACGCATTCCGAATTCATGGGAATGGCCTCTATCATCAGGGGAATGTCTTCCGCCTCAAAACCGAATTCAAAATTTGCCTGCTGCATCATTTCCCGGAAGAGGCGCTTTGCCTTCTCCGTGCCGTAGGCGAGCTCGCTAAGCTTTAGCTGGCGGCTGGCCAGGTCTTCTTTGGTCAAGGTGCAGCGAATCTGGTTCTCATTGATCTTTTCTATTTTCATAAGCATCGCCTTCCTTTCTTATATCTTATACTTTTGCCATATTTTCGTCAATACTGCCAATTTTAGTTTTAAAAAAATTAAGAAAAAGCCATCTTGAAATTCCGCAGAGCTTTCGTTATAATCATTCTATCAGGCGCCTCCGGTACTCTGGTGCAGAGAGGAGGCCGGCAGCTTTCGTCTAGGTATTTTAGAACGTCAAATGATCCGGGCAGTTCGCCCATCTTTTTCACTTTGAATGATCTGACATGAATATCATATGGGGTAATGATATTATTTTGCCTATTTATAACTAAAAATTCTATTCAGTCTTATAAGTCTGTCATGACCGCGTTCACGGATACCTTCTTTAGTTTTCACAATTATAATTCAAATTAATCACTTGGCACTGCCGGAAGCGCTTGTAATTTTTAAGAAAGGAGAGGCGATTTATAGGGAAATTAGTATGTCACGAATGCCTTTTGGCCTTGGAATCGCCAAGTCCGGAGAATGAAAGAAGAATCTGCAATTCCCGTTTACGCGAAACTGTTGTTTGAAAAGGACGTGCGGTTTTACGTGGACGGAAAGCCCGCCACGCCGGGGCAGATCCTGGCATTGGCGGAGGAAAGTGATTACATGGCAGATTACGTGCCTGGAAAGGAGGGGAAAATCGCGGAGGTCCGCTTTGACCGGATCCATCAGACTTAATGGAGAATGGGACGATCACTTGTCGAAATAAAACAATCGTCCGTGCCTAAAAAAATATCATCAAACGTTTCAAATTTGTAATGACGCGAAAGCGTTTTTGTGTTACACTATAATGGGCGCGCAAGAGGAAACGAAGCTTTTGGCGACGATCTCTTGCGCCCTTCCCATGAGATGGGAAAACGAAAGCGTAAATGGAAAGGCATGGACATGAAAAGACGAATTATCCCGGTGTTGATTGCAATTCTTCTGATGATAGTGATCGCAGGAGGTGCCATCGGCATCTGGTGGAAGGATAAATACTCCTATGGCACGGAGGTTATGGATCTGAAGGCATATTTTGAGGTTGAGGACGGGAAATTACCCATCTTCAATCAAAATGAGAAAATGGCGGACAAGGCTCTCCTGAAGGACGGCGTTTGCTATTTGAATCTGAATTTCGTTAAGATCTACATGAACGATCAGTTCTATTATGACAGGAGAGAAAAGAAATTATTATATACGGATGCGTTGGGCAGCTTTGTTGCCGTTCCGGATGAGGACGGATATCTTCAGTATGGCGAGAAAAAGACCATCGAAGGCAAGCCTTGCATCCTGGATGGAGACGAATTGTATCTGTCACTCCCCTATTTGGGGCTGACGACGGAAGTGGAATATAAGGTGAATGAGTATCGCCTGCAGCTTGTCACCGCATGGGATCCTTACGAGTCATCCGTGGTGATGAAGGAGACGAAGATCCGTTATGAGGCGGACATCAAGAGCGCGATTCTCTGCGACGCGGCCCAGGGCGAGGACTTGATGATTCTGGAGAACCTGGACAAGTGGTGCAGGGTTAAGAATGAGGAAGGAATCATCGGATACGTGGAGAACAAGTGCCTGTCGGGTTCCATGATGGTAACGCCTGAAAAGAAGGCGTCAAAAACCTCTTACGTGGCGCCAAAGCATACGGCACTCAAATTAGACGAAAAGGTTTGTCTTGGGTGGCATGCCATCGGCGGCGTTGGCGGCAACTCCACGCTGGATGAAATGCTGGATGGCGCGGAAGGGATGAACGTGATCTCTCCCACGTGGTTTAGCCTGAATGACAATGAAGGAGGATTCCGCAACTTTGGGGAGGCTTCCTACGTGCAGAAGGCGCATCAGCGCGGACTGAAGGTTTGGCCCGCATGGGATGACTTTAATTACGAGAATGAGACGGGAGAAAACATTGATGACACGGAGATCTTTTCCTCCACGGCCACTCGCGAAAAGCTGATCGGACAGATGATAGAAACGTCCCTGAGCCTGGGGGTTGACGGCATCAATCTCGACTTCGAGAAGCTTGGCGCTGACTGTCATGAACACTTTGGACAGTTTCTCCGCGAGTTGTCGGTTGAATGTCAGAAGAACGAGCTCACGCTTTCCGTTGACAACTACATGCCTAATGAGGGTAACAAGCAATACCGCCTCGACGTGCAGGGGCAGATGGCAGACTACGTGATCCTTATGGGATATGACGAGCACTGGCACGGAAGCGGAAAGCCCGGCAGCGTGGCAAGCATCAACTTTATCACGGACGGCATCACGAAGACGATGGAGTACGTGCCGGCGGACAGACTGGTGAATGCCGTGCCGTTCTATACGATTCTGTGGAAGATCAATGGTTCGGAAGTGACGGATGAATATCTGACGCTCGTAAACGAGCCGGACTTTATTCAGAGAATGGGCGTAGAGCCCGTTTGGGATGAGACGACCTGTCAGAATTACATGGAATGGTCCTCCAACGGTAAAACCTATAAGGTTTGGCTGGAGGACCTGGATTCCTTAAGTGTTAAGTTAAACGTAATGAGCGCTAAGGAGCTTGGGGGCGTAGCCGCCTGGAGACTTGGCTACGGCACGCAGGAGATATGGACGTTGCTCAGCGCGTTTAAGCAAATGTAAGAGATTTAAGCGAATTTTTTCTTGGATGCGAAAGCACCTGCAAGACAAATAACGGCAATTGCAAATAACCAGATGGCGTGACTGCTTTCACCGGTTTTCGGGGAAACGGCTGCGCCATTTGTCGTTTGCGTCTTTCCGGAAGCGGAGGCTGCCGTGCCGGTGGTGGAATAACTGGAAGCTGCAGTCTTTAATGCGCCCTTCTCAACGCGGAACGTATCTTTGGCAAAGGAGTAAAGATCCTTGGTAACGTTACCGTTTTCCACGAACTGGCAACGGGCAACGGTACCATTGGCAAGCACGTTCATTTCCAAGCTGCTGGATTTTACAAGCTGGATCAGGTCGGCATCCTGACGAACGTTGCAAACGCTGTTGTCATAAACGTAAACGTTTTTGCACTTGCCCTTTAAGTCGACAACGCTTCCCTTTAGTACGTAAGCGTCCGTGATCTCGCCGCTTTCGATCGTAACGTAGTTGGTTGCCGCAATAACGGTGAAGTTGGAGAGGCTTGCGGAAAATTTTAAGTTCAAAGCGGGATCGCCGGAACCGCCCTGAACGATAACCACGTCGCCATCCTTTACGTTAACTTCCAGATAGCCAACGTTGCCGCTGCCGGCACCCTCGTCCCAGTTAGCGAGTGGCTGGGCACGCCATTCGGAGTAGGCGGGTACGTATTTTAAGGTGTAAGTCGTGGGCGCGGCCTTTGCGGTCATGGTAAATCCGGGCAGGAAAGCCATGCCGGCAATGGCGGCAACCGTTACAAGAAGCTTTTTGAGTGCTTTCATTCTTTGAAATCCTCCTTTGATTTATGTTGTATTGTATTAGAGCATAAAAACTTACTTTGAATTATACGACAAATCAAGGCAAGATGCAATAATCATTCAGAAAACTTAAGAATTTCGTAGTTAATTGCGTCTTTTGGATAAGCATTTTGACATAGAATGGTGCTGAAAAGGTTGCTGGAGCAGAGGATGGGAAAAACGTTGCGTAAAATTGCCATCGTCCTGTTGATCGCGGCGATGGTGGCAGTTGTCATGGCAGGGAACCGGAACAACAACGGAAGCAAAGGGCTGGAAGGAAATGAAAGCCTTGGGAACGCCTTGGAGGAAGAGGGGCAGGAAACAGTGCCGGAGGAGGAACTGGCCAGGCGGAGGATCGCGAGGGAAGGGAAACTTTTGGAAGGCTGGGAGGAGCCGCCCCGCGTGGTGATCGATCCGGGACACGGCGGATATGATCCCGGAAAGATTGGCATTAACCAGCTTCCGGAAAAAGACGTGAACCTTGTGATCGCAAAGAAGCTCCGGGATAATTTGGAGGCGGCGGGCGTCAAGGTGACGCTTACCAGGGAGGAGGACAAAGCGCTGAGCGAGGATGGCGAAGATCATGCGAAGGTGCGGGACCTAAAGCGCAGGATCGAGATCATGGAGGAAGTGAACCCCGCGGCAGTGATCAGCATTCATCAAAACAGTTACCCGGAGGAGTCCATCCGCGGCGCCCAGACGTTTTATTATCCGACCAGCATTGCTGGAAAGAAACTGGCGCAGGCACTGCAGGACAGACTGGTCCGGGAAGTGGATCCCGGCAACAAAAGACAGATCAAGGAGAATGACAGTTATTTCCTTTTGAAGAAAACGTCCGTCCCCGTGGTGATCGCGGAATGCGGGTTCCTTTCCAATTGGGAGGAAGCGGAGAAACTAAATACGCCGGAGTATCAGGATGACCTTGCCTGGGCCTTGTATCTCGGGGTGATGGATTACCTTCAGGAAAATAAGTAGCATATTTTTAAAATACGTGTTATACTATATGTTGCGAAAATTTGAGATTGCGTGAAGAAGGCGTAAAAGAACCATATGGATACAAAAATCGTCAGATTAGGTGAAGGGAATACGGATGAGGAAGCGCTGCGGGAAGCCGGGGAAATTTTGAAGGCTGGCGGACTGGTGGCATTTCCTACGGAGACTGTGTACGGATTGGGAGGAGACGCCCTAAATCCGTATTCTTCGAGGAAGATTTATGCCGCAAAGGGCAGACCTTCCGACAATCCTTTGATCGTACACCTCTGGCGGACGGAGGACCTGTATCGCGTGGCGCGGAGGGTACCGGAGAGTGCGATCCGCCTTGCGGAAGCCTTTTGGCCGGGACCTTTAACCATGATCCTTCCCAAGAGCGATCTGGTGCCGAAAGAGACCACGGGCGGGCTTGACACCGTGGCAGTACGCCTGCCGTCCCATCCCGGTGCGAGAAAAATGATCGAGTACGCCGGCGGGTTTGTGGCGGCGCCCAGCGCAAATCTTTCGGGGCGTCCCAGTCCCACCTCGGCAAAGTACGTGGTGGAAGACATGAACGGGCGGATCGAAATGATCCTGGACGGCGGAGAGGTGGGGATCGGTCTGGAATCCACCATC
>JAFZNO010000050.1 GCA_017552985.1 Lachnospiraceae bacterium
ATATAGGCGAAATGGAAAGCAGAAGGCAACAAAAGCAGCTGAAAACCAGGAAATAGTTTCCTATATAGGCGAAATGGAAAGCAGAAGGCAACAAAAGCAGCTGAAAACCAGGAAATAGTTGCCTATATAGGCGAAATGGAAAGCAGAAGGCAACAAAAGCAGCTGAAAACCGGTAATTTGTTGCCTATATAGGCGAAATGGAAAGCAGAAGGCAACAAAATCGGTTGAAAAACGAGAATTTGTTGCTCCCATATGCGAACAAAGTGGAGCGGACGGCGAAAACCAAGGAAAGTCCAGTTTTCGCCGTTTCTCTAAGGCAAAAAGGGAAAAAAGAACGGCGAAAACCAAAGAAAATCCAATTTTCGCCGTTTCTCTAAGGCAAAAAGGGAAAAAAGAACAGCGAAATCCAAGGGAAATCCAATTTTCGCCGTTTCTCCAAGGCAAAAAGGGAAGAAAGAACGGCGGAATTAAAGAAAAATCATGATTTCGCCGTACTGCCAAGCGATCAGGAAGATACAGGTATCGAAAACGGCAATAGGCCGAGTTGCTTTGAGGCAAGAAATGAAGAGTAGAGATGAAGAATAGAGATGAAGAGTAGAGATGAAGAGTAGAAATGAAGCTATCGTAACGATTGAAGAAATTAAGGAAATCCTTGATAAGCGGAATCTTGTAAGTCAGGTCAAGGAAGGTTTTGACGTGCAGGAAGAAGTGCATTTCACGCAGATAGAGGTCTTTCACGGAGATAACAAGCTGATGCTGGATTTGGCTAATAAATATACGATCTTTTTTGGAGATTGGCACGGGCATTATGATCCGGATGATAGACAAGACATGAGAGAATTCCGCCAGACCCTGGAGGATCTTCTGGACAACAAGATTTGTTCGGTGGGCTGTTTTCGAGAAAGAGACGGGGTTGAGAACTGGTGCGGGTCTTCCATCGAATTCAAAGAAAACCTTGACCGGAATTATTTCCAAAGAAAACATGGTCGCGACAGAATCATACGTTGTAAATTTTTTGATGAAACCCTGAACCGGGTATTTATGACGTGATGGATTAAGCGCAAAATGAGTCGGGAAGAGAATGGTCGAAGCGGAAGGCTTAAAAAGATGACGTCGCAGCTTTTGCGAACGGTGAAAGCTGCATAAGTGACCATAAGTGCATGATGGGCGCGTATATTGTGCGGGAATTCGGACTTTAATTCTTTTGCAAAATTGATATGATTATTTTGTAACGTGAACGTACAAGATTCTTGCTTACAAGGAGAAACATATATGAAGTGTCCATTTTGTGAAAAGGAAATGAAGAAGGGTATATTATATGGCGATGGAAGAAGCGCGGTGCATTGGAATGAGGGAAGCAAAAAAGTGCCGGTTTTGGAGGCAATGGTAGGAAAGGGACGCGTAACTGCTGCAAAGTACACTTTGGCATCTTTTATTATTAATTCCTATTATTGCGATGCGTGCAAAAAAATGGTGTTTGATACGGATCTGGAAAACTGATCGCCACAGCCAAAAGGCTCGGGAATTTGCGGTTCTCGGGCTTTTTTAACTTTAAAAATAGATCTTTTTATTTGCGTGCCTGATCTGCTACGTAACGTAAGCATTGTTGCTAGAAACTATTAATTTTGATAAAATAACATGGAAAGGTGACGACATGCCAGAAACTATTAATTTTGATAAAATAACGTGGAAAGGTGACGACGTGCTTGCACGGGCGGCACTGTGACGAGAAAACTCATCGAGACGGAAGTCGAGATATGTATAGGGTGCCGGACAAAGCCAGTTTACGGTAAAGGAGCAAGGGTTTAACATGGATCAAGTCGGTACAAGGATGGAAACGATTGAAAATATAATCAAAAATCATTTTGGCTGTCGTGAGGATGAGATTGGGAGAGGGAAAGTCAGATGGAGCTATGGGATTTATATGACAGTGAGAGAAGGCCGTTAAATCGCACGCACGTAAGGGGTGAGGCGTTTGCGGAAGGCGAGTATTACGTGTGCGCAGAGGTGTGGATCAAGAATTCCAAAGGAGAGTTCCTCATCACAAAGCGGCACCCCAATAAGAAGGCAGGAAATCTGTGGGAATCTACGGGCGGCGGCACCCTGGCAGGGGAAAGCACGAAGCAGTCTGCGATCCGGGAATTGCAGGAAGAGACGGGCATCCAAGCCAAGGAGTCAGAGTTGCAACTTATTGCCACCTATCAGCATAAGAATTATTTTCAGGATTTGTTTCTGCTAACCAAGGACATAGAGCTTTCAGAGGTTGTCCTTCAACCGGAAGAGACCATAGACGTAAAGTGGGCTTCGGAAGAAACGATCCTCCAAATGATCGAAAACGGCGAGTTTGTATACTCGGTTGGGCAACGCTTTAAGACCTACAAAAAAGAGTTCTTGTATTAAAATGCAACGGGATGGAGGTTTTTTATGGAGATCGTCAGGAGCGTATATACGGATTTAATATTTCATATTTTCGCGCACGTGAAAGTGGACAATGCTTCAGACATATATGATGAGGCGTATATTGCGAGCGTTGAAAAGGAATTAGGACGCAAAACGGTGATACCGGAAAGCGTTACCGCGTATTATTGTGCGAATTTCGAGAGGTTGGCTTTTGTGAATTTTCTGCCGTATTTTATGGCCAAGAGTGCGGATGAAGTGTGTTTCATGATACGGCAGGTTGGAATGACGACGGAAGAGGACGTGGCAAAGTTTATTAATCCTTTTTGTGACGTGATAAAAGAGCTTTCGGCAGATTACGTTGATTACTGGGAGCGAAAAGCTAAGGAACGGCAGGTTTCCTACGAAGAATTGAAGTCTTACGTCAATGAACAGGCATCGGTGATGAGCCGGTTTTTTGAGGACTTGCATGGAATGACAAACACAAAACTCATGGTCATTATCTCTGAGGGATTAAGGTGTAACGGACGGGCAACCATTATGGGAGACACGTGCATAGTAACTTTGCCAATGCCGAGCGAACAGTACTCCATGCCGCAGATTTTCATGCAGCTTGTTCATGAGTGCACCCATATGATTACGGATCCCCTGCTTGATTCCATACGGATGGATGATGGTAGTCATGACGTTGCCGAATACCAGGTGATGCTCTTCGATCTGTGGCTGTTTGAACGGGACGACAGTAAATTACGTGACGAATACGTAAAATGGCTCTCGCAGGAAACGCTGGACGAATGCGATCAGAAGCTTTCTGAGGAGCAAAAGAAAAAGCTAAGGGCTTTGTTATTTTAAATCAAAAAGGAGAGCGTAAAGATGAAGCTGGAAAAGCTGGTTGGAGACCGATTTAAGGAGAAACCGTCCGACTGCGTAGTGGACAGTCATGCGTTAATGGTGCGGGGCGGATATATAAAATTTGTGGCGAATGGAATTTTCTCTTCCTATATGCCGCTGAAGAGGATTACGAGGAAGATCGAGCAGATCATCCGTGAGGAGATGGATGCGATCGACGGTCAGGAGGTGCAGTTCCCGGTGGTCATGCCGGCATCGATCTGGCAGGAATCCGGACGCTATGAAAGCATTGGCGCAGAGATGGCGCGGTTCCAGGACCGGAGCGGGAGCCCACTAGTGCTAGGCATGACGCATGAAGAGGCAGCAGTGCATCTGGTGCGGGAATATGCGCAGAGCTATGCCAAGTATCCGTTCATGGTGTATCAGATCCAGACGAAATTCCGCGATGAAGCCAGACCCCGGGCGGGCCTCATTCGCGTGCGTGAGTTCACGATGAAGGATGCCTATTCCTTCCATACAAGCCAGGAGGATCTGGAGGAATATTACCAGAAATGTCATAAGGCCTATGAGAGAATTTATGCAAGGGTCGGCGTGCCGGAGGTGATCTCGGTGGCGTCGGATTCCGGCATGATGGGCGGAAGCGTTTCCCATGAGTTTATGCTGCTCACTCCCATTGGGGAGGACTCCATCGCCATCTGCAGTGAGTGCGGTTACAGCGCAAACATGGAAGCGGCGGAATGCATCATCGAGAAGGAGACGGCGGAATCCAACACCGCGAAGGACTCTGCGACGGAAAAGCTTTCCAAAGTCCATACGCCTGACATGCATACCATCGAGGAGGTTTGTAGCTTCCTGGGGAGCAGCCCGGAGAAATCCTGCAAGGCGGTGGTCTATCAGAGGAATCAGGATGATTCCTACGTGATCCTCTTTATCCGCGGCGACCTCGAGGTCAACGAAACTAAGCTGACGAATTTCCTGGGATGCGAGATCCACCCTGCGGAGATCACCGAGGAAAGCGGGATCAAGGCTGGCTTCATCGGTCCCGTGGGACTGTGCGACGGCGTGACGGTGCTTTATGACCGATCACTGGAAGACGCATCTGGGCTCGTATGCGGCGCAAACGAGGTGGATTATCACTTTGTAGGACTTGCCATGGATCGTGACGTCGCAGGTGCAGAGTACCATGATTTTGCCAAGATCAGGGACAACGGGATCTGCCCGCACTGCGGAAAGCCTGCGATCCATATTTCGAGGGGGATAGAGGTTGGAAACATCTTCCAGCTTGGAACAAAGTATACAAAGTCCATGAACATGACCTATACGGACCAAAACGGCGAGATCAAGTATCCGATCATGGGATGCTACGGGATCGGCGTCGGCAGGCTGGCGGCCTCCGTCTGTGAGGCGCATCACGATGAAAACGGTCCGATCTGGCCCAAGGCCATCGCACCCTGGCAGGTTCATCTCTGCGCAGTCCGCGCGGACCAGGCGGAGGTGAAGGAAGCCGCAGACCGTCTCTATGCGGAGCTGGAGGCAAGGGGCATGGAAGTGATCTATGACGATCGCGAGGTCAGCGCCGGCGTCATGTTCTCGGATGCGGACCTTTTGGGCGTGCCTCTGCGGGCAGTGGTCAGCCCTCGGAATCTCAAACAGGGAATTGTGGAGATCACCTCCAGGGACAAAACTCTCTCCGAAAAGGCACCGTTGGAGGATGCAGCCTCCATTATCGAGAACTTGTTTAAAACCTTATAAAGTCATTCCCAGATCAGTGGCGTGAAGGGAATCGGTTAAGATTTGATCAAAATATCTTGACGTGAATTAGGTAATATGTTACATTGTTGTCAAACAGGTAACATGTTACCTTTTATTTTGCAATGAAGTGAGGGCGCGCAAATGAATTATGATGAAGCGATGAACATGAGCAAGGTGGAGTTTGGGCAGATGCCGCCGCAAGCCTTTCTGTTAGGGCTCCTCAGTGCGTTTGACAACCGGTATCAGGCCTCCGCGGACAAGTATTTCCAGGAGATCACGTGGAAACAGTTTTTTGCGATCATCTGCATCAATCTGTGCAAGGAGCCGCCAACGCTGAATGAACTTTCGGAGGTGATGGGGAGTTCGCACCAGAACGTGAAGCAGATCCTGCTAAAGCTTGAGAGTAAAGGGCTTGTCTCCATAATGACGGACGAGAAGGACAAGCGTAAGCAAAGGTTTATAGTCACAGACAAGTGCAGGAAGTTCATGGCGGAGAATGACAATAACGGCGAGGTCAGCGCGCGGATCATAGGGCAGATTTTTGAAGGCGTTGATGAGAAAAGCCTAGGCGTAACCATAGAAACAATTATGAAAATGGAAAGGAATTTGAAAAAGATATGAAGAATTTAATCGTTTATACCTCTCAGACGGGATTTACCAAGAGATATGCCGAGTGGCTGGCGGAAAGAATGAATTCGGACCTTTTTGACCTGAAGGACGCGCAAAAGAAGGATGACGGTTTCTTTCAGGATTATGAGACGATCACCTATGCAGGATGGGCCATGGCGGGGAGTGTTGTCAAGGTGAAGTGGTTTTTGGACAAGGCGGCGGCTTGGAAAGAAAAGCGTCTTGCGATCATCATCGTCGGCAGCAGCCCGAATGACAATCCTGACATGGATGCCTCGATCAGGGCGTTCCTTTCGGAGGAACAAAAAAAGTATATAGAGGTCTTCTATTGTCAGGGCGGCCTAAATTATGACAAGATGAAAGCGCCCTCAAGGCTGGCCATGAAAATGTTTGTGGGTGCCCTTAAGAAGAAAAAGGACGAGAAGTCAAGGCAGATGGGAGAATTTCTGTCGAAATCCTATGACATTGCAGATGCCAAGTATCTCGATCCCGTGGTAGCCTATCTTCAGGGGGAATCGGAATGAAATATGACAATATCACCAGAGCGTCATTCGTAAGGCGTCCGAACAGATTCATCGCGGAGGTTGAGGTAGAGGGCCGCAGGGAAATCGTTCACGTTAAGAATACGGGCAGATGCAAGGAACTTCTGCTGCCTGGCCGGGAGGTATGGTTGACGGCGCCAGGGACCCCGGACAGAAAGACAAAGTATGATCTGGTGGCAGTTAAGAAGGATAACGGGATTCTGTTCAACATTGACAGTCAGGCGCCGAACAAGGTGGTGAAGGAGTGGCTGGAGGACCAGGGATGTGATAAAGTAATACCAGAGTATACCTACGGTGCTTCGCGGATTGATTTCTATATGGAGCGGGGCGGCGAGCGTTATCTGATGGAAGTGAAGGGGTGTACGCTGGAAGTGGACGGGATTGGTTATTTTCCCGACGCACCCACGGAGCGAGGCGTCAAGCATCTGCGGGAGTTGACGGCTGCGTTAAAGGACGGCTACAGGGCAATTTTGGCATTCGTGATCCAGATGGACGGGGTATCCGTGGTGAAGCCAAACACGGCCACGCATGCGGAGTTCGGCATTGTCTTGGAGGAGGCGAAGGCTGCGGGGGTGGAAGTGCTGTTCCTGAAGTGCCACGTGGAGCCGGATTCCTTGGTGATCACGGACGGAGATTTCGGCAGTTCAAAAGGAAAAGGGACGAAGGTCTGAGTATTCAGTATGATCTGGAAAGGGTATGGGGAAAGCGTATGAAGATGAGCGAAGAGAAGAAATTTATCAGGGATAATACCGTTACCAAAGAGGAGTTTTTGGCGCAGTTTGAAGATAAGACGACGGAGATCACCGTACTGATCCGGTCTGCATGGAAAAAAGGTGCCAGACCGTTCCCGCTTTTTGGCAAGGAAGCCTTGGCAAACATTGATTACATGGTTCCGTGGATCAAGGATGCCGAAGGACCACTGGGTTCGTTCGGATCGGTCTATTGGTTCACGAAGAAGAGTATTTTTGGCTATCCCTATAAGCCTGTTTTCAAAGAGGGATTCATATACCGCCTCCGCGTCAGGCCGGGGCGTTTTTCGGATCGTCCCAAGTTCCGGTATTTTTTCCTGGAAGAAATTCTGGAAGAGGACGTGGATCTTTCGAAAGATGACGGCATTTATCATAACGCACTGGATGACTATTACATGGATTGTGAAGACAGGGCCAGGGAGATGCGCGTTTACGTCACAAGGGACCTTGACGTATCCAAGGCAGTGCAAAAGGCGCAATTTCATATTGCGAGAGCCGTAACGGGAATTTCCGCGATCCGTTTTATGGAAAGCGGGAATGGGCAAATGATCGAGGGGCTTTTGGAGATTCCTTATGATAACAGGGAACACGATGGAAACAGAAATCTGAAACTAAAAGGCGGAAAGATTTACCAGATAACGGCAAGAAGGCGTACGGGACGGGATCGGGAAAATGCTTTTATCCTTCAACAGATCTTGGAGGAAAACGTAGAAGACGAGGAGTTGATCAAACTTGCCGAGGAAGCACGGACTCCCGGCAGTTGGCACGTGGACGGTCTTGATGATTTTTACGTAAAAAATGGTGAGGCACAGGGAAACATTCTTTGGGATGAATCGGATGAGATCAGTGAAGTTGAGGTTGTACTGATCTGTGACGTGGATAATCCTAAGACTGCCGTCGGTGCCACGCCGCACCTCTTGAAAATCCTTGCAGACAAAGAGGCGTTCAAAACAAAACTGTTTGACGCCGTGGTTGACCACATGGCGGATGAGAATGGAATGATCGATACGTGGGAAGGCGAGAGCGAAGGTGACGTATCCCTTACCACGGAAGAGTTTGTCAAGAGATTGAGCATTGACGTGATCCTCATAAATCCGGACGGAACGGGTTACGTTGAGGTTGGTCTTGACGAAATGTTCACCGATCATTGCCTTGAAGTGAATTTCAATGCGGATGGATCTTTTGAGGTACAAGGACTGATGGGATAGGCGTGGTTGGAAAACCAAGGCGGACAAAACGGAGCAAGATGGGACAGGAATTCCGGCGGGGCAGCGCGTATGATGGACTTAAGGAAGGGGAATAACGATGGATTGGGTGAGAATGATCAATCAGGCAATCTCGTTCATGGAGGAACGGCTGACGGAGAACGTTACGCTGGCAGACGTGGCAAACAGCGTGAATCTTTCCGCATTTCATTTTCAGAGGGCGTTCTCGCTGCTTACGGGAATGTCGCCGACGGAGTATTTGCGGAAAAGGCGTCTTTCGCAGGCTGGCGCTGAACTGGCGGACGGAGAGAGCAAGGTAATCGACGTTGCGTTAAAGTACGGATATGATTCTCCGGAAAGCTTTACGAAGGCATTCACGAGATTTCACGGATCTTCGCCCATGCAGGTAAAGAATGGGAGCTCCATTCGTTTCATGAATCGTTATACCGTCCAGATCAAAATTGACGGAGGTTGCATCATGGAATACAAGATCGAAAAATGGGATGCCGTGGATCTGCTTGTTCATGCCAAGACTTTTCACGCGGAGACCAGTGAGCAAGAGATTCCTGCTTTCTGGGATGCGTATTATGCTGACGAGGAACTGCGCAAGATTCCGGGATATCTCGGGGTATGCGCGCAACAGAAAACGGAGGGCGACGAGTTCCGCTACGGGATCGGATGTAAGGCATCGGACGTGGAAGGCGTTCCGGAAGGGTTTGAGATCCTTCACGTTCCGGAGAATACTTGGGCAGTCTTTAAGTGCGTGGGCCCCATGCCCAAGGCGATCCAGGATACCTGGGAAAAGATTTACAGGGAGTGGTTGCCCGTTGCGGATTACGAGCTTGTGCCAGACTATGACATTGAGAATTATCTGCCCGGAGACCCGTCGTCAAGGGATTACGTCAGCGAAATCTGCATTCCCGTAAGGAAGCGATTTAAAAGCGAAATGGAATGCAGCTAAGTATCGCGAAGCGATTTAGTTAGGAGGAGAAGAATGGATCGTTCCGTTTTGGAGTGGCTGTTGGAGGAGGATACTCCGGAGGTAAGGCTCAGAACGCTGAAGGAGTATAAGAAGCTGTCAGATGATGACGTGAAAGTCATGGAATGCAAAAAGAAGCTGTTGCAGAGTAAGACGTACGAACGCGCGTTAAAGAAGCTTCATAAGGACAAGCCCTGGGAGAAGTATGATGCCATCATGGCCTTCGCGGAATGGGGTCTGACCCGGAGTGACATAGGCAGCGACATAGACGATGAAGTGTTTGGGCTGATCGAGAGCACGGGATTCAAGATGCTGTGCGGTGAACCGCTTTTGCTCCGGAACCTTGTCAAGCTGGGGTATGATCAGGAAGAGATCGTGAAAAAGGAAATTGACCTCATGCTGGGCAAGATCAAGGAGGACGGAGGCTTTGGATGCATCAGCACCAACAAGAAGATCAATGATCCGAAGAAGCCGCATAAGAGCTGCGCGCGGCTTACGGTGGAATATCTCTTGCTGGTTGCGGAGCTGCACCTTTTGGGATACAAGGTGGAGTGCGAGAGCGCGCTGGTGCGTTATTTTACAAAGCGAAACGTCTTTTACCGTACGGATGACGTGAAAACGCCCATGGTGGACGTGATGCTTGGCACCTTCTATCCTTATGATCCGATCAAAATTGGATCACAGAGCATCCTTTATGCGCTTAGGGTGTTGGGATGTGAGCCGGATTCCGAGGCCATGCAGGCCGGCTACAAAGTGCTGGATCAACACCGGCTGGATAACGGCAGATATGTTCTGACGGCGTCCAAAAGCGTGCCTGCGTTTAAGGCCGGAAACGTTGGGGAAGAGAATAAGTGGGTAACGCTGTATGCTTGCATGGCAAGGGAGTAAGTGTGTACTGGCATAGGTAAGCATGGCAAGGGAGTAAGAGGATGTTACCGCATAAATGTAGTTAGAGTAAAAGTTGGCGAACCGCCTGGGATAAAACCTAGGCGGTTTTTATGGTTAATGTATATATTTGAATAGTTTGAGTCGTTGCGGAAAATTAGGTTTCTGTGATAAAATACTAGTAATTTATTGCGAGTTGAGCTGGCTTATGACCGCAAACAAGGAAACCGGGAAATGAGTCAAATGAATAGGGGCCTAGACATGACCGCAAACAAGGAAATCGAAAAATGAGTCAAATGAATAGGGGCCTAGACATGACCGCAAACAAGGAAATCGAAAAATGAGTCAAATGAATAGGGGCCTAGACATGACCGCAAAC
>JAFZNO010000051.1 GCA_017552985.1 Lachnospiraceae bacterium
CTTAGGCTCTTCTGTCTTGACTTCTTCGGGCTTAGGCTCTTCTGTCTTGACTCCTTCGGGCTTAGGCTCTTCTGTCTTGACTTCTTCAGTCTCAGTCTCTTCCGGTATAATCACCTCAGACTTAATTTCTTCGGTTTTAACCTCTGCCGGTTTTGTCTCTTCAGCTTTGATCACCGCGAACTTAATTTCTTCAAGATCATTCTCTTCTTGTCTCGGTTCCTCAGCTCTGATAACCTCGAACTTGATCTCTTCGGGCTTATCTTCTTCCGGCTTAACGTCTTCTTGTTCAATCTTAACTTCTTCTTGTTCGGACTTTTCAAGTATGTTTTCTTCGAGTTTTTTCTCTTCAAACTTGATTTCTTCGAACTTGAATTCTTCCTGCTTGCTCTCCTCTGAATCGTTCTCTGCAGATTCAGCCTTTACTTGTTCCGTTTTTTCAAAATCATTCTCTTCCGGTGCGTTCTCGACTAGTTCGATTACTTCTAAATCGCCATCATCCGTTTTTTCTTCACTGTCGTCTTCAAGGTTTTGAGTTGACTCTTTATCTTTACCATCATCAACTGTTTCTATCACAGTCTCTGCAACTTCTTTTTCTTTTGCAGTTTCTTCCTGACTAGCAAAGATGGCCTCAACTCCTATTCCCGCAAGAATAAACATACAGGAAAGGAACAAAAGGGTCCCGTCAAACGGAACGTCCATTACTCTATTTGCCATGTCGCCCGTTTGCAGATAATAGTAGATGGAATTTACTTGGAAAACTACCATGCCAAACGCAGCAACAAGAATACCAACCCAGGGACTTAATTTCTCCCTTCCGTTATTCATCAGGAACGCAAAAATGGCGATGGTTAAACAAATAACGCATGCCACGCTTAACCAAGTTCCCCAAAAGCCTTCAAAGGAATACCAAAAATAATCGTTTAACTGCGTTGTCAGAATGGTCTTCGGCCGGAAGCATTGCCCCCAATGACTCAGCACTGCGACAAATCCTTTTCCTGCCGTCAGGGACTTCACGAAAATGCTTGCGAGAAAACCGAAAGCGCAGCTTGGGAAAAGAAGAAGCATGGATACCCATCTTTCTTTTTTGTCATCCAAATGCCAGACGGAACAAGCCACGATCAACAGGGTAAAACAAAATACGTCAAAATAGCCTGCAACACCGATGACAATACCCGTTAGAATGCTGAGCCAAATGGCATGTTTATTGTTTTTTAAGTAAGTACCAATCAAGAGAAGTCCAATGCCATAGATGAGGAAAACCAAGGATTCCGCGGACAAAACCACCGCACCATAGGCAACGAACTGATGAAGAAAATAGAATCCCGCAAACACTAGCGCCGGTAATCTTCCGGCAAGTTTCCGGACGGCAAAGAACCACGTTATTCCTGCCAATATGTTCAAGATCAGTTGGAATCTAATGCAAAAATAAGGCGTATTGCCAAACCAAAAACAAATTCCGTGCAGAATCCTGACGTAAACGTCTTCCGCCCCAGCAAAATTTTCCGGCACCGTCTCTCCCAGACGGATCGCGGAAAGTTGATACAACGCTCCTGGCTGCGCATTGGACAAATACTTCAATCGCAGAAAAATGCCGCAGCCTGCGATTGCAAGAAAGAACAGGATTTCCAGGATCAAATAAAGAATTTTCCCCTCTTCTGCCTTTCCATTCCATTTTTTCTTCAGGCGAAACGCCAAAACGCTAAAAAGTCCTCCAAAAAGAAGGACTCCCGCATAAATTCCAAATATAACCGTTCCCTGCACTCCAAACTGCACGCAAAGACCAAACGTGGCATAGTATCCCACCACGCAGGTCATCACAACTAAAACCATCCATAGGACGTAACTTAGCTTTGTTCTTTTCCAACTCATTTGTTTTCCGGCTCCCGCTTAAGCGTATTCAAGGCGCGTTATCAGTTTCCGTTTCAGAGGACAAAACTTTTTCAACGTTGTATCTCGGCCTGTGCTTTACTTCCATGTAGATTTTGCCAATGTATTGGCCAACCAGGCCAATCGCCAAAAGATTTAATCCGCCCAAAAACCAAAGGGATAAGATCAGTGAAGTCCAGCCCGGTTCAACGTTTCCCGTAAAATAAGAGATCAATGCATAGATTGCGGCGATCACGGAAAGAAATACGATAATAAATCCAAGACCGAGCACCATGGAAATCGGCTTGACGCTAAATGAAGAAATCCCGTTAAACGCAAGCGCCAACATCTTCTTCAGGGGATACTTGGATTCTCCCGCAACCCGTTCCTTTCGGTCATAATAGACCTTTTCCGTCTGATAACCGATCAGCGGAACGATGCCTCTAAGGTATAAGTTATTCTCCTGATATTTGGAGAATTCTTCCACGGCCCTCTTACTCATTAGACGGAAATCCGCATGATTATATACGGATTTCACGCCCATAAAGTTCATTAGTTTGTAAAAACACTGTGCCGTGGTACGCTTGAAAAACGTATCCGTTTTCCGTTCTTTTCTGACACCGTAAACAATGTCGTTTCCTGCATGAAACTGATCGATCATCTCTTCGATCACCGCCACGTCATCCTGCAGGTCAGCATCGATGGAGACCGTGACGTCACTGAGGTCCTTTGCCGTGAGCAGACCGGCCGTGAGCGCATATTGATGTCCCACGTTGCCTGCAAGCTTAAGGCCGCAAACCTTTTTCGGGAACTCTTTGTGTTCTTCTTCAATAAGTTCCCAAGTCCGGTCTTTACTTCCGTCATTAACGAACAGAATAAAGCTCTCTTCGGCAATTTTTCCTTTTTTGACCAAGTCGTCCAATACTTCACGAAGCGTTTTCGATGCGATTTTCAGCACCTCTTCTTCGTTATAGCATGGCACGACGATCGCCAGTTTCTCCATTTGTACTCCTTTAAACCTGAGCCAACGCCTGCTCAAGATCTTCGATAATGTCGTTTACGTTCTCAATGCCAACCGAAAAACGAATCAGATCCGGCGCAATGCCTGCCGCCATAAGCTGCTCATCCGTCATCTGACGGTGTGTGTGGCTGGCGGGATGAAGCACGCAGGTTCTGGCATCAGCAACGTGCGTAACGATGGCAGCAAGCTTTAAGTGATCCATAAGCTGCTCGGAAACCTTTCTTCCGCCCTTCAGGCCAAATGCAATAACGCCACAGGTGCCGTTCGGCATGTATTTCATTGCGAGCTCATGATACTTATTGCTCTTTAATCCGGCATAATTTACCCATGCCACCTTCTCATGAGCCTCCAGGAACTCTGCAACCTTCTGGGCGTTTGAGCAATGTTTCTCCATGCGCAGGGGCAAAGTCTCCAGGCCAATGTTCAAAAGGAATGCATTCTGAGGAGACTGAATGGAACCAAGGTCTCTCATCAGCTGTGCGGTTGCCTTCGTGATATAAGCACCCTTTCCAAATTTCTTGGTATAAGTAATGCCGTGATAGGATTCATCCGGCGTAGTCAGTCCAGGAAATTTGTCAGCATATTTCTCCCAATCAAAGTTTCCGGAATCAACAATGCATCCGCCTACGGTCATGGCATGTCCGTCCATGTATTTCGTGGTGGAGTGCGTTACGATGTCTACTCCCCACTCAAAAGGACGGCAATTGATCGGCGTTGCAAAGGTATTGTCAACGATCAGGGGAACGCCATGCTCGTGAGCAACCTTCGCAAACTTCTCAAAATCAAGAATAACGTTCGTAGGGTTGGAAATGGATTCAGCAAGAACACATTTCGTATTCTCACGGAATGCCTTGGAAAGCTCCTCAGCGGGAAGATCAGGATCCACAACCGTACATTCGATTCCCATCTTCTGCATGGTAACCGTCAACAGATTAAAGGTTCCCCCATACACCGAGGAGGACATGATGCAGTGATCGCCTGCCTCACAAATATTAAATACCGCATAGTAGTTTGCAGCCTGTCCGGAACTGGTCAGCATTGCAGCCACTCCGCCTTCAAGGTCACAGATCTTTGCGGCAACGTAATCATTGGTCGGATTCTGTAATCTCGTGTAAAAATATCCGCTGTCCTCAAGGTCAAACAGCCTTCCCATCTGTTCGGAAGTCTCATACTTAAAGGTGGTACTCTGATAAATCGGAAGCACGCGGGGCTCACCCTTCTTCGGCTGCCATCCTGATTGAACGCACTTAGTTTCAATTCTGTACTGTTTTCCCATGTTTTCCTCCACGTCAGCTTTCTTCTGACTCTTTTCTATAGTATTCGGTCATTACTCATCCCAGTTGTGATATACAGCCTGAACGTCATCATCCTCGTCCAGAATGTCGAGCGTTCTCTGAAGGTTCTTGATTGCAGTCTCATCCGTGAGTTCCACGTAGTTCTGGGGGATCATGGTCACTTCAGCGCTCATCATGGGAATTCCTGCATCCTCCAGACTCTTTCTAACCTGTTCAAAGGAATCGGGATCCGTCAATACCTCGAAGCTGTCCTCTTCCTCACTGAAATCCTCTGCACCCGCATCCAACGCGATCATCATCAGGTCGTCTGCTTCCATGTCGCATTCTTCCTTGTCGATGATGATCTGGCCTTTCTTGTCAAACATGAAGGACACGCATCCGGGAGTGCCGATGTTGCCCTGGCCCTTGGTAAACGCGCTTCTTACGTTTGCAGCCGTACGGTTCGTATTGTCAGTCAGCGCATCCACGATGATCGCGATGCCGTTAGGACCGTAGCCTTCGTAGGTCACGTACTTATAGTTTACGCTGCCCACGTCTCCTGCGGCCTTTTTGATGCCACGCTCAATGGTATCGTTAGGCATGTTGTTTGCCTTTGCCTTTGCGATTACTGTTGCAAGCTTAAAGTTATTGTTGGGATCCGGACCGCCTTCCTTTACGGCAACGGCGATCTCACGGCCGATAATGGTAAAGATCTTGCCCTTAGCGGCATCGTTCTTCTCCTTCTTATGCTTAATGTTTGCAAATTTGGAATGTCCTGACATGGTACTTTACTCCTTTTTTTCCTATATGTTTTTTTGTTTTCAGAAACAAGCTTACCCTTTAGTATAACGTTATTTCTTATTTTCTTCAAGATTTTTTCTGTTTGTATCTTTGATTTTGTCCGTATTCTTATGTAGATAGTTCTAAGCTGATCCGAAGTGCGCGGTCGATCCTTTGCATGACTTCTCCCTCAAGATGACAGACTTTATCGCGAAGCCTCTTTTTGTCAATGGTCCGAAGCTGCTCCAATAACACCACGGAATCCCTCTCCACGTCATAACTTCCGGAGCTGATCTCAATGTGCGTAGGCAGCTTAGCCTTATTCATCCTGCTGGTGATCGCAGCGATGATCACGGTGGGACTGTGTCTGTTGCCCACGTCGTTCTGAACGATCAATACGGGTCTGATGCCTCCCTGTTCCGAGCCTACCACCGGTCTTAAGTCAGCGTAATACACGTCTCCTCTTCTCATAAAACCTCCACTTATCATAAATGACTTCATGGATAGTCTTTCCATATTTCTCTGAGGTATACGTGTTTCCTTAATCCTGATAATAATCCCTAACGGCTACGGGTTCGCCCTTTACGTAAAATACGCGGGGAATTCTCTTTCCCAGATCACAGACAAGCTCATAATTAAATCTCCCCGAGAGATCGCCCAAGAGTTCCGCGGTGATCCCGTCTCCGATCAGCGTCACTTCATCGCCGTTTTCGCAATCCATGATCTCGCTTACGTCCACCATAAATTGATCCATGCAAACCCTGCCAAGAATGGGTGCTTTTTTCCCGCGGATCATGACAAAGCCTTTGGACGATAGGCTTCTCGGATACCCGTCGCCGTAGCCTACCGGAATGGTTGCCACTCGCATGGGGTGATCTGCCGTAAAGGTCCCGCCGTAGCTGATGCTCTGCCCTGGCATAACGTCCTTCACGTATACTACGTGACTGTGCAGGCTAAGTACCGGTTTAAGCGGTACGACTTCCTTGCTCACTTCATCTGAAGGATATAAGCCGTACAGCGTGATTCCTGCGCGCACCAGATCCAGGTTTGCCTCTGGGATTTCCAAGATTCCCGCGCTGTTTGAGCAATGCTTTAAAGGGATTTTGATCCCAAATTTCTTTTCGATGGATTCCGTGAATGAATTGAACTTTCTAAGCTGTTCCCGGGCATTCTCCTTGTCATACTCGTCAGCCCTTGCAAAGTGGGTAAACACGCCCTCCAGCTCCAAATGAGGAAACGAAAGCAACCTCTCAACAAAAGCAAGTCCCGTCTCGTCAGGAGCAACGCCAATCCTTCCCATGCCCGTGTCCACCTTGACGTGAACCTTAAAATTCTTTCCAGCCGCAACGGCTGCCTTTTCCAACTGTTCCAGCGTATCTTCGCGGAATACGGCGGGACGGATGTCATTCTCCGCCATCATTTGATAACTGTAAGGAAACGTATAGGCAAGGATCAAAATCGGTTTTTGGATCCCGCTGACGCGAAGCAAATGTGCCTCTTCCGGCGTTGCCGTCGCATAGCCCCAAACAAAATCCAATGGTTCCAACACGCCCGCGATCTGCGCCGCGCCATGTCCATAGCCGTCCGTCTTGATCACGGCCAACATCTTCGTCTCTTGATGAAGATGCTCTTTCATGTTTTTCATGTTTTCCACGGCTGCGTCCAGATCAATGTCCACGCGCACCCGCTGATAGGTTTCTACGGATTCCCGAATTCCCAACATTTCTAACTCCTCTCACTGCGGTATCAGATCTCTCGCCATCACACCATGCTCACCCTTGCCTCTCGCGGCATTTTCTCCCATGAGTCCGTGATAGCGGACCGCCTTGCACGCCAAAAGAAAAGCATCTGCTTCCGCTCCTTTTGACTGTGCAAGAAATGCGGTGATCATTCCGGCAAGGACGTCGCCGCTTCCCGCAGTAGCCATTCCTGAATTTCCTGAAAGATTTAGGCATGCCGGACGTCCGTCAGCACAGATAAACGTACGGGCATCCTTTGCGACAACGATCGCGCCTATTTCCTTTGAAAGCCTTCCGGCATATTCCCTGACTGCCAGCTTCAGCTGGGCCAGTTTCATTTTTTCATTCACAAAAAGTCCGTTCCACAGACGAAGCATTTCTAACAGATGCGGCGTAAGAATGATCGTCCTGCCCAGTCTCGCCTGTTCCTTTACGGCATTGATTCTCTCTTCTGATTCCGAGATCAGATTGATCGCGTCCGCGTCGAGCACCAACGGTTTCTGAATTATGCGTTCATCAACCTTTTCCAGAATGATCTTAAGCGCCGCTGCTGCGTTTTCCCCCTTGCCAAGTCCAGGTCCAATGCAGATGACGTCGCACCATTCAAGTGCGTCACGAATCGTTTCCGCCTCATCAATGGATCCAAATAATGCTTCCGGCATGATTTGTTGAACGATCACGCGATTTCCCGGATCGGTCAATACCTTTACCATGCCTGCACCCGCACCATAACATGCCTTCGCGCATAGCACGGCCGCTCCGGCCATCTGGAATCCTCCTGCAACGATCAAAGCCTTTCCAAAAGTGCCCTTATTTCCATCCCTTCGCCTTTTGGGAAGCAAACTGCTCACGTCTTCTTCCAAGGTAAAGCAATCTGGCACAGTGCCCAAAAAAGCACGTTCTGAAATGCCTACGTCCTTCAGAATGATTTCCCCCGCGCAGTCACAACCGGGATAGAGCCAAAGTCCTATTTTTTCAAATCCAAACGTGATGGTAAAGTCCGCAACGAATGCCGCGCCAAGGATGCGTCCGTCATCCGAGCAGACGCCGCTTGGCACGTCCAATGCCACCTTTACACCTTTTAATGAGTTCGCTTTTTCCACGGCTTGCAGCCATTCACCGGAAAGGTTTCTGGAGAGTCCAACGCCAAACAATGCGTCTACGACAAAGTCATATGCCTTTTCTTCCAGAGTATTAACAAAGCTAACCGGATATGCGTTTAAGATGCTTTTTTGAGCACGCCAGGAATCCGTCGCCTTCGCTTCCTCTCCCACCAGCGTCACTTCCACGCAAACGCCAGCCTCGCAGAGCATTCTGGCAAGCGCAAGACCGTCTCCGCCATTATTGCCGTATCCGGCAAGGATCAATGCAAAAGCATTTTGCTTTACTAATCCTTTTTCCCTCAGCACGTAAAAGCTCTCAAGCGCTGCCCTTTCCATAAGGACTAGCGACGGAATGCCAATTCTTTCCATCGTGTTCTTGTCCAGTCTCTTCATTTCAGCGCCAGTCACAAGATAACGCATTTATTCCTCCTGCTCCTTGCGATAACGGGTCAAATTATATGATAACTTCATCAAACTGTCGGAAAGATGTACGTTCTCAACCTGGATCCCCTTGGGAAGGTTCAAGTCAACGTGCGCAAAATTCCAGATCGCTTTGATGCCATTCTGAGCGAGCTTGTCAGCAACGCCCACGGCGCTGGTTTTCGGGAGAGTCAGAACGGCTATGTCAATGTCATTTTCCCGGACAAAGCTTTCCATCTCTTCCATGGGCATGACTTTAACGCCCCGAACCGTACTTCCAATCACGTCAGGGTTTTGGTCAAACATGCCCTTTAACAGGAATCCGCGGCGTTCAAAATTCAGATAGTTTCCAAGTGCGCGACCCAGATTGCCTGAGCCGACAATGATAAAGTTATGGGTTTGATCCAAGCCAAGGATCTTACCGATCTCACGATACAGATACTCTACGTTATAACCATACCCCTGCTGTCCAAAACCGCCGAAATTATTGAAATCCTGGCGGATCTGGGATGCCGTGACCTTCATCAGTTCACTGAGATCCTGGGACGAGATCCGTTCCACGCCGGCATCGCGAAGTTCCCCTAAATAACGAAAATATCTAGGCAGGCGTCCAATGACTGCCTGGGAAATTCCCTTCTCATTTTCCGTCAAGGCGAAAGCCCTCCGTTTCCATGATATTTTTTCTTTTATATCTATAGACTATACCACTTTGTTAAAACCGTGTCAATCTAATATCTCACCTTGACAGTCCATGGGAAAACAAATAAAATATTTCAGTGGAACTGGGCATTGCCCACTTCTTTTGGAGGTAAAAAATGATCTTAGCATGTCAGAACTTAAGAAAAGAATTTGTAGATAAAAAGGTATTGCAGGACGTTTCCTTCCATATCGAGGATCACGAGAAGGCTGCAATCGTTGGCGTTAACGGTGCCGGAAAGACAACGCTTCTTCGCATTATCGTCGGTGAAAGCGCGCCTGACGAGGGACTTGTCACTTTTGCAAAGGACAAGACCTTTGGATATCTCGCCCAAAACGGAGCCGTCTCCACGGAGAATACCATTTACGAAGAATTGCTTTCCGTCAAGAAAAATCTTTTAGATCTGGAAGAAATGATGCGGAAATGCGAAGCTGACATGAAAAATGCCGATGGGGATGCCCTGGAGGCTTTGATGAAGCGCTATTCCGATTTGACCCACGCCTTTGAGATCGGCGATGGTTATTCCTACAAGAGCGAAGTTGTCGGCGTCCTAAAGGGGTTGGGATTTACGGAGGCAGAATTTACAAAGTCGGTCAGCACTCTTTCCGGAGGTCAAAAGACCCGCGTTGCCCTTGGCAAACTCCTTCTCCAAAAGCCCGACTTGATCATTTTGGACGAGCCCACCAACCATTTGGACGTCTCTTCCATCTCCTGGCTTGAAACCTATTTGCTGAATTATAAGGGGGCTGTTTTGATCGTCTCCCATGACCGCTATTTCCTTGACCGCATCTGTACAAAGATCGTCGAGATCGATCAGACTAAGGCAACCACCTTCCTGGGAAATTATTCCGATTATGCCGAAAAGAAAAAGCAGCTTCGCATCGCTGCAATGAATGCTTATCTGAACCAGCAGCGGGAGATCCAGCACCAGGAGGAAGTCATTGAAAAGCTTCGCTCTTTTGGCCGCGAGAAGGCCATCAAGCGTGCGGAAAGCCGTGAGAAAATGCTGGACAAGCTGGACCGGATCGAAAAGCCCACGGAAGTCAACACGGACATGAAGCTGACGCTCACGCCCTATCGCGAAAGCGGAAAGGACGTACTTACCGTCGAAGGACTGGCAAAATCCTTTGGCGACAAAGAGTTATTCAAAAACGTCTCGTTTGAAATCAAGCGCGGTGAACACGTTGCCATCCTTGGCGACAATGGAACCGGCAAGACCACGTTGCTGAAGATCCTAAACGAACTGTTGCCTGCGGATGCCGGGAAATTTACTCTGGGAACCAACGTTGAGATCGGTTACTACGACCAGGAGCATCACGTGCTTCATCCCGAAAAGACGTTGTTTGATGAGATTTCTGACGATTATCCCTATCTTACGAACACCGAGATCCGCAACGTACTGGCCGCTTTCCTCTTCACCGGCGACGAAGTGTTTAAGCTGATCCGGGATCTTAGCGGCGGCGAACGGGGACGTGTTTCCCTCGCTAAGCTCATGCTTGGCAACGCCAATTTCCTGATCCTGGATGAGCCTACAAACCATCTTGACATTGCATCTAAGGAAATCCTTGAGGATGCCATCAATCAATACGAGGGCACGGTGCTCTACGTTAGCCACGACCGTTATTTCATCAACCGCACGGCGCATCGTATTTTGGAGTTAACCCAAAACCGTTTCGTAAACTACGTGGGAAATTATGATTATTACCTCGAGAAGCGCGAGGTACAGATGGCGACCTTAGAGGAACAACTGAAAAAGGAATCCCCAGGATCCCCTTCCAAAGAACCTGCTCCCGCTGCCAAGGACGGAGCCCTTGATTACAAGGCCAAGAAGGAAGAACAGGCCAGACTCCGCAAAAAAGAAAATGACCTCAAAAAATGTGAGGCCAAGATTGCTGAACTTGAGGAACGCATTGCAGCCATCGACGAAGAGATGGCAAAACCGGACGTTGCAACCCAGTCCCTAAAGCTTCAGGAATTATCCAAAGAACAGGAATCCCTTAGGGCTGAACTGGAACAAAAATACGAAGAATGGGAAACGCTGGCAGAATGATCTGCCAGCGTTTTTAATTCGTCTTCTCTTCCTTCTTCCAAACGGTCCTTGCCAACGTACATACAACAACGGCACCGATCAAAACGTAAATCTCCGTCATGAAAACATTTCCGATCCATTGGTTGACCAGAATCATCGATGCGTCAATAAATGCATGAATGGCAATGGCAATGGGGAAAAACCAAGTTTTCTTTCCGCCCTTCTTCACCGCGATCCACACAAAGGCTGTCAGGCCAAACTGTAACAGCATTGCGCTTGCGCGTTCCAAAATGGACAACAGGTACGTCCAGGCTGGCGTTACGGAAAGCTGTTCAAAGATCAGCTTGATTTGCTCCGCCTGTTCCTGCGTCGCATTCTCGTAGATTTGTGCCGTTCTGGCCGGATCATTCATGATAAATGCGTAGGTCAGATTATTCATCATCGTTATAAACAAGATGCAAAAGGCTTCAAATCCGCCGTGTCCCGCAGCATAAGAAAATGCATTGGCATCCTTTTCCAATTCGTTTTTCATAGTAAAACGAATTGCCAAAAAACGTCCCGTCTCTTCAAACAATCCCGCCATCAGTCCGCCGTACAGCGCGTAGAGTACCGTGTTGTTCCAGATTACCTGGCCCATCGTCGTGGAATAAACAAATTTATGCAAATGAGACTCCAATGCCATGGCAAACAAAAACATGACTAAGCATCCCATAAAGAAGCTCTTGAATCCTGCCCCCAATTTTTTACGCACAAACAAAAGCGTGCCGGCCGGAAGAATCAATCCGGCCAGCATCGCCACAACCATGCATGTCATTTGAGACGTCGTAACTGTCATAAATCTTTTAATTCTCTTTCTTTTCTTCTTGCTTTTCAGCTTTTGCCTTCATGGCTTTTTCAAGCTTTGCCTTAACGTCATGCTCATCTGCCACAGTCTCTCCGGCATCTGATGCATTTGCGGATTTCTTGTTCTTACCTTTCTTAACCTTCTTCACGATCAAAACGATCACAAGGATCACGATGGCCCAGATCACAAAATAAGGCAGATTGATCACAAACGCGATGCCAAGATTAATTGCACCGTTCCAAACGCTTTCAACGCTCTCCATAAAGCCTCTGGTCATGCGCTGCCAGTTCGTCTCTTCTTCCACTTCTTCTACGACCGGCGTATATTCCTTCACCTCGTCGATCCGGAGAGTCACGGTACTGTAATCCACCAGGTCGTCATAAGTACGGAGCGTGGACTCCATGCTTTCAATCTGGTAGCGGACGGAGGAAAGACGATTTTCCAAAGTGATAATGTCCTCCAGCGTTTCCGCGCGCTCCAGAAGCGCCAACAGCCTTTCCTGTTCTACCTGAAGGGATTCCTTGTGGCTTTGCACGTCAACGTACTGAAGAGTTACGTCCTCCACGCCTTCCCTGCGGTTCACCACGTTTGCAAGATCAGATATGGACTGTACAAAGTCGTCCAGCTTATCCTGCGGGATGCGCACCACCATGTTTGCATTGCGACGAACGCCATATCTGTCGGCATCATACTTTCCATAACTGTTGTAAGTACTGCCGTTATAGCTTTCCATGCTCTGCACGTAGCCGCCAAGTTCCTTTATGCGTTTGTCCAGATTAGCCATCAATTGGTCGTATTCCTGCGTCTCCACGTTCATGCTGACGTTTTTGATGAGCTTTCTCTTGCTGGCAGAGGTCTTGGAATAATTATCGGGCTGAGGAGCTTCGCCGCCGTCATATGCTCCATTGTCCACGGCAGTATTCTCCGTCCATAGATCCTCGGCAGCGTAATCCGATTTGTATGACACCTCAGCGTAATTTGACGCAGTGCCGCCGGAAGCTCCTTTTGCGTTATAAGACCGAAAAGAATCCGTGGCTTCCGAACCAGCCATGCCGCAACCTGAGAGAAGAGCCAACGCGCTCACGCACGCAATTGCTTTTACTATTATCTTGGGTAAACCATTCTTTTTCATATGCATCCTCCCTTTTCAACGCGGTCAGATCATGATTACGTCATTTTCCCTATATTGCATGACCGCTTTGATCCTATAGACGAAGACTGTTAAAAAAGGTTCTCAATTCTGCCAAACATTTTTTCGTTTTCTTTGATCTTGCCCGAATTTCCGGCTACCACAAAGCACTCATCCTCCATAAAGGCATCCACGTACTTCGCAAGGGAGCGGATCTTTTCGGGCGTCGTCGCAAGCAATTCATCCCTCTCCTTCTGAAGGTCTTCCTCCGTCACGCCGGAAAGCCAGGCTTCCTTGGAAAAACTTCCCTTCGTTGAAGGCGTCATGGGAGTATCCAATTCTCCGATGGCACCGATCACGTACTTTGTCATTGTACGCTCATCCGCCTGGAAATTACGGATAAAATCAGCCGCGCCCTGATAAATTTCAACCGTCTTGCCAAGTTGTGGATCACGGTAGGAAACAAAATAGCTTTCTCCGCTGGTTCCAAAATTACACATGCAGCCATAAGCTCCGCCGCGCACGCGAACGTTCATCCAAAGGTATTCATAACCCATCATGACCTTCAGCGCCTTCAGGCTTCCGTCATAGGGAAGACCTTTCCTCCGGTAATTACCAGCGCGGCATACGTACTGCACCTGACTGGGTTCCATAAATCCTTCATTTTTCTTTTCAAGCTTCGGAACAAATTTTCCCTTCATGACTTCACAGGTAAACAAATCTTTTTTGAGATCCGCGATCTTTTCCTCGAATGCCGGAAGCACCTCTCTTGCACCCGTAAAATCCACCCTCAGATTCTCAACCCTAAAGATCATTTTTGCCAGCGTTTGGAGCTTTTCCGTAAGATTCTTTGCATTCTTCTCATAATCATCCAGGATCTCGCTGACCAGCCGGTATAAGGAGAGCTTTGACAAAACGTCATAGTAAGCAGACGGCAGATTCTCATAGGACAACGCTCTTGCTACTGCAAGGCTGTGACCTCCGGCCACCATGCCCTGCTGGGTGCTCGTCTTATATTCCTGTAAAATCTCCAAAAGTCTCTTCTGATCGTCATAAACGCTGTGGAGCGCCACCTCCTTCACCAGTTCCATCACCTTATCAAGATTGCGATAGGTGAATTTTGAATTGATGAGGAAAAAGCATCTGCACTCTTCCGGCGTATGATATTTCGTCGTAACGCTCACGTTGGAGGTCATGCCGCCAGTATACAGGTCGATCTCATTAACCAGGTCTCCGTAGGTATGATTTTTCGTGCTGACGTCAAACATAACGATGCGAAGAATGCCAACGTAAGGGAAGTACTCCTCCGGAACGTCCTTCAGGTCAAAGGAAAGATTCATATAGCCAACGCCATTGGTAAACACGTCATGGAAAACAAACTCGGTATCGCCGATCTTTCTTGGCTCGTTGTAAAGCTTTTGAGCTTCCTTCCCAAGATCCTCCCGTCGGAGCATCGGGAGCTTTTGAAGCTCTTCCTCCGTATCCTCGCGATCCTGGAATGCCTTTAATGCCTCCGTATCCTTCTTGATCTGATCGATCTCCTCTTCCGTCATGGAAGCTTTGATCGCGGCAAGTTTTTCTTCCAAAGCCTGCTCTTGCTCTTCTAACAGCCCCTCTTTTGGATTCATGACAAGAACAACCTTATGCTTATTCTCCAAAAGATACTTTTCGATCAGCTTTTCAAAATAGTCCGTCTCAACCTTCTCGCGAAGGGTTGCAAACGTCTCATTTAAGTCTAAGTGAATAAAAGGCTTTAAGTCATCGTGAAGCCAGCTGTCCAACAGCTGAAGTCCATACATGAGTCCCTTGGGATATCGGCCGAAATCCGCCTCTAAGTAACGGAATTCATAGGAATTCAAGCTCGCCTGGAGGGCTTTTTTATCCAAGCCTTCCCTCACGATCTTGCGGAGCGTTTCCTCAACAATGGAAAGAAACTCCTCTTCCCTTGCCGCGTCTGCATCCTTTGCGATAATGCTAAAGGAAGGCTGCTTGATGCCATTGTCATAGGAACTAAATACGTCCTTTCCAAGGCCTGCGTCCAAAAGTGCCATTTTCAGCGGTGCGCCGTTAATATTGCAGATCACGCGGTCCAGGATCTGGAACGCAACGTTGACAACGGGATCCAGATTGTCTCCAACACAGTAATTTACGGACAAATAAGAGCTTTCCTCCTGGTCTTCGCCCTCGTCAACGGGATATTCCAATTCCACGCGCCTAGGCTTTTCAAAGGCCGGCTGAAGCTTGATCTCCGAATCCAGTTCAATCTTCTCATATTTCGACAAATACTCTGTGTCAATAAAATCCAGCTTCTCCTCCATGTCCATGTTGCCATAGAGGAAAATATAACTGTTTGCAGGATGATAATATTTCCCGTGAAAGGCAAGGAAATTCTCATACGTAAGCTCGGGGATCACCTTCGGATCACCGCCGGATTCCACGCCGTAAGACGTGTCAGTATACAGGGAATTCATGATCTCGCGGAATAAGATCTCGTCCGCATCTGAAAAAGCTCCCTTCATCTCGTTATAAACGACGCCATTATAAGAAAGCTTTCCCTCCTCATCCATCTCATAATGCCAGCCCTCCTGCAGGAAGATGGCCTTTTTCTGATAAATGTTGGGATGGAAAACGGCATCCAGGTACACGTCCATCAAATTCTGGAAATCCTGATCATTACAGCTGGCCACGGGATACACGGTCTTGTCTGAATAAGTGATCGCATTCAAGAAAGTATTCAGCGATCCCTTTACCAGTTCCACGAAAGGATCCTTTAAGGGATACTTTTCCGATCCGCACAAAACGGAATGCTCCAAAATGTGTGCAACGCCCGTGGAATCCTTGGGAGGCGTGCGGAAACCGATATAGAATACCTTATTCTCATCATCATTTTCCATCAAGGCTACCTTTGCGCCTGATTTCTTGTGACGAAGAACGTAAGCCTTCGTCTGGAAGGAGCCGATGGAGATCATTTGCTCCTTTAAGATTTCATAATTTTTACAATTCTCTGCCTTCATAATATCCTCACTTTTTTATTTCCGCTTTTAGAATGCCATCAATGCAAATTTGCTGACGGACAATTCCTGTACGACCATGCCGATTTGTTCTTTTTCTTCCGGCGGAATGGCCGCAAGCTCTTCCACGGTATAATTCTTCGTGGCATACTCTCTTTTTCCGCCTTTTTTCTCAACGAGAACGTTTACTTTTACCTTAGCCTTCAGTTGCTTATAGATTTTGACCAAAAAACTTTTTTTATCCAGATAATACAAATGGGTTTCCAGGGTGTCCTCCCCGTCCGCTTCCGGAAGCAGGTACTTCTGTGCCAAAAGCCGGAACTTAAAAGGAACGTCCTCGCACTCCAAAAGCTCGTCAAAGGTATATTTCGTGCCCAGGTAAAGCGTCCCCACGTCCTGCATCGAGTATTTTCCGTCCTCGTAGGTGACCTTATTGTTCAAAGAAGCCTTCCTCCTTATTCCTTGAAGTCAATGCCTTCGATCTTATAGCCGCTCATGCGGATCGCGTCACGGATGGCTTTTTCTGACAGACCGCTCTCTTCAGCGAGCTCCTGCACCGTCACTTCGCGCCTAAGCTCTTCGGAAAGCTCCTTCGCCTTATCCGCAACCTGGTTTACCTTGTCCGCAACCCTAGCGTCAATCTTCTTGGCATCCGCGTTCTCCTGGACGTACGCCTCCATGGCATCCATGATCATTTTGGCCAACATGCCCTGCGCTTCGTCAGCATTCTCCTGGCTTCCCAGCATGGAAGCCCCGATGGTAAGCGCCACGTTGCCCTCACCGATCAAATCCTCCAAGAATACGCCCTGACCCGCATAAAGCTTAGCGATCTGAGGCACTTCTTTCAAATAGATTTCAGTAAGTCTCCTTTGGGCATCCAGGTCGCCCGCCATGGCAGAAAGCGTGATTGCTTCCTTCTCCCCCTCCGTCACGTCAGCCAGACCTTCGATCTCAGAAAGATATTCCTCCAAGTAATCCTGTTCCTTTTCCGTCAGATAATCCTCAGGATCCAAATGTTGTCCAATTCCAATCTTGCTTTGCAACAGATAGTCATACACCATCTGCATCTGATCACCGGAAAGCTCAAGCTCCGCAAACGCTTCCAGCACCTGCTCCTGCGTCACCACGTTGCCCTGCTCCCTGGCCAGATTTTTTATTTCTTCCAACTTCTTCGCAAACTGCGCTTCCTTGCCCATTTCCAAACCTCTCTTGATTTTCTGCGAAAAACATGCTTTATTTCACGTGTTCATGCGTATACAAATGCTCTGAACAATACTCATAATTGCCGTTACATTTTGAGCAGAAACGGAATTCCATGTCGGGATTATCCTTTTCCGTCTGACCGCAGATCGCGCATTTATGCTTCGTTGCGATTTTGGCCGTTTGTACTTTCTGGACGTACTGAGCCCTGCGGATGACCTGCTTTGGCCGTAGGTGACTAAGATTGCGGATTGTTAAATAAAAAATGGCAATGTTGATCAGCGCAGCGCCAACGCTAAACTTAGTAAATACGTCGCCGACGAAGAACGTGTAAGCCATAATGACAAGATCCAAAATGCCAAGCCACTTTACTTTGATCGGTATGACAAACATTAAAAGTACCTGCATTTCCGGATAAACGATCGCAAAAGCCATAAATATCGAAATATTGATGTAATAAGTGCTAAAAACGGGAGCAAGCTGCTCAAAAACCTTTTCGATCACTTCCATCTGATCTTCCTTTGATCCGATTTCGAAGAAAGCGGAAGCCAGCTCACGATATTGTTCACCGAACACGGACAGCATTGCCTTGGGGAAAAAGTAACAGATTCCAAAGCACACAACGGATGCCAGCACGGTCAAAAACATTCCCCGGAAAATAAACACGTTATACTTATACGTCCCGAGGGTTCTCTCCATGGTGGTCCCGATGCTAAAATAAAAGAAAAGCATGATGACGGTAAAGATTCCCAGGGATTCCGGCGGCACAAGGATCCAGCTAAAGATTCTCCAAACCTGACCATGCAAGATGATCTTGCTGGCGTCAAGCGTCAGGAAATTTAAAAAACTGGCATTGATCAATTGCATGACGTATCCGATCACGTAGCATCCGATCAAAATAAACGTCAGATTCGGAATGGCGTACTTTCCAAATTTCTTTTCAAAATTACTCATGATTTCTCTCTTCTCTTTCCTATGCTTTCGTCGTAAAAAAGGCCGTACGCATGTATTTTACCATTAAGTGCGTTAGAAGTAAACCAAACGCGGCTGAATTTATTATCTTTTTAGGTTCTTTAAAATATTTTACTTTTTTTGTTCGTTGCTTTTTATTCCTTTTTGTCGTATAATCATAAAGAATGTCAAAAGGAAGGTTCTTAGAAAATGCAAGGAAATCTTAATGAGGCTACGCTTGGCATCGACATTGGTTCGACCACGGTCAAGATTGCCATCTTAAATGAGAATAACGAATTATTGTTTTCTGACTACAGAAGACACTACGCCAACATACGGGAAACCCTGTCCGCCCTGTTGCAGGAAGCATACGATCAGCTTGGAAACGTAATGCTTTGGCCCATGATCACCGGTTCCGGCGGCCTTACTCTTGCCAACCACTTAAAGGTTCCCTTTACGCAAGAGGTCATCGCCGTTGCAACTGCGTTGAAGGCACTTGCTCCCCAGACGGACGTGGCGATCGAACTTGGCGGCGAAGATGCAAAGATCATCTATTTTGAAGGCGGCAACGTTGAGCAGCGAATGAACGGCATTTGCGCCGGCGGTACCGGTTCCTTTATCGACCAGATGGCTTCCCTGATCCAGACGGACGCTTCCGGCCTAAATGAATACGCAAAGGATTATCACTCTTTATATACCATTGCAGCACGTTGCGGCGTGTTTGCAAAAACCGACATCCAGCCCCTGATCAACGAAGGTGCCACAAAAGAAGACCTTTCCGCTTCCATTTTCCAGGCCGTGGTCAACCAGACCATTTCCGGTCTTGCCTGCGGAAAACCCATCCGCGGTCACGTTGCGTTTTTGGGTGGTCCCCTTCACTTCCTGGATCAGTTAAAGGCTGCCTTCATCCGCACGCTGAAGCTGGATGAGGAACATACGGTTGACCTTGACAATTCACACCTTTTTGCCGCCATGGGAAGTGCAATGAACGCGGCAGAAGGCAAAAAATATCCTGCGCCGACGGGGTCAAAGCTAGATGCAGTCGCCGGACCCGGCACCCATTACACCCTTGAAGAAATGGTTGACAAGCTTTCCACCGAGATCCACATGGAATTCGAAGTGGAACGCATGGAGCCGCTCTTCGCTTCCGAAAAGGATTATGAGGCTTTTCAGGCAAGGCACTCCGTCAGTCACGTAAAGACCTCCAAACTATCCGAATATCATGGCAATGCCTTCCTTGGCATTGATTCCGGCTCCACCACCACGAAGATCGCCTTGGTTGGGGAAGACGGTTCTTTATTGTACTCATTTTACAGCAATAACGGCGGAAGTCCCCTGACGACTGCCATCGGATCCCTGAAGGAAATCTTTGAACAGCTCCCCGAGGACGTAAAGATCGTGCGCTCCTGCTCCACCGGTTACGGTGAAGCCTTGATGAAGGCTGCCTTCTTGCTTGATGATGGCGAAGTTGAGACCGTTGCGCATTATTACGCTGCCGCTTTCTTTAATCCCAAGGTAGATTGCATTCTTGACATTGGCGGCCAAGACATGAAGTGCATTAAGATCAAGAATCAGACCGTGGACAGCGTACAGCTCAATGAAGCATGCTCTTCCGGTTGCGGCTCCTTCATTGAAACCTTTGCAAGATCATTGAATTACAGCGTGCAGGACTTTGCGAAGGCGGCTCTCTTTGCAGAGCATCCCATTGACCTCGGAACGCGCTGTACCGTATTTATGAATTCCAAGGTTAAGCAGGCCCAGAAGGAAGGTGCTTCCGTTGCAGACATCTCCGCAGGTCTGGCTTATTCCGTTATCAAAAACGCCCTTTTCAAGGTAATCAAGGTTTCCGACGCCTCCGAGCTTGGAAGCCAGATCGTTGTTCAAGGCGGTACGTTCTATAACGACGCCGTTCTTCGCAGCTTCGAAAAGATTGCGGGTTGCGAGGCAATTCGTCCCGACATCGCCGGCATCATGGGTGCCTTCGGTGCCGCATTGATCGCCCGTGAACGGTTTGAAGAGGGTTATGAGAGTTCCATGCTCTCCTACGAAAAGATCTGTGCCTTAAAATTTGAGACCAGCATGGCCAAGTGTAAGGGTTGTACCAACAACTGCCGTCTTACCATCAACAAGTTTTCCGGCGGCCGCCAATACATTTCCGGCAACCGCTGTGAGCGCGGTATTGGCGGACAAAAGAACGCACACAACGTGCCTAATTTATTTGATTTCAAGCTTCACAGGCTGTTTAATTACGCTTCCTTGGATCCTGACAAGGCTCCCAGGGGCACCGTCGGCATACCCAGAGTTTTGAACATGTATGAGGATTATCCCTTCTGGCACGTGTTCTTTACGAAGCTTGGTTACCGCGTCGTACTCTCTCCCAGCTCGAACAGAAAGATCTACGAGCTCGGCATTGAGTCCATCCCCAGTGAATCCGAGTGTTATCCCGCAAAGCTTGCTCACGGTCACGTGGAGTGGCTGATCAGTCAGAACGTGGATTTCATCTTCTATCCCGCGCTGTTCTATGAGCGCAACGAAACGCCTGAGGCAAACAATCACTATAATTGCCCGATCGTAACCTCTTATTCCGAGAACATCAAGAATAACGTGGAAAGCATTTCGAACGGCAAGGTGATTCTGCGCAATCCGTTCATGTCCTTTGAGAGCGTTGATACCATCTGTTCTTCCCTGACGAAAGAGTTTTCCGAAATTCCCGCTTCCGAGATCCGTGAAGCCTGCGAGCTTGGTTGGAAAGAGCTGGATGCAATGCGTGACGAGGTTCGCAAGAAGGGCGAAGAGACCTTACAATACTTGAATGAAACCGGCAAGCGCGGCATTGTCCTGGCTGGTCGTCCATATCACTTGGATCCCGAGATCAATCACGGCATACCGGAGCTTATTACTTCTTATGGTTTGGCCGTTCTGACCGAGGATTCCATCTCTCACCTGGGATGTCCTGACAGACCGTTGATCGTTTCTGACCAGTGGATGTATCACAGTCGTCTCTACGCGGCTGCCACCTATGTGCGCACCGTGGAAAACCTGGATCTGATCCAGTTGAATTCCTTTGGATGTGGCCTGGATGCGGTTACGACCGATCAGGTCAATGACATTCTGTCCGGATCCGACAAGATTTATACTTGTCTGAAGATCGACGAGGTAAACAACCTTGGTGCAGCCAGGATCCGCGTAAGATCCTTATTGTCTGCCATCCGCGTGCGTGAAAAGATGGGCAAGACCCGTGAGATCCGTCCCACCAACATCCATAAAGTCCAGTTTACCGAGGACATGAAAAAGAATTATACGATCCTTTGTCCGCAGATGAGTCCCATTCACTTTGACGTGATGGAACCTGCATTTGCCGCCATCGGATATCGCTTTAAGGTTCTTGGCAATGACAATAAGCATTCCGTAGACGTTGGCCTGAAATACGTAAACAATGATGCCTGCTATCCTTCCCTCCTTGTGGTTGGTCAGCTGATGGAGGCTCTGCTCTCCGGTGAATATGACCTAGACCGCACGGCATTGATCATAACGCAGACGGGCGGCGGTTGTCGTGCCACGAACTACATTGGGTTTATCCGCCGTGCTCTTAAGAAAGCCGGCATGGAGCAGATCCCCGTCATTTCCCTGAACATTGGCGGAATCGAGACCAATCCCGGTTTCCCCATCAATACGGAGTTGTTGCTTCGCGGCGCCCTCAGTGCTGCCTTTGGCGACATCTTTATGCGTTGCGTTTACCGGATGCGTCCTTACGAGGCCACTCCCGGCAGCGTAGAGGCCGTTCATCAGAAATGGCTGAAAGTGGTTCAGGAGTATGTGTCCGCGAAACATTTAAATCTCTTGAAATTTAACGGATTATGCCGCAAGATCATTCGCGACTTTGACCAGATTCCTCTGTTAGACGTGAAAAAGCCCCGCGTGGGAATTGTTGGCGAGATTCTTGTAAAATTCTCTCCCGCCGGCAACAATCATCTGGTGGATCTGTTGGAAAGCGAGGGCGCTGAGGCCGTTGTGCCTGACCTAATGGATTTCATGCTCTATTGCTTTTATAACCAGATCTATAAGGCAGAATACCTTGGGACAAGTAAGAAGGCTGCCCGCTTCTCAAAGCTCGGCATTTGGGCCATTGAGAACGTACTGCGCGGTGCATCCAATAAGGAGTTTAAGAAGAGTAAGCACTTTATCCCGCCCAATCCCATCGCTAAAACCGTGGAATTTGCCAAGCCCATTGTAGACATCGGCAATCAGACTGGTGAGGGCTGGTTCCTGACCGGCGAGATGGTAGAGCTGATCCACGAGGGCGTGCCTAACATTGTCTGCACGCAGCCCTTTGGATGCCTTCCCAATCACGTGGTTGGCAAGGGAGTGATCAAGGCATTGCGCAAGGCTTATCCGGAATCCAACGTGGTTGCCATCGACTATGATCCCGGCGCCAGTGAAGTAAATCAGTTAAACCGCATTAAACTGATGCTGTCTTCTGCCCAGAAGGCATTGCGAGAGAAAGAATAAAAAAGCGGGTGGGATTTCCCCACCCGTTTTTTATGCGCTTTGCTGCTCTTTTACGTATTCCTTTAGGATGTTCGCCACCGTCTCTGGTTCCAAACCGCTTTCCTCGATCAGGTCTCCTACGGTTTCCAGTTCCTTCAGTCTCTTTTCCCTGAGCAGATCCTCCAATTCGCTTCGTTCCGCTTCAAGTCTTGTCTCTAATGCGTCTACCAGTTCCTGCTTTGCTTCGATCTTTTCCTCAATGGATTTTCTTGGTCCTCTGGCCATCTTTTCACTCCTTTCGTCATTCCATAATCATTTGATCGATCCGTCAATATAATATATGGACAAGGAGTGAAAAATAGAACCATTAAATTGGTTTGCCAGCCAGGATTTCCTGATAATCCTTATAATTCTTTTCCAAAAGCGTCGGCGTATCGAGCCCGTATGGACATTTTGACTTGCACTTTCCGCAGTGCAGACACTTCTCGATCAATTTCATCTTCTCCTGCCAGCTTTCCGTAAGCCATGCCTTCGAAGGCGCGCGGCGAAGCATTAAGCTCATTCTTGCCGCATTGTTGATCTCTATTCCAACGGGACAAGGCATGCAATATCCGCATCCCCTGCAAAACTCCCCGAGCAATTCCTTACGGTCTTTCTCAATGAGCTCCTGAATCTCCTTCGTCATGACTGGGGGTTCTTTAATATATGACAAGAATTCCAAAAGCTCACTTTCGCGCTGAATGCCCCAAATGGGAAGCACGTTGTCAAACTGTGCCAAATAAGCATAGGCCGCGGCTGAATTCGTGATCAGTCCGCCGGACAAGGCCTTCATGGCAATGAAGCCCATGTCCGCTTCCTTACATGCCTTTACCAATTCCAGATCCTTCTCCGTGGAAAGATAACAGAAGGGGAATTGCAGGGTCTCATAAAGTCCGCTTTGGATTGCCTCCATGGCAACGCTCAGACGATGGTTTGTGATGCCAACGTGACGCACCATGCCTTTTTCCTTCGCCTCCGTCATGGCTTCATATAATCCGCTGCCGTCACCTGGCTTTGGGCAAAATGCGGGATTATGAAACTGATACAGGTCCACGTAATCCGTTCTGAGATTATGAAGGGATACGTCCAGATCCTTCCAGAATTGCTCCGCCGTCGTCGCTCCCGTCTTCGTCGCAATATAAACCTTTTCACGCATGTCCTCAAATGCCGCGCCAAGCTTTATCTCACTGTCCGTGTAAAACCTAGCCGTATCAAAAAAACGCATGCCCCCGTCATACGCCATTCTAAGAAGGCGGACAGCCTCTTCGATCGTTACGCGCTGAACGGGCAACGCTCCAAACGCGTTTTTCTCAACCGTGATTCCCGTTTTTCCAAGTCTTACCATTGTCATTTCGTCACCTCCGCCTTCCGGTTTCCGCTCTTTGGGTCGTCACTTTCCGCCGAGCCATTTATTCTGCCAGATTTTCAATAGATCCGCAATATGTTTGAAAAGTAATCCAGCCTTCTGGCATAATCTTCATACCTGACGTAATAAATCCCGCCCCAGCTTTCCACCTGCAAAATCTCTTCACCCTTCTCCGTTACGTAGACGCCAATCACCGTCATGTAATGGCTGCCCACCAACTGATCCGGTTTCTCAGGCGGCAGTTTTTGGATCGCATGATCGAAATTTACGTAGAAGGTTACGTCCTGTTTCTTGGAATAATACGCAAACACAACTGGATAGTCATCTGTTAGCATGTCTATGATGGCATCCATGACCAGTTTTCTTTGCCGCTTGATTGGGCTTGGGAAAAACGGTGCCCACTTAACCTTTTTCCTGGGAAAGTCATTTTCCTTTAAGAACTTTCTAAGACCGCTCTCCATTTTCCACGGATAAAGTCCAGCCAGATAATTCGGATAACTTGTACCAATGTGATAGGTCTTCTGCCATTTTGAACTTGCGATCTTCTCGTATTCTTCCTGCGCCATTTCCGCAAGAGGCGCATCGCCGTTCCTTTTTCTTTCAGCTGCTTTGCTGAGATACAGCTCCAGATTGATCATGGCGATCACGCCGCAGCCCTGATTGGCAAATCGGTAATTCTCATCCCTACGGCAAATTTGATATCTGGATTTCACTCCCTGTTCACGCAATTCCTTTTCCTTAGAGGCCGCAGACCACCAAGTCTGAAATCCCCCATGGTAATGCTGTCCCTTTTTTGTTCTGATGGGCAAATATTCACCGCCGTCTAAAACATCGTTGGAACGAAGTCTGACAATCCATTTCCCGCCTCTGTTATCTTGAAAAGCGCCCTGCCGTTCCATTGCTTTTCCTCCTGCCAAAATCATCCTGCAAACAAACGTAACTGCTTAATAACTGGTTTTATTATCCCATTTCTTTGAGAAAATTTCAACACAAAAAAGGAAGCATGGCCTAAGCCAATGCTTCCTTTAACGTTTCGTCTCGCAAAAATCCGTATCGACCGTCGTCCGATCATTTCTTGATTAGAAGGCTCTTACCCGTCATCTCGGCAGGCTGCTCCTTGCCCATGATCTGGATCAAGGTAGGAATGATGTCTGCAAGGCATCCGCCCTCACGAAGCTTATATGCGGGATCGTAGTTCACCAAAATGAAAGGCACTTGATTGGTCGTGTGCGCGGTGAAGGGTTCGCCAGTCTCATAGTCGATCATCATCTCGCAGTTACCGTGGTCAGCGCAGATAAACAGAACGCCGTCCATCTCCTTAACTGCCTCTACGGCCTTGCCAACGCATTCATCCACTGCTTCCACTGCCTTAACTGCCGCCTCAAGGACTCCGGTATGACCAACCATGTCAGGATTTGCAAAGTTGATCACGATCACGTCGTAATTGCCGCTTCTGATGGCTCCGGTCAGCTTATCGCAAACCTCATAAGCACTCATCTCAGGCTTTAAGTCATAGGTTGCAACCTTGGGAGAGTTCACGAGAATTCTGTCCTCTCCTTCGTTGGGCTGCTCCACGCCGCCGTTGAAGAAGAACGTTACGTGAGCATATTTCTCGGTCTCAGCGATGCGCGCCTGGGTCATCTTGTTCGCAGCAAGCCACTCACCAAAGGTGTTGGTAACGGAAACCTTCTTAAACGCTACAAGCTTGTTCGGGATGGTGGGATCATAATCAGAGAAGCAAACAAAGCAAAGATCCTTTCTTGCCCCGCGGTCAAATCCCTTGAAATCATCATCACAGAATGCTCTGGTGATCTGTCTTGCACGGTCAGGGCGGAAGTTAAAGAACACAACGCTGTCGCCGTCCTGAATGGTCGCAACGGGCTTTCCGTCCTCAAGAGCAACAGTGGGCTTTACGAACTCATCCGTCTCGTCCCTGTCATAGGATTCCTGGATGCCGCAGATTCCGCAGGCAGCGGTAAGTCCCTCGCCCTTGGTCAGCGCGTCATACGCAAGCTTCTCGCGATCCCAGTTATTATCTCTGTCCATCGCATAATAACGACCCATCACGGAAGCGATCTTACCAACGCCGATCTCCTCCATCTTAGCGCGCAGCTCCTCAGCGTATCCCTTGCCGCTGGTGGGAGGCGTGTCACGGCCGTCTAAGAAGCAATGTACGTAAACTTTCTCCAGTCCATTTCTCTTTGCGAGCTCCAAAAGGCCATACAGATGCGTGTTGTGGCTGTGTACGCCGCCGTCGGACAAAAGTCCCATAAAATGCAGGGAGGAATTGTTCTTCTTGCAATTCTCAACAGCCTTCAAAAGGGCTTCATTCTCAAAGAAGGTGCCATCCATGATCTCCTTGGTAATTCTGGTAAGCTCCTGATAAACGATGCGTCCGGCACCCATGTTCAAGTGTCCCACCTCAGAATTTCCCATCTGACCGTCAGGCAGTCCAACTGCCATGCCGCTTGCATTTCCCCTAACCCAGGGATAATCTCTCATAAGGCCGTCGATCACGGGCTTCTTCGCCTGTGCAACGGCATTTCCTTCAGTCTTCTCATTCAGGCCAAAGCCATCCAAAATCATAAGTACGGTAGGTTTCTTGCTCATCTTTTCTCCATCTCTTTCTTTTCCCTAAGGACAGTATGTATAATTCCAACAACTCATTATACTATCATAATTCCAAAAGTACGTAAATACTTACGGCAAAAATTCCAAACGAAAAAAAACGTCAAGAAGGAAAACTGATCATGCAGACCAATTCCCCTTTTTTCACGGAAATCTCGGCCTTTTCGCCGATGAACTCATTGCTAATGCCAATGGGGAAATCATTTGTCATGACGTAATCCTCCAAGGGAAACTTTAATCCCTTGATCGTTACTCCCTCCGCCCGTTCTCCCATACAAAACAGGCTTACGTATCCTTCCATGTTTTCCCGGAATGAGACCTTTTCGTCCTTCATCACAAGGATCATGCCATTGCCGTCCATTAAATACCCTGTCGCACCATGGTTCTTCAAATACAACAGGCACTGTACGTTGGCCAACGTATGGTCTAGCCTTCCTCCCGTTGCCGCATAAAGCCGGAATTCGCGGTATCCTATGTTTAGGCCATGCTTTAACGCATAGAGCATGTCAGTGTCATCTTTTTCCGGTTTTAGGCGGATCACCCGCTCCGGTTCCATTTTTTCAATGGTCTCAAGCGCCTGTCTCTCCCCATCCGTCACGGAATCAAAGTCGCCGATGATCAGATCCGGTTCCAACTGCAAAAAATCGCAGTATCCCAGACCGCCGTCCAGCGCGATTACGTAATCCCCCTCTTTCTTTTGGATCTCACCTACGGTCAGATCTCCCGCACCGATCAAAATACACCTTCCCTTTAATGGTTCCTGCATAGTTTTGTCCTTCCCTGATTTGAAAAGAACCGCAGCGGGTGCTACGGTTCTTTTTGATGCTTTGAACTTTTTATCTGTTCTCGTTTACGTAAAGCTGTGCACGGTTCTGGATCATGTTTGCAGCATCCTTCGCCGACTTGGAGCCGGAATAGAATGCCTGAACTTCCTCAGAGATGATCTTTGCAATGTTTTCATCTCTGTAGCTGGAATTCTTTACGCTACAAATGAAGTTAAACACTTCGTCTGCCTGTGCCTGCGTGAAGGGCTGAATCTTAAACTCCTCGTCGTTGATCCAGAAGGTATCGTCATAGTATACCTTTTCTCCATTCTCATCCGTCCAATAGGATCTTTCGGTCGTCTGGTTTACCTGCTCGCGAACCATCTTCTTCAGGATGGGGAATCCGCTTCTGTAACCATATTTGTTTTCTGCATTCGTCTGATACTCCTCAGACAGGAAGAACTTCAGGAATTCCCAAGCGCCATCCTGATTATTGGATTTTGCGGAAATGGCAAAGGTGGCATCTGCATCCACAAAGGAACCCGAACCGCTTTCCGTAGGGAATCCGATGAAGGAAACTTCTTCGCCCATCATGCCGTTTACGTTATACTTAATGTTGTAAACGTCGCTGAGATACAACTCCATCAACAGGGAACGATTCTCACGATACTGGGACTGGTAGTTCTCCCAATAATGCTCCCAATAATCATCATCGTTGTAGTTTTTTTCGCTCTCTTCATTCGTCGGAAGCGTCTTGGCATACTCTAACAGATCAATAAAGTTCTGGGAATCAAAGCTACACTTTCCGGAATTTACGTCTACGAAGTCATGTCCGCAGTAATCCATAATGTCGTCCATGAATGCTTCCCTAGTCATTCCAAGGCCAAAGATAGACTTATCTCCAACCAGCTTGTTTGCCACCTGCTTTACGTCAGCCATGGTCCAGCTTGTTCTGTCACCTACAAGGCTCTTCTTGCCGATCCAGGTTCTTACGTTAAAGCTGGGTACTACGCGATAAAGAACGCCGTTAACGCGGAATGCGTCGAAAACGTTGTCCATGTACTCTTGTTTGCTGAGCTCAGGATCTGCCTGGATCATCTTGTCAATGTCAGCAAGCAGGCCCTTGGAAACATAGCTTTCAACGGGCATGGAACCGTCAAGCTGAATGATGTCAGGAATATTACCTGCGATCAGGTCATTATTCAGCTTCGTATAGCCAGCCGTGTAATCATCTTCGCCATTGTACTTATCATAATCAACAATGGTAATTCTGTAATCCGTACTCTTCTTGTTAAAGCGAATGATCTGGGCCTTCACGTCGGAGCTTACCCAGATTCCTGCAAATACAAGAACCTTTTTGTCCTGAATGTCCTCGGGCTTTACATAGGTGAACAATGCCATGCAGGAATGATAATCAACGGGATCATAATAAGTTGCAACAAAATGCTCATTGTCAATAAAGGACAGATTGTCAAGGCTGTAGGTTGCAAGGTCAGAGTTTACGTAGTCCATGATCTTGGTAACTTCAGTGTCTCCAAGATTAAAGGAGAAAACTCCCTCAGAATTAGCATAAATCACGTCCTTGTCACTGCTTGTGGTGAAATTATAGAATCCACTGTTTCTTGCCTCCTTGGGCACCTCATATTCCTGTCCAAAGGAAAGATTGGAAGGATCAAAGGTACGAAGGAACATCTTATTCCAGTCATCACTGTAGTAGGCAACCAACATCGTGCCATCGGATTTTTCAGCAAAAGTAGGATCCTTGCTGAAAACGTCCTTATCAGCAGAAACCTTCTTCAGGTCGGAAACGCCGCCTTCCTTATCTACCGTAATGATTCCGCTCTGATCTCCCGTCATGATGATGCCGAGCTGACCGGATTTCATGGAAATCATGCGGGAAATATAACTGTAGCTGTCTTCGTTCTGATACTTTGACATGTCAAACGGAACGCTAAAGATAACGCTTCCGTCCTTCTTGTCCCAACAATAAATGATATTCTCACTGACGGAATCATATGCTCCGTTTGAAAAAGACTCCTTCCAGTGATTACATAACGCATAAATGCCGTCACCGGAAAGGCATGCATTGGAAAAATAGTAATTCTCGTATGCGTAGTCACTCGGTTCGTAATCAAAATCCCCAAAATCAGGATCCACGGCAATGGGATCCGGTCTTACGGGTTCACCCATGGGACCTACGCCTTCAAAAAGCTCCATGTCTCCGTCATCATCGGATCCGGTCGAGGTTGCTTTCGGGAGATCGATCTTAACGGTTTTTACGTTAGAACCGTCCGATTTCATGGTAACGAAGTTCATGGTCTGACTCTCACCTGAGGAATCCCAGCTATAGGACATCGTCAAGAATTCCAGCGTATCACCGTCTCTTCTAAATGCCTGGATGCTGGTATCGTCACCACTAGTCACGTCCAGATCCTGATATCTGAACACGTACTGCTTTGCCAGGGACGGATCTGCAGAAACCTTACTTCCCTTGCCGCCCTTGCCTCCTTCGCCATCTTCCTTGGTATTGCTGCAGGCTGCCATGCTTAGAGTCATGACTGCCGCCAATCCAATGGCCAAAACTCTCTTTAACTTATTCATGTTTCTCCTCCTTATCATCGAAAGTAATGCTGATCGGCGTTCTGTTTTCAGCTTTCCTTTTCTTTGATCTTGATTTCTTTTCTTTCGGTTCCTTGGGTGCAACTTCCTTCTTCACAGAGTTCCTTGCTTTTCTCTCCCCGGAGTTCCTTGTTTCCCTCTTTTGGGGTCTCAGCTTGCCAAATTCCATTCTGAGCATTTCCCAAACGGACTTTATCGTCCATTTCTTATGCTTCCACCGGTAGATCAGCCAGATTGCGGTGATCAGTGCGGGAACCGCAATACATATTATCACGATTGCGGTCAGGAATGCAAGTATGTCTTCCATTCCCCTCGCAAGGTTCTCCCAATAGGGATAAATGATTGCCTTTGCGTTCATGGAGCGATAGGCGAAGCCCTTAAAGTGCTTCAGACTGTTCACGTAAGAAAAGCGACCCGTGTTTTCAACGATTTCGGTCTCATTTTCGTCTGCCCCAATGTTTTCCTTTACGGTATCCATCGCAAAATTCTTGATCGGGTTCGGCATAACGATCTCATAATGGTTGATGGGTTCGGTCCCTCCCAATTTCTGGTAGGATTCATAGGATAGATAAAGAATGGGATTTGCAAGTCCTGCCTGCTTCTCCATCTCTTCCTGGGGCCTTTTGATCACGCCTGCAATGACGTGCTGTTTCCCGTTAACTTCGATCACTTTCCCGGGAACGTTGATGCCGCCAAATAACTGCCATGCAATCTCTTCGTCAATGACAACGTAATCCTGGTTGAGATCACTTTCGTAAAAATAATTGCCATACCTCAGCTTTTGTGGATGGAACCGGAAAAAATCCCCTCCAACGCCGATCACCTTCACGTTCATGCTGGTCGTATCCGTTGCGGCGAGCATGGACGTCTGTGCACTGTATGCGCTAGACCAAAGTCTTGCTCCGGGATTCTCGCTTTCCGACGTAATGGATGCCTCTTGCAGCACTTCATCCAACTTATGTTCAAAAGCAACCAGTCTGTCACGCGTCATTCCCTCATCCCTGGAAAAGAAACAGCTTACCTGGGATACGGCGCCATCCTTACTCCACCGGAGCGCCATTTGCTGGCTTTCCTGCCGGCGGATCATGCCCGACCGGATCTGCGCAAGAATAAATGCCACAAGAAGGAGAAACGCACATGCAAGCACTATTATGATTGTCTTTTTTGAAATTCTTGTTTTCCTCACTTGCAAAGCTCCTGCCTTAGTTTTCGGTTATTCTAACTTGACTGCCGGGTTCTACCGGCCCGGAAGCCGTCGTGATCACGTAATCCTGCCAGGTATTTAACGCGCCGCTAACGGCTGCCTGGTTGTCATCCTGCGCAAGGATCTGAATGTCCACGCGTCTTGCTATGTAACGGTTTCCCAGAGGCGTGCTCTTCGATTCAACGATCAGTACGTAGTCACCGTTAATGTCTTGTCTGAGCGCACTCTTTGGAATAATGCAATCGTATTCCTGATTGCGCTGTCCAACGGAAATGTTTAAGCTCTGTCCAACCATGACGGAATCACCAGCAACGGAGAACGTCAAAACCTTTGTCTTCGCCGGATCCTGCTTGTCAGGCTTAATGGTCTTTAAGGTGATGTCCATGTCACTGTAATACCATGAGTTGACAAGCGTCGCCTTATCCCCAACGGATACCAGTTTTGCCTGCTCGATCGGAACCTTCATGGTAAAGAAGAATCCCATGCCTTCCGGCTGAAGCACCATGATTTCTTTCTCCTCGATCTTCTTTCCACTGGTAACGTTGATGGTCGTGATGGTACCTGCGATGTCTGCCTTGATCTCCGTGCCGCCGTTCTCGCCGGTGAGCTCTTCAATCTTCTTTTTTGCGTCCGCAACGCTCTGCTTTGCGGCGTTCAGTTCTTTCTTTGCAGTGTCAATGGCATCCTGCTTACCTTGAAGCTTCGCAATGTTGTCGTTCTTATCCATGAGTTCGTCAATCTGACTCTGGATCTGATCAATCTCCTTTTGAATGTCATTCACCTGATTTTCGTTAGCATGCTTCTGAATCGTGTAATCAGAGATAGCCTTTTCGATGTTATTGATCGTTGGACTTGCTTCTCTTGCTTCCTTTGCGGCAGTTGCTGCCTTCAGCTCATCCTCCGCTTTTTTTAGGTTCTCTTCTGCCTTGGTGAGAGCCGTCTTCTTTTCCTCTACGGTTTTATTTGCCGCTGCAAGGCGGGTTGCCAGGTCAGCCCTCTTCTCTTCAATGTCCGGATAGTTCTCCGGCGTAAGCAGGTAATCTGCCTCCAGTGCCTCGCTTTCCGTCTCTATTTCGGTCACTGCTCCTTCGGCTTTCGTCACTTCGCCGGCAGCATTTTCTTTGGCGGTTTCCGCGAGGGGAAGCGCCGTCTCGGCGATGGTCACCCTCGTGGCTGCATACTCATTTTGTTCCTGCTCGTAGGTCTTCTGTGCCGTACTGTCTTCGATCGCCTTGTTGAGTTGGGCAACGGCATCACTATATGGCTTTTGTCTGTCCTTTGCAGCCTGCAGGGAATTGCGGAGATCATTGATCTGTGTACGGTAGGTCGCCAGATTCTTTATGTCCTGAGCGGAAATCTTATCCTTTAAGACTGTCTCGTCATAATCGCTCTGGGCATCCTTTAAGGCCTTCTGCGCAGTCTCAACGGAGGCTTCCGCCTGCTTTAACGTTGATTTTGCTTCTTCCAGTTCCGTTCCGTCTCCCTCAGCCAGGGTCAAAAGCACGTCGCCCTTCTGAACCTTATCGCCTTCACGGAAATTGATGCTGGCAACCTTTCTGCCAATATATTTAGACTCTGCTTCCACCACGTAGGGATCCCCGCTCTCAACGGTACCTGATCCACGGACTTTGGAAGTGATGGATCCGTTTTGCACAAATTTCGTCGCCACTTCCGGAAGGGAGTGATTCAGAATGGTCTGAGAAAAGAACGTCAATACCAGCAGGATCGACAAAAATACGATCGCTGCCGTCTTTACCCATTCTCTTCTCTTACTGCGATTCTCGTTCATTGTTCTTCTCCTTTATTTCAATCATGTTCACTTTTATAAATTAACCCTTTACGCCGCCCTGATAAGTAATGCCGTCCACGAGATACTCTTCTCCGTAGAGGAACACAAGCAAGGTCGGTACCATGTAGATCGTGGCAACGGCAAATGCCAAACCGACTTCACCGCTGTTGATCTTGCTAAGGAACACGGAAAGGGGATGTTTTTCTCCGTCAGCCAAAAGGATCAGGGGTTGTTCTACCATGTTCCAATAATCGATAAACACGAGAATCGCCGCTGAGCAAATGGCGCCCTTGCAAAGAGGCAGGCAGATTCTCCTGTAGATCTGCCATTCGCCTGCGCCGTCAATCTGCGCGGCTTCGATCATGGATTCCGGAATTCTCTTCATAAACTTTGTCAGAAGGAACACGGCAAACGGCGAGAATATGCCGGGCAGCCAGATTGCCCAATAGGTATCCAGGATCTTTAGCCAGCTGCTGACCAGGTAGTTCGGCACGAGCGTTACCTGATAAGGCATCAGCATCAGGATCACGTAGGAGAAAAAGATGATCGCACGTAATTTTCCCGTGTACCTTGCAAACCCATAGGACGCAAGCGTTGCCACGATGAGCTGGAACAAAACGATGGGTCCTACCAGGATCACGGAATTCCAGAATTTCAACAAATATTCCGGGCTCTTAAAAAGGACCGTTGAATACTGGCTAAAGGACACCATGTCAGGAATAAATTTTAGGTTTACCTTTTCAGATATGTATACCTTACCTCCGTTGGAATTGGTGGCGAACACCGTACCATAGTTGGAGGCGATCTCCGATGAAGCCATAAAGGAATTGGATATGGTCAAAACAATCGGCATCAGGAACAGGATGGCAAAAAAAGCAGCTATGACCGTTGCGATGGAAATCTTGATGAACCGGAAAAGTTTTCTTGCCCTCGCCGCCCTCTTGTCCATCTTCCGGAGCACTTCCTGGCTATAGTTCTTCCGGGGCTTTTTCTTTTTGGGTTCCGTTCCCAGATATAGGATTTCTTCGGACAGGACGTCTTTCTTTCTAAAGTCTTCCATGTGTTAGCCCTCCACGTCCTTTCCGAAGCGCTCTTCCACGATGAACAGAAGGCCTATGATCAGGACCATGACGATCGACATCATGATCGCACCGGCAGAAAGCGCCTGATAGTCCAGCTTCTTAAATTTGTTGTTCATGTAATGCTGTAGCATGTACAAGGTCGGATATGGATAATCCGTCGTCAAAAGGTAGATCTCCCGGAAGATCTTAAATGAACTGATCAGGGACATGATCGTTACAAACAATACCGTAGACGAAAGATATCTGGTCTTCACGTAGAAAAACGTCTGTATCGGATTTGCGCTCTCGAGCCTTGCAACCTCAAGAATGTCCTTGGGAATGCTGGCCAGCGCGGCCATAAACAGGATCATGTTGTAACCCAGGTTTTTCCACAGGAACAGGATCACGATGACGATGATCGCCTGATCAGACTTAAACCAGTCGATCCTGTCCACTCCGAATTTCATTACCACGTCATTGACTGCACCGTTGTTATGGAATAACACCTGCCAGATTAGAACGATGGAAGCCACGGGGACCATCATGGGACTTAAGAAAAAGGTTCTGAACTGGCTTCTGAAGGGAATGTTGAGATCCAACACCATGGCAAGAATAAGACTTAAAACCACGGCTAAGGGCACGGCGATGGCTGAAAACGTGGCCGTATTCTTAACCGCAGTCATAAACGCTTCATTCTTTGCGACGTTTTTAAAATTCTCAAATCCCACGTAGTTTGCACTAATGGGATTGTCTAAAACCGAATAATAAATGATAACGCAAAAGGGAATTAGGAAAAAGGCCATCACTCCCAGAAAACTGGGAGCGATGAATAAACCTGACTTAAACTTCAGCTTGCGGAAACGCTTACTGTTTCTCTTGGGAGGTTTTACCTTTTTAACTGTTTCCTCGGAATTCGTATTTGCTTTTGATAACTTTACTTTCTTGTTCAAAACGACTCCTCGAATCTTAATTATTTTCTTTCAGGTACAGGTTAGCGCGGTTCTGGATCACGTTTGCAACGTCGTCAAGGCTCTTAGCGCCGTCAAAGTATGCTTGCGCCTCTTCATTGATGATCTTGTTCAACTCTTCGTCCATGCTCACGTCGATCACGGTAGCACCGGCAAGAAGCTTCTCAACGATTGCACAATCTTCTTCCGTAACGGGTTTGTAGACGTAACTCCACTCTTCACCGTTTTCGCCTACCATGGTGTAACCGCCGCCTACGCCTTCGTATATCGGATTGCCTTTGTCGTCCGTGATGACTTCTCCATTTTCATCCGTCATGGGCTTTACGTCAAGGGCCTTTGCCTTCTGCTTTTCATATCTGGATTTCATGGTTGAAAAACCATATCCGTAATATCTGTTGTCATCCGTCTCCGAATCAATGACGTCTTCCAGGAATGCCCAAGCGGCATCCTTGTGCTGGGACTGGGCATTGATGCCATACTGTTCGTTCGGCATCATGATGCATCCGTTGCTGCCCTTTGAATTAGGGTATCCGATGAAAGTCACCTGATCACCGCTAAAATATGCCAAGGTACTCTGGATTTCTTCAAAGCCGTAGATGTTGGCATCAGCCAAAAGCAAGCGATTGTCCTTCAAAAGCAGAGGCGGTAACTGATATCCATTACTGTAATCATACTCCTTCGGGAACTTATTTGCAAACTTTAACACGTTCTTAAACTGCTCGCTGTCAAAATGACATTCGTTCTTTTCTGCGTCAATAAAGGCTTCCTTGTCAAGCATCAGCATCAGCTGTATGATCAGGTCTTTTGTTGCGCCCTGCAAAAGTTCTGCCTTCGGATATGCCTCCTGAAGCTTCATCATGTCTTCCAGCGTCCATCCCATCTTATCGCCCACAAGTGAAGTCTTTGCGGCAAGAGTGCTGAGCGTAAACGTGGAAGGCAGGTAAACAAGCGATCCATTGATGGTTGCAACGTCAAGAATTCTCTCAAAGAAATCATTTTTATTCAGTCGGGTGCTCTTCTCAAGATAGGGCATCAAGTCTTCCAGCACGCCCTTCTTTGCCAGATTGTTTACGTCCAGGCTGGACAGATCCAAAATGTCAGGACCGTTACCGGAGAGAAGGTCATTGGTAAGATTTGCAATTGCGTCTTGATAAGACTTTTCGCTCCAGTCATTTTCATCCATGTAAGTCTTTACGGTGATGCGATACTTGTCATTGTTCTTGTTAAACTCGATGATCTTCGTGTTCAGGCTGCTGTCCTGATAGATCGTGCCGACTTTTATGGTCTCTCTCTTGATGACGTCCTCGGTCTTCATTTTCGAAAGTTCCACGAGACTCGTCTCATTTGCGTTCCAATCACGCGTGATGGCATAAATCTTACCGTCAGCGGAAGGAATTACCGCGCTTACCTGATCTCCGTTGACGTCGCAATCCAGCCAGGCCAAAAGCTTTTGCGCCTCTTCCTTTTCCATGGAATACTCGTATACGCCGGTACCGTCATAGCAGAGAATGTCACTTTCAATGCCTTTGGTAAAGGAGGAAGAACCATTGCCAGAGGGATAATTTGCATAGGATTTTCCAAGCTTTTTCCCGTCATAGTCCAGCTCTGCAAAAGTAGTGGTTGCTCCCTCATTGCCATACTGCACGTAGGAAACGTAGCATTTCTTATCCTTGCCAATTCCCATGGAATGTACGTAGCCATTCTGGCTTACGGTGATCTCACCGGACTTGTTTCCGTTCTCGTCAAAGGTCCAAATGCCTTCGCCGCCTACGATCGCAAAAACCCTGCCCTTCTCGTCAGCAACGATCTGATTCGTATAGAAATATTCTCTGCCCTTGGTTTCATTCGTAAAATCAACGTCATAAACCTGATTTCCCTGAGCATCAATCTTTATCAAATGATACTTGGAATTCTGATCCATGCTCTCATAATAAGCATTCCACTGCGCTTCCGTCGCGTCCTCTCCCGGTGCATCGGGCGAGATCCTTGATACGTAATACAAATTCCCGGCCTCATCCACGCAGAAGTTTAATACGTAACCGTTGTTACCGAACTCAATGATTTTCTCAGGATTCTCAAATTTGCCGTTATTGAGCTGATATTTCACGACGGAGCTGGCGTCCGAGTTCGTTTCCGCATTGAAATCATATTTCATGGCATATACGTATCCGCCGCTAATTACCATGTTCTCAAGATTTCCCATGTCCTCGCTCAGACTAGAGAACTTTGCCACGTAGGTGAATTCAGGAACGATTTCTTCAACTGCGGCCTTCCCTGACTTTGAGTCAACGTCACCGCCGTCCGTTCCCATTGAAGTACAAGCTGCAAGTCCCAAGGAAAGAGCTAAAGCCATTCCCGTTATGAACCATTTCTTTTTATAAAACACGATTTCCTCCTTTTGTGCTTTCCGTCTCTTTAAGCACGATTGAATTCTGAAAACTAGTAACGCGAAAGGAAACTCATTTTTTTAACAAAGCTCCTTTCGCGTTTAATTATGGCAAATAGCCCATGGTTTGTCAACTTAAGAATTCCTAAAGAGAAATCGTTAAATCTTCATAATTTTGTAATATTCTTAAAGTTGTTTTAAAGATTTTTGACATATTGTTCACATAGGCAAATTAGCCCTCAAAAATGGAAACTCGTTTTTCATTTTTCTCCTTAATCCACACTTTTTAGGCTTTCCGTCATGCTGATTTTTTCAAGCCTTCCGTTCATCATCAGACTGACCAGAAGAGAAAACAAAATGGTCAACAACACAGCATAGACGTAGCTCACCGGAAAGATGCGGACGCCGAAGGAAACCATGTCCACGGTGATCTCATGAATGACAAAGGAATGAAGCCACACGCCCATGCCAAGTCCCACAAAAGCGCCTAAAACGGTCAATACGATGTTTTCACGGAATACGTAGAGTGCCGTTTCCGAAGGGAAGAATCCAAGAACCTTGATCGTTGCGATCTCCCTGATCCGCTCAGTCACGTTAATGTTGGTCAGATTATATAAAACGATAAATGCAAGTCCCGCGGCGCAGGAAGTGACCAGGATCACGATCAGGTTCATGCTTTCCATCATGGTACGGAAACGCTTTACCATGTCCCTGGTTACGGAAACTGATACCACGCCGTCAAGCTTCATGACCCGGGGCGCAACTTCACTGACGTCTCTGCCCGGAGCCACCTTTAGGTATAAGGATTTCGGCTGATAGCTTTCCCCGAAACCTTCCCAAGTCGTTTGGTCCAAAAAGACAAAATTAAATATGTGATTTCTGGCAATTCCTGAGACTTTAACGCGGTATTCCTTTTGATCGGAATTCCTAAGAACAATCTCATCTCCTGCTTTTATTCCAAGGATTTCCGCGATCTTGTCCGTAACAACGGCTTCTCCGGTTTCTGGCTTGTCAATCTTCTTTCCATTCCGGGTCTCCATGTGAAGGAACTGGCTTAAGCCTTCATCCGTAAGCTCTTCCGGAAAGGTGAGGACGGTAACGTTCTTTTGCCCCTTCTCCGACACAAGATCAAGCGTTCCCTCCTGATAAATGATCCATTCTCCAAGCCCTTTGCTTTTTAAGTTCTTTAGTTTATTTAGAAATTCTTCAGAAATCTCTTTTTGCAACGTAACGCTGAGATCCATCAGTTGAATTTCGGAATACTGCACGTCGGCCACGCCCGCGATGGAATCCTTTAATCCAAAGCCTGTCAGCAAAAGTGCCGTACACCCGCCTATTCCAAGGATCATCATGAAAAATCTCTTTTTGTAACGGACGACGTTGCGGACGGCAACCTTTCTCAAGAAGCTAAGCCGCTTCCAAATAAACGGCACGTACTCAAGAAATACGCGTTTCCCGGCCTTTGGCGCCCTGGGACGCATCAAAGTGCTTGCATTACCGGAAAGCTCTTTCCTGCAGGACAGCCAGGTTGTTCCCACGCTGCATAATAAAGATACGATAAGCGAGATTCCCGCCAGAACCGGATCAAACTCATAAACGATGTCCCCTGCTGAGTACATGATCCCATATACCTTCCATATGGTAAAGGGAAATACGTGAGTACCCGCAACGTAACCAAAGACTGCGCCGCTTAGTGCCGCAGAACCGGAATAGAACAGGTACTTAAACATAATGTTTCCGTCAGAATATCCAAGTGCCTTCAAAACGCCGATCTCCGTTCTCTGTTCCTCTACCATGCGGTTCATGGTGGTCACGCAGATCAGTGCGGCCACCAGAAAGAAAAAGACGGGAAAGACGTTAGCGATGCCATCAACAATGGCGGAATCACTCTCAAAACATACGTAACCAATGTTTGTATTTCTTCCAAGTAGATATCCTTCCGGCTCTTCCCCGTTCTCCAAGCGTTTCTTTAGCTTTCCGATCTCTTCTTCCGCGTCAGCGATCTTTACCTCAAACTCCTCCAGCGCGCTTTCATACTTTATAAAGCCGTTAAGGTATTCCAGTTTGCCTTCCTCGAACTTACGCTTTCCGTCAGAGTATTCTACTTCCTTTTCGCCTAGTGTCTTTTCGACTTCTTCGATCTGCGATTCCGCTTCCTTCAGCTTTTTTCTGCCTTCCTTGAGGTCAGACTCTCCCTGCTCAATCTTTTTCTGGCTGTCGATCAGATCCTTCTTGCCTTGTATAATGGCATTTTTGCCATCCTGGAGTGCCTTCGCTCCCTCCTCATATTTCTTTAGATTTTCCTCATATTCCTTTCTGCCGCTGGCAAGCTGTGAACCTAACGCCAGATTCTCCTGATATCTTTTTGAAAGATCGGCAAGCTTTTTGTCCAGCTCTGCGCGCTCCTTGGCAATGCTTTCCCGCTCCTTGCGAAAATCTTCCGCATAAGTTGCTTCCAGTCCAAACGTTTTTGCCCAAGCTTCCCTTGTCGCGATGGATCTTTCCCTCTCGTCCAGGCTCTCCTTTGACGCATTAATCTCCTTCTGTTCGCTGACCAGACCTTCCAACGTCAGACGATACTGCATTTCTCCGAGCTTTAGCGTCATCTCCGCGGCGTCAAGCTGCGTTTTCCCCGCAGACAGCTCCGCTTCCTTTTCCGCGATCAGCTTTTCATTCTCTTCGATCTTTTGCTTTCCCTCTTCAAGGAGTTTTTTCCCTTTTTCGAGCTCCGGCTCTTTTTCTTCAAGCGTTTTCTTGCCTTCCTCAAGGTCTATCTTTGCCTGCTCAAGATCCTTCCAGCCTTGATTCAATTCCCTTCTGCCGTCCGCCAACTCTTTTTCCCCGTCGGCGATCTCTTTTCTGGCAGATTCCAGTTCTTTTCTGGCATCTTCCAGTTCCATCCAGGCTTCATCCCGCTTTTGTGCGAGCTTATCCTCTGCCGTCTGGATCAAGTCCGGGAGTTCCTCTAGCCGAAGTGCCCCGGCCTGTTTTACGTATTCCTTCCACTCGGCTTCCTTCTCGTCGAGCCAAGCCTTATATTCCTCTGAATAAATGGTGAAATCCGGCTGAAACTTTACGTAGATTTCCGTAAATGCCTCAGAAGCAAAGCTTTCCTTAGGAAGATAAAAGAATGCGTCAATGCTGCCGGTGCCTAGAGAGGTATTTCCGCGTTCGAACTGAATGTACAGGGGGGATTTTACGATTCCAACGACTTGAAATTCCTTTGTCTTAAAGTTTTCCAGATCACTTTCGGAATTATCTTCACCGAGGAAAATTTTCTTCCCAATGATGCCTTTTCCACAGTTGTAAGCGTCTGCAAGGCATTCATTTTCGTTTTCAGGCATGCGCCCTCCGGTCAGGATGATCTTATTCACGTCCGCGGTAATACCGTGAAACCGTCCGACCTTTTGGCTGCCGTTTTCCTGGGAATAATACGCATCAAAAGAAAACGTTCCCTCCGCTGCCGCTACTTCCGGCAATTCTGAAAAGAACCTTTCCTGTGTTTCGGAAAAACCAAGTTCCCCTAAGATCCTGTAATCATAAAAGGCGGTTTCCCGATAATATTTTGTTGTGGACCCAATGAAATCTTTTTGGGTGATCTTTAATCCGGCAAATAACCCAACGCCTAATGCCACGATGGCAAAAATGGCAAGGAACCTTCCAAGGCTTCCCTTGATTTCCCGGAGCAAAGACCTCCATATCATGGAATGCTTCATGACTTTTGCCCCACTACCATTCAATGTCTGCAACGTTTAAGGGCGACGCGTTGATTCTTTCGTCAATGACCGTACCGCTCTTCACCGTGATCACGCGGTCTGCCATGGCACACAGCGCGGAATTATGCGTGATGACGATCACGGTTTTTCCTTTCTGCCTGCAAGTATCCTGTAAGATTTTTAAGATATTTTTTCCCGTCTGGTAATCCAAGGCTCCCGTAGGCTCATCGCACAAGAGAAGCTTCGGGTTCTTTGCCAGTGCTCTCGCTATGGCAACGCGCTGTTGCTCGCCTCCGGAAAGCTGCGCAGGGAAATTTGCCCGGCGTTCTGAAAGTCCAACTTCGCGTAAAACGGCGGCAGCATCCAAGGGATTCTTGCAGATTTGGGCCGCAAGCTCCACGTTTTCCAGCGCCGTCAGGTTTTGGACCAAATTATAGAACTGAAATACAAAACCCACGTCATAACGTCTGTATTCCGTGAGTTTCCGTTTGTCATATTTTGATATGTCCTGTCCTTCCAAGAGGACTTTTCCCTCCGTCAGGGTATCCATGCCGCCGAGAATGTTCAAGATCGTCGTCTTTCCTGCACCGGAAGCGCCCACGATCACGCAGAATTCTCCCTCTCCCACGGTAAAGCTCACGTCCTTCAGCGCCTCTATCTCAACTTCACCCGTATGATAGACCTTCCTAACGTTTTCAAACCTTATAAAATCCTTCATCCTGCCCTTTGCCTTTTTCTTAAAATCTGTTATACTATTAAAGTATTATAGCAAATTCCATTTGAAATGGAAAATGAAATTTTTGTGAAGTTAGGAGCCATCATGAACAACTTGCCTTTATGGATAGTGATCAGTCTTATTTTTTCAATTGTGATCTGGAGCCTTACGCTTCGCGATCTTCAGGGAAAAAAATACGTCATAGGAGACCTGACGGTTCCGCTTTTCTTCTTGTTTGCCCTCGTGCTCCGCGTTGTCGTCGCCAGTTCCTATAGCGGTTTCGACGTTGACGTAAACTGTTTTTCCGCATGGTCTGACAGAATGGCAACCATGGGCCCGGCCCATTTTTATGCGGAAGATTATTTTTCTGACTATCCTCCCTTATATTTGTATTTCCTGTACGTAATCGGGATGCTCAAGAAAATCCTTGGTTTGCTGAGTCTTTCCCCTCTACACCTGGTTTTGCTAAAGAGTCCTGCGATCATCTCCGACGTATTGATCGGTTTTCTGATCTACAAGGTCGGCCTAAAACGTGTTGGCCTGGGCTCTGCATTGCTTTTGTCAGCCCTGTATCTGTTCCAGCCCGTCGTCATCTTAAACAGCTGTCTGTGGGGACAGGTTGATTCCGTGTTTACGTTGTTCTTGATCGTTTGCTGTCTGTTTTTGGAAAAGCTTCGCCTCCTGCCCGCCATGATCGTCTTTGGGCTTGGCGTATTGCTGAAGCCACAAATGCTGATCTTTACGCCAGTTTTGATCCTTGGCTTTATCCATTACGTTTACCGCGGCAGCTTTTCATTTCGCATGTTTTCGAGAGCCATCGCTTACGGGGCCTTAACCTTGGTCATGACCATTTTGATCGCCATGCCTTTTGGCTTGGGGAACGTGTTCTCAAGGTACTTTGACACCCTTGGCTCTTATCCCCACGCATCCGTAAACGCATATAATTTTTGGGCCGGCGTCGGTCTCAATTGGTATCCGCAGACTACCAAGTTCATGGGTATTCCATGTCAAACCTGGGGCTACGTGGCCATTGTTCTTGCCGCCTCACTTTCTTTGGTTCTTGGGATTCGCCTTCGTACGCTCACTCAAAAGTATTTCATTACGGGGGCATTCTTGATCCTGACCGTGTTTACGTTCTCCGTGCGCATGCATGAGCGTTATCTGTATCCTATCATTCCCCTGATGATCTTTGGTTACATGGGATTCGCCTCAAGACAGATCTGCTACGTTCCGGCTGGCAAAGCAGAAAAAGGAAAGAAAGAGTCCTCGCAAGTCTATGCACTCACGCCGACGCTTCGCTTCCTGTTCCCTGCCGTTTTTACGATGATCTGCGTCCTGCATTACGTCAACGTGGCCCACGTTCTATATTATTATGACGCCAAGAATTATGACGCTTCCGCGCCCATTCTAAAGATCACGGGCATTCTCATGACGGTTGCCGCCCTGTGTTTTTATTATTTAATGATCCGCCTGCAGTCATCAAAAGAAATGCCTGCCCTGCCGCAAGAAAAATCATTCCGTGAAAGCGTTTCTCCCATTTGGATCCTTGAATCCGAAATGCGCATGACAAAGCTTGACGTGATCCTTGTTATCGTGATCACTCTCATTTATTCCTGCTTTGCCCTTCGGGATCTTGGAGAAGCAGCTGCGCCACAATCCCTGTACGAGACTGCCAAAGGCGTTTCCATGACGTTTGAATTCCCGAAGGAAGTTACCTCGGTCTCTTATTATGAAGCACCCTGGCATGAACAGCGATATGCATTTCAATGTCAAACGAATGATGAAGAACAGCCGGTAGTCGCACAGCTTCTAACGTTTGATACGGTATTTTGTTGGAAAACGTTGGATCTTCCGGCTGCCACTACGAAGGTGATCATGACGCCGCAGTCTAACGACGCCCGTCTGCTAGAGCTTGTATTTCTTGATTCTGAGGGCAATCCCGTTAGTCCAGTCAATGCCTCGGAATACCCGGCACTGTTCGATGAAGCAGACCTTTATCCCGAAACATTTAGTTTCCGGAACAGCACTTATTTCGATGAGATCTATCATGCAAGAACTGCATATGAATTCCTTCACGGCTGGTACAGCTACGAAAATACGCATCCGCCTCTTGGCAAGATCCTGATCTCCGTCGGGATTACGATCTTTGGCATGAATCCATTTGGCTGGAGAATCATTGGCACGCTGTTTGGCATAGCAATGCTACCCATCCTGTACTTATTTGCGAAAAGACTGACCGGTAATACGCCGGCAGCTGCCCTGACCTGTTGGATCTTTGCTTTTGACTTTATGCATTTCACCCAGACCAGGATCGCAACCATAGACGTTTACATCGTCTTTTTCATCCTTTGCATGTATTATTTCCTGTTTAACTATTTGTCTTCCGACTTTACTGCAACGCCGCTCAAAAAGCTCCTGCTCGCGCTTGGATTTTGCGGATTATCGATGGGACTTGGCGTCGCGAGCAAATGGACTGGCGTATATGCCGGGATTGGCATGGGCATCTTGTTCTTCCTTCACCTGGGCCGCGTGATCCATAAAAGTTCGGGAGCAACGACGTTCCGTGAATTCAAACCTTTTAAGACAAAGTATTTCCAAACTGACGTCGGAAAGAAAATCCTGAAGATCATTGGTTGTTGCATTATATTCTTTGTTGTGATCCCCGTGATCGTTTACGTACTTAGTTATATTCCCTTCAGGGATTCCTGGGGCAATGGACTTATCCAACGCACCATCAAGAATCAGGAAACCATGTTTTCCTATCACAGCAAACTCGAAGCAACACATTACTTCGCCTCTCCATTTTATGAATGGCCGTTTATCGTTCGCCCCATCTGGTATTATTCCGGCAAGCTGAGCGATACGCTGCGGGAAGGCATAAGTTCCTTTGGTAATCCTTTGGTTTGGTGGGCCGGCCTTCCAGCCTTGATCTACGTAACGTATTTATTCATCCGGAAAAAAGACAGGCGCGCCCTGTTCCTGATCATTGGATACTTAAGCCAATATCTCCCCTGGGTGCTGGTAACGAGACTAACCTTTATCTATCACTATTTCCCCAGTGTTGTCTTCCTGGTGCTGATGATCGGTTACTCTTTCCGGAACCTTAAGGAAACGCTTTCTAAGAAAACATACTTAACCATTTTGATCACCTACGGCGTTTTGGTCTTCGGGCTCTTCTGTCTCTTCTATCCCGTGCTTGCCGGACAGCCCGTAGAATTAGAATTTGCCCAAAAATATCTCAAGTGGTTCAAAACTTGGATTCTTGTCGCCGGAAAATAAAGCATCAAAAAACCTCTTGCATCCGATTGGATACAAGAGGTTTTCTTATTTTTCATTTCTTTCGATTACTTCAGCTGTGCTGCAACCTCTGCTGCAAAGTCCTCGCTCTTCTTCTCAAGACCTTCACCAGTCTCAACACGAACGAACTTAGCAATCTTCAGGTCAGCAGCTACGGTCTTCAGGTAAGCTGCTACGGTCTGCTTGCCATCCTCAGCCTTAACGTAAACCTGATCCATCAGGCAGGTTTCCTTGATCTGCTTGGAAATACGACCTTCAACCAGTCCAACGAAAATCTTGTCAGCCAGATATGCTTCCTTATTTGCAAGTGCAGCCTGCGCAAGAGTAGCGGTTGCCTCCTTAGAAAGGAAGTTGAACAGGAAGTTCATGTTGCTCTTCTTCTCTTCGTAAATGGCAATGTCTTCGTCGCTCCAAGTCTTGTTTGCAACTACATCGTCGATCAGCTTCTGAAGGATGGGCTTGGGAAGAGATGCAGGATCATTCAGTGCACTCTCGATCGTAATCTCACGCATCTTAGCCAGCTCAGCTGCAGAAACGTCATCCCTGCAGATATACTGAGGATTCATTGCAGCAATCTGCATTGCAATGTTCACAAGTGCTTCCTTAACGGCATCCGTAACGTTTGCGGTCTCACCCTCAACTACTACGGAAATCTTTCCGCCGCCATGAACGTAAGTTACTACGCAACCATTCTTAGCTTCTACCTTCTCGAAACGACGAATGCTCAGTTTCTCACCGATCACTGCGATCATTTCAACAAGTGCGTCATTAACGGTCTTGGATGCATCCTCAGTCCAAGGCTCAGCCATGAATTCTTCAATGTTCTTGGAATTAGAATTCAACGCCTGCTTTGCAACCAGTGCAACGTAATTCTGGAACTTCTCGTTCTTTGCAACAAAGTCGGTCTCGGAATTTACTTCTACAACGGCTGCAACCTTGTCGCCATCGGTAGCAACCTTAGTGATACCCTCTGCAGCAATACGGCTTGCTTTCTTAACAGCCTTAGCCGCGCCGCTCTTCTTCAGCTCTTCAACAGCCTCATCAAAATTTCCGTTCGTCTTGGTGAGTGCCTTCTTACAATCCATCATGCCTGCGCCGGTAACTTCACGCAACTCTTTTACCATGGATGCGGTAATCTCTGCCATATCTGTATCCACCTTTCTGAATTATACTAAATTACTGCTCGTCAGCTGCAACCTCTTCGATGTCGGTAGCTTCGGTAGCAACGTCTTCTGCTGCGTAAACTGCCTCGCCCTGATTTGCCTCGATCACTGCATCAGCCATCTTGGAAACGATCAGCTTTACGGCTCTGATTGCATCATCATTACCAGGAATGATGTAGTCAAGCTCTTCGGGATCGCAGTTGGTGTCGCCGATACCGATCAGGGTAATGCCAAGTGCGTGAGCCTCCTGTACGCAGATCTTCTCCTTCTTGGGATCTACTACAAAGATTGCATCGGGAATTCTGGTCATGTTCTTGATACCGCCAAGGTTCTTCTCGAGCTTCTCCCACTCTTTCTTCAGCTGGATAACTTCCTTCTTGGGAAGTACGTCAAAGGTGCCGTCCTCGGACATGGTCTCGATCTTGTGAAGTCTTGCGATACGGGACTGGATGGTCTTGAAGTTGGTCAGCATGCCGCCGAGCCATCTCTCGTTAACGTAGTACATTCCGCAACGCTCAGCCTCGGTCTTAACTGCATCCTGTGCCTGCTTCTTGGTACCAACGAAAAGAATGGTGCCGCCCTGTGCAGCGATCTCGGAAATTGCCTTGTAAGCCTCGTCAACCTTGCCTACGGACTTCTGAAGATCGATGATGTGGATACCATTTCTCTCGGTGAAGATGTAAGGAGCCATCTTAGGGTTCCATCTTCTGGTCTGATGTCCAAAGTGAACACCTGCTTCAAGTAACTGCTTCATAGAAATAACGCTCATTTTTCTTACCTCCATTTGGTTTTTCTTCCGCTTAGCTTTTACCGAAAACGCCCGCGTTACAAGGCTTTTTCAAGCTCTGCAGGCTACGTTCTTAAGGAACGCACCACCCACAAATAAAGCCGCGTGTGTATTTTTGCAACGGCACGATTATACCATAAGAAAACCCCTTGTGCAAGGGGTTTTCGAAGTTTTTACGTATTTTTTATTTGTTTTGAAGTCTATTTGGTTCCGGTAATAATTTTTGCGATCTCTTCATCAGAGCTTCCTTCCGGAATAACAAAGGTTCCGACACTGATCCGCTTGTCATATCCGTGACTGCAAAGATATGCGTCATAGGTCTTGGCGTCTTCTACGATTCCTGCTTCCGCAAGGATCTTCGCCACCGTCCAGGAGCTATATCCTCTTTGAACCGTGAGGGTAAAATCTCCTTCTGCGGCCTCGCTCGGCTGAATGCTTCCTTGAACCTCCTTCGTCTCTGACGTAGGTGCGCTTTCTGAGGATTCAATCACCTCGCTGGATTCCACGCTTTCGGAGCTTTCGATCGCTTCGCTTGTTTCCACGGTCTCGGAGCTTTCGATCGCTTCGCTTGTTTCCACGGTTTCAGAACTTTCGATCGCTTCGCTTGTTTCCACGGTCTCAGAACTTTCGATTGCTTCGCTTGTTTCCACGGTCTCAGAGCTTTCGATTGCTTCGCTTGTTTCCACGGTCTCAGAGCTTTCGATCACTTCACTGGATTCTTTTACGCCCTTTACTTCCTCGCTTACGGAAGCTTTGGCAACCTCTCCCGGATCTTTTTCCTGATTTCCTAAAGTTTTGGCATTTACGCCGGAAATTCCGAGCAAAATCACCGCTACGGCAAGCCCGGTTCCCAATCCCCTCAAATAGTATTTCATTAAAGCATTTTTATCTTTTTGCATTTTTCAAACCTGCGTCTTTTATTATTCTCGTATTACGTTTCCGGTCACTTCGCCTGCTTTTTCTCGCTCTTCTCACTCACCTTGGATGCCATGGGCGCGATCTTTACGCTTCCTGCCCCATAGGAGACTTCGACGGGACGCATGGCCCGTATCTTTTCAACGCTCTCGCGCATGACCTTCGCCGCCTTGCCGGCTGCCGTAACGGTCTTTTGCAGATTTTCACGTTCTTCCTTTACGGTCTTTTGCAAATTTTCACGTTCTTCCTTCACCGCCTGGTGCAGAAGCACGACCTCTTCCTCCTCCTTTTTCAGTTCACGCATTACCGTGTCAGAATAGCTGGTAAGCTCAAACGTCTTCTCATTCGTCACGTCATCCAGCTTTGTCAACGCGTCGTTGATGGCATAATTTGTATATTCCGCCGCCATGTTTTGGATTGGCTCCCTGAGTGCTTCCGCCTCCTTTTCCATCATTTCGTGAACTTCCTGCTTTGCCAGTTCCTGGTCGATTCCGCTTCCCTCCGGTTTCTTCTCCGGTATGAGAAAGCTCACCACAAAGCAGATGATGCTAACGATTAACAGTACAACTTCCATGATAATGATTCCGTCCATTTTTTTGCTCGCTCCTAAATATTTTCTGTCAAATCTTAAACAGGATCCCCATGTAATTACCCATTTTAGTTCTCATTTTCTGCAGTGCGCGGGTATGTAGCTGTGAAACTCTGGAAACCGAAACGTCCAGGACGTTGCTGATCTCCTTTAGCGTCAATTCCTCAAAATAATAGAGCGTGATCACCTTTTGTTCCTTCTCGGACAATAGCTCCATGGCTTCGCTTAAGGCTTGGGTCAATTCCTTTTTCTCATAGCTTTCTTCCGGGCTGTCAAACCTTGCCGTCGTCCCCTGACCATAATCCTGGCTGACGTCGCTCCCCTGTTCCATGTATTCATTCAGGGAGACCAGTCCGGTCACTTTCATCTGGGACTGCCACTCATGATATTCAACCATGCTGATGCCAAGCGCGTTCGCCATCTCTTCATCCGTGGCCGATCTTCCCATCGCCTGTTCCAATGCCTTCTCCACCATACTCATCTTCTTTTGGCGTTGCCGTACGGTCCTCGGGATCCAGTCCAGCTTGCGGATGTGGTCCAAAATGGCCCCGCGGATGCGAAGGCTGGCATACGTTTCAAATTTCACGTCCCCTTGATAATCATATTTATCAATGGCATCGATCAAACCAAAAATCCCGTAACTGACCAGATCATCATATTCCACGTTGTATCCAAGATACATGGAAAGCCGTCCGGCAACCAGTTTCACCAGTTGTGCGTACTCTATGATGATTTGCTCACGCAGCTTCGGAGATTTTGTGGCACCATATTCATCTAATAGTTTTTTTCTTTCCGTATCGTCCATGAAAAACACCTGCGTTTCTTATTCTGCCTTTGCTTAAATGATCTGCAGCTCTTTTCCGACTGCCTTAACGTGATATTCCCCCGTCTCAGGATAGAACGTCACGGTTCTTCCGTAATTCTCGCCCGTACTTTCCGAAAGTACGGGAATTCGCAATCCAGCCAATACTTTTCTGCAGCTCTCCACGTTTCTCTTGCCGATCAATCCCCAGTCGCTTTTGCTGGAGACGGCAAACATGGTGGCGCCGCCGGCTAATTTCGCCGTTAATCTTGTTCTTTTGGCCCCCTTGGCCTCCATTAGACCGATCAATTCCGCAATGCCAGTATCTGCAAATTTGGCGGGGTTTGAATGATCTCCCCGAATGGCGGTGGAATCCGGCAACATGACGTGCACCATTCCGCCGATCTTGGTTACCGGATCACGAAGCGCTACCGCAACGCAGGATCCAAGTCCCATGGTGATCAGACCGTCAGGGGGAGAGGCTATTTTCAGATCAGCCATTCCCACTTTGATAATTTCGCTCATCGGCTTTTCCCCAATTTCCGTTGTTTCTTTCCGTCGATCAAACTAGTTTTATGATCCTATTCCTCCATCAGCCCGTCCACGGGTAGACCTAACGAACCAATGATCTTTACGTAGGAATCCAAGGCAGGGATCAACAGAAAATATCCATTGATCTCAATTTCGTCAAAGAACTGTGTCTGAATCAGCAGAAGCTTGTCACCCAGCATTCCAAACTCGATCGCCGGAACGCTCAGAATGGCTCCGGCCATGTCCACCGTCATTTGCGGCGGCATGGAAATGATCTTCATCCCCGTAAAGGAAGCGAGTGCATTTAAGTAAGCGCCGGTAATGATGTTTCCAACCTCCATCAGCGCGGATTGTTCCATTTCCGTAAAATCCTCGTCCACGGCAGTCGACTGGCCCATGATCTTTTGAACCAAATGCTTCGCATGCGTTTTTTCGATCAAGAACATCATTGTTCCAGACACTTCGCCGTCCACGCCCAGGAGCACGCAGGCCATGATCTGTTCTTCACCGCCCATGATGGTGCCTACGTCCTTGAAATCCAAAAGACGCACGCACGGAACGCGCATGTCCACCTTGCACTGTATCATCTGTGCCAAGGCCGTCATGGCATTTCCCGCTCCGATGTTTCCGATTTCCTTTAACACGTCATAATAGACGTCCGAGATTTTTTCCAAACTGATATTTCCCATGCCATCATCTCCCGCAACGTTCCAAATGGCTTAAGCGTTTTCCTCCAAAGTGATCACGCTTAGATCCAAAAGTGATATCAGGTCACCGTTATCCCGTTTTCCAACGCCGGAGACAAATGCCTTGCCGTCCAGCTTTAGGTCGTCCACGCCATCCACCTGCGTGCTTTCGAGGGTTACGACCTCCTTTACCTCGTCTACGATCACGCCAAGATTCCCCTCCGTCTGGGTCTTCAGGACGATGATCCTTGTTTTCTTCTCATAAACGTCCTTCTCGAGGCCCATCTTTATGCGAATGCTCATCACGGGAAGCACTTCGCCGCGAAGATTGATGATCCCGGTCAAGTACTTTGGCATCTTTGGGATCCTGGTAATCTTTTGCATTCTCACGATGTTTTCCACGTAGTGGACGTCAATGCCATATTGCTCATTTCCAAGGCGGATCACGACGTACTGACTTTTGTCCGCCTGGGTCACGTCTTTTTCTGCCATGGCGCTCCTCCTCCGCCTCTCTTTAGATCAGCGCGTTTGCATCAAGTATCAGTGCCACTTCACCGTCTCCCAAAATGGTTGCGCCGCTAACGTATTTACACTGTTTGCTGTATTTCCCGAGGGGCTTGATCACGATCTCCAGCTGACCGATCAGCCTGTCGATCACAAGTCCGGCGTATCTGTCGCCCTTCCTCGCAACCACGACGGTCATCTCTTCCTCAGGGATTCTCGTTCCTTCCACCTCAAGTACGTCAAAGAGACTGACGATGGGCATCACGATTCCCCGGAGATTGATCACCTGCTTATTCTGAACCGTTTTCAAATCTGCGTAATGAATGGTTTCTATGCTTTGAATGGAACTCAGCGGGATCGCATATTTCTCACCGCCAACCTCAACCATAAGGGTCTGTATGATGGCCAGCGTCATGGGAAGCCGGATGATCCAGCTGCTTCCTTCCCCAAGCTTGCTCCTTACTTCCACTTCGCCGCTAAGGGATTCGATCTTTGCCTTTACCACGTCAAGTCCCACGCCGCGTCCAGAGACGTCCGTCACCTGCTTTGCCGTTGAAAAGCTAGGCAAAAAGAGCAGATCGATGATTTCCTTGTCCGACATGGTCTCTGCCTGCTCCGGCGTGATCGTGCCACGCTCAAGGGCTTTCTTTTTCACCGCCTCAACGTCGATGCCGTTTCCGTCATCCCTCACTTCGATCACCACGTTGTTGCCAACCTGTGCGGCCTCCAGAAAGATGGAACCGACGGGATTCTTGCCTCGCTTTATGCGCACGTCCTCCGTCTCCAGGCCATGGTCTGCGGAATTGCGAAGAAGATGCATCAGCGGATCTCCAAGCTCATCCACCACCGTTCTGTCAAGCTCCGTATCTTCGCCCGTCATATAAAGCTCCATCCTCTTGTCAAGCTTTTTGGAGATATCGCGGATCATGCGGGGGAACTTATTCGTCACGGTCTCAATGGGAACCATGCGCACCTTCATGACGGATTCATGAAGATTTGTCGTGACGCGTTCCAAATATTCTATGTTGTCTTTTATTCCGTTTTTTGCCTGATTCTGACCACTTTGCGTTGCTGAAACAATGGAATTTTTCGCAATGATCAGTTCGCTTACGAGGTTCATCAGCTCGTCAAGCTTTTCGATGTCCACGCGGATCGTCTTGTTCCCAAGATGTTTTCCTACGCTGACGGATTTCTTTTCCGGTTGTTTTTCCTCTTCGCTGGCAGGTTTCGCCTCAGCGACGGCCTTCGGGGCGGATACCTCGTTTGCCGGAACGGCCGCAGGCGCTGCAGATACCTGAGAATCTTCCTTTTCCTCGGGTTTGCTTATCGGTTCTTTTTTATTTTGCTGATTCAGGTCCAATATGGCGCCGGTCACGCACTCGATCTCGGAAATGTTGCCGGCAGCCTTGAGAAGTTCCTCTAGCGTAAGCCGTGAGATCACGATCAACGTAAAGTCCCTGTCAAATCTTTCGTCTTCAATGTCCTGGGTGCTGGGACTCGAGGCAATGATCTCACCTTTTTCGCTCACGGTACGGAGAACAAGAAATGCTCTCGCCGCTTTCAAAAGGCATTTCTCCTGGATCACCACGTTCAATCCGTAGCACTCATCGCCGTCAGCCCGGGCTTCCCTGATGGCTTCCTTTATGGCGTCATTTAATTCAATTTCATCCCATTTTCCCGCAGGAGCTGAAGGCCTTTCCGGTTCTTTTGCGGGAACCGCTTCCACAGCTTTCTTTTCTTCCGCGGCGGGTGCCTCCTTCGAACCGCTCAGGCACGCGTTTAATCTTTGGATCAGTTCTGGATTGTCGTTCGTGCCTTCACTGGAAGTGTTCTGAATGTTTTGAACATATTCATCCAATGCGTCAAGGCAGCTAAAAAAAACGTCAATGATCTGGGAATTCACCTTCAGTTTGCCGCTTCTCACCTCGGAAAAAACGTTTTCCATGTCGTGGGTCAGCGTCTGCATGCGCGTAAAGCCCATGGTTCCGGCCATTCCCTTTAAGGTATGGGCAGCCCGAAAGATCTCATTGATCACGTCTGTATCCTCTGGATTTTCCTCAAGCCGCATGATCTGATCGCTCAGATTTTGAAGATGCTCCTTCGTCTCATCCAGAAACATGTCAAGATACTGACTAACGTCCATATCTTCCTCCGTTCTAACTACGTAAGTCGTCCCACCCTGTCCTCAATGGCTTTGGCAATTGCGTCCAGCGGAAGCGTTTTGTCGGAAAGCCCGGCATTGACGATGCTTTTGGGCATTCCGTAGACTACGCAGCTCTCACAGTCCTGTGTTATCACGTAAACTTCTTTCTTATCTTTCAGATTGCGGATCCCATCCGTGCCGTCTGAGCCCATGCCGGTAAGCACGACGCATGTCAAGTCAAGCTTTTCCGTCTTTGCAAGTGATTCAAACATATAATTGGCACTGGGTTTGACTCCCTCCCGAAGAGGTTCGTCCGAATAACGGATCACGCAATTCCCATTTATGCTTTGTTCCACGTTCAGGTGTCTGCCGCCCATGGCGACGTAGACCGTACCTTTTTCAAGCTCTTCCCCGTCAGCCGCCTCGCGAACGTTTAGTTCACATGCCTCATTCAGCCTCTCGGCAAAGGACGTGGTAAATCCCTTTGGCATGTGCTGTACCAAGACAACGGGCGCATCCAAATCCTTTGGAAGGACAGCCAGGATGCTTTGGAGCGCTTTCGGTCCGCCGGTAGAACTGGCGATCGCAACAAGCTTTTTGATCCTCCTTGTGCCGGTAGCCCGCTGTGGCGTGCTCTTTATTGGCACGCGCTTTACGGGAGCCACGTAAGGTACCGGAGGCTTGTCATACGTCGGAAGCTTTCCGCACGTCACTGCATGCAGGATTCCCAAAAAGCTTTCCGCAAAATCCTCACCCCGGCAATCCAGGGAAGAACCCGGTTTCTGGATGAAATCCAGCGCCCCAAGCTCCAGCGCGTCCAAAGTGACCTTCGCACCCTCTGCGGAATCCGTGCTGGCGATCATGATCCTTGCCGCGATCCGGAACTTCCGAAGCTCTGCAAGGAGCTCAAGTCCGTTCATCTTTGGCATGTTCAGGTCTAAAACGACGCCGTCATAGCTTTCCCGGCTCAAAAGATCAAAGGCTTCCATGCCGTTTGCCGCTTTTGCGACCACCTGAAATCTCTTGTCACTGTTAATGAGGTCGCTGAGCACTCTTCGCATCAGCGCCGAATCATCCACAACAAGTATTTTCTTTTTGATCTGTTCCATGCCTTACTCCAAGACTTTCCTGACAGCCTCGATCACCCGGTCTGCCTGGAAGGGTTTAACGATAAAATCACGCGCGCCCGCTTGAATGGATTCGATCACCATTGCCTGTTGTCCCATGGCGGAACACATAACAATTTGTGCGTTCTCATTGATTTTCTTGATTTCCTTCAGCGCCTGGATCCCGTCCATTTCGGGCATGGTGATATCCATAAGCACCAGGTCCGGATGTGTTTCCTGATACTTTTCGATCGCCTTGATTCCGTTTTCCGCTTCCCCCGCAACAACAAAACCGTTCTTTGTGAGAATGTCTCTGATCATCATTCTCATAAACGCTGCGTCATCGCAGATCAAAACACTTTTTGCCATTCCCTTCTCCTCCACGTTATCCGGAGCCCAATCTCCGTATCGTTACGTGTTCATACGTGCATATTCATTACGCGGGCATAATCCACCCACTCTATTATATTATAATAAATCTGGGGGAAAACACAACCTCTTTTTCCGAATATCGCAAAATATAACAAAGTTTTGGCAAGCAGCCAAGAATGCAAAGAGAAAGGGAACGTGTCACTGGACACGTCCCCCTGTCACGGTTTTGGGACTTTTATCTTCTTTTGTTCTTGCGCTTTAATTCTTCGATCTCTTCGAATACCACGTCGTTTAATACTTTGATGTAGGTGCCCTTCATGCCGGAAGATCTGGATTCAATGACGCCTGCACTCTCAAACTTTCTGAGGGCGTTTACGATCACGGAACGCGTGATTCCAACGCGGTCAGCAATCTTGGAAGCCACCAGGATGCCTTCCATGCCGTTTAATTCGTCAAAGATGTGTGTGATCGCTTCCATCTCGGAAAAGCTTAAGGTTCCGATCGCGGACTTGACCACGGCGATCTTTCTGCTCTCCTCGGAGCTCTCCTCATTTACGGCGCGGAGCATCTCCAGGCCAACGACGGTCGTGCCGTACTCGCACAGGATGATGTCATCAATGTCATACTGCTCGTCACACTTATAGATAAACAGGGTTCCAAGTCTTTCACCCGCGATCTCGATGGGGGCGATGATGGCCTGATATCTTCTGACGTCAATCTTCTCAAATCCAAGGGTCTCCAAGTTCACGTTCTCCTTCGTGCTGAGCACGCCAAGGAAACGCTCGTTCAACATGGAATCAATGAATTCGCCGACGCAGTCTCCGAGGAGCTCCGTGATGGTGTCCGTTCCGTCGGATTCGCCGATGCCCAAAAGCTTGCCTTTCTTACTGATCACAAGTACGTTGCTGTTCAAGATCTCCTTCATAACGTTACAGATATCGTTAAAAACTACCTTGCTGGAGTTGTTATTGTGTAAAAGTTTTCCGATTTTTCTGGTTTTATCAAGAAGTTGTACGCTACTCATTCCGATTTCCTCCCATTCATCGTAAAATGCCCTTTTTTAGCACGCAAAAAGGGAGCTTTATTCGAGCTCCCTTATAGTTTATCACAAAAAATTTCCGTTTACAATGATAATTTTTTGAATTTATTAAATTTTTTCAGTATCTTTTTGAATTTTCAGAATACTGTAGCCACATTTTTCATCTGCACAGACTAGTCGATTCCCCTTTTCCAATAACGCATTGCCGCACTTTGGACATTTCTCTCCTGAGGGCTTATTCCAGACCATAAAATCACACTCAGGATTTCCAATGCAGCCGTAATATCTTCTGCCTTTCTGGGTTCTCTTGATCACCACGTCCTTGCCGCACTTCGGACAAGTTACGCCAGTCTTCTCATAATAGGGCTTTGCATTCTGACACTCTGGGAATCCGGGACATGCCAGGAATTTACCCTTGCTGCCGTACTTGATCACCATCTTGCGTCCGCACTTTTCGCAAACCTCGTCGGACTCTTCGTCAGCAACCTTCACTTGAGAAAGATCCTTTTCCGCCTGCACGACTGCCTTGTCGAGATCAGGGTAAAAGTTTTCAATGATGGTCTTCCACTTTACGGTTCCTTCTTCCACGCCGTCAAGCAAGGCTTCCAGGTTCGCAGTGAAATTCACGTCAACGATCGTGGGGAATGCCTCCACCATCATCTGATTGACCACCTCTCCAAGCTCGGTAACAATCAGGTTCTTTCCTTCCTTCGCAATGTAACGTCTGCCAAGAATGGTTCCAATGGTGGGCGCGTAGGTACTGGGACGTCCAATGCCAAGCTCCTCAAGGGTCTTTACAAGCGACGCCTCGGTGAAATGCGCGGGTGGCTGGGTAAAGTGCTGCTCCGAACGTACGCCGGAACAATCCAGCTTCATGCCCTTTTCCAAAGTACCCGTAAAGGAAGTGGTTTCCTCTTCCTCGTCCTTTTGAACGTAAACGCTGGTGAAGCCGTCAAACTTCAATTTCGAAGCCGACATGGTGAAAATACTCTTTCCTGCACTCACCTTCACGGAAGTCGTCTCATATTTTGCAGGTGCCATCTGGCTTGCCGCAAAGCGCTGCCAGATCAGCTGATAAAGTCTAAAAAGGTCTCTGGGGAGCTGATCCTTGATCGCGATGGGAAGCAGGGTAATGTCCGTGGGACGGATTGCTTCATGGGCATCCTGGATCCTCTGCGCCTTCTTGTTCTCGGAAGCCTTCTGCGCCAGATATTCCTTTCCATAATGATTTTCAATATATTCCCTTGCGTTTTCCGCAGCCTCCTCTGACACGCGGACGGAGTCCGTACGAAGGTAGGTGATGAGACCGATGGTGCCTTCCCCCTTGATCTCTACGCCTTCATAAAGCTGCTGTGCAAGATTCATGGTCTTGCTCGTGGAGAAATTCAGCACCTTGCTGGCTTCCTGCTGAAGCGTGGAAGTCGTAAAGGGAAGCGGTGCCTTCTTCATTCTCTCACCCGTCTTTACTTCTTTTACAACATAGGACGCGCCGTCCACGTCCTTCAGCACCTTCTTTACGTCTGCCTCGCAGGTAAGGTCCTGCTTAGCCGAAGACGTGCCGTAATACTTTGCCGCCACGGGCTTCTTCGCGCCGGGGATCTTCAAGTCAGCCTCTACGCTCCAGTATTCCTCGGGCGTGAAGTTCTCGATCTCCGTCTCCCTGTCACAGATGATGCGAAGTGCAAC
>JAFZNO010000052.1 GCA_017552985.1 Lachnospiraceae bacterium
CCGCCACCGGATTGTTTCCGGCTGCGCTGTCCGCCACGCTTGTCACGCTGCCAGACGCCTTTGCCACCAGCACGTCACCTTCAAACAGACTTCCGCCCGTCACGCTCACGGCGTCGTTTCCGTGGGCCGTGCCGTCATATGTCCATTCTTCGTCTACTGCCGTAATGGTGATTGCGGCGCTTGCATTTTTCATGGTCAGGGCGCCGTCCGCGGTGGTTACCTCGTAGTTTCCGGGATCTCCCGTCTTAAATTCATAGCTTGCCAGCTGATTTACAACCGTGCCTTCCTCCGGGTAGGTGATCGAACCAGTCACAATCGCCGTGATCTCGTCACTGCCTGCAAGACCCGTCACGTCATATTCGTTCAGGCTTTGCGCCTTTCCGTTGTAAGTAAATTCCTCGCTCCGTGCGGTAATTATCATCTTGCGTTTGCTGATCGTCAGGTTTCCTTCCTCTTTCAAAGGGTTTTCGAAGTTGTAACAATCACTGTTTTCAATAACGTAAACAAAAGAGTTCTTCTCCGCGTCCCAGGAATCCCTTACGGCCACGGCCGTCGGCGAAATTGTTAGATTGTCGCCCGTACTCAGCGTAAATACCGTCTGACCTTCAACGCCCTCAATCACTTCACCGTTATACGTCACCGTATATACTTGATAAGTATGACCTTCACCGTCGTACGTCCAATCCTTCGACGCAGATTCGATCTTCAGCGAACCAGTTGCTTTTTTAACAGAGACCTCGATACATTTTTCCTCGGAATCGAGATGCTCTGCATCACCCACTGCCTTATACCACACGTAATAGGTTTTTGCTTCGGTTTTCTTCGGAATCGTCGTGGCATATGCGGATGCGGCAGGTTTCGTGGTTGCATTCACGCCGAGAGCATAGTACGTCGTACCGCCCGATGCCTCACCAGCCGTCACAAGTTCCTGCTCATATCCTGCGTAGGTAAGATTATTACCAACCGGAGCTTTCGTGACAACCGCCGTTTCCTTTTGTGTATAGACGTAAGTATACGTCGTATCTTCCGTAATCTCAGTCTCCGTGCTCGGCGTAACGTTCCAGGCTCCCTCCAGATAGATGCTGCCTGGCCTCTTTCCCACTGCGGGAATCTGGTCTGCAGACAGTTTTAGTTTATCTGCCCCGATGCCATTAAGCGTCACGGTCTTGTCAGCCGTTGCTTCTTCGCCCTCGCCTTCATTCCAGGAACCATTCTTCACCTTGAAGGTAACGACGTAAGAAAAGGCTTCCTTCGCGTTACATGCGCAAACGTGGTTCACGAAGGCATGGGATTCCGTCGCTCCCAGCTTACCGCAGTTTTTGCAGTAGAGCGTATGATTCTCTCCATTATTCCTGTAAATCTTATAATCATGGTCGTCACAAACCGTGATCTTCACCCATTTTTCGTAACAGCCTTTCACACGCATCGAATAGGGCACAGGCGTCGCATCGCTGGAATCAATTATATAAACCTTCATCCCGCTAAAACTCACTTCGCCGGCGTCGTCATTACGTTCGCCGTGGCCAATGGCCTGCGCGTCATCTGCGCTATCCGTAGTGGCTACGACAAGACCGCCCGTGATGGTAACCTTGCCGCCTGGTGCTCCGTTGGCGCCGCCAATTCCCGCCGCACGGTGACCGCCGTTGGCATATACCGTGCCGCCGCTGATCCGGACGGTGCCGCCCTTGCCTCCGTTTGTCGTGGTGTTGGAGTAGCCGCTCCCGCCGCCGCCTCCAATTCCTGCCGCCCAGGAAAAGCCGTTGGCGTAAACAGTTCCTCCCGTAATGGTAACCGTACCGCCGTCACCGGCGTTTCTGTTAACGGTATCAGTTCCGCCGCCGCCAATTCCCGCGCCGCCGGTAGTCGGATTATCTTTGTTGCCGCCGTTGGCCGTTACTTTTCCGCCATTGATGGTAACCGTGCCGCCGTCACCATATCGTCCGCCGCCAATTCCTGCACCTCTCTCGCCGCCGTTTGCATTAATTACGCCGCCGTTGATAATGACCGTTCCGCAACCCTCGTCGTCATTTCCGCCAATGCCCGCCTGGTACTTGCCCGACGTTGTTACGGTAAGTTTTCCCGCAGTGTTTTCGCTAAGGCTCTGTGCCCAGATCGTAAGGCTTGTGCCCTCAGGAACGTTTACTCCCGCAATTGCCGTCAGCTCTGCCCCGTCACAGAGGATCAGGTTCACGTCGCCTTTCACGTTCAGCCTGGAATCCATCGTGACGTTTTCACTTACCACGTACCAGCCGCTGTCAAGGTTATTGTACGAGTCAATGCGATATGCACTGACGGGGCCTTTCGGTACGCCTGCGGCGTCCACGTAGGATACGTTTAGGGTCACGTCCGTTTCACTTGTAATTTTTGCCCAATAATTATCTTGAATGGCTGATGCGCCGTTGGAATTATCATACAGCTGCGTATTGTTTTTGCCGTCTCCCGCGATCACGATCATTTCGCCGCCCAGGGTCACGGTGCCTGCGTCGCCGTTATGTTCCCCGTGGCCGATGGCCTGCGCATCTTTTTGGCTGATCGTAGTGGCTACGACAAGACCGCCCGTAATCTCCACCGTGCCGCCCTGAGATCCGTTTGCGCCACCAATGCCTGCCGCGCGGTGTCCGCCGTTGGCGTAAACCGTTCCGCCGCTGATCTGGACGTTGCCGCCCTTGCCTCCGTTTGACGTATTGCCAGAGTTGCCGGTTCCACCGCCGCCGCCGATTCCCGCGGCCCAGGAAAATCCGTTTGCGTAAACGGTTCCGCCAGTGATGATGACCGTGCCGCCGTCACCGCCTTTTAAACTGTCGACGTCACATCCGCCGCCGCCAATTCCCGCGCCGCCGGTAGCCGGCTCACCTTCGTCTCCGCCATTGGCCGTTACGGTTCCGCCGCTAATGGTAACCTTGCCGCCGTCACCTTGTAATCCTCCGCCAATGCCTGCGCTCTGCCGGCCGCCGGTAGCCGTTACGGTACCGCCAGTGATGGTAACGTCGCCGCCGTATCCAGCCACTATGTCATTGTTCATCCATCCGCCGCCTCCGATTCCGGGACCCCATTGCCCGCCGGTAGCGTTCACCGTGCCGCCGTTTATGGCAATCACGCCGCCGGAGCCGGCCCTGCCGCCGCCGATTCCCGCGCCTTTATAACCGCCGTTGGCCGTTACGTTGCCGCCGTTAATGATGATCGTTCCCGAATCCTTTTGATCGTCACTGCCAATGGCAGAATAGCATTCTATTCCCGCCGCCCTTAAGGCTCCGGTTTGTCCGCTCTGACCGTAAATGGTAAGGCTGTACCCTTTATTTACGCCAACACCCTTGTTTGCCGTCAGCTGCGCCCCGTCACAGAGGATCAGGTTCACGTCGCCTTTCACGTTCAGCCTGGAATCCATCGTGACGTTCCCACTTACCGCGTACCAGCCGCTGCCAAGGTTATTGTACGAACCAATGCGATATGCCTCAACGGGGCCTTGGGGTACGCCTGCGGCATCCACGTAGGATACGCTTAAGGTCGCTTCCTTAACGTCTGTAATTTTTGCCCAATAATTATCGTGACAAGCAGAAACGCCGTCAGACTTTTCAAACAATTGCGTATTGTTTTCGCCGTCTCCTGCGATCACATTCATTTCGTCGCCCAAGGTCAGGCTGCCGGCGCCTTCATTATGCTCGCCGTGACCAATGGCCTGCGCATCATCTTTGCTGAGCGTAGTGGCTACGACAAGACCGCCCGTGATCTCCACCGTGCCGCCCGGAGCTCCGTTCGCGCAGCCAATGCCTGCCGCGCGGTGTCCGCCGTTGGCGTAAACCGTTCCACCGCTGATCAGGACGTTGCCGCCCTTGCCTCCGTTTGACGTATCTTCAGAACTGCCGCTCCCGCCGCCGCCGCCAATGCCTGCCGCCCAGGAAAAGCCATTGGCGTAAACGGTTCCGCCGGTGATGGTAACCGTGCCGCCGTTACCGGCGTTTTTGTTACCGGTATCAGTTCCACCGCCGCCAATTCCCGCGCCGCCGGAAGTAGGGTCATCTTCGTTGCCGCCGGCTGCCGTTACAATTCCGCCGGTGATGGTAACCATGCCGCCGTCACCTTGATATCCGCCGCCGATTCCCGCGCCATACTGGCCGCCGGCTGCCGTTACGTTTCCGCCGTTTACGATAATCACGCCGCCGGAGCCGGCCCTGCCGCCGCCAATCCCGGCACTCTTGTAACCGCCTTTGGCCGTTACGCTGCCGCCGTTAATGATAATCGTACCCGAATCCTTTTGATCATCGCTTCCAATGGCGGAATAGCAATCGTTTCCGAAAGCCTTCAAGGCTCCGGTTTGACCGCTCTGGCCGTATATGGTCAGGCTGTACCCGCTGTTTACGCCAATGCCTGCGTTTACCGTCAGCTCTGCCCCGTCACAGAGGATCAGGTTCACGTCGCCTTTCACGTTCAGCCTGGAATCCATCGTGACGTTCCCACTTACCACGTACCAGCCGCTGCCTAGGTTATTGCTCGTGCCAATGCGGTACGCACTGACGGGGCCTTTCGGTACGCCTGCGGCGTCCACGTAGGATACGCTCAGGGTCACGTCCGTTTCACTTGTGATTTTTGCCCAATGATTATCTTGACAGGCCAAGGCGCCGTTGGAATTATCATACAGCTGCGTGTTGTTTTCGCCGTCTCCCGCAATCACGATCATTTCGCCGCCCAGGGTCACGGTGCCTGCGTCGCCGTTATGCTCGCCGTGACCAATGGCCTGCGCATCATCTTTGCTGATCGTAGTGGCTACGACAAGACCGCCCGTGATCTCCACCGTGCCGCCCGGAGCTCCGTTCGCGCCGCCAATGCCTGCCGCGCGGTGTCCGCCGTTGGCGTAAACCGTTCCACCGCTGATCAGGACGTTGCCGCCCTTGCCTCCGTTTGACGTAGTGGCAGCGTTGCCGTTTCCGCCGCCTCCGCCAATTCCTGCTGCCCAAGAAAATCCGTTCGCATAAACGGTACCGCCAGTGATGATGACCGTGCCGCCGGAACCGGCCATCATATTACCTTTATTTGATCCGCCGCCACCAATTCCTGCTCCGCCGGTAACCGGTGCGTTTTCGTTGCCGCCGTTTGCCGTAACCTTTCCGCCGTTAATGGTAACCGTACCGCCGTCACCGTAAAGCCCGCCGCCGATTCCAGCGCTTCTCTCGCCTCCGTTTGCGTTAATTACGCCGCCGTTAATGGTAACCGTGCCGCAACTTTCGCCGCTGTTTCCGCCAATGCCTGCCTGATACTGGCCCGGCGTCGTCGCCGTAAGTTTTCCCGCAGTGTTTTCGCTAAGGCTCTGTGCCCAGACCGTAAGACTATTGCCCTCAGGAACGTTCACTCCTGCGCTTGCCGTCAGCTCCGCTCCGTCACAGAGGATCAGATTTACGTTGCCTGAAACGGTGATCCGCTTCTCAACCGTCACGTTGGCATTCACCACGTACCAGCCGGTAGTCATCTCCGTCATTCCATCCGTGACAAAATCATAATCCGCCTGCGTTTTATTGGCATTACCTTCATCCGTAGGATCGAGATAGGGGATGCTTTCAATGCTTGTATTTGTGAACACGGCCGTTTGTACCAGCTCCGTCCCGTCAGCAACCAGATTCCCCTCTTCGTCTTCCTTTACCTTAATCGTTACCGTCCTGTCAGATGAATCATAGGTTATGCCGCCCAAATACTCACCCTTGTGTGATTCGGAAATCACGTACTCATATTGTCCCGCTTCCGTGAACGTGATCTTTCCAAAGCTCTCCGTATATCCTGCGGAGTCTTTGGTCACGGTAACCTGCGTCATTTCGGGTAATGGTGATTCACCCAGTGACGAGATAGTGAATTCGAATTCGTCCTCGCTTTTCCACGCACGGCCAACAAGGTTTGCACACGCCATGATTTCGCCTTCACAAGTCGCAGCATCACTCGTTTCACTGGCTTTTGCTACCATTGGAATGGAAAAGACGTCCACGGTAGTCAGCATCATTACAAAAGAAAGAACAATGCTTAGAATTCTCGAACCCGTCCTCTTGCCATATCTTTTACTCATAATTCTTCCTCCTGCGCGTTTTGTTCTTCTGAAGCGCCTTCCCCTTTTTCTTTGTTCCGGTAGTACTTGATGCTCAGCGTGATCGCCACTCCAAAGGCAAAGGCGATCAGTGCCGTCAGCACGTAACTGCCTGCCTCTGCCGGCATGAGGAACGAACCATAAAGCGTCTCTCCGCCCGCTTTGCCAACGCCGGTAAAAATACTCAGCACCGCCAGAAGCACTAACGCAAGGCCGGCCGTCGAAGCCGACAGGATGCGTCTTACCCTTTGCTCATGCCTTTGTTTGATCCTCTTCCCTCGTCGTTTGATCTCCTCAAACGCCGCTTCTTCCCTATATTTCACAACAGTATCCTCCTCTCAACAACCCCCTCGTTCAAGCAAGCATCCCACTTTCTTTATTATTTAATTGCAGCAATTTTCATTTTTACTCACTTAATATTTTTAAGTTGAATGATAAAAAAGAAATGATTTCAACGCGGCAAACGCCACGTCGAAACCATTTCTCTTTATCCCCTCATATGATTTACTTCATGAAAAATTAGTACTTCAGCACCTGTCCTGCCCTGATAAAGTCAGGATTCTTGATCTTGTTTACGTCCACGAGATACTTCTGCTTCACGTGCAGCTTTCTTGCGATCCTGCTCAGGGTGTCGCCGCTCTTTACGACGTAAATGCCGGAAATCTCACTGGTTGCCACTTCTGCCTCCGCCTTGCCGTAAGTGCAGTAGAGGTAAACGGGACCGTACCACTCAACGCCTTCCACCGTCTTTACGATCTTGCCTGGCATCGTCACGCTATACTTCTCGTTCTCATACACGTAATCAAATATCAGCGTTATGTCCGGATGATCCTCCAGCGTCTTCAGGATGTCCTTCGGCAGTGAAGTTCCCTTGTTCCAGTAGACGCTCTGTTCTCCGCCAAGCGCGATCGCGTACCGGAGCCTTTCGCGGAGCTCATCCAGGTAATCTCCGTATTCGTTCGTTACGACCGTCGTGCTTCCGCCGGAATCCTTCTTGTTCTCCTTGAAGGTTGCCTTGTAAGTTGCCTCTCCCGTTACTGCCGCGGGCGTTACGTCCCAGCCCGTGAAGGTATAGGTATAATCTGCCGTTTCTGCCTTTACTGCGTCAGCGTGGGTCGGTACCTCGCCGTACTCAACGATCGTCTCGTCGATCAGGCTTCCGTCGTCCATCAGCCAAGTGATCTTGTAGCCGTTCGTCAGCTCGCCAAAGGTTGCCTTGTAGGTTGCCTCTCCCGTTACTGCCACGGGCGCCTTGTCCCATCCGGTGAATATGTAATTGTGTTCCGCCGTATTCTTCTTCACTGCGTCCGCGTGGGTCGGTACTTCGCCGTACTCCACGGTGGTCTCGTCGATCAGGCTTCCGTCATCCATCAGCCAGGTGATCTTGTAGCTGTTCACGCTGTCTGAGAAGACTGCCTTATACTCTGCTTCTCCCACCACGGCCTTCACGCTCGGCGTCCAGCCTGAGAAAACATAAGTCTTCTCAGCCGTTGCCTTCTTCGTAACACTCTCGTGAACCGGAATCTCGCCGTACTCCACGGTGGTCTCGTCGATCAGGCTTCCGTCATCCATCTGCCAGGTGATCTTGTAGCTGTTCTTCGCCTTGCTGAAGGTTGCCTTGTAAGTTGCCTCTCCCGTTACCGCCACGGGCGCTTTGTCCCATCCCGTGAAGGTATAGGTATATTCAGCCGTTGCCTTCTTCGTTGCGTCCGCGTGGGCCGGTACCTCGCCGTACTCCACGGTGGTCTCGTCGATCAGGCTTCCGTCATCCATCTGCCACGTGATCTTGTAGCTGTTCTTCGTCTCGTTGAAGGTTGCCACGTAGGTCGTGTCTCCCGTTACCTTCACGGGCGTTTTGTCCCATCCGGTAAAGGTGTAGGAAAACTCAGCCGTTGCCTCCTTCGTTGCGTCCGCGTGGGTCGGAACCTTGCCGTACTCCACGGTGGTCTCGTCGATTAGGCTTCCGTCATCCAACAACCAAGTAATCTTGTAACTGTTTGTCGAATCCGCAAAGGTTGCCGTATAAACCGCCGTACCCGTCACTGCAACGACGTTCTTGTCCCAACCCTGGAAAACAAACGTCTTTTCTGTCGTCGCGGTCTTCTTGGGCGTTTCGCCGGCATACACGGGTACTTCACCGTAAGCAATTTCCGTGCTCTGTAATACCGTGCCGTCCTCGTTTACAAAGGTAATAAAATATTTCCGCTTTACCGTGTTATAAGTTGCCGAATACGTAGCCTCACCGGTTACGGCCGTAACCGCAGGACTCCATCCCTTGAAGGGATACATATTCTCATCCGTGGAACCCTTAACCGGCGTCACGCTCGCATATGCGGGAACGGTGCCGTACTCCACTTCACTAGAGAACAATTCGCTTCCGTTATCATCCTGGAACGTAATGACGTATTTCCTCAAAATTTCCTTATACGTTACCTTGTAGGTTGCCTTGTCCGTTACTGCCTCAAGTTCTTTATCCCAACCGTCAAATTCATACTTATACTGATTTGTTTCTGCTTTATCAGGAATGGTGCCTTCGAATTTAGGCATTTTCCCATATTCCACTTCGCTGCTCTGCAATACGTTTCCATTCTCGTCAACGAACTGGATCTCGTATTTATTCAGAATATCCTCATAGGTTGCGGTATAGGTAGCCGTTCCTGCAACTGCTTCAAGTTCTGCATCCCAAGCCTTAAACTTATAGGAATACTGCTGCGTTGCCTCTTTCTTAGGCTCCTTGCCGGCATAAACGGGCATTTCGCCATAAGTTACTTCACTGCTGTAAAGCTCGCTTCCATCCTCATTTAAGAACGTGATAACGTATTTCATCTTCTGGAACTCTGCGGAAACCGTAGCATCTCCCTCAGGCATGGTAAAAGTATAGGTATTCTCATCAACCTTCGCCGCGTCAACCGTTGTCGTTCCAGCCGTCACTGTCAGAGACTTCAGCTCATAGTGTTCCTCCGCCTCTACGGTCACGGTAACCGACGTTCCTTTCTCTGCAACCATCGGGGCATTCACGCTTCCGTTTTGAATGCCAGTTGCCACGTTAACGTGATAATAGTCCGCAGGAACCAACGTTCTGCCTGCAAGCGCACTCTTGTTGGCATCCTCTGTCTTTCCAAAAAGCGTTCCGTCGTTTGCATCCTTAAAGCCGCACAAAAGCTTTACGGTACCGTCGTAAGAATCAGCCTTTACGGACATGCTCTCTGCCGTCTCTGCACTACTTCCGATGGTAACGGTGGTACCCGTTCCATCTTGTCCAGCTCCGATGCCTGCGCTTCCGGTTCCGCCAACGGCATTTATCTTTCCTCCCGTGATGATAACTTCAATGCCTTCGGATTCAAAGCCGCCGCCAATGCCTGCACCGCTTTCGCCGTAATCTTTGTCAGTTCCGCCGGTGGCATTAACTACGCCGCCGTTAATCAGGACCTTTCCGCCTTTGCAACAGCCATAACCGCCGCCAATGCCTGCAGCCCTTTCACCGCCAACGGCTGTCACAACGCCTCCGTTAATGGTAATCGTACCAACGTTTACGTACCATCTTCCGCTTCCGATTCCCGCTCCGGAAGATGCGCCTGTTGCTATTACGTTACCGCCATTGATGGTAATGTCACCGGCACTTTTATATTCCCTACTGCCAAGGCCTGCCGCACCGTATTCAACGAAAGCTGAGCCATCATAGACTTCGCCGGCAATTAACGTTCCTGCACCCGCCCCTTCACTCTGGGCCCAGATGGTCAGACCGTTACCCGCTTCTACCGTAACGCCTCTCACGGCAGTCAAAGTTGCGCCATCACACAAAATCAGATTCACGTTACCATCGATGACAATGCGATCAGAAGTCTGATCTCCGATCCGGACGTCGCCGCGAACCGCATACCAGCCCGTTTCGAGTTTCGTTTGATTCGTTAACAACGCATAATCATCCTGATACTGGATGCGTTCGCTACCGGATTTCGTGGGATCAATATAATTGATGGCATTCGCCACCTTAAACTTTGCCCAAACGCTTACCGTGCCGTTAGGCATCGTAAAGGTGATCACGTTGTCGCTTCGCTGGAACGAAACTTCCCTGCCGTCAGCGTCTTTCACCGTGATCTCATGAAGCGCAAAGTCCTGAGCCGGTGTTGCAATCAGCGTAACCTTGTCACCAGGCTGAGCTGCTTGATAAAGGTTTTCAGCCGTCACCCCGCCATTGGTAATGCCTTTATCCACGGTAATCGCATAACCGGTACCCGGCTTCAGCGTCGTACCTTTCAACTGCTCGATCAATTCATAGTTGTCTTTTGCATTCCCAGGAACAAAGACCTTTTTCCCATCCGCAGAACTATTATCGACAAATGTCTGCCTGAAGGTTACGTCACCAACGTAAGCGTCTGCCTTGACGCTCGGAAGGGAAGTGTTGGAATTGTTATGATCAAATACAATGCTACAATATTTTCCGCCAATCTTCGAAACGCCCTGAATGGTTCCTCCGTCAATCGTAATGGTGTCTCCGACAGTCGCAACAAAACTGCCCGAATCTCCCGTACCAATGGCAATATTGTCGGTTCCCATGCCTGCTTTTACGTCTTTAAGCACGACGGTTCCCGTCACGTGAATCTTACCGGCTCTGCTTCTTGCACCACCACCGATACCAGCTGCGCCAGTACCGCCAGTCGCTGAAATAGTTCCGCCGCCCAAGACCGTGGTTCCGCCACTGCAGTTCCCGCCGCCGCCAATGCCTGCCGCGCCCTCGCCGCCAGTCGCCGAAATATCACCGCCATAAATTTCAATGTTTCCGCTGCACACTAATACTCGCTTGTGATCAGAACCAATATAAATGCCACTGCCGATTCCGGCCTGTTCCTTAGAACCCGTGGTGATCAGTTTACCTTTCTTATCTCCCGTAGACTGTGCATAAATTTTTAGTGAATTGCCCTCCCTTACGTTGATGCCACTCGTTGTCGTAAGCGTTGCGCCATCACACAGGATCAGCTTAACGTCTCCCGTAACCGTTACCAGATCGGAGATCGTAACGTTTCCGCTTACCACGTACCAGCCATCCTTGCCATTTGATCCAGTAAAGGTCGTCGTATTGCCCTTCACTTCTTCACCCTCGACAGGGTTGCTAACTTTGCCATTCTCGTCAAGATAAAACGCTTTCGGTTCATACTTAAGCGTTTTCCCTGCAATGTCTTTGATCTGTTTGTCCGTCAACTTACCGGTATATATAGTTCCGGTTCCGACACTAAACATACATCCGTCAGCAATGGTAACGCTTCCGTTATAACTTGATGATTCTATGGAAATGGAATCCCTGGTTGCATTCACGTAAGAAAGCGCAGTGGTTACGTTTCCCCCTGTACGATTTCCAATCCCCGCGGCATTATATCCGCCAAAAGCATGGATCTCGCCGCCGGAAATATGAATATTTACGGGCTCTGGAGTTGTAGAATCTCCAGAGCCGATGCCGGCTCCATACCGTCCGCCATAGGCATAGACAATTCCGCCGGTAATAGTAATGTTTGCGCCATTACCGGTTACTGCACCGATGCCCGCAGAGTTAATTCCTCCCTTTGCGTAAATATTTCCTCCGTTAATCAGTATCATTTCAACGGTATGGCCATTTCCCTCAGAGTACCCGAGGCCAATACCCGCTGACGTTAAATCCTCCTTATCCAGGTTCGCCTTAATCGTACCATTATTTATGATAATGGCGGGCGCCTCTCCATCTCTGCCGCCGCCGATGCCCGCACCGTTACTGCAACTCGTCGTTATTGTGCCATTGTTGATGACAACTTTGCCACCCTTACTATTTTCTCCGCCGCCGATACCTGCACCGCCAACTTCGTTTTTCAAGTTCAACACGCCACCGTTGATCGTGATTGTTTTGTTACCAAAATCACCATCGTAGCCAGATCCTATGTTCGCTCCAAAACAACTTGTTGAATTAATGTTTCCGCCATTAATAATGATGTCTATTCCGCCGGAATGTGCACCGCTTCCTATTGACGCTCCCTGATTACCTATGGGCGTTATGTCGCCGCCATTGATAGTAATCGTTCCAGATGCAGTACCTGCTCCTTTTCCGCCGCCAATGGCAGCGCCATCTTTACCTGCCGTTGCCGTAATCTTCCCGCCATTTATTGTTATTGACTTCGCCCATTGACCGGTACCGCCGCCAATAGCCGCAGCTTTAGCTGCTCCAGTTGCCGAAATCTCGCAACCGTTAATGGTGATGGGACCTGCATCCCATTCAATGTCAGAGCCAATGGCTGCGCGGTCTCCATCAGCCGAACAAACCAATTTTCCCTTATTCTCACTAGACTGCGCCCAAATGGTCAAACTGCCTTCATTTCCAACGCTAATTCCTTTTTCGCAAGTCAGCGTCGCGCCGTCGCAAATAATTAGATTGACGTTGGCAGTGATCAAAACTCTGCGCGTAAAGGTATAATCTTCTTTTACGACATACCACGTATACGGGAATCCGTTCCATTGATAGTCAAGTCCCCATATGTCCTGCGTGGACACGTCATTACATGAGGTATCAGCCTTCCAGTCTCTTACTCCCGTAACGGGATTATAATAATAGATTTTGTACTCATCCGTCACGGCAATCTCATATTCCCTGCCATCCAGGACCACCTTCATCCATTCCGCGCTGGAAAAGGGTTGACGAGCCGTAACAATCCACTCACCATTTTTATCTTCTGCCGAAAACAGTTTTTCATTGCTGACTGACACGGAGCCAATCTCGCCCTCTAATCCCAGAAAATCCAAAATTTCCCTCAAAGAAGCGCTGGAATCGCCCGCCATGACGAATTCACTGTCATCATACGTGAATTCCACGGTATACGGAGCGTCTTCGTCCGCACGTACCTCTGATTCCTTTGCACTAACCATCGCACTTCCCGCCGGCCAAATGACGCCTAAGATCAGCGCCAACGTCAGAAGCATTACAATCCTTTTTCCTGTCTTCAATGCTCTCTACCTCCTGCTCTCCTGCTAACTGTCCATTCAGGATTATCTTTTAATAATTTAGTAACTGATTCACCCAAATCAGGTTCGGATTTTTGATCAAATTCTTCTTCACCAGCCAGTCCACCGTCACGTTGAACCTGCGGGCAAGCTTCGAAAGGTTATCACCGCGCCTTACCACGTACGTTCCCTTCACGGCTCCGTCAGAATCCTTTACGTTAACTCGCAAATTATAGCGACTGTACAGGTTCAGCGGTCCGTACCAGGAAACCGTGGGATCCGTCTCCACGTCCTTTCCGCAGATAGTCACCTCGTAGCTCACGTTTTTGTACTCATACTTGAAGATCAGCGTTATCTGCGGGTGATCCTCCAAGGTCTTCAATACGTCATAGGGCAGTCCCGTTCCCTTCGCCCACGTTATCGTCCGCTCGCCGCCAAGGGAGATAGCGTATTGAATCATCTTCCGCAGTTCGTCGAGGTAATCTTCCGGATCCCCGGAGGGAGGCGTCAGACTGCTGCTTGCCTTCTTTGTGGCGCTGAAGGTTGCCACGTAGGTCGCAGGTCCTGTCACCATGGAAGGCGTCTCTTTCCAGCCGGTAAAGGCGTAAACCCATTCCTCCGTCTCTGCCTTGTCTGCGTCAGCGTGAGAAGGCGTCTCGCCGTATGCGTAAGTCTCCACGTCGATCACGCTGCCGTCATCCATCTTCCAAGTGATCTCATAACTTCTCTTTGTCTGGTCAAAGGTTGCCACGTACGTTGCGGGTCCCGTCACTGCCAAAGGTGCTGCGTCCCAACCGGTAAAGGCATACGTAAACTCTGCCGTTGCCTTCTTTCCGGGATCGCCGTGGGTGGGCACCGTACCGTATTCCACCTGGGTTACGTCGATCACGCTGCCGTCATCCATCTTCCAGGTGATCTCATAGCTTCTCTTCGTCTCGCTAAAGGTTGCCACGTAAGTAGCCGTTCCCTGAACTGCTACGGGCGTCACGTTCCAACCGTTAAAGGCATACGTAAACTCATCCGTAGCCTCCTTCCCGGGATCCTCGTGGGTGGGCACCGTGCCGTATTCCACCTGGGTTACGTCGATCAGTTTCCCCTCATCCGTCAGCCAGGTGACGTTGTACTTTTTCTTGGTTCCCTCAATGACTGCCTGATAGGTTGCCTTGTCCGTCACGGTTGCAATTTCAGGACTCCAACCCTTGAATTCATAAGAATATTCGTCCGTCTCCGTCTTTGTTAAGGCTGCGTGGGTGGGTACGGTTCCGTACTCCACTTGGGTAACGTCGATCAAGTTCCCTTCGTCGTCCAGCCAAGTAATCTCATAAACGTTCGTGCTGTCAGCGAAAACTGCCTGATACTCCGCTGCAGCCTTGGCTGCCGTGATGCCAGGCGTCCAGCCGGAGAATACGTAAGTCTTCTCCGCCGTTGCTTCCTTCGACGCGTCAGCGTGGGTGGGCACCACGCCATATTCCACTTCCGTGACGTCGATCACGTTTCCGAGATCATCCTTCCAAGTGATGACAAAGCACTTCTTTGTTCCCTCAAAGGTTGCGGCATAAACGGCATTGCCTTCTACCGCCTTGGGCGTCTCATTCCATCCCTTGAAGGTAAATTCGTACTCCTCCGTCTCCTGCTTCTTCGGATCCTCGTGGGTGGGCACCACGCCAAACTCCACCACCGTCTTGTCGATCAGAGTTCCGTCATCCATCAGCCAGCTGATCTCATAGCTTCTCTTATTCTCGCTAAAGGCAGCCGTATAGGTAGCCGTTCCCTGTACTTTAGCAGGCGTTACGTCCCAACCCGTGAACGTGAAAGTAAATTCTGCCGTCTCCTGCTTCTTCGGATCAGCGTGCGTCGGCACAACGCCGTATTCCACCTGGGTTACGTCGATCACGCTGCCGTCATCCATCTTCCAGGTGATCTCATATTTTCTCTTAGTCTCTTGGAAAATGGCGGTATATTCCGCGTCACCGTCAATCGCTTCCGGAGTCTTATCCCAACCCGTAAAGGTATAGGTAAACTCCTCCGTTTCCTTCCGCGTGGGCTCCTCACCCACATACTGCGGAACCGTTCCCTGGGGAACGTTCTCATCCGTCTTCAGTACTTTACCGTCGTAATTCTTCCACGTAACCACGTACTTCGGGATCTGCGTCCACTGTGCCTTTAAGGTTACGTCACCATATTTTCCAGTCAGGGACGCACCTGCCGCATACAATTCATCTGCTTCCAGCCAATTGCCTGCATCGGAAACCACTTTCCAACCGTCAAAGAAGTAATCTTCACGAGTCGGATCAGGAAGCTTTTCCATGCTTTCAATCGTATATTCCAATGAATCGATCGGGTCAGCTCCGTTCGCGTCAAAGATGATCTCGTAGGTCTCCAACTCCCTGAAGGCGTAAAGCGTTGCATCGCCATTAATCTGATATGCGTCACCCAATCCAAAGCTCTGACCCTTGCCGTCTGCCTGCGTATTCCAATTCCTCAAAACGTAGCCAATCACTTCCGTCGACGTTTTCGGAAGGTTAAAGCTGCTCTGGTTTTCTCCCTCCTGAATCAGGCCCGATTCACCCTCATTTACGTTAGGAACAAGCGTGACCTTCGGCAATCTAGTCGTATTTGTCATTAAGCAAAACTCGGAAAGTTCAAAGTCGTCACCCGCACCAAAGCCCCAGAACGTCAGTCTGAAGAAACAATACTCTTCATTATTGGAGATCATTTTTACGGCCTGCGATCTTGCATTCCCAGGCAAGGAAGTATCATTAGTTACTTCATCCAGAACTACCCATTCGCCGTCCTGACTCTTTTTTGCCTCTAACTTCCAGTTCTTCGGATTTCTGCCAGGATCATTCCACGAAGCATTACCGGTGACAAAGACGTAGCCGTTAGGGATTACGTAATCCTTTGTCACAAATTCCACGGAAAACGTATCATCCTGGGCCAGTCCGGAGACGTACCATGCCGTATTTTCATCATTGTCGAACATCTTGTCATAGGTTGCTCCCAAAGCTCCCGCGTGACTTTCCGGTTCAAACGGGACGTAACCGTGATATGACGTAGTCCACTGAGCGAAAAGCGTGCTCTTTGCAGGCACGACGTCGCCCTCGCGATAGCTTTTTCCGCTTCCATCCTGTGCGTCATTCCAACTGGTAAAATAAAATCCATTCCTCTTTACGCTTAAACTTGGAATTTTTAACTCTTGGGAAGCGACTTCCGAGATCTTAAGCTCTGCCTTCAGGACTCCAATCACGATTGGATTGCCTTCTCCGCCATTCGGTAATAACCGCGCGTAGTTGCAAAAGCTCTGAAGCAACGGATAATCAGGACCCAAGCACCAGGGCCGGCCAAAACTGTCCATGTCCCACTTTTTGAAATTCTTGGGATCCCGGAACTCTTCTTTGCGTAAGCTTTCGCATCTCGTACCTGATTCGGAGCCCTTTTTATTTCCCACAACGTCAAGAAAGTCAACGTCAAATGCATAACAATCCGTCAGAGCCGACGCTTTACCTTGTCCAAGCACGCCCCCAATGCGATTATTTGTCTGGTAATGCCCCAGGTATTCTATTTCTCCGTAATGAAAACTCCGTTCAATTCTGCCATTGTTTTTGTTATCGATGACTCCGGCTACGCCGCCGCCATAACCGCCATCCTCGCTAACCTTTCCCACGTGCCCGCAGGCGTAGATTTCTCCGCCCTCAAGCTTACCTACAATACCGCCGCCGCCAGACTCATTATACCCGTCATTTGAAACGGTTCCAAAGGCCATGCTCCTGATAACGGTATAACCTCTGCCTGCGATTCCTCCCGCAAAGGAAGTCATCGAAGTGGATTGGGCGGAAACAGTTCCTGAAAACAGGCAATCACTTACGTAACCTTCATTCAGTCCGACAATGCCTCCCACGTTACATTCGAAGCGTTGGTTGCCGGAAACCGTCCCGAAAAATTGACAATTTATGATCTCTCCGTTGCTGCGTCCGGCAATTCCTCCCGTGAACTCTTCATTATTCTTTACCTCACCGTATACGATAAGGTTCCTTATGCTGGAACTATATCCGCATTCTCCAAACAGCCCCGCCGACTCAGAATCCGAGTCCACGGACAATCCCTTGATCACGTGGTTTTTCCCGTCAAAGATTGCTTTAAATTCTCTCCGTTCCATTCCAATGGGATCCCAATCGATCCCCGTTAAATCCAGATCCGCCTTCAGGCAAATCCGCGTGCCGGCTTGCACGTACCCGTTGTTGACGCCTTCGGCAAAACTTAAGAATTCGGCAACGTTATTAATGTAATAGGGAAGAGTTACGCCGCTTCCGCCAGTTCCGCCGGTTCCTCCGGTTCCGCCGGCATTAGAAAGTTTTCTAAGCTGTGGTACTCCGTCGCGGATCTCCCACATATTCGAGAAATCCCAGTGCTCAAACTTTGAACTGTCCGAAAACCTGCTCTCATAATGATAATGGGTATAACCGTCTCCTCCCAGATCCTGTCCGCTCTTATATCCGTTCATCGCATGTTTTGCGCAGGGAGACCACCAGTAACAATCCTCCATTACTACGGTAGTACCCGCATCCCGGGGTCCGCATAAACCGCCGGCATGACGCTCATTCGCACAATCGACACCATAAGTATCGGACGTCAAACCGGTTTTGGGTGCTTTACAGTAGCATCTCGTCATCTTAATGTTTTCGCCATAGAAGCGCCCAACGATGCCGCCAACTCTATAATCTCCGTAGATGATCCCTCGGTTATAGCAGTCAGATACTTCTCCGTTCGTAAGTGCTCCAATAATGCCTCCGATGAATTCCTTCTCACCAACGACCGTGCCCGTATTGCCACAGCCCAGAATGGTGATGTATCCCGCATTACCCGTAATTCCGCCCACGTGGCCCACGCCATAAACGGATCCTTCATTAAAATCATTCTCAAGGCCGGCGCCACCGTCAAACGTTCTTCCCGCAATGCCGCCCACGCGATCTTTTCCGTGAATTTCACCTTTATTAACACTGTATTTAACGTTTGCGTTGGTCGAACCAATAATGCCTCCGGTATAATCCTCGCCCACGACTTTTGCCGTATTCGTGCAATAAAGAACCGTCGTGTCGCCAATGGCTCTGGGGAAATTGTATTCGGCTATTCCCGCAATGCCGCCGGTATAAGACGTTCCCGTTACGTTTCCCTTGTTGAGGCAGCCGCTGACGCCTTGGCTGTAATTCATGTAACCCACAATGCCGCCGGTCTTCTTTGTTCCCGTAATCACGCCGGCATTCGTGGATGAAGTAATGGAAGCGTTGGAAGAAAGCGTTCCCGCGACGCCGGCTGATTCCTCGTCACCGTCAACGCTGCCCCCATTGTAGCAATTCTTTATCTCAGTGCCCTTTACCTCTCCTGCAATGCCTCCCGTATGGCTTCCTCCGCTAACTTTTCCTCCGTTGGTGCAATCCTCAATGACGCCCGTCTCTTGCGCGGTATTGAGGAACTTTCCGGCAATGCCGCCGGCGTAGGAATGCTTAGAATTATTGATCACGCCATTGTTAACGCAATCGGTCAGGGATATGTCGCCACTTGCGTAACCAACGACTCCACCCACGCATTCGTCATTACTGCTGACGTTGCCCTTGTTTGAGCAGCTCCATATGACGCCACCTGTATAGGATCCCGCGATTCCGCCAATATTTTTTCCCTCGGCGGTGACGCTGCCGTTGTTCAAACTGCGCCTGATCGCCCCATAGTTGTGACCCGTAATGCCTCCAATGGTTTCCGATCCGCCACTTTGCTTAATGGCCGCTTCATTCGTACAAGTATCGATCGTTCCACTGTTTTCTCCGGTAATTCCGCCAGCACAGCCCTTTGCCTCAACGGATCCCTGGCTGTAACTTTTTCGTATGACGGATTGATTCTGTCCGGCAATGCCTCCGACCCGTTCGTTTCCCTGAACGATACCGTCAAAATTACATTCCTCAATGGTTCCGGCGTTTACGGCAGTGATTCCGCCAACGTAATTATAACCCTTAACAATTCCGCTTACGTACACTTCCTTCACCGTACCGGTAACGTACCCAAATAAGCCGCCCCTGGATGAAGAGGAAACATAGAGCCCGTATATTTCATTTCCTTCTCCCAATAAAGTACCGGCAAATGGACGTTGCTCACTTCCGATGGGCGTCCAGCTTCCAAGGCTTTCCCCACATACGGATGACAGATCCAGACTTCTGTCTAGCAAAAAGTACTTCCCCCCGTAGGAATTCCCCGCGTTTACGTATCTTTCCAACGTCTGCAGGTCCGCTACGTCTTCGATCAAATACGGATTTTCTGCCGAACCGTTTCCCGTCCACGTACCGCCTGCCGCATGAGCAATTGCTCCAAAACAGCATGCAGTGATTGCAAAAATTGCTGCCACAACTGCCGCACTCCATAGGTGACGTTTAACCGATCTCCACTCTTTTGTCATGATCAATCTTCCTCCCCCCGCTCAGGTTGTTTTGCTGAAATGCTTTCATTTTTCTCCTTGTTCCGGTAGTACTTGATGCTCAGCGTGATCGCCACTCCAAAGGCAAAGGCGATCAGTGCCGTCAGCACGTAACTGCCTGCCTCTGCCGGCATCAGGAACGAGCCGTAGAGCGTCTCGCTTCCCGCTTTGCCGGCGCCGGTAAATACGCTCAACGTCACCAGAAGCACCAGCGCAAGACTGACCGTCGAAGCCGACAGGACGTATCTTACCCTTTGCTCATGTTTTTGTTTCATTCTTTTCCCTCGCCGCTTGATCTCCTCAAACGCCTCATCTTCTCTATATTTCACGGCAGTTTCCTCCTTCCGGCAATCCCCCTCGCTCAACAACCGTTTCACTTTCTCTATCACTTAATTGCATCAGTTCTCAAATTTACTCACGTAAATTTTTCAGTTTTTCGCAAACAAAAAAGAGAGGACTTGTCGCTTTACCAAGTCCTCTCTCATCTTTCCCGTATTTTTAGTCTACTCTTTCTTTTCTCCGCCATCCTTTATTCGGCCGTGGGTCACGGACAATGCCCCCAAAACGCCTACAAAAAAAGCAAGCAATGCCGTCAGAATATATCCTCCCGACTCAGCCGAAAGAAGAAATGCTCCATAGACCGTCTGCGTTCCCTCCGCGCTTGTCCCCGCGAACCTTCCCAACACGCCAAACAGCGCAATGGCAAGTATTGCGGTCGATCCATACAAAATGCGCCTCACCCGCTGTTCATGCCTTTTCCGGATTTTTGATCCGCGTTTTTTTATCTCTTCAAATCCTTCTTCTGCGTTATATTTCACGACGACGGCCTCCTTTCTTCCTTCTTTCCCAAATAATGATATGTCTGCGGATACAGGATCAGTGCGCCCAAAAGCGGTAATGCGTATCCTACGTACGTGGTGATCCCTGATTTTGATACTAATAAATTATACGTCGCATGGAACGTCATTGCAAGAGATAATGCTCCGATAATTCCGGAAACGGTAAAAACTTTATATTGTTTCAAAAGATGAAGTCCTACGGACAGTGCCACCATGCTCACAAGATGCATGACGCCCACAACGGATCCCCTGATCAGGACGTAAGCAAGACTCTGCGCTCCCCTGGACAGAACGTAACAACAGTTTTCAAAGGTTGCAAAACCCGTGCCAATTCCAACTGCAACCAACAAGAGCTCCACGTCCTTCGGCTCAAAGAGCATCAGATAAAACAATACCGGCAAAAGTTTCATGATCTCCTCTATGATCGGCGAGAGAAAAATGGCCGTATCCTCTGCCCCCATGCCTGAGATCAGTTCAATGTAACCGCCTACGTAAGCCGCCAAAAGACAAGCCGCCATGCCGGAGAGAAACGAAGCCACAAAACGTCTGGCACTGCCCTGCAGAAACATTAAGGCGATCACAAGGGGCACCGTTATGCAAATCAAAACGTTTTCCGCGTAAATCATGAGTTCTCCATCCCTTCTGCCGCACCGTCAGTCTCTCCTCGCAACCGTTTCACGGCGATCCATTCGATCGGAATCGTCAACGTATTGATGGCAAGCGCAATGTTATAATAGATTTCATCGCTCATGTACGTCACGAGAAGCGTCCACAGGAATACGGTTATCGAAAGATACAACGTCTTCTCGCCGTAACTCTTATCCCTTAACGACCTGTAATTCTTCCAAAGCAGCCATGCGGTAATTCCGTGCGCTATCACGTAACTGCCCACGTTCATAACGTTCCACGCCGTTTCATTCTCAGTAATAAGCATTACCGTCTGCATGAGCAGGATCCCCACGCTCATAACCACTGCAAGCATTCTTTCTCCGTCCGTGTCCCACGCACGCACGTACTCCAGCCCTCTGACTAGCAGATACGCCAGATAGACGTAGGGCAATCCAAACAATATGTCCTGCACCCACTCACCTGACCACGCGATCCACAGTGCAATGCTGGCACTCATATACAGGATCGTAAAAAGAAACGCCCGCGGCATCCATTTTTTTCTCTTACCCGAAAGTGCCTCCAGCCCTGCAGACACAAGAAGAAGCATGGCGCACTCGGCAATCTCGTCCACCGTAAAGGGCATCCTCTCCTCTGGCCGGACGATACAAAAAATCAGGCAATAGAGATCACTCAAAAACAAACTCATCATGGCAAACGTAAAAAATGCCGGGAAGATGCCATTCCTACCCTTCTTCATAAGACCGGCGGTCGATATGACGATCGGAACCACAATGGCCGCCTGGAGGCTCAGCAAAAACGCCTCCATGATTGTTAAATATCCCATGAATACTTTGTCCCTTCCAATTTTCCCTTCAGCGAAACCTTCGCCCTCGCCGAAAGGTTATAAACCTGTTTCTCCGATTTTTTCATGACCCGTCCGATTTCCGACGGCGTCATGTTTTCAAAATAAGTCAGGTACAATACCTGCGCATAATCCGGATGCAATGACTGCATCACCTTCCAAAGCTTCGTGTTTCTTTCATCCGCCAGCATGGCCTGTTCCGGGCTGTTGCCAAAGGATCCCATCTCTGCCATGGGCTCCGCATCCTCCCAGATCTCGGAAGGAATTTCCCTGTGCCGTCTCAAGAACATTCTCGCCTGGTTTCTTGCCACGGCATACAGCCACGTCTTGAACTCCGCGTCCTTTCTGATGGAATAATGCGCGGTTCCGGAGGCAAGAAGCGCGAACGTGTCCATCATTAATTCCTCCGCATCCTCCGCGTCCCGGACGATGCCGTACAGAAAAAAGGTCAGACTATCCTTGTGCTTTAAAAATAGAGTCCGAAGGGCTTCCTCGTCCCCCTCCCTCAAAAAGCGGATATACAGTTGTCCGTCAGCTCCAGGCTTATCCACGCCTTACTTCCTCCCTGCATCATACGTACTGGTCATGCTTTTTCTTATCGTGATATTTCTCCAATATCGGCGCGATCACGTTCACGATCAGTTTCATGTCCAAGTTAAAGAAATAAATACAAAACAATAGCAGAAACAATGCCGCGATCACGGCCAAAATAATCAAAATAACGTGTAAGACCATCGTGGGCCCCTCCTTCTGCGTGCTCAAATCTGTAACGTGTTTTCAGAAGGCATCTTCCCACGCTGTCCGAAGGCATCCCCCGCTTCGCGGTGCCTCCTTCGGACTTAAATTCGCGTGGGCCCCTCCTTCTGACTACCAAGCTTCGTTGTCGGGCAGTTCCTCAAGCGTCGGATCCAGCGGCTCCTCGCGCATGACCGTCCTCATAAACTGATTGAACTGGTCACGGACCGCCTGGCGGGAATAAATGCGGGGATCACAAAGATCATGCGAAACCCAGACGAGCTTGATGCCGCGCTCCCTTGCCTGCTCCTCGAACTGTCCGTGCATGCCCGTGAGTGCCTTACATCCCATGTGTTCCCACAGCATGACCATGTCCGCGTTCATGCGCTCCACGTACTCCCAGAGCTGGTCTACCAGTACCTGATAGCCGCCGTGGGTGTGGTTTCTCATGATCATGTTCTCGGAGAGATATGCCATGTCGTAGTATGCCCGCTCCCGGTTCTCCGGCGTGTCCTCCTCGGCGATCTCCTTCTCGATCACCATGGAGAGCATGTCCGTCAGCGGCACGACGCCCCAACACCTCACCATCCAGTAGAGCATGTCGATCACGTACTGTGGCTGCACGCCCCAGACAATGCATCTGTGGCGGTATTCCGAAGCCATCATGGTCTTGTTTTCATAGCCCTTGTGGACAAGGTCCATGATCTTCTTGTCGATGAGGGGAAATTCCGCGCTTCGTCCGCAGTTCCCCATGTAGTTCGTGTTATTGTACAGCGAAAATACCGCGCCAAAGAACTGCGGATACGGCGTGGAGTTCACGTCCAGCCACTCGAGACGGTTGCGCGTTGTCAGGTTTACCCGCTTTGCCGCCGCAAAATAAGCTTTCCAATCCCACTTTTCGCCAGTCTTTTCTTCGATAAAGGCAATCGCCCGCTTGACCTCTTCCGCCGCGTATTTCTGGGTGTCTTCGCTGCGATGCCTTAGGGGTGACGCCATTTGGTACGTCGGTATCCCATATTGCTTTTCCAAACGCTTTGCAATAATGCCGTTCCCCAGCATGGAACCGTCACAGGTCGTATTCACCTGCACGGCACACTTTCCCGCCACGACAAAGTCATCCTCGATCGAGACGCCGGCCTCCACCTCCGGCATGGGGCATACGTCCCCGGGAATGCCAAAGGCCTGCGCCACGTCAATGTAATGAACGTCTGAATTCTGATTGATCAGGTTCGCCGCAAAGAGCGTCGGGATCTCGCGCTGCAGGGCGATCAGGTTGGGAAAGCCCATGAGATATGAGGTCATGGCGTTCTCATCCACGAGCACGCACTTGTCAGAAAACTTCTTGTCATTTCCGCAGCGTCTGTCCGCGCGGAGACACTGCTTGACGATCCCCGCCACCTCATAGGACACGTAGCCCATGCCGATATGAGTGATTCGAAGGATCTCGTCCCTCTGTCCGATGGTGAACTTGTCGATCATGTGAGGCACCGCGAGGAAGTTCACCATCCACCGGTACCGGAAAAGGCCCTTTAGGAACCCTCGCCCCATGGATACGCCCATCATGATCTTCCACGTGGCGAGCCATTGTCCGAAATCATACATGGTATCCTTGAAGCCGCGCCATTCCCGGCGCTTACGGACCTTCCCCGCGTTATACAGCACGCCAAGCTTCTGATCGCCTGGCAGGTTTTTTTCATTTTTGACCGTTTCCATCAAAATTCCCTTTCAAGTTACCCTATACGCTTCTGTGGCGCCTGTTTCTCACCTTATAGCGGTACATTCTTTCGTCCGCCTCGCTGAGCGCATTGTCAAGGCTGACCTGCCTGCAGTTCTCAAAGACGGCGCAGCCTATGCTGGCTGATACGTTATAGGGTTTATTTAAGATCTCGGAACGCTTTGAGATCTCTGCCGTAAAGGCTCTTGCGCGCGCGGCTTCCTCTTCGCGGGAATACTGCCCGATGCCCACGAGGAAAAACTCGTCTCCGCCACTCCTTACGCAGATTTCCCGCTCCTTCGCCACCGCAAACAAGGCGGCGCAGACCGTCTTGATACCCAGGTCTCCCTCCCCGTGACCAAAGGTATCATTGACGTATTTCAATCCATCCATGTCAATGACGCTTACAAACAAGGCATCGTCTTCCCGCGAAGCTGCAAGCATCTCCCGGTATTTCTCGTACATGCCCCTGCGGTTGTAAGCTCCCGTCATTTCATCCCGGACGGACAGCGTTTGCAGACGCTCCTTCGAGCGCGTCATCTCAAGGGCATTATTGATGTATCGCAGCCAATTCCGGTAAACCACGTTCGGCACTTTGTGCTTTTGAAGCGTCCTCTGCAAAACGGCATAGCCGAGCAGAACGCCGTCAAAATGCACCGGGGAAAAATAAAAGGCACTGGCCTCCCCGCGATCCTGACCAAGCTTGGGGATCATCTCAGAAGTCTTAAAGGAGATCGCTTCTCCTTCCCCGTAATAGCTCTCCTCGCCAACCTGGGTGCTGGCAACGTAGATCCGCATGTTTTCGGGATAACCCTCATACCTCTCGTCATCCATGTCCAGCCAGTTTTCTTTCAGGCAAAGATAAAAATTCTGATATGGCTTCAGCAAATCCGCATAGTTAAAAATGTTTTTTACACACTCCTCTGCAGTCTTGGAGGCCGTAAACCCTTCCAGCGCATAGCTTTCCATCAACGCGCCGACACTCACCTGCTCCGCGTAATCCTCATCCGCATGGTTGTAGGAGCTGACGTACAGTGAATTCCGGAACGTCCGCATGGCGTAAACCGGATCCGTCTGACAGCCGCAGCTCGCTCCGGGACGGAATTGCATCTTTGCGTTTTTTTCAACGGGGAGTAATTCCGCGCCTGGCTCCATCTTGCTCCTGACGTAATCCACCGCATCCGCGCCCATGGCCACGTCGCCGGGATCAAAGGAAGTCAGCGTTATTGGGTTGATCGCGCCTTCGTCCGTGGAATCAAATCCCATGACCACGATATCCTCGGGAACCTTGACGTCATGTTTGCTCAAACGATCCATCAGGCCGATCGCCATGCAGTCGCTCGCGCAAAGGATCGCGTCCGGGCGGGAGATCTCCCCGTTTACGATCTTCCTCGCCAGGGCATCGCCGCTAAAATACCAGAAATCCCCATAGATAACGTGTTCCGGAAGAACGCTCAGCCCGTGCTTTTCTATCTCATCCATGAAGATGGACAATCTCTCCTCTGAAACGGGATTGCCCTGGTGTCCCGTCAGTATGCAGAGCTTCTTTCTTCCATGAACCTCTATCACGTGTCTGCACATCTCCCGAAGGGATGCCTCATTGTCGTTTTCGATCAGCTTTGTTCCCTCTATGGGGATCTCCAGGGAGCAGACCGGGAGGTCAGGATATTGGGACAGCCGCTTCATCAGACGCTTTAACACCAGATCCCCGGGATCTCCAGTGACCGTGGAATAATCCAGGATCACGCCGTCAAGCTCATCTAAATTGGCCATCTCGTAAATATTTGACTCACCGCGGACGTAATTCTCATGCGGAAAGGACAGATGCGTGCTAGATGAGAATACGCACAGGTCATAATCATATTTATGGCATTGCCTCGTGATGCCTTCCACAATCCTTCTGACGTGCACCATCTCCGGAAACGCTACAAATAGCCCGATTCTTTTTCGTCTACTCATGGCAAGTCCTCCTTTCCTTCAACCCATTCCCACGTCACGTTCCGGCTTCGTCTTTTTTGTATTGTCTGTTGCGGAGTATGATCATCGCCAACAATACCAAGTATGCAAAAACCATGCAAGTGCACGCATAGGTCACGGCACCCGTCATAACGTAAGACTTTCCTTCAACAATTTCTTCTCCTTGGCTGAGAAGAATCTTTTTTATGCCGTCCTCCAGCATTGTGTCATTGCAAAACGGCGTATTTTCGGCATAGACCGCCAGGCACGAATTTTCCTCCGGGAACCAGACCATCACCGCGACCCCGGTCTTACTCCTTAACTTTCGCACGTACGCCTCTCTTCCATAAGCTTCCGTGAGCGTGAAATTCTTTTCCAGCAAAAAGTCTTTGGACTCTTTCGAAACCGGATGCTCCGACTCCCTGCAGAACATTCCAAGATACGTGAGCATGCCTGCGGCGGAGTTATTCTTTGGGAGCAGATATTTGTAATACTGACTATTCCCGGTAAGGTCTTCCTCCAGGTAATCTTCATAGGATTTCCCTGAAGTCTGCTCAATGAGTGTTTTCGCCGCTTCCATGGTATCCGGCCTCTCCCGCTTTTCCAGGAGCCCGCCGTCGAACAATTTCATGATTGCCAGTTCAGACGCCAGTTGATCCATGATTTCTTTATTGCAGGGATAATTTCCCGTCTCGACAGTCACAATCCCATCACCATAAAAACTATAGATCGTACCTTTTTCGGTCCCGCAAAACGTGGCATTTTTTACCTGCGCCGAATAAAAGAAATGGGTGAGCGCGTCGTCAATCTTTTCCAGTGGCGCGGCTTCTTCCTCCCTTATCTTTTTCGCGTAAAGCTTTTTTAGCTCGTAATAAGGAGATAAGCTATAGCTGACTCCGGGAAACGTCTTTTCCTTTTTTCCGTTTTGATACTTTAAGGTGACCGTTTCATAGACCACGTCGGCACCCTTCATCTGCCTCGCCTTTTCAAAGCGCTCAGGGTTTATGCGCGTACAGATCTCATACTCTTCTTTTGTCAATTCGAATCTTTTTTCATCACCTGTTTGATGCTCTTCGTAGACAAGATAATACTTCTTTCCGTCCCCGTATACCCGGAGGTCTGCGTCCGTATTGCCCGAAAAACCGCCGGAAAAATGGACGTTGATCTCATCAGGAAATACGTGAAATCTCCCGCTTTTGACAAAAAGCCACCCGCCAATGACGGAAAAAACGGCAACCATAATGATCAGCAGAATTAACCTAGTTTTTCTCATCCCCCTCAGCGCTCCCCCATTAGCTGAATCCTATGAAATTTGCAGTTTCTTGATCTCTATGCTTTCTATAAATGCCTGTACCCTGGTCCGGAGCTGCCCTTCGGACGACCGTACGTTGTAGGGTCTGTCCACGGAGAGCACCGGGTATCCGTAATCCTGACGAAGTGCCGTGCTTCCCGTCAGTCGCTCATATGCCCATGGGTCACAGAATTTCACTTGATCATAAATGATGCCGTCCGCGCGGTATTCCTTCGCGAGCTCCGCAACGTAAGCCTTGCGTCCGTAAACTTTCTCCATGTTCATCTGACGCGGGCACTGACAGCGGTGCACGTACTGCTCACAGACCTGCGTCAGCGCGTCCCTGTCATCCGTAAGCTCTATCACGTCACGCCCCGGAAAGGATCCAAAGCAATACCGGTCCGCGCAGACGTAGGCCCCGCACTCCTCGATCAGCTTGACGTATTCCGGATCGTCCATCTCGGATCCCACCACCATAAGCCTAGCGCGGTACTTTTTGTCATCCGGCTCCCTGGTCTTAATCTCCTCTAAGGTCGCCTCCAGTCTGTCAATGATCATGTCCTTCGGGCAGACGTAGGTCGCCAGCGTCAGGACTGCAAACTCATATCCCGTGATCCTGGGCCTTTCTTCCTTGCGGAATTCCCCGATGGCCCTGATCACCCGGCAGACGCGGTTGTGCTCCGCCACGGCCTTCCGGATCGCGGCGTCCGACACGTCGATGCCATACGTCTCACTCAAGGGCTTCAAAATATGGTTCTTACACTGCAACACAAGTAACTCTACGCCGTTGTCATCCGCCTTGAAGGGAATCTCCATGTGCTCATAAAAGAATTTGTCATTCCCTTCCAGCGCCTTTAAAAGCTCCATGTTCTCCGCCGCGCGGTTCATCATCGTGCATCCGTCCGGCGCGATCAGGCAGTCCGCAAAATTAAAGCCGCCCTCTATGGCCCGTTCGAGAAGCGCGCGCGCCGTCTCGCAAAGCAGGTTTGACATGTAATAGGTCGCCACGTCCATGGATCCCGTATTCGGTGCAAACAGCCTCACGCCAAAGCAATTTCCCAGGTTAAACAACGGTTCCGGCGTATTCTCACAAAGGTAGGCCGCACAGATCCTCCCCTCGGCCTTTGCCGCCCGCACCAGGTCATTATTTGCATTCTGCAAAAGGTCTTCAAAGTATTGCAGACTCGATAAGTCTCTCATTCCACTTCCTTACTTCGCCAAACGTAAGATCTCGCCGTCTGACGCTTTGTTTTCTCGATAAAACTAATTAAAATCATTGTATCACGTCACGGGCAAACAAGCAACGACGACACCCCAACGTTTTGCGCTATTTTTATCGTTTTTGCTAGGAAAACGTTCTCTCCCGTGATATACTGAAATAGACCTTAACCGGTCAGGAACCCATTCACGATTTTATCACCGCATTTCGGAGGACGTAACATGAAAAAAAGCAGCTCCCGGTTTCCCAAATGGCTGGACAACGCCGTATTTTACGAGATTTATCCGCAGTCTTTTCTCGATACCAACGCGGACGGGATCGGTGATTTTCAAGGTATCATCCAAAAACTCGATTACGTAAAGTCCCTTGGCTGTACGGCGCTCTGGATGAATCCCTGTTTTGAATCTCCGTTTGGAGACGCCGGATATGACGTCTCCGACTATTACCGCGCCGCCAAGCGGTACGGTACTAACGAAGACCTCAAGCGCCTCTTCGAGGAAGCGCACCGCCGCGGCATGCACGTGCTCTTGGATCTCGTGCCCGGCCACACCTCCGTGGCCCATCCCTGGTTCAAGGCGTCCATGAAGGCGGAAAGAAATGAATTCACGGACCGCTACGTCTGGACGGATAACATATGGGAAAGTCCGGATGGACATGCCTCTCTTCGCGGCATCTCCGACCGCGACGGCAGCTGCATGGTCAACTTTTTCAGTCACCAGCCCGCCCTGAACTATGGTTTCTACAAGCCCGATCCAAAGAAAAAATGGCAACAGCCCATGGATGCCGAAGGGCCTCAGGCGACGCTTCAGGCCATGAAGGACGTCATGCGCTTTTGGCTGAAAATGGGATGTGACGGCTTCCGCGTTGACATGGCCGGCTCCTTGGTAAAGGGTGATCCGGACAGTAAAGGCACCATCCGCCTCTGGCAGGACGTCCGCGCCTTTTTGGATCAGGAATTCCCCGATGCCGCCATGATCTCAGAATGGGGCGAACCCGACAAGAGTTTGCAGGGCGGTTTTCACATGGACTTCCTTCTTCATTTTGGTCCATCCCATTATAACGATCTGTTCCGCTGCGAGCGCCCCTTCTTTTCCGGAAACGGGGACGCCAGCGCCTTTGTAAAAAAATATCTGGAAAGCTATGAAAAGTCCGGCCGCAAAGGTTTGATCTGCATTCCCTCCGGAAATCACGACATGGACCGCCTGGCCAGAACCATCAGTGGCGTACACCAAAAGATTTCCTTCGCGTTCTTGCTCTCCATGCCGGGTGCGCCCTTTATCTATTACGGCGACGAGATCGGCATGCGCTACGTGGAGAACCTGACCTCCGTGGAGGGCGGCTACGGCCGCACCGGTTCCCGCTCGCCCATGCAGTGGGATAACGCGTTAAATGCAGGATTTAGCAGTGCTCCCGCGTCAGAACTCTACGTGCCCTTGGATCCGGATCCCAATCGTCCCAACGTCAAGGCCCAGATGGAGGATCCCGATTCCCTTTGGCATGAGATCCAGCGCCTGATCGCGATCCGGATGGCGCATCCCGCACTGCAAAGCAAAGGGGAAATCCAGTTCATCCAGGCGAAAAAGAACGCTTATCCGCTTGCATACCTTCGCACCGCCGGTCAGGAAACAATCCTTGTGGTACTCAATCCTTCTGACCGGGAAGTAAGTTTTTCCTTTGACGGTGCCCTCGGAGAATGCATCTATTCCATCGGCGGCGAAGCAAAAATGAAAAACGGGCAAGTTACGATCCCTGCCCGCTCTGCATCCTACCATATTTGTAAATAAAGGAGTACGTCATGCACGAAAACGAACATACCCATGGTCACGCTCATGACCACGAACACGCATCCGGAGAGGCAACCTCACGCGAAGAAACCCTGGCGCTGCTGTCCTATATGGTGCATCACAATAAGCATCACGCCGAAGAATTGTCCGGGCTTTCAAAAAGCTTGAGCGGTGACGCCGCCGCCGCATTACAAAAGGCCATCAGCGCCTTTGAAAACGGCAATGCCGAGCTCGAGCGGGCCCTGGAACTGATGAAAGAAGAATCCTGCTAAAAGGAGGCCGTCCCATGTGTCTTTCCAACGTTTATCTCTTAAAAAATGATCAGGAAAAAGAGCTTTTGTGCAAGAACGTCGCCTCCATTTCTTACGAGAATGGGGAGCTAGTCCTCAAAAACGTTCTTGGGATCCCCACAAAAATAAAAGGCGAAATCTCCCACGTAGATCTGGTGGAAAACTTCGTCTTTGTAAAGCCTGCGCCATAATCCAGCGCTTTTTGATCAACCGGCGGGATTTTTTTCCCGCCTTTCTTTTTTCCCGAAATGTAGCTCCCGAAGGCCCGTGACCTCATTGCAGATCTCGCGGACGTCACAGACGGAGCACTCCGTCGGCAGACCCTTTTGGATCTTCGACAAGGAATTCCGGATCTCCACGGCCTTTTGGGCTTCCTTCGCGAGTCCGTTATAATCAAACGCATCCTCAGTGATGAAACTCACCCGGACGGCCAAAACCTCCGGGTTTTTCTGATAGTGGGAAATAACGGCATCTCCCATCCGTTCAAACGTGATCCCGTCCTGCAGGGCTTTCTTCGCCACGCGCACCGGCTCCCTCGCCGACTGTCCGGAGGTCCGCATCATAAATCCCTTCCCATAGACGTGAAACTTCACAAAATCCACGTCCTGCAGGAGCTTCAAGGTCCGTTCCGCATCCGCTGGATTGCCTGCCTGCTTTGGGTTTTCCGCATCCGCCGGATCGCTTGCCTGCTTTGGGTTTTCCGCATTTTCCGCGCGCTGCGCCTCCCTCTTCACCAGCACCTCACAGATCCTGGCATAACTTACGTCGCCTTGGATTTCCTGGAGATCCCGTCCGTAAACACAGATTTCATGGTTTGGAAGCGCATGCGCATCCCTAAAGTCCAGTGCCTCCGCAAAGTCACGTCCTCCCCTAAAGTCACGCCCAGGGACTAAATCCTGCCCTTCCATGAACAATTCTACGTTGTCGGTTACGCAGGTAAGATTGACGGAAGCCTTGTTTCCTCCGCCTAATTCAAACGCCGCGTCCTTTTGAAAGATCATCTCAAAATCTTTCGTTTCGGGCCAAGCCTTTGCCGCGTCAAAGGAATGGATCTCCGGAGAAAACCCCGTAAGCAGCTCTCTCACCCGCATGATCAGCGCGTCATGTAATTGCATCATTCCTTCACCGTTTCTCCCGCATTTTCGCTAAGGACTCTTCCCTTCAGATATCCCTTGCGCTCATACATCTTTCTGTCCGCGCGCATAAAGACGTCGTTATAGCTATTGTCAGACCCGGGATCATAGATACTAAAACCGCTCGCGACGACTACGAGGCCATCCTTTTGGTTCTTGTCTACGTCAGCGTCAAAGCCCCGCATGATCTCGTCCCTGTCCCTGTAGTCCAATTCTTCCATGATGACGACAAATTCATCACCGCCAATGCGGAACACGGGACTGTACTTAAACCGCAGGCAGATGAACTTGCAAGCGTCCTTGATGTATTGATCACCCGCGTCATGGCCAAGGGTGTCGTTCACTTTTTTCAGATCATTCAGGTCAAATACCGCGACGGCATATTCCTTAATGGTTCCTTCTTCCACGCGGATCTCCAGGTCCCTCAGCTTCTCCAGGTAAGCCAGCTTGTTCTTGACGCCCGTAAGCGCGTCCCTGTAGGCTAACTGCTTGGTCGTACCGATCTCCCGGGAATACGATACGGTCTCGTCCTTGTAGACGAAGGTATGGATCATGCACGTGGCCAAAAGACATCCCACCGCATAAAACGGCATCAGCGGATACAGGGACTGAAGTGCAATAAAAATGGTCATTGCGATGCCCGAAAAACCTATGGTCTTATGGTGCCGCTTGTCCTCATCCTCCGCTTTCACTGACACAATAAAGGAGTAAACGGAGGTCATAAAGAACAAAAACATTTGAATGAAAAGCGTTACGTATCTTGCCCTGCCTGGCACGTATTCCTTATCTTCGCTGAAGCCAAACACGATCGGCACGAAGAAATTAATGATAAGAACGACTACCTCATAGATCGTAATGATCCAGCCGGCATAGATCAGGAATTTGCCGTACGCCTTCTTGTTTTTTAGGTACGCTACGACAAATCTTGTCCACAGGAACACGGAAATCACCATGGACAGGAAGTAGATCACCGTGTCCGCGTACGTCAGCGTGATCAACCTTTGCCCGTACAAAATTCCCCAAAAAATGTCCGACAGAAGATAAACGATAACTCCAAAAAGGAAATGTCGGTATCTTCGCTTTGCAACCTGACTTTTCTCGAGGTGAGCATTCATCAGGGCCTCATAATTGACAATAATAAGAACGGTAATGGAAAGCATTCCTATGCTGGCGTAATACATAAAATTGCTCCTCCCAAATATCAACGAATTATTTCCGCAGCCCTTTCTGCCTTGCAAATTCTGCAGCGCCAAGCGCACCCATAAGCTGCGGGTCAGTCTTTAATTCAATGACTTTGATCTTCAAAACCTTTTCAATGGCCGCCTTTAAGCCGTCATTCTTTGCGCAGCCGCCCGTCAGCGCAATGCTGTCGGTGGCACCGGCCTTCTTGGCCATAATAAAACAGCGCTTTGCCACTGCCATCTGAATGCCAGCCGCGATTTCCTCCATCGGCTTGCCCTCTCCGACAAGACTGATGACCTCCGACTCAGCAAACACGGTACACTGCGCGGTGATGGGGATCACGTTCTTCGCTTTGAGCGAGAGCTTTGAAAACTCTGGCAGCTCCATCTCAAACGAACGTGCCATCGCTTCGTAAAAGCGTCCCGTGCCTGCCGCACACTTGTCATTCATGGCGAAATTCTTGACGGTTCCGTCCGTATCCACGGCGATTCCCTTGACGTCCTGGCCGCCTATGTCGATGATGGCCTTAACGCCGGGATCCGTCACGTGCACCCCCATGGCGTGACAGGAAATCTCTGATACGTTCTCGTCGGCAAAGGGTACCTTGTTGCGGCCGTATCCCGTGCCGATCAGGTACGTAAGATCACTGGAATCCTTTAATCCTGCTGCCGTCAGCACCTCCTGCATGGCGCTTTTCGCAGATTCCTCCGCGCGGATCCTGCTTCTGATGGTCGTACTCGAGAGAATCTTCCCCTCCTCGTCCACGATCACTGCCTTGGTATAGGTGGAACCCACGTCGCATCCGCCAAAATACTTCATTTCAAGCCAAACTCCTTCCAGCCCGTTAATCTAGTGAAAATAATCTCTCCGTGACGTCAGTGAATCTGTATAGGTTGCCATTGATCGTCACGTCCATATAGCGCTCTCCTCCGGAGAAATAAAACACGCCTGTCCAGGTTGTCCCGTTGTCAAACGACAGAATGACTCGGCTCGGTTTGAGATCATAGGTTCCCAAGTACGTACTGCTTGAGGTAAAATGATCATAAACAAAACCGCCATTATCGTCCAGCACAATCTCACTTCCGTCTACCGACTCCCAGTTTCTCATCAGCCCTTTTTCGGTAAAATACCTCTGTACAAGCCATTCCGTGGCCGTCGAATCGCCTTCTCCCGCCGCTTCCAAAACGATGTCATACTTTAAGTTTGCGGAAACGTTCAGATAGCCATAAATGCAGTAATATGCCATCTGGGAATAATCTGCATATCCTCCGTCCTGGTAGAACTGCTGGCCTTTTGAACGACTAATCCAGTCTTGGGCAAGGTAAGCGTTTTTCTTTGTTCCCTTGCCTTCCAAATAGTACTCGGCCAATTTCAGGCAAAGCTGCTCATCCTGGGAGTAATCGGAAGCGAATTGGTAATAACGCAGCGCATCTTTATAGTTATTCGTACCGTCATAATAATCCGCCAAAGCGATCATCACGTTAGGATCCTTTGTCCCTCCGTCAATGATCTGCTTCATTATGCGTATGGCTTCCTCCTCGTTGATCGCTCCGCCGCTCTCTCCGGTAAGCAAATCCTTCGCATAGGCAACCTTCGCTTCATAATCGCCTTCTTCACCCGCTTGCTTTAGGAGTTTGCGTCCCAGCTCCACGTCCTGTTCCACGCCATGACCATTTAAATACTGGTATCCCAATTCTTTCTTATCGCCGGCACTGAGCGCGGCAACGCTTTCTTCCCATGCTTCCGATTCATCCTTAGGCGTGCCGTATTCCGTTTTCTCCCCGGAATCTGCGCCCTCGCGAGAGTCCTCACTTTCCACCCGCTCCCCCTCAGGATTATCCTTGCCGGACTTGGCAAGTTTCGTTCCCAAAAGAATTCCCAGAAGAAGCAAAACCACAAACGCCGCTGCAGCACCTCCCCAAAGAAGGATCTTCTTCGTTTTATCATTAAGGCCTCTCCTGCCAGACTCTTCATCGTCATACTCATCTTTCAGGGCTGCCTTGGCCATCGCTTCCTTCCGCTGTGCCTCCCGCATTGCCTTGATCGCCCGCGCTGCGGCCTCAGCCTCCTGGCCGGCCACGTAACCGGACGAAGCTTTCGGAGCTTCCGCTACTGACGGCTCTGCAGGCGCTGTTTCTGGCGCCGTCCAATTCTCCCGAGGATTCTCTGCCGCCGGCGTTGTCACTGCCTCCTCTACGATTTCTGCCGCCGGAGTAACCTCGGTTTCTGGCACTGCCCAGTTTTCCCGCACGTTTTCTGCTTCCTCCGTCACGGCTTCCTGCACAATTTCCGTCTCCGGCGTTGCTGCGGCTTCCGTTACAAGTCCCGCCTCAGTCTCCGTCGCAATCCCTGCCGACGGCGTCACCTGGGGCTCTGACGCCGTCCAGTTCTCCCGTGGCGACTCTGCCGCCGGTACCGGTTCGGTCTCTGGCGCCGTCCAGTTCTCCCGTGGCATCTCTGCTTCCGGCGTCACCTCGGTTTCCCGCACAATTTCCGCCTCTGGCACCATCGTGACTTCCTGCGCGGGTTCCACTTCCTGCGGCGCCTGCGCCTCAACGGGATGAATCTCCACGTTCATGCGGTGAAGATTGCCCTCTATCAATTTGCTGAGCTCCTCAAAGCATTCCTCCTGCGGCTTGTTCACGGCATTTAGCCAGTGAACGCGCGTGAGGTAATACTCCAGCTCATCATTCATTTTCTCATCCGTAGCACAATACGGAACCATGGTTTTTCCTGCATTAAACGCAAGTGCCACTTCATTCATGACCTGTCTTGATTCATTCGATTGATGCGTATAAAGCAGGACAAACACCTTCGCCGCCTGGAGCGCGCTCTTGATCGCCGGCACCCACTCAGATCCGGGTTCGATGTTTCTCGGCGCATACCAGCACGTGATGCCCTTTTTCTCCAGATACGCAACCATGGCGTTTGCCAGGTCGGCATTCTTCGACGAATAACTGATAAAAACCATTTCCGCACTCATCCTAAAGTTCCTCCCTCAAATGGCCGTATTCCTACAGTCCCATTCGCTCGAGCGCCTCCCTGGCGCCCCTGCAGACCGGTGCGTCTGCAGATAATTCAAATATGCTTTTTCCCAAAACGTCATTTCTCGCATGCTCCGGATCTCCCGGGATCATGCTAAGGATCTCCATCCCCGCCAGCTTCGCGCCTGACGCCGGCGACTTTCCCGCCTGATCCATGCCAGGCCAGAATGCCTCCCCTGCGGGATTTCCGCCCGTCATGGCCCGGATTACCTCCGGATCATCCACGCGGTTTACGATCACGCCGCATTTATCATAGGCCACAAGCTCGTCCGCCACGTGATGGATGGAATTAATCACCTGGACTCCTTTTTTGCTTCCGTCCGTCACAAAAAACAAATGCGTCACCCTCTCCATGACCCTGCGGTTTACCTGTTCGATCCCGGCTTCGCCGTCGATCACGACAAAATCAAAATCCCTGCTGATCATCTCGATGACTTCTTTCAAATACGCGTTCACGGCGCAGTAGCATCCCGCGCCCTCCGGCCTTCCGATCGCCAGAAACGAAAAGCACTCCGTCTCCGTCAGCGCGTCAAAAATGCGAAAACGCACTTCCCCCAACAGCTCTATGGCTTCCTTGCCGGCTCCCGCGGCCGCCTTCTCGATGATCTCCCTCCGGAGGTCATCCAGCGTCACCCCGGGAGTCACGCCCAAGGCCGTGGACAGTCCCACCGCCGGATCCGCATCGATTGCCAAGATCCTTGCTTCCGGATATTTTTCACTCAAGATCCTCACAAAGGCTGAGCAGATCGTGGTCTTCCCAACGCCGCCCTTTCCGACAAGCGCCAGGATCTTAGTCCTTTTTTCCATGCCGTTTTCGTCCTTCCCCGCCTAATCTTGATCCTGCCGCGCGGTCCGCTTTTGCAGGGATTGATCACCGCAGATCCGGGAACCAAATGACCTCCGGCTGGGGCGTCACGTGCTCCCCGATGATCTTCTCCATAAAGACCATGTGATACCACCTCTGAAACTTATAACCGCAGTTTTGGAAAGTCCCCACCAGGTGAAATCCCAAGTGTTCGTGAAACTGCGCGCTGTTGGCGGTAAGGTATTCGTCATCCTTCTCAGGATAACCAATGCAGGCATAGAGGTTCAGGATCCCCATTCTCTTTAGGATCTCCTCCATCCGCCCGTATAAAAGCCTTCCAATTCCGGCCTTTCGCACGTCCTTGTCCAAATAGACGGTGAGCTCAGATGCCCAATGGTACGCCGCCCTCACGTGGAAAGGTCCTGCATAGGCATATCCCAGGATCCTGTCTCCCTGCATGGCGCAAAGGTACGGGTACTTCGCCGAGATCGCAGTCATCCTGCCGCGAAACTCTTCCAAAGACGGCACCTCATATTCAAAGGTGATGGCCGTGTTTTTTACGTAATACCCATAAATTTCCAATAGCCGCGGCGCGTCGTCAAGGGTCGCTAGCCGTAGCGATATCTCTTCGTTTTCCATCCTTACGTTCCTTCAAAAGCCCTCGGGAATGCTTGTCTCGCAAGGCTTTGCCATGATTCAGATTACAAATATTTAACCAGTTGGTCTCTTACGCCGTCCAGCCAGGGATCCGCAAGGCCAAAATTCATGGAATGATGCGACCATGCCGCGCGGGGAATGCCAAACTTCTCCAGCGCACTGTTCATGTCGCGATACCATGCGAGCGCGTCCTTCGGGTTGGCAAGATCGATCACGCCATATTCTCCGCAGTACAGTGCCACGTTATATTTCTCCGCGATCTCAAGGGCCGGCTTCATCAAGTTCTCAAAATACGCGCCATTCATCTGTGCCGGCAACGTGTCAGGGAACTCCGAGTCAAAGTCATGGCCAAAGAATTCTTCCGTGCGCGCCTTGTACTCAGCCACCGTTCCGGGATAGGAGAACTTCCACTTTTCAGGATCCCTGGGCATGCGATCCACCCAGTGCGCTCCCTGATGCGTGAACGCCAGCGGGCTGTAGCAATGGAACGTAAACACAATGTTTTCATCTGCGGGAGGATCCAGAAGCGTTAAACCGTAAATGCTGTCGTTAAAAATGCCTCCAACGATGATGCGAACGTCCTGATCGATCTCACGGATCGCCTTGATGGTTCTCGCCGCGATCTTATTCCAAGGCTCCGCGAACTCCCTGTTGGTCACTTCATTCAGGAGCTCCAACACCACAAAATCACGGTACTTGCCATATCTCTGCGCGAGGTTTTTCCACAGCTCCACAAAAATGTCCTGCAGCTTTTCCTGATAGAAGAACTGGCAGTTATTCGCATCGTCAAACACGTAACCGTGTGCCTTGTGAAGGTCCAGCACCATGTTTAATCCATATTTCTGACACCAGGCGATGCACTGGTCCACGTAAGCCAGACCGTCTTCCTTCATCATGCCATCCTCTTCCTGGATGACCTCAGCGTCCACGGGAACGCGTACGTGATCCAGTCCCCATTCCTTCACCAGAGCAAAATCACGCTCGATCATAAAAGTATCATAGTGCGCCTTGTTGTAATTGTTCCAGCCGCACTGCGACAGCCATCCGCCTAAGTTTACGCCCTTGTGAAATCCCTCGAATTTCTTCACGTTTTTGTCCTGCCTTTCTCTTTGTTCTTTACGTTGTCCTTTTTTACGTCAACAAATACCGCAAAATTATAAGCTTTCATGCGGTAAAATCATACCTCTATGCTCTTGATTTCGATGCTTTTTTCGGCTGCGCCTTGTCGATCACTCTTTTATACGCCATCAGCATTCCATTCGTTACGTTTCCGTCGAGCTTTTTGGCCAAGGCTGGATTATTGATCATGGCACCTACCAGATACATGCCTAGAATCTTTCCCACATGCTTTTGCGGAAAATCATAAAAGCCGTGTTCCTTGTAAAACCTGTGATCCTCGCGCATCATGCCCTGCATCTGATAGATCAGGTCGCGGAA
>JAFZNO010000053.1 GCA_017552985.1 Lachnospiraceae bacterium
GTTTAGGAGATTCGTCAGCGGATCCTTCTTTGTGAACTGTTGCAACAGGTAAACGTAATACAGCAGCAAGTCGATCGCGATCGTCACCGTAAACCAGTGCGAAGCCACGTCTTCCATAAACAGTGGCATCGTAAGGCACAGGACGGCGGTCAGGGCCAAGAAGATCAATACCGGATAATCTTCCTTTTGAATCCTGCCCTTCATGAACAGTTTACCGATAAAGTAGATCAAATACAACGCATTAACAACGTACGCCAGATACCCCAATGGTCCCCGCAAAAAATGATTCGTATCCGAGATGGAAAACACCAATCCCGTCGGAATGGAGATAAAACAAAGAAGCGCGTTGATCGCAGCGGGAATATATAGATATCTTCTTTGCTCCGGATACACGATCATGATCACGTTCACGAGAACGATCGTAACCAAGCTGTAGTTTAATGCGATCAAAACGGGCCTAAGCGGCGAACATTCCACCTGATTTCCAAGAAAGGCCTCCACAAAGCACGCAATGGAATACACAAACAGCATGACGATCACAACGGCCATGCGTTGCACCATTCTCCGCTCCAAATGCATGTCCGAGATAAGCATGATGGCCAAGCCTATTAACAATATCAGCATTCCCCAGTGGTCTGTCAGATACCCGGAAATTGTCATGCGACGCCTCCTATCCGAATAGCCGTAATGGCAACCTGATCTCCCGTGATCGCCGCGTAAACCGTACGATTCACGTCCTTGATCACGGCCTTATTCCTCATACATATTCCAGCATTTTCAGTTATGACGGTGATCACGTCTCCCTCAACCTGAAACGTAACGGTAGCGTCATATCCTTTTACGTTATAATCCTTCCAAGCATCCCAGCCTTCGAAATCATCGCTCTTAGTAATGTCCAGCTCCACGGAACAATGAGGATCCATCTCCCAGAATTCTCCGTCGAAACGCATAAAGGCAAGGTCTTGATAATTATTGCCATTCACCTTTCCGTCATCTGAACAGAATATGTCCACAAACGGACAATGCCATACAAGTCTCGCGGTTGGCAGGTTCTTCGTATGGAAGGAAATCTGCAATCCATCCCTGATGGGGATTCCTTCCGTTGCGTCCGTTCGATATCCGTCGATCTGCACGTTGGGAAGATCTCCTGCAGGACCGTTAATATAGCTGATCTCCTCCGCGATCCTCGGAATGTCGCCGTCAACCCATTCCTTCTCCGCCTTTTCCAATTTGACGTCACTGATCTTGCAATACTCGCCAGTCAGTCCCAAGTAGACAAACCTTGTACCATCCGGTAGCGCGACAATGATTTCCGCCGTCTGCTTTGTTCCCGTGATCCTGATCAATACGTGATCACGCACCTTTACGGCTTCAATCACGTATTCACCATCCTTCAGGCCTTCTGACAACTGCGTTTTTGAGAAAGTCGTCTGCATTTTTCTTGCGCCAACGGTCAGGTTGCGTCCGTCAAACCAGATCTCTCCATATTCAAAATAACACAGCTCCTTGACCTCTTTTTCCGCACTATGTACCCTTCCATCCAAGGAATCAAATAAAACCAAGGACGGAACCGGAATTCTCCCCGCATACTCTTCCGCGGGGCTTACCGTCACGTGAATGGTCGTCATGCGCGGCGTTACCTGTATCCCTTCCGATACCTTACTCCTTCGCTTACCAATGACGAACTCGGATTTTCCTGAAAGCTCCCCGGCTTTCTCCCGCTCACTCATCTCATACTCTGGATCCATGTCTATGAGACGCACCATCAAACGGGCATACTCTGGATCAAACTGCGTGCCGGCACCCTTGACCAGTTCTTCCCGCACCATTTGCTGCGGGAGCACGTCGCGATAACTCCTCTTTGACGACATTGCAACGTACGCATCCGCCACGGAAATGATTCTCGCGATCTCAGGGATGTCCGTTCCCTTTAGGCCATACGGATAGCCTTTACCGTCATACCTCTCGTGATGACCGCTCGAACTAATGCTAACGTAGGGATACTCACTGATGCCCCGCAGGATCTGTGCTCCAAAAAGGGAGTGCTTCTTGACCTCCTCATATTCCTCTGCAGTGAGCTTCCCTTCCTTGGTGATAATGCTCTCAGAAATCCCGATCTTTCCAACGTCATGAAGCAGAGCGGCATAATACACTTCATCGCACTCTTCTGCGCTCAACCCCTTCATTTCAGCAAGCTTGCGAGAATACTCGGCAACCCTCATCGAATGACCGCGCGTATAGCCATCCTTCGCATCAACCGCATTTGCAAGTGCTTCCGCAACGTCTATCGTAAGCGTCCGCATTTTCTGATTGGACTCCTCCAGCTTTTCGTACGACTCCCGGCGATACACCGCGGAAAGATAGCAGTAATACTCCATAATGCACAGGACCATGACAGCATTAGCAAAACCTAAATCTTGTCCAACTTCCCAAAGCGACACAAGAGTTAACTGCACAAACGTCACGAGCAGAATGACGCTCTTGTGCCACTCGCCCGCCCGAATGGCAGCTGCTATGATGCACGCTAAGATAAGAAGATACGTTAACTGCACGTAATAGATTGTCAAGTACAGCGACCCGCTCACCCATATTCCTTCGCCGGAAGCGTGAAATCTGATGAACACCCGACTATACAACGCCGATGTATAAACCAGCATATTGATCACTGCCGGAATGAAGCAAAGCAGCTTATATTTTTTGTCACGCAGGATGATGAGCAGTTCCGTCAGGATCACGCACGGATGCAAAACAAAGCTTAGCATGCACGTCAAAGTGCAAATAATGTCTAACAACGCTCTCGTTTTCCGTGAATACACTGTCACTTTCGTACCCACGGCCAGCATTTCAAAGATCGTGACCGCAAGCATCAGAACTATGCTCGCGACAAAAAGCTTCGTCTCCGGCATCTTTAATTTCCTGTTTGCGAAAATCATTAAACCGAATGCAATCAGGATCATAAGCAGCATAAAATTTTCCGTAACGTAAAAGCTTATCATATTCCCACCTTAAGACCTCATATTTTCAATACGTTATTTCCGTCCGAAATACGCGATCGCGTCAACCTGAAAATGCAAACCATCCTTGCCGCCCACGTGAGCGAAGTTCGTCTCGATGGATTTACGCGCGGGATACTTCCCGTGAAATCTCTCCTTAATCACTTTCTCCATAATGGGAATGTTGTAAACGTCCCTAAAGAGACAATCCATCTGCACCACGTTCTCCAGCTTCAGTCCAACCATGGCCAGACGCGCTTCCATATTGTCAAAGGCGCCGTTGATCTGCTCCTCGATCGTCCCGCCGATATTACCAACGCAATAACTCAGGAAGCAATAATCTCCCGCCTTCACGATGCCGGAATGCGCCCACTGTTCATTGATCTCAAAACGCTCAATTCCATCATCCCCCGCCTTCGGCTTTTCCTGCGCGCTTTCGGGAGCCTTCGGCTGCAGATTCTCTGCCGGCTTCGCGCTCACGCCTTCTGGTGCATAACACTCCTCTATCTTCTTAAGAATGGCGCTGCGTGATCCCAGCACGAAAGAAATCTCTGCCTCCGTGATGATCCGCAGGTCATCCGCCTTGTCATAGTTGAGGGGATCGTCAGAAACGATCGTCAGCACGGAAGAGTCCATGGAATCAAATCCAAAAGGAATACAGCAATATTTCAAAGCCTTTTCCTTGGTAATGCGGCTTAGCGCCCGCGGATCAACCGTAACGTTCGCGACGTCGCAGTACGGGATCTTCATCACCATGGATTTTGCCTTGACCAGTTCTTCCTCCGACGCTTCTTCGGCTTTCATGCCCTGCTCTTCAAAGTACTTTTCCAGTTTTTCTTTGATCTCTTCATTTGTCATGACGTAACCTCCTCCCACGATCGTAAGCCAAGTAATACCCCATTTCATTATATCAAAAAACAACTAAAAAAGATACCAAAAAAGCAAGTTTTTACTTCTTTATGACAAACTGCTCGTATTTGTAAACCACCTTCTGGAACAACTCGCCATTTCCGTCATAGCATTCCATCCGACTGTTATTTCCGTTTTCATCATAAAAATATTTGTACGTATGTAAAATCCCTGCCGTTACGCTACGTACCGATTCCTTGGTTACGTTCCCTTTCTTGTCATACTCGTATTCCAGGACGCCCTCCAGTTGGTCGTTCTTATTGTAATTGCATATTTTTATCGGCCGTTCCTCTTCGTCATATTCATATTCTAAGCGGTAGTCAAAGACAAAATGCAAGCCTTCAGAATCAATTTCGTACCAATAGGGGTTCCCGTATTCGTCTATTTTTTCCATCGATTTTTGATAAATGGATCCGTCCGTTTTCTTGGTTTCGCTGGACAATTCCTTCAACTTGCCGTCCTCATACACGTAATTGGTCCGGATCGTCCCGGATACCTTTTGATTTTCGTAGTATTCCCTTTCCATCCAGGAAGGATTCCCATCTTCAAGGAAACCTCCATAGTTCGCGACGCTCCCCAATTCCTGCGCTTGCGTGTAACCCTCTTCCTTGATCAGATATCCCTTGTCATTATAAAATAAGCGTGATATCCCATCTTCTGCGGGATTTTCTGGATAAAAATACGCAATCCTTGTACAAAGCCATACCTTTTCGGAATCCGGCGTAAGAACCTCATCTGACAATCCTATGGGCTGCAACGGGCTTCCGTCCTCACTCGCGTCAACGTTTCCCGACTGCATCGCCGCACTGTCGCCCGAGTTCCCTGACTCGGTCCCCGCCTGCTTCGCCCCGTTCCCGCCGGCATTTCCCGACTGCTTTCCCGCGTTCCCAGACTCAGTTCCCGCCTGCTTCGCCCCGTTCCCGCTAGCATTTCCCGACTCGGTTCCAGACTGTTTTCCAGCATTTCCCGACTCCGTTACCTCCTGCTTCGAACAGCCTTCCAAGCAAAGAAAGAGACTCATCCCTATGATCAAAAACGCCATTCTTATCGTCTTCACGCAATTTCCCCCATTACGCACGTTATGCCGCAATTCATTAAGCGTCAATCGAATCCCTTATCATTGTTCCTGTCGCGCACCAAGTCGATGATGCTTTCGTCCTTCTCACTGTTCTTCCCGGCAGACAAGAGTATCTGGAGAATCCCAAGCAACAACATGAAATACAAACCTTTTCCGATCGTATGTTCAAATACGTCCAAGCCCATAAGTTCATTATACTGCATGAAAAACATGTAAACGTTGCAGATCAGCGTCATCGCACTCAAAGTCTCAAAGATGCCTGCGAAATAATTCCAACGCTTTGCCCAATCCCCGTTTTTCAGCCAATTCAAAACGATCCCGACGAGCTCTATGCCCACCAATATCACGTAAATAACCTTTATGACGGTTGCGAGATCTCCCCCAATAAGCTCCGTAGCCTGTATCCCATTCTGCGATCCCGGATTCAGCAGATCCAGCGCCGTCGTGTCAAAACGCTTCATAAACGGCATGTTGATCATATAAATTGAAAACAGACAAAGAATACTCATGACTACTTTTCTTTTTTTACTCATTCCTTTACCCCTCTGCGCTGACAGCACCCTGCCTTATGTCTTTCCTTTTTGAAAATGTATCACGTGCCGATGCCAAAATCAATACGCCTGGAGCAAAAACTGAGGAAACTCCCTTATTCTAAATCTTCACACACCCCGTCCCAATAGCTTTCGCTGATCACCAGCCCAGTAAAAGCGTCAACGATAATATGACTGGTTTCATTGATGACGAAGTCATATTCCAAAGTATCGGTGCGGACGTCATAGGTTAAAAGATACTTCGCATATAAACCGTCACGGTCATAGTCGCAGAGCTCGTTGGCGTGCTTCAGTGCCAGCTCCTTGACGGCCGGGATCAGGGTCGGTGCCTCTATCACCCATGAGGTGTCAAGTTCCTTCACGGGCTCGCCCCTTACGAGACATAGATTCGGCTTCGTGGTATCAACGTCCGTCCGGTAGCGGACTTCCGGGATCACCGCGCCGTTCAAATACTGCTCAGCATAAAAACGCCACGTGCATGAATGGGACACTTTCCCAAAGCCAGTGATAAACACGTCCTCATTAAGCTCCTCATCAACTCTTTTCAGATATTCCACGATTTCTTTCTCATCATCCGCCGAAAGATTTCTCCCCTCGAAGACGTTATAAGAATAATACACGTGCGTACCGATCTTTCCCATTACGTCATTGCGGAAGGCCTCCTGCGTGAGAATGTACCGCCCATTTCTATCATACAAATCACGCGAACTGGAAACTCCATTCTCCGCGCCAGAGCGAAAAGCCAATGCCAACAACGTCGCCCATAATAAAACAAAAGAAATCTTATCCATAAAAATTCCTCCCTTCGTATGTCTCTTTGATCGTATAGACGACACGCGGACGGGAAAGTTTTAAACAGTATTTGACGCCAAATTTATATTTGACCTCCGTAGCTCCCCCTGTTATACTAAAGGCAGTCACGTTAACGTTTTTTTTGCTAAAAGAAAAGGGAATGATTATGACAGTTAAAAACATGATGATGACAAGAGGCCATATTGTTCTATGGCTAGATGGAGACCGATTTGTTTACTTGCAGGGCGAACTCACGCTTGATCACAAATTCCACGTAGATCTTCCCGTTGATTGGTATTGGATCAAGAAACCTCTACGTAATTTTTTCTTCTTAAAAGATGAGCAGATCATCAGGAAGGTAGCGCCCCCTGAAAAAAAGGATATCATCGCCGCCGTAAATGAACGAAACCGGAGAGAAGAATTTCAGATCGTCTTTGATTGATTACATTCCTTTCTTGGAATACCCCTTGCGCGTCCAACCAGAACGTGATATATTCTTTTTAGGGGAAAGCCACAGAGGCGGCTACCCTCAATAGTTAAAGCAAATGCATTACTGCACTAGCCGTCAACTACTGCGAATAGTTGGCGGCTATTTCTTTTTGTCCTTAAAGACTTTGTAACAAAGTCCTATAAGGGCAACAATGAAAATACAAAATTGGAATAATTCCTCATATGTAATCATTGGCATCGCCCTCCTTTCTGGAGGGTTTGCCCCTCCGGTTTCGGAGGGTAGCCGCCTTGCTCTATGACTTTCCTTGTCTGAAAATGTATCACATGACAATTTGAATAGTCAATAAGACATACATACAAAAATAAATTTCGTCACTATCCACAAGCAACTCAAAAATTTCTCATCCGCGAACCCGATAAATCCCTTGCACTTCAAAGTCAAAAGGCTTGTCAAAGGATATATTTTCATAATACTCCCGCGAAGTAAAGCAAAATGAGAATAACGGCAGAAACTCCCAACCAAATTACAAAAGCAGCTAATTTATTGTTTTTACGTGGTGGCGTAATATCCACTTTTTTAGGGACATAGATGGTCTTTTGTTCTTTTTCCGTAAATGCCGGCATTGGCTTCCTTTTCGTTTTTTCATCCCTCGCCTGTGAATTCTTTCTGCAAAGCGAAAGCGGATCCTGCTGTTTCATAATACGCAGATGAAAATCATTCAAAAAGTCAATGTCATCCTTTGTATATTCCTCTTCATAATAAGAAGTATCATGCACCATAGCGTTGCGAAGATGGCGCAATCTTTTTAAATCAGCCAAATCTTCGTTCCATCCGGAAACTTCTCTAGACATAAACAAAGGAGTATTTTCCATATCCGTTATGTATTGTGTTATTCCATACTGCCCATTATATATTTCGCTACACAGTTTTTCCAAATGCTTATAAGCGTCTATGAACTCTTTCACAAAAGTCACCTCTCACTTTTCTAAGCACGTAACTCACATGCTAACAGCCTATTTCCCTGACAGTATGTCAAATATGTCTTCATCTTTCTTAGTACTTTTTCCAGCGGAGGAAAGCATCTGCAAAATACCCAGTGCCAGCATAACGTACAAGCCGATACCAACCGCATGCTCAAACACGTCCATGCCCACCATGTCATTAAGTTCTTTAAAATGCATATAAATGCGGCTTATAAGCGTTACCGCAATCACGCTTTCACACAAACCGGCAAAAAAACTACAGTGTTTTGCCTGTTCTCCATTCTTATAGAAAATGGAAGCTAGCGCAATTACCTCCACAATCACCAGTACCACGTACAATATCTTTACAAGGTTAGCGAGATCTCCTCCCATAAGACTAACTGCCTTATACCCATTCAAAGACTTGGAATTGAACAAGTTTATTACGGTAGCGTCGCAGTACTTTAGAAACGGCACGTTGATCATAAAGATCGAGGCAACGCACAATAAAACCATGATTGTTTTTCTCTTTTTACTCATCTTATCATTCCTCCAGTCAACACTCGTTAAAGAATAGATAAAGCACCAAGTTTCACCACCCATGGCAATCCTCGATGCTTCATTTCAATGCAACTGGCTGCCATTTTACAGGCCCTGGTAGTTTTGCGTCATGGCCTTTCGACCATTTTGCCCTTCAACATATTCTTATGTATTTCATTATATTTGCCGAGACGCATTCTGTCAATCCCTTTACGGAATTGAGTTTACTCCTCCATCAGGGTTCCCTGGGTGTCTTCATTGCGGTAGATCATGCCCAAGAATTCAGGGAGATTATTGGCGACGATCATCCAATCTCCCACGTAACCGTTACGGTATCCGAAACCTCGATGTCATCGGGCTCAACGTTCACGTCGTAGGATCCGCTTTCCTTACACATCATCATGGATTGATTGCGGAAATGCTCACTTATGGGACTGCATTCAAAATCGATCTCGCCCCAGGAATAATCGATGCTCTGGATCTGCTTCAGCTTCACGCCTGCCGCCTTCGACAGGACAACCGCCTTGGCCTTCGCATCCTCCACGGCCTTGCCGAGAAGCTCATTCTTCGAAGCTTCCTTGTCCTTCACGGTGTAGCTGAGCCAGAACTCAGGCGTGATCTTCTCCGCATTGGCAAGCGCGTAAAGCACCTTCCCAAGCCTTGCATTGTCGGAGTCGAACTCCACCTTCATCACGTGTCGGAACTCATATCCGACAAAGCGCTCCTTCCAATTCCCGGTCTTCGTCTGATAACTCTCACGCTTCGTATTCACGTTAAACGACAGGGTCTTCACGTCCTCCCGCTTGAATCCCAAGCCCTCCAGAACGTCCTTCAGACTCTCCGTATCCTCGGAGGAACGGCGCAGCGACTCCTCATAAACCTTATAACATCCCTCCAGCGTGATCGTAATGCGCGTCACGTCCGGCTTTACCTTAAGATTGCCCTTTCCCGTCACCTTGATCAATCTCTTGTCTTCCATCCATTCTTCCTCCGTTTTCATCACATATCACTGAGTAACGTTTCCTTACCAGTCGCTGTCCCAATCCCAGTCATTATCATAGTCATAATCCCAGTCATCATCGTCATCCCAATCATAGCTCCAGTCATCATCGTCATCCCAGTCATAACTGTCACTATAACGTTCATCCCGGTCGGAACTATTACTATATCTGTCATTCTGGTTGCTACTGCTCTCACTCTGGTTACTGCCCGAAGAAGAACTGCCGAAGGGTTCGATCTGCAATCCGGAAATGCTCGTGGCATAGGCATCATAATCCGCCACGATCCCTTCGACTTTTGAATCAACTACGTAATCCCATTTCCCGCTCCCGAAATCATAACAAAACCATAAGTACCCAGTGTTGTAATAATATGCATCGTTATAGTAATAATACCCGGAGCGATACAACGTATTTACGTTCTCCGCTGCCTTATTCGAGGCCTTATTTGCAGCATTATTCGAGGCATGCGCGATCAAACCAGCCACAACAAACAGAACAACGATGAAGATCACGTCATGCAGCCAATCATTAAATTTTTTCTTCTTTTCATAGTCATACGCTGGATTGTATTGCTGATAATACTTATATCCAGTTGTATAACTGGTGCTGGCGGGCAAAGGATTTCTCGGTTCTTTGGCATCTTTCGCCGCCATTTCCATTTCCCGCATTTTTAGATAAAGTTCACTTACGGCATATGCTTCATCCAGCCCTTGATAGTGAATCGCCCTGCTTCCATCCGCCTTATTCTTATAGACAATAACTTCATCCCCGTCCCGATAAATTCCAAATGCCTTTGCTCCGTGATAATCCTCGTCCAAATGCATGTGGATCTTCTCCAACGGAACGTTGTTTTCCCTCACGTAAGCCTTAAATTCCCCGATCGTCTTTGGTACATTGTTAGACATAACACCATACCTCCTTTAAGCATCTGCCTTCTTGGCGATCACAATCGTGAAATATCCCGCATCCTCCGGCACGTCACTCAACTTTCCATAAACCGCTTCATTCTCCATCCCGCAATTGCTTACTGCCATCACTTCCCGATCCTTTAAGACATCGCATTCCTTTAATTCCTTCATCTTGCTGCCTGCCTTCATGAAAACGGCATTCTCATTCTCCCGAAGCTCTGGAATATTACCCGACGCCGGGATGATGCTGAGCGCTTCCTTTCCCTCTGCCAGCGGCACGCCTAGCTTTGCAGCAACGGCGCAGAAGGACGGCACGCCTGGCACGTAGATGGTTTCATGTCCCAAGTCCCTTAATGTCTTTCCCAAGGAAGAATACGTGCTGTAAATCATTGGATCGCCCAATGTAACGTACGCAACCGTCTTGCCGCCTTTCAGCCTCTCGCTGATCTGCTCCGCCACCTCGCGCAGGGACTTCTCCACCGCGTCACGGTCACGCGTCATGGGAACGTAAACAGGCAGCTTCTCCTTGTCTTCAAGCCCCGCATATGCAACCTCCGCAATCCTTAGCGCAACGGCTTCCGATCTAGCCTTGTCCGAATGCGGATATGCCACCACGTCAACCTCCATAAATGCCTTCAAGGCCTTTATAGTCAAATGCTCCGGATCTCCCGGACCCACTCCAATGCAATAAAGCTTACCGTACATTCGCCCTACCTCCAACAGGAATAGCTTTCCTTCTCCGGTCCGTCCACGCCCGATTCATACCTCGCGCGGAACTCCATGTTAATCTCGCGGATCTCCTTCTTCCCGTCAATGTAATCCTGATACATCTCCGCAAGCCCCGCCATGCATCCGTCACAAGAACCGCTTACGTCGCCTATGGACTCCGCGACGATCCGCTCCCGCTGTTCCCTGGTGGTGTCTTTGATCAATATTGAATCCATCATTCCCATTTCCTCCAAACTTCCGGCTGATATCCAACCGTAGATTGCTTTCCATTTCGTACGACCGGCGTCTTGATCACCTGTTGATTCTCCAAGATCTTCGCCAGCTTATCCTCTTCCGCGATATACTTGATCAGCGACAGTGCATCCTTGTCCTTCGCATTCGGATCCAGCATGTTTTCGATGCCGCCGTTCGCCTGCGCCACGGCAGTAAATTCGCCCTTGCTCATGCCCTTTTCCTTCATGTCAATGAACTGATATTTGATGCCGCGCTCCTTGAAATAACGCTCGGCTTTCTTTGTGTCGTTACACTTCTTCGTGCCAAAGATTTGGATGTTCATACTTCACTCCTCAATCCCTAAATATATAACTACTCTAAATTCCGCACGTATCTGCACTTTGGGAATGCGCTGCACCCGTAAAATTGATTGCCTGCGTTATCACCTTTCTTTGCCGTTCTGAGTACCAGGGGGCTACCACATTTGGGACAAATCATTGATTTCGCATCCTCACTTGAATTTGCTTCAGAAACCTCCCCTTTAGGTGCCGCCTTCTCATCTTTGTTCTTAAACTTCTTCTCGATATTCTCTATGTGCGCTAGTTTCACGGCCTGATCAACGTTAGTAAGATCTTTTAGCTTTGCGTATAATTCTTCAATCTGTTCAGCCGTCACAACATCTGGATTCTTATCCCATATTGCTTTTACGGTCACATAGGTCATGTCTCTGTTGATCACCTTTATGTCAGGTGATTCCACCGTTACTTTTTTTAATTCACATCTCTCGGAGAATGCTATGATCGAAAAAAGCGGAATGTCCTCGCCAACAAATTTCTTCATCCATTTCATGTGCGTTTTATTCTGCATGATTGGATTATAAAACTGATTCTTTTGCTTATTAGGCAACATGGCAGTCCAATTTAAGCTCTTCTCATCACCAAAAATCCAGCCGGAATAATTCTTGCTCTCAAAAACAAAGATGCCCTTCTGCGTGATAAAAATCACGTCAACCTCGGAAGTCTCTCCGTTTTCTTTCGGCAAATAAACATTTCGCAGAACCTTTCCCTTGCGTCCAAAGAGCTGCACCAGCATCAGTTCTCGCTCGGTCAATTTTTCCCCACGCTTTCCAACCCATTCCGCATCGAAAATACTATCTAACATTTTATCTATAAGACTTTTTGCCATTTGATTTACCCCCCATGTCCACTTTTCACATTAATCTTAATTCCACCACTTGCCCATGGCACTTTGGCATACTTTTTAAAGGTCTCGCAGTATTCAGCGTACTTCTTTACGCAGGCTGAAGGCCTGTCCTTTAGACTATATCCGGGAAGTTTGAAGCCAAAATGCTTCGTAGCAACGACGCTGTCCCAGATTGGTTCTGACGGTTTCAAGGCATTCAGCAGCTTGCTGGAAAAGGATACTTCGCAGCGTCAACCGCACGCACCCGCTTCATGATACTGCAATACTTCTGGATGCCATCAATTGTTTCCGGCTTATCAAGAACCTGCCTCACCTTATCTTCCGTGATCATAGTGCCTCCTGACGTCCTCGCCTCAAGTGATCGGTGTTTCCTTTGATTCTTTCTCTGGTTCTTTTTTACGCTTATCACGTTGCTGTTCAATTCTCTTATCCCAATCCCTTGCCTTATCCAAGAACAGCATGATCAAAGTTATGATTGTTACGGCATTTAGAAAGGCCGTCTGAGTATCATCATACGCCTTAATTCCTATGGTAGCAGGAAAGACTGCCGCAATAAAATATGCCAAAATCAACACTGCCAGTTGGAATTTCATAACGACTGCCCTTATGTAATCGCCTGCATGGCTATAAATGTTATTTATCTTGGACTTTTTAACCTCAATAACGCCATTTACTTGATTCATGTCCAAACTCTCTTCACTTTTGGTAGCGTCTTCCAAAGCGGCTCGTCTTTCTTGCTGAATGTCCAAACCATTCTTCACGCTGATTAAGGCAAAGGCAATGAAGTTAATGATAACAAAAATCATTTTGATTATGAGGATGTACAGCAAAAAGAACAATGTTCTTACGTCTGCCATCAGATTCTCTGCACTTAGAATCTTCAGAATCCATAATGCCAAAGCTTTGATTATTCCATCAGCCAGCGGAAGCGCAGAAATCGCCGCTAAATCAGCAGCCAAAATAATATACGGAGAAAAAATTGAATCCCTTTCTATTTCATATTTCGACACCGTCCAAGCGAAAAAATTAAATCCAACAAAAATGGGAAAGTTGGTAATGACCGTTATTACGTAAAGCAAGTGAAAGCCGTTTAAGCATTCTTTTCTTTCCCATACTTTTATCATAAATACATCTACTATAAGGACCCCAATTCCTACGGTTATCCATTTCCAATAATACCTAAGCAGGAAAAAGTTGTATTCTCTCGTGGAGAAAAGCAGGGCAACGAAAAGAATTCCAAAAACAAACTCTACCGGAATTATATTGTATTTTCCTTTCCCTGGCTTAGGAGTTAGTTCTTTCTGAACAATGTTCTCCGTCTCTTTTAATTCATCTAAAACTCTTGTCAAAAACATAGCGATCTATCTTTATAACCTCCTCAATCATCGTGTTTCCTAGCGTACTTTCGCCATCTCCTTCTCATAAACCGACAGCGTATAATTATCAAACAACACCCAGCATACGTCATCAAATGCCTCTGGATGATCTTTTAGAAATTCAGCCACGGCGCTTACGGCGACCTTGGCCGCCTCATTCAAGGGATATCCGAACGCACCCGTAGAGATAGACGGAAAGGCGATGCTGCGAATGCCATGCTCCATCGCCACTTCAAGGCTTTTCACGTAACAGGAAGCAAGCGCATCAGCCTCTCCCTGGTTTCCGCCATGCCATCTCGGGCCAACGGTATGGATCACGTAATCGCAGGGTAAGTTATACCCCTTCGTGATCTTCGCCTCACCAACGCGGCAACCTCCAAGCGTTCTGCACTCTGCAAGGAGCTGCGGCCCGGCCGCGTAATGAATGGCGCCATCCACGCCGCCACCGCCCAGAAGACTCTCATTGGCTGCATTGACGATGGCCTGTACGTCAGTTACTTTCGTTATGTCTCCCTTTATGGCGCGCATCCTTTTTGCATCGCTTGACTCTTTGAGAATAATAACTTCCGGCCTATCTAACAGTCCCATAAGATTTCTCCTTTGCAAATCAAATCAGTATATAGCAATTATAATCCATTGCATCACTATTTTCAACGAAAAAGACGGCCTGATCATCATCAGGCCGTCGAGCAGATTCTCAGAAAATATCATCAAAAAGGCAAAATAAAAACGCAAATATCATAAGCGGCGGAAAGAGAAACACGATCGCCATCCAAATAAAGAAAGCCAAATTGTCAGAGGATACGCTGCTGCCTCTGGTACTTTCATGAATCACGAAATTATTCATCCCAACACCTCCTATCCCACCATCAATCAAACCAACTTTTCACCTTCACAAGTCCCAAAAATAATAGCACTCCCAGCGGCGGAAAGAGGGCCGCCACGAGTAAAACGTGAAATCCAACGTACAACAAAATAGTCCAGAGGATGATTTGTCCAATGCCGGCGTAACCGCTGCCAAATCCATTTTCATGTTCCAATCTATATTCCTCGATGCAATCGTACTCTTCCGGATAGCACCTGCTGTCATAATAGTCCTGTTCCCATTGTTCACGATCACCAGTATCCCAACTCATGTTTCAGCCTCCCTTCTAACCGAACAAGTCTTCTCGAGTTGTCTGCCTAAGCACCGAATCGCGCATAACTACTTGTTATTTACATCATATCATGTCCTTTCCGGAAGATACGTACCATAAAAGCACACTATAAATCACATTATCGTGCGGCCAAAATAAAAGGACGCAGCCCTCTCTGGTTACGCCCCATATATCACACTATCTGGAAAGAATATTCAGTCTCCTACCTCCCGCACCGCCGGATGCGCCTTTCAAAGATCAAGACGTTTTGGTCGAGCGTGGAGTTGATGCCAATGGACATGCCGTTCAGTTCCGTCAGGGAAGAATCATGGCCGATCTCATTCGGGATCACAAACGCAAGACGCCAGCCCTTACAGGCATGAGCAGCGATGACCTCGCTCATGCGCTCCACGTCCACGACGCCATGCTCTTTATCCAGGATCGACACGATGTCATATTCAAACTGGTCATTGAGCTCCATGATCACCTCATCTGATAACTCTGATGAAAATTCGTTATACTTCTTCTCCTCGTTCATATGCCCTCCTTTTGCAGGTCACTGAAGCCTGCCCGTGCAATCAGTATTCTATTATATCATAACCCCTTCATCACCGAAAATATAGTGATGATTTCCGCACGTTAAGGGCATTTATCATGCGTCCAACTTTTTTGTAACGAAATCCCCGCGTCGCCGTCTAACAGGTAAATATGAAAAAGCAATGATGGAGGCAAATAGATGAAAAAAGCAATTTCAACAATCCTAAAAGTATTAGTTTTCTTCCTTGGATGGGCCATCCTCGCCGGAATCATTACCGTTCCGTGTGAGGATCCTGCCATATGGAGATTCTTTGCAGAATTGGTACCATTCCTGGTCCTGGTTGTATTTACGGTGGTCTTTCTTCTGCTCGAGAAGAAAGAGATTCACATTCCCATAAAGGAGAATCTAGTCAAGGGTACGGTTGTCGGAACGATCACGGGCACCATTTGGATCGCAGCTGCTGCCGGCGTGCTTATGGCGTCAAGGCAGCTGATCGTAACGGATCAGGAGAAGGTGCCGATGCTCTGGCTCTGGATCCTGTCCGCTTTTATCAACGTGGTCATGCAAGAGCTTCTGATCAGGGGATACATGTATCAGCTGTTGAAAAAGAGATGCAATCTCGCAGTAGCTGTAATCTTTACGACGGCATTGTTTACGCTCCTGCACGGCGGCGCATTTGAAGCCGGGGTGATCCCGGTGCTCAACGTGATCACCATGTACTTGTTTACCACGTCCTTATATGAATCTGAAAAGACGATTCTTGCGCCGATCATGGCACATGCCGTGTGGAACGTCGTTGGCGCGCTTTTCCTTGGAGGCGTTGGCCTGGCGTCAGATTATCCCCACCTACTGACCCTACAGCCTTCTGCCAATACTTTGCTCTCCGGCGGCACCTATAAGATTGAGGCAAGCATCGTAACCCTGTTCCTCAACGTGGCACTGATGCTGCTCTTTACTTATTCCTCGTATACCTGCAGGCAGGATAGCCCGTGCAGCCCCAAAAGTCGCCGTACCGTCCGCTCTTAAGCCGCAACACGCAGCCACAGCGCGGGCACTTCTGCACGCTGGCTGCCGCTTCGGAAGGATGCTCCATCTCCTTCGCCAGACATTCAAAAATCTTCTGATTCATCCTGCAGTCATTCAGTGCGCGGTGCGCCCCTGCAGAACTAATGCCATAATGGCCGGCCAGATCCGTAAGCTTATAATGATGCAGCCCCGGAAGATAGGCCTGCGCAATCTGCAACGTGTCCACGTAATCATTTCCGATCGTCTTTCCGAAGAACCTCTGCGCATCCCGATAAATAAACTTCATGTCAAAGGTATGTATGTTGTGCCCAACCAGCACGTGATCTCCGGCGAATTCGAGGAACTCCTCCAACGCCTCGTCAAAGGTCGGCGCCCCCACCACCATATCATCCGTGATGCCATTCACGTCACTTGCAAAAATCGGAATGTGCATGCACGGATTCACCAAAGTCGAGAACTCCTCAACCACCTTTCCATCCAAGACCTTGATGGCAGAAATCTCCACCACTTCATCCTTCGCAGTGGAGATGCCCGTAGTCTCAAGATCGAAGATGACGTAGTCCTTCACGTACGTGTGTATGAGCTTCCCCGGATTTGCAGATAACATAAATCAGTCTCCTCAATTTCCCTTGCGCGTTTATCAAGAATGTGTTATATTCTTTTTAAGGGGAAAGCCACAGAGGCGGCTACCCCAGATAAGCTTTATGGCTGAAGCTTTACAGCTTAGCCGTCAACTACTGTGAATAGTTGGCGGCTATTTCTTTTTGTCCTTAAAGACTTTGTAACAAAGTCCAATAAGGGCAACAATGAAAATACAAAATTGGAATAATTCCGCATATGTAATCATTGGCATCGCCCTCCTTTCTGGAGGGTTTGCCCCTCCGTTTCGGAGGGTAGCCGCCTTGCTCTATGACTTTCCTTGTCTGAAAATGTATCACGTGGTAATTTGCGAAGTCAATAAGCCGCAGATACAAAAATAAATTTCGGCACTATCTACAATCGTCTTCTAGAATTCTCGTCTAAGCAATTGCTAAATCCCTTACATTTCAAGGTTGGAAAAGCTGTCAAAAGGGAATGCATCATGTCTGAACGGTGTAATTAGGGATGCGCAAAGACTTCTTAAATCAAATCATCTTAACCTTTTTTCAATCTTCTTCCAATGCCTTCTTACCTGTCTCTTTTGGAATGTGCATGCACGGATTCACCAAAGTCGAGAACTCCTCAACCACCTCACCGTCCAAGACCTTCACGGCAGAAATCTCAACCACTTTATCCTTCGTGACGGAGATTCCAGTTGTTTTGAGATCGAATACAACATAGTTTTTTACATATTTGTTTAACAGTTTGCCAGAATTAGTAGATAACATTCATGTTGTTCAGTAAATATCCCTGTAAAACCAATTATTGTTTTAGCTACATATGATTAATTCACTCCTTCATCTTCTCAGAAATAAATTGTAATCTTCTAAATGTCCGACCAGGCTTTCTGGCAAACTCAGCTAGCTCAACGCGTTCAACGATCTTATCCTCCCTATAAACAAGGATTTCTCCAGACGCAAATACAAATCGAGTATCTCCTTGTTTAAAACTGATGTTGTCCATCCCTTCGCTTATGTCTGCCTTTTCAACTGATCTCTTTAGTTCAGTATAGAAGCGGTATTCCTCTTCGTTTTTGATAAAAAGATCGGGAATATAATCACTATGCTGAAGAAGAAACATATTTGTGTATAGGATGTTGCATCCCGTCTCTTTTGGATACAGCGGATTCCCAGAATCATTTTCCTTTGTAATGTCTCTCCACTCTTTTACATAAATCCGATAATAAACTTCATCTGGATTGTTTTGTGTCATCGGCACTTCCGTGATTGATTTCCGTCTTACTCTAGAAAGCGCTATTACTTCGCCATAATACCGAATTTCCCCTTTATTCTTAAACTTTGAATTGGTTTGATATAACGCCACATAATGAATCGGAAGTCTATCTTTACCAATCAGTTTTTCCGGCACATAATAGAATTTCTTTTCAAAACAAACATCAAATTGGTTAATCGATCTAAAGGTACCAATTAATACGTCTCGCTTTTCCCAGTCAACCTTGGAAAGTTTTTCCTCAATGCCTCTTGGTAAAGTTGTTCTTTCAAACGCAGACTCTTTGGAATCATTAATAAGATCTGTCAATAATTTCTCTACCAATCTTGTAGATCCGGGAAGAAATGGCAGGCCCCCAATGTTAACCGTTTCGATACTCCTATAAAACTTATGTCCTTTAACCTTTTTCCCATTATCCTCCCGTTCAAAGTTCTCATACAAATCCTCTTTATCATAGGGGAATAAAATATAGGCTCCAAACATAGTTTTTTCAAAAGTAAACTTAGACTTAGGATTCTCATATACTATGGAATCACGATAACGGTGCATGGTATTGATGTCATCAACCTTAGGTCCCGGATTTACGTCCGGATAATAATTTCCATCAGGATTCCTTTCTATCCGATACTTAGCATCAAAAACATATTTATATGTGACTTGGGAGCCCTTTTTCTCAAGCTCCAAGACATTATCAGGGCGTTGATTAACAGTCTGCGTTTTGCTTTCACTTGGGTTATAGGTCAAGGTGATCAACTCGCCCTGTGGACTAATAAATCTAGCTTCAGACTTTGCTCCTTTCACCAATGTGATAGTTATTCCATTATTATCAATCTTAATAATATCAGGTGTTTTAAGTTTGTATTTATTGCTCTTTAATATATTGAATAACTTTATAAAACACCAATACTCATATAACTGTGCAGTGTCTTTGGGAGACATCTTAAACACATCTCCATGAACTGAAAGACTCTTTTGCAAAACAATATAACACTTGTATAACTCTCGATATCCTGGTGCCATTCCGAAGACCAGAGACATACTTTGAGCCGCAGTATACTCTGATACCTCCCGAAGAAAAGACATGTTCAATACACGTCTTATTTCGCGAACCATGTGATCTGCTTCAGCCAAAACATGCTCCTCTATTTGCTTGGCAGAACCAACATAGTCCACATATCGTTTTTTAAAACTCTCAAGTTTCTTTAGCGTGGAGCTCAATATGAATTTAACAAACCTGTTTTCCGTAGTATCATATGTAACCTGTTTTACCGCTGCAAGCACTTTATCTACCATAATACCATCCGATACTACGGTAACCTGCTCTGGATGTTTTATGATCCACTTTTCGGTAACACGATCTGTCCGTTTCGCCTTATGTGCCGGAACCACGTAATGCTCCGTTATAAGCTTATGATGAGGTATGTTAGTGATACGCGCAACAGCATTCATGTAATCATTATAGATAACCGATAAGATTTGAAAATAAACTGACAACAAGCTATTCTTGTTGTCTCCCAGCGAAAAGGTACGATATGTTTTTCGCATAAAATCAAGGGCCACCTCACATACCATTTCTGATATGTCGTCAATCATCTGTACATAGTCTTCTTTATATGTAATCTTGGACGGAAAAACTTCAATGCGAATTGACAAACATTTTCGATCGTTGGAATAAATATCAAAATCCGTATATCCAACCGTGTTTTCGAAATTAATTATCCCAGAGATCAATGTATCATCATTTTCTCTTACGTTGCTAATACTATCCCGTATAAAATGATTTTCATTAAATAAAGACACTTTTGTTTTTCTTTCGCTGCCTACAAGAATCTCATAGTCCGTCTGTTCGAAGAAGAGCGGTTTTACGGCATATTCTATGACAGAATGATCAAATTCTTCTAATTCCTGTTTCCCCTCCGACTTAAGATAAATACTTTTGATATCTTTTCCTTCCACAACAACAGAAGAAGACACTGGCAAGTTTTCTTCTTGCCATGGCTTCTTTGATTTTATAACAATATTCACTTCTTCCGTAGTTATCTCTAGTAATTTATCAGAGCCAGTAGGAAGTAAA
>JAFZNO010000054.1 GCA_017552985.1 Lachnospiraceae bacterium
ATGAGGTGTGTTGCCAGGGCAAAGAGCCATGCCACTGCGAACTGCCAGAAGATTACTCCTACAGCCCATTTTTGGCCAAGTTCCCGCTTTATTGAGGCGATTGCCGCAACGCATGGCGTGTAGAGCAGGCTGAACACGAGAATTGAAACAGCAGACAGCGCTGTAATTGCAGTCTGTATTCCGCCGTTGTACAAAATTTCGAGCGTAGACACCACACTCTCCTTTGCCATAAATCCGCTGATCAGCGCCGTGGAAATTCTCCAGTCGCCAAATCCAAGGGGTGCAAACAGCGGAGCGATCAGTCCGGCGATTCCCGCAAGAATGCTGTCCTTGGAATCTGCTACCACGCTGAGTCTCAAATTGAACGTCTGCAGGAACCAGATCACCATGGTCGCAAGGAAGATCACCGTAAACGCCCTCTGCAAAAAGTCCTTTGCCTTTTCCCATAGGAGCTGCATTACGTTTTTCCAACCGGGCAGCCTGTAATTTGGAAGCTCCATCACGAACGGCACCGCCTCGCCTTGGAACAAGGTACCCTTAAACACCAGCGCCGTGACTATGCCGACGAGGATCCCGAGGAAATACAGTCCCACCATGATCAGGCCTGCATGCTTCGGGAAAAAAGTTGCCGTAAAAAATCCATAAATGGGAAGCTTCGCGGAACAGCTCATAAATGGCGTGAGCAGGATCGTCATCTTTCTGTCACGCTCCGAAGGAAGCGTTCTGGTGGCCATCACGCCAGGCACCGTACAGCCAAAACCGATCAGCATGGGCACGATACTTCGTCCCGAAAGTCCGATCTTTCTAAGAAGCTTATCCATGATAAACGCTACGCGCGCCATGTATCCCGTGTCCTCTAAGAGCGACAGGAAGAAAAACAGCGTCACGATCACGGGCAGAAAGCTAAGAACGCTTCCGACGCCGGCAAAGATGCCATCCAACACCAGCGAGCTCACGGTTTCATTGACGTTCCACGCCGCAAAGGCTCCTGCGGTCAACTCCGTCAGCCAATCAACCATGTTTTCCAAGATTCCTTGTAAAAAGGCCCCAATGACGTTAAACGTCAGATAAAACACTAATGCCATGATCAGTGCAAAGGAGGGAATGCCAGTATACTTCCCGGTAAGGATCTTGTCGATCTTCGTGCTGCGCTCGTGTTCCTTACTCTCCCTTGGCTTTACCACGGTTTCCTTCACTAGCTTTTCTATGAACAAAAAACGCATGTCAGCGATGGCCGCCGCCCGGTCCAGACCGCGCTCCTGCTCCATCTGGCTGATAACATGCTCCAGCATTTCCTTTTCATTCTGGTCGAGTTTCAAAGCATTTAACACGTGCTCATCGCCCTCCACCAGTTTTGTCGCAGCAAATCTTACGGGAATCCCCGCCATTTTTGCGTGATCCTCGATCAGATGAATAATGCCGTGAAGACATCTGTGTACGGCTCCGCCGTGATCCTCTGCGTCACAAAAGTCATTACGTCCAGGTCTCTCCTGATACTTTGCGACGTGGAGTGCATGCGTTATAAGCTCATCCACGCCTTCATTCTTTGCCGCCGAGATTGGTACCACGGGAATGCCCAACGCCGCTTCCATGCGGTTTACGTCGATGGAGCCTCCGTTTCCCCGCACCTCATCCATCATATTCAAGGCCAGCACCATTGGAACCTCAAGCTCCATCAGCTGCATGGTCAGATAAAGATTTCTTTCAATGTTTGTGGCATCCACAATGTTGATGATGCCAGTGGGCTTTTCATGAATGACAAACTGTCTGGTCACGATCTCCTCACTGCTGTAGGGCGACAGGGAATAAATTCCCGGGAGATCCGTGATCTCCGTATTCGCCATGCCTTTGATCGCGCCGCTCTTCCGGTCCACGGTCACGCCAGGGAAATTTCCCACGTGCTGATTGGAACCCGTAAGCTGGTTAAACAGCGTTGTCTTACCACAGTTTTGGTTTCCCGCCAAGGCAAACGTCAGCACGGTTCCTTCCGGCAGCGGCGTTTCCCCTTTCTTGACGTGATACTTTCCGCCCTCGCCAAGGCCAGGATGCTCCACCTTCTTTTTCCGCGTTTTTCCCGGACGTTCGCCTTCCTTTTCATTCAGCTTCTGTGAATTTTCGGTTTTTTTCTCCCTGACGGAGATCTGCTCCGCATCTGCAAGTCTTAACGTGAGTTCATATCCGTGGATCCTCACTTCAACGGGATCACCCATCGGTGCGTATTTTACCACGGTTACCTTTGTGCCTGGCAAGAGGCCCATGTCCAGCAAATGCTGCCGTAGCGCACCTTCTCCCTTAACTTCCGTAATCTCAGCAGAGCTTCCGATCTCCAGTTCCCTTAGCGTCATCATTGAACCATTCCATTCCCATCACCGAAGCCGCAAACTCTCTATCGGCGATTTTTGATTTGATTTAAAAGTACACAGGCAAAGAATCCCGCCACAACGTAAATGCCCATGTATTTTAAGTACCCTACGCCATGCAGGGCTTTTAAATATAAATATGGCGGCAACAGACTCTGCAGCGCCCAATACTTCCGAATGTTGATAAAAATGGGGCAGAACGCGATCATGAGAAGCGTCATGACTGGAATCAAAACGCCAATCCCTTCCATTCTCTTTACGAGCAAGCCAATCACATTACAAAAGCATGCGACCATAAGAAGAAGCAGCAGCAACAGCAATAATTCCTGCCCAAAATGATCAAGCACGCCCAGAATCTTGCACGCTACCAGATAGATCACGCCGCCGTTAAACAAAACGACTGCCTGCAGGCCGAAAGAATACAAGATTCTTTTTCTTCCGGGAATGGCATCAAAAAGTCCATTGATCTCATCCTGCTTTTGATACAGAATGCCCGCGAATCCCGAAAGCACCAGCCATATGGCCAACAATCCGCGGATTGGCGCCATAAAGTAATTCTCCCCTGTGTCTTCCGTTCCATCCAGATATTCTGCCTGGAAAAGATTTCCTGTCCGTTGGATGCGTTCAAAGCGTTCCAGTAGTTCTTCTTTTTCCGGCACGTTCCCGTCAAGCTTTCTGTTGACGTATTCTACGTATACCTGATATGCCAATTCCGGAAAGATCCTGCTGCACAGCACCTCGCGCGTAAACGTCAGCGCCACGTCATCCTCTCTCTCCACAACTCTGGCAACGGGCTTTACCGTCCTCTTTTCAGCAAGCTTTACCAGCTCCCCTTCCAGATTCTCCGGAAGAATCCAGACGGCATCCACGGTCTTTCCCGTCAGGGCTTTTAGCGCCTCTTCCTCGGTCTCGTAACGCAGAAAGCGAAGAACGCTTTTTTCTTCCATTAAGCGCCCAAGCAAAACGTCTGAAAGACTCCCTTCCTCCGCAGGCGTATACAGTCCAATGGTCACCATTCCTGCTTCCTGGGAAGCAGCCTGTCGGAGGCCAAAAACCAAAAACGGAACGATCAAGAGCACGGCGACGTAACTTATTTTTTTCAGAAGCCTCTTTTCGGTAAGAAGGCACCAAACCATCATCCGCCTCATCTATCCGTTTTCCCTCTCGATCACGCGTTTTCTCATCAATACCGACAATACCAAAAATACAGTCACGTAAAGGCATCCCAGCCCCAACGCCATCCCGCTCCGCTCATCAATCATGGCACCCGTGAATCCCTCCAGGGCCACTCCCGTCGGCAACACGCTTCCCACAAAGGCTATGCCCTCCGGGAAAAATGAGGCGGGATAAATATATCCTGACACGTATCCCATGCCGATCACGCCCAAAAATTGGAGCAGCAGATTCGCCACGGGATTGCGAACCGTTTCGTAAATCATAAAATGCATGGCTGAGATCATGATCAAGATGGGCACCAAGGCCTTTAGGATCTCGTCCATATAAATCTTTGTTTTCAGAAAAGCAAAGCTCTTTGTGGCAATGCCAACACCTATTAGGGGCAGGAATACGCACGCCATCATCATAAGCAGATAAACGCCATACTCGCAGAGCACCTGTGCGGCGGCACCAATTCCCCTCATTTTCATCCATTTTCCAATATCCTCATTTCTCTTTAGGAAAAAGGATGCACTGCTAATGCCAAACAAAAAACAAAACAATAGCACGACTGCGCAGAAATAATATTGCCGCATGAGCAAGCCTTTGGAAAGGCCCAACTCCGTAAGTTCAGCGAGTTTTGTCCTCGCAAGCACGTCTTCGATCAACTGTAGATTGATCTCGTCCGTCCACTCTCCAAGCTGCGATGCGTCGCCATAATCATAGATCACGTCCTGAAAGGAATAAATGGAACCCTGGGCACTCGTCACCAGCTTTGAGACGACGACCGCCAGTTCATCCATCAAATACCCGCCGATTCCTTTCTGTCCTTCCGATGCAACATAAGTGATCGGCACGTCGTTCCGTCCATAGATCAGGGAATCCAAAAAATCCTCCGGCACCTTGACGTACGCAGTGATCGTATTATTGCGAAAGGCCTGCCGTGCCTCTTCCTCCGTCATGGGGATAAAATCCACCATAAACCTGGAAACGTCCAGGGTCTGGATGGCATAAATGCCAAATCCCAGATAGGTGTCGTCGATCTTTCCAACTACGCCAATCTGATATTTTTGCTGTCTTTCCGCAAGCGGTCCCTGATTTAAAAGGAACCATGCCGCCGCGCCAAGACACGCAAATAAAAGCATTGCAGTAGGGAATACGCCTACTGCAAGCTTTAAGGTTCTCTTTAGTTGTACGCTAAAATATTTTAGGTATCTCATTTAATCCACTGAGCGAGCTTACGCAAGTCGCCGTCATACTGCCATTCCGTTAGTTTACCGTCCTTGATCACGTAACGTTTGTCACAAAGCTCGATCTCATGAACGTCATGGGTAGCCAATAAGATCAGCCCGCCATTTTTCTTAAATTCCTCAAGATATGCGTAAATGTTGTCCTTGCACGCTATGTCAAGGGCAGCCGTAGGTTCATCCATCAAAAGGATCTTGGGTGAACCGGATACGGCACATCCGATCGATAAGCGTTTCTTCATGCCGCCCGACATCTTCCGGACTGGCACTTTCAGGAATTCATCTACGCCAAGAAGCTTCAGGACGCCGCTTTCAAGTTCTTTCTTCAGGCTTTGGGAATCATACCAAAGCTTCAGATTATCCTTTGCGGACAACTCCTCAAAAAGAGGCGTTCCCTGGGGAACGTAGCCTATGCAGCTCTTCTCCCCTCCCGTCACTTCAAAGCTTCCGGAATCCGCACGAACGATTCCGGCCAGAATGGATAACAGCGTTGATTTTCCGCATCCGTTCCCGCCCAGAATCCCCACGCAGGTACCTTCGTCGGCGCTGAAGCTGATGCCGTCGAGCACCAGCTTCTTGCCGTATTTTTTTCTAAGATCTTTGATCTCAAGTTTCATGTTCCATCCTGAAGTCTAAACTATTAGTATAAGTCTATCTCATCCATTGCCTGCTCAATGTACTGCTCAGCCATGGAAACCCACTCTTCAGGAAGGTTTGCCTTCCTAAGGTTGTCAAGAATTGCCTTGTAGTTCAAGCTCTTTACAAAGTCTTTCAATTCCTCCTCGTCATACTCTCCGTCAGCAGAGATGGCAATGTAGGAGCTAGGCATGGAAACGTCCTCGCCCTTACCGGTGGAACCCTCAAACTCCAAGGAGATGATCTCGCTGCCGGCATCTAAGATCGTGAGGGCAAGCTTGTGAGAATCCATCGTCATGTTGCCAGAGATACGGATCTGAGGCTCTAAATTAGCAACCAGCGCATATACGGGTGAATCTTCGCTGCCGCTCATAGCTTGCTGGATCAACTGCTTCAGGTTCACGTCGCTGCCTGCCTTAAAGGTAAAGCTTCCAGCGAACTCGCCTTTTTCTGCAGCCTTCAAGTCATAATCTTCCACGTCAACAGCCAAAACGTTCTGACCTGCAACCTTTAACTTAAAGTCACCGTTAAACTTATTGCTCTTTTCAGTACCGTTACCAACGATGGATACGTCAGAATCCTCATCAGGAGTCTTAACGGAAATCTCAACGCCTACCTTGTCGCCCTTGCGTGCAACGCCATACTTCATGCTAACGGTTTCGCCATTATTCTTGATGGTGATGGCTCTTCCAATGATCTTGCCGTCACCGTCAACGTAAGCTTCAATAACAAGCTTTTCGATCTCGATCTCTTCAACGTGAGCCTCAACTTCTTCCAATCCTTCAATGAACTGATTGTATGCTTCTTCACTGTCAATGCTTTCGTCGTAGTCCTTCATGGAATCACAGAACTGCTCCAGCATCTTCTTAACGTCCTTATCCTTCTTCAGCTCTTTGATCACTGCGCTGACAATCTTCTGAACGTCCTTGGACTTCAGTTCCATGGTAAGCTGCGTGCAATCCTGCGTTACGTCGCCTGCTTCCAGCTTAGCCTTATCCTTCTGCATTTCCTCAACCTGATCTATAACGATCTGGTAATACTTCAGCGCCAGCTTCTCAACTTCTTTTGCGTCAGGACAAGCTTTTGCCATCTCTTCGAACATGCCGTAAACCTGTTCCATCTGCTCAGCCATCTGTTCGTAGCTGTAAGCGTCACCAAAAGAAATGCCTACGAACTTCTCAGAAAGCTCAGGAATGGATGCGAAAGCCTGACCTTCCTTTATGTCAAGCATCATAATTGCGTTTGCAATCGTCACGTCATTCAGGATCGGAGCAAACACCAGCTTCATCTGGGTATCCTTCACGGTGCCGGTATAGGAGATGCCTACGCTGTCAAGCCAAGACAGGTCTACGCCTGCGGACTTTGCAAGGGCAGTGAAATCCTTACCGCGGGAACCAAGCCTGATCTTCATCGTCTCAGAAATGGACACGTTCTCGCTCTTGATCTGGTCAAGTACCTTTGTAACTGCCTCAGCGCCGGTACCATTGGTCAGAGCCGTCAGGTTCTTCTTCTCTACGTATGCATAATAATCCTTGGGTTTGTCAAAAGTCTTATGGATCGCATGGCTGACCTTGTCACGTGCCATAAAGGCAATACCGCCAATGAGTACAACAATGGCAGCAACGGCTGCGATCACAATGCCCAGACCCTTTCCGCCCTTCTTACTCTGCTGGGGCTCCTCAGGAATCGGAGACCATGAGGGAGCAACGGGTGCGGGTTGTACGGGTGCTGCCGGTGCAGGCGCTTCCTGTACGGGCGCTGCGTAGCTTTCAGGTACCGCGTAGCTTTCCGGTGCTGCGTAGCTTGCCGGGGCTGCATAATTCTCAGGTGCGGCATAGGTTGCCGCGGGTGCTTCGGGAGCAACGGGCGCTGCAGGAATCACGGGTTCAGCGGGCATAACGGGCTCGGAAATCTTGATTGCTTCCGGCGCGTTCACGCCCTCTGCCTGAATCGGCGTTCCGCAGGCGGCACAAAACTTTGCTCCATCAGGAATTACTTTTCCACAATTTAAACAGAACATTCTTTTTCCCCTACTTTCTTTTGAATCTTTGGTGAATAGCATCAAGACAAATCCATGGTGATCCTTTTCCATGGATTCATCTTCAGTGGACTAGACGGGAGTCGAACCCGTGTCCAAAAGCCCATTCCCTGTCCTTCTACTATCATAGTTCATTTTCTCCGGAACCCGAAGTTCCCCGTTCCCTCCCAAGGCAGAAAATGAACAATCTGCCAGGCTTGGTAGCTTCATGTTACGCCCACGCGTTCAAAGCTTTGCGCGCGTCGTTTCTCACAATCATGATGCCCCGGCCCCACCGTGTGAGTGCGATGGGCGGGACAAGCCGCCCTAGGGCGACGTCATCCACAGCTTACGCTGCGAATGCTAACTGAGTATTATCTTCAGCGTTTATATTTAGGTTGTCATTTAACGCATGACGTGCGGATAGCTTCTCCAGCTGCAAGACCCCTGTCGAAACCTTTACTAGCCCTTGAATATGAAATTATATGATAGGCATACTTCCTCTATCATATGTAAGTATAACTTTTTTTCTGCTTTTCGTCAATATCCATTCATTTTAACCTTGAATTCCTTCTCCGCCTCACGGAGCTGATCCTTCTTGGCAATGCTCTCTCGCTTGTCGTAAAGTTTCTTGCCTCGCGCCAATCCGATCTCAACCTTTACCTTCCCGTCGTTAAAATATACTTCCAACGGCACCAGGGTATACCCCTTTTCTTTTATCCGGCCCATCAGCTTGTTGATTTCGGCACGGTGCAAAAGAAGCTTCTTTACGCGGAGAGGATCCTTGTTGAACAGGTTTCCCTTTTCATAAGGGCTTACGTGCATGCCGTAAACGTAAACCTCTCCGTTCTCAATGCGGATGAAGCTCTCCTTAATGCTGCACTTGCCAAGGCGCATGGATTTCACCTCCGTGCCGTGCAGCGCAATGCCCGCCTCATATTTTTCATCGATAAAGTAGTCATGATACGCCTTTTTATTATTTGCGATCAGTTTTCTAGGCTCTTTCTTGCTCATTCCCTTCTCCTTCATAAAGCGAAAAATCAATGGTTCTGGCCGCCTCGTCGCAGGCATCCGCGACCACCCTTACGGGCATTCCAAGCTGAAACCGCCTTCCAGTGGCCTCTCCCACCATGTCACCTGATTTTTCCTCAAAGAAATAATAATCTCCCGGAAGCTTTGCCACGTGGATCATGCCCTCCACGGTATTTAAGAGCTCCACGTACAATCCCCATCCGGTAACCCCTGAGATCACGCCGTCAAAGACTTCTCCCAGTCTCTGCGACATATATTGTACTTTCTTTAGCTTATCCACCTCGCGCTCCGCCTCGTCAGCCCGCCTCTCCAGTTTGGAGGATTGCTCGGCCACGCCGGGCAGGATCTCGCGGTAATGCGCCATTTTTTCCTCCGTCAGCCTGCCGCGCAGCTGGTCCCGGATAATACGATGGATCTGTAAGTCCGGATACCTGCGGATTGGCGACGTGAAATGGCAATAATACTTGCATGCAAGTCCGAAATGCCCGCTGCAATAATCACTGTACTTTGCCTGTTGCATGCTTCGCAGTACCATTCTGCTGATCATGGCCTCCTCCGGCGTTCCCTGGATCTTATCCAACAGCTTTTGAATCTCCTTCGGATGGATTTCCCCGCTACCCACCTTATTCCCAAAGCGGTCTGTCGTCTTTAAGGAATATCCCATGTTGCTGATCATGCCGGAGAGTCTTGCAAATCGTTCTTCCTCCGGCGCCCCGTGCACGCGGTAGACAAATGGGGCCTCCATCCAATAAAAATGCTCCGCGACGGTTTCATTTGCCGCAAGCATGAAATCCTCTATGATCCTCGTCGCCTCATTTCTGTCATAGGGTCCGACGTAGGAAGGCATTCCCGCCTCGTCCAGCAAGATCTGGCACTCCGGCAGGTCAAAGTCAATGCCGCCGCGCTCACGCCTTCTCGCCCGAAGCAGTCCCGCAAGCTTTTCCATCAGGCGGAAATCCTCTAACAGATACGCGTATTTCCGGTATTCTTCCCTCAAAACGGCCTGTTCGTCCGCCAGAAGTTCCTTCACTACCGCATAACTCATTCTCTGGTCCACGTTGATCACGGATTCCGTGATCTCATGGTCCAGGATCTCGCCCTTTTCATTGATCTTCATCAGACAGCTCAGCGCCAGCCTGTCCTCTCCGGCATTCAGGGAACAAATGCCGTTACAGAGTACGTGGGGCAACATGGGGATCACTCGATCCACCAGGTAAACGCTGGTTCCCCTGCGCTTTGCTTCCTTATCCAGCGCGGAATTCTCCTGCACGTAATTTGACACGTCCGCGATGTGTACGCCCAAATGGTAATACGTTCCATCATAAGATATGCTGACGGCATCATCCAAATCCTTTGCGTCCTCTCCATCGATTGTGACCATCCGGAGTCCCCGCAGGTCTCTCCTGCCCAGGCAATCCGCCTCAGAGACAGGCTTTGCCACCCTGGCGGCCTGATTCAGGACGGCCTCCTCAAATTCCATCGGAATTTCAAGCCCCCTGACAATCGACAAGATATCCACGCCCGGATCATTTACGTGCCCCAGGATCTCCGTGATCTTCCCCTCAGGACTCCGGAAGCCCGAGACGGGATTCCGGCTGCCATAATCCGTGATCTCCACGACAACCTTATGCCCGGATACCGCGCCCTTAGAGAACTCACCGGGGACAAAAACGTCTTGGCTTAATCTAACGGCATCCGGAATGACAAATCCAAAATGCGTGTTCTTCGCCTGATCAAAGGTACCGATCAAGTGCGTGATCCCATGACTTACAATCCTTACAACCTTAGCCGTACGCCTTTGTCCTCTTTTGGCACCCGCATCCGGCAGGATCTCCACCACGTCTTCATGGAACGCATTTCCCGTCTGATCGGCGGGAATATAAAAATCTTCCGGATATCCGTCTACCGTCACAAATCCAAATCCCTTGGAATGAGCGGTAAACTTTCCGGCAAGTAGTTCACTATTCTTAATTTTACTCACTTTACAAACTCCATGTTTCTACAAAAAGCGCGAAAAAAAACACCCTTTTGCAAGAGTGTTTTCATGATCCTTAAATCACGTTCAGGTTTAACGCCACCGTCAGCGCCAAGAAGCAGACTGCCAAAACCTTTGTGATCTTAACGAGCATGCCTTCCATGGAACGGCCTTTATTCTTGCCCCAGTAGCTCTCTGCCGCGCCGCTGATGGAACCAAGTCCCTGCGCCTTGCCTTCCTGCATCAAAACCAAAATAACCAATGCAACACTCACGATAATATATAAAATTGATAAGATAATTCTGATCGCGCCCATTTTTTACCTCCTAAGCTATAAGCGAATGTTATTGTAACACGTTGTTCTTGCGATTTCAACTGTTTTTTGCTATGATTATTACAATATTTCTAAGAAGCGAGGAATTCTCCATGTTTTTGGACCGTTTTTATCCCGATCACGAAGTGGATTCGGCTTATTCCATCGACTATTCTGCCCAGTTTGCGGACGGCAAGCGTGCCATCATTTACGACGTAGACAACACGCTGGTACCCCACGGCGCGCCTGCAGACGAACGGGCCAAGGCCCTGTTTGCCACTCTCCATTCCCTGGGGTTTCGCACGCTCCTTCTCTCCAACAATAAGGAGCCGCGCGTAAAATCCTTCAGCGACGCCGTTGGCAGCACCTATATTTACAAAGCCGGAAAGCCAGGCCAGGCCGGTTATCTCCGCGCCATGCAAAAGCTGGGCTCCACTCCGGCGACCACGCTCTTTGTCGGCGACCAGCTCTTCACGGACGTATGGGGTGCCAAAAAGGCCGGCATCGAAACCTACCTTGTAAAGCCCATCCATCCCAAGGAAGAGATCCAGATCGTACTCAAGCGCCGCCTGGAGCGCATCGTACTTCACTTCTATCACAAAAACGTGTCACGGGGACGTGTCTCCTGACACGTTTTTTGTGTCATGGGGACGTGTCTCTTGACACGTTTTTGTTCTTCTATTGCTTGTTATAATATTTTATGCCGCTGTCTGGCAGGAAGTAGGTTCGCAGGTATCCGTCCGTGGAAACCACCACAAACTCATTGGTCTCCTCCAGATAGTAAATGTCATCCCCGTCTTCCTTTTCAATCTTGTGAAGCGCGTCCGGATTTGCGACCACTGCCGCAGCTGCCGCTTCATAATCCTTGGCATTGGCAAATCCCATGTCCTTACCGTGCTTCTCATAATGCTGGTCTAACAATTTCTTGCTTCGAAACTTTAAGGCCGTTTCCGCCGCTGCCGTATTTTCCGGCTTCGGGGTTGCCGTAACCTTCGGCGTGGCCGTTGGCTTTGGCGTGGCCGTCGGTTTTGCCGTCTTTTCCGGCTTGGGCGTCGCCGTTGCCTTCGGCGTGGCGGTTGGCTTCTCCGTCGGTTTTACCGTCGCCGTAGGCTTAGGCGTCGGTTTCTCCGTCTTCTCCGGCTTAGGCGTCGCTGCCTTCGCCAACTCCTCCGACGATCCCTCCGGCTCCACGGTTTCCAGGTTAACAACGTCCGGTTCCGCAGTCTCGAGCGTTACGACGTCCTGTTCGCTTCCGCCTCCGATCAGCCGGTCAAACAGAGGCGATCGGATAAACAACAGAAGGAGCACCAACAGGACCGTCACCACGGACCCTAATATCTTTTTGTTTTTGCCACTCATCTTCCAATCCTCTTACTGTTGCTTCGGCTTCTCCCGCTTTTCCGTCTTGCTGTACAGGAAGTTATCCTCGCGTCTTCCAAGCACTACGGAATTCTTATCCATATAGGCGCTTGCCGTGGTCTTCTGATGCACCGTATTCATGGAGCTCACCAAAGTTCCAACGCGAATGCCTCCCACAACGCCGGAGATCAAGATGCCTACGATCTCACGGACGATGTTGATCCCACCCTCAAAACCAATCGCAATGATCACGTTCGCAACCACAAGAGCGATCGCCATAGCGATGACAAACTGGATCACGGCCTTCTTCTTGTCGATGGGCAGGGCGCCAACCAGTTTACCCGTCTGACCGTTGATTCCAAATACGTATTTCTTTTCCTCATATTCCGTCGTCATCATCCAGACGGGCAGCATTGCATATTCCGCCCTGGCATTGGACAGATTGATCTTTTCGGAAGTCGCCTTGACCTCCTTATACTCAGAAACCTCCTGGCGCAGCCTGTCGCGGAACGAATTCTCAACGCGCTCGTTCGCCCTGGGCCTTGCGTCCACCTCCTGCACGTCGTATCGGTCTGCGAGATATCCGCTAAAGTAAGCTGCGTCATATTGTACTGCCTTGCTCAAATCAAAAGGCTCAATGGAATCCATGACCGCGTCATCCATCTTCGTGGATGCGTCCACGGGAATCCTCTGGAAATCCATGGCTCCGCTGCGGATCATGCGATAATGATCCTTCTTCTCGTATTTGTATTGTGCGTCTTCCCAGTTCTGCGTCTTTACGCCCTCATAGAAAATCGTTCCGTCCGCATGACAGCTGTAAAGCCAGAAAGGAACGTACAGACCAGTGATGGAATCGATCCTGTTTCTGTCAACGAAGGCATCCGGCAAAAGAACTTTGCCCTTCGTAAACTCATTCAGCGCGTTCTTTGCCTTTTCCTTGGTGATGATAAAAGGCAGAACCACGTCCGGACGATACATGCCTTCAAACGAGGTCTTGATAATGGAGAAATTACCACAGTACGGACATTCCGTGGCAGCCGTGTTCTCGTCAGCCACCATCTGCGCGCCACAGTCAGGACAACTGTAACCCGTGATCTTGCCGTCTTCATCCGTGATCATGGAGGAGGAAGAACTGGAAGTCTGCCAGTTCATGTCCGACCCGCCCGCCATCTCTTCCTTTGCCTTTTCCTCGGCAATAATCTGCTCCATGGCGAACGTAGACTCACAGTAAGGACAGCTCATCATTTCCTTTTCGCCGTCATAAACCAATTTTGCACCACAACATGGACAAGTAAACTGATTCAGATCTTTCATCCTTCGTTTCCCCCAATATTAGTTTGTATGATTTCTCGCCGTAAACAGCGAACCAAAACCACCATTCATTTTACCACGTTTGCTTCCTGGTTGCAAAGACAACGTGAGCTCATCTTCGGCATCATCCCATCCGTCGCAAAGCTTTTCCATTTCCTTGACGCTGTTTCGGATCAGTGCCTTCGTCTCGTTTACGGTCTTCTGGCCCGTATCCATGGAAATGCGGTTACTCACCAGCGGGATTAGATTCATTTGCACGTTCCAAATTTTCTCGGCAATCGAAAAACAGTTATCTTCCGCGAGCTTAAGCTGCGGCGAAAAGCTTCTCGCCACGGCCTGGGTCGTTCTCAGCTCCTGCGTTCTCTTTTTCAGCGTGCTCTCAAGGGCATCCCCCGCATCCTTTTCCAGAGCCGCCTTCTTAAATCCGGTCTTGGAAAACGTATCCGCATCCTGAATCTTTCCATCAATCTCCAGAAGATAAACCTCGTTGACTTCACGAAGCTCCTTTAGAAGATTACCTTCCTTCAAAAGGTCAATGCGGATTTCCAAAAAGCGCCGCCGGATCTCGTCCAGACGTTGCTCCATCTGTAACGTGGTGCGTACGTCCGCGTCACTCGCCATGGCAAGGATCTCATCAAAGAACCCAAAGACCTCCGAGAAATCCCGCTGCTTCATAATGTCCGCCGAAACCTTATTTAATTCAGCTATTTTTTGTTGTACGCCAAGTCCATAATTTAATATGGACGATACATCCTTTACGTCAATGCCGTTCATCTATACTCCTTCGCGTAATCCGAGTATTTCGGTACCTTGATCTCTTTCGTCAGATGCAAATATTCGAAAAATGCGTCTGCGTCCCTGTATAAATTCCTTCCACGGATCCCAATCTCATGCGGTGACTGGATCAGGATCTTGTCTTCCCCAATGTTTAAACACTTTCTCACCAGCTTCTCCGGCAGGACGCCTCCGTAACCCACGCCCCATTTCTCGTGGAACGGCATGGATTCCTTCACCCTGACCAAAAGCCGCCGGATAAATTCCTTTCCGCAGAGCGGATAATAGCATTTACCCACGTTCAGCACTTCTCCTGGCTTTTTCAACTGGATGTCCGCAATAAAGATCTCATTGTACAGGCTGCTGGCTTCAAACGCATACAGGTTCACGCCAATGCTGTGCTGTTCAAACAAACTGATCAGATTGAGGGTCAAAATGCCGCGGTGACGGATCTCATTCTCCGTTGTGTCGCCGCTGTAAGCCAAGTTTATGTAGACGTCTATAAACTTCTTCTCCTTGGCCTTATCCAACCGGTACATGGTCTTTGGCGTTCCCGCCACAAAGTTCGGCACGTTCGGTCTCGAACCCACGATGGCAGGAACGGATCTTCGCACGTTCTGCGCCTTAACGTTCGTCTTCTCCAAATCCTTTTTCAGCTGCATGAACAAAGGAAAACCTTCCGCGTATCCGCCGTGGCAATACGCGATCGCCTGTTCCAGCGGAGCGCCGGCAAATTTCTCCGGCATGTAAAGACTCTTTTGCGACGGGAAAATACGCTCATTCACCGGCGGGTCCGACTTTAGGTAAAGTTCTAGTTCCGTCAGGGAATGAAAGTCTATCCGGTAGACGTTATATAAATTGTTGTCATCCGAAAACGGATACGTAGGCCTTACCTGCATTACGTTCTCTTACCTCTTTTTCTAATGCGTTCCACTTCATCTGCAAAAATCTGATAAATGCCATACGACAAGTCACTTTTCTTGATCAGCTTAGCGAGTTCTTCCTTCAGGAAGCCAAGGTATTCCGGCTCCTTCGTCTGAACAAACTCATAATTCATGATCTTTTGCGGCGTAAAACTTGTGTCATCCATATATCTCTTGATTCTGAATGCGTCTCTTGTCGTGAAGATACCCTGTGCCGGCACGCCGCAGGCTTCCTCCCAGCGATCCGTCGCCTTACGGAAGGCGCAGGCAAACTCGAACCAGTCAGGATAGTTGGACAAAATGGCTTGCTCCACGCGGTTGTCATAATCCACGTACACGGGGATCATACGCTGCTGGACGGACTCCTCGATCTTTTCACGAGTGCTGTAATTGACGTCCGCACCGCTTCCGTCCGTGTTACCTGCCGCGATCACGCGGAAATTCGCGTGTCTCTCCACGCGCTCACCGCCCGGGAAGCAATAGTTGGACCGCTCCTGATTTGACAGGAAGGAGTTCAACTTGACGGTAGCCTTGGCATTACCATTGTCCAACTCATCGCAGAATGCGATGCCGCCGTATTTATACAAGCGATAAAAATTGGACTCACTGTAATCTCCCATGGCCGTCACGTAGCCAAGGATGTCATATTCCTCATTGATGTAACCAATATCAGAACAATCCAGGCCCAGGATCTCACCGATCTGGTTTACCATGAAGGTTTTTCCACAGCCGGAAGGTCCGATCAAATAAGGATTGACGTTTTCCATGACTGCCGTGATCACGTCGTCAAAGGCTTCGTGGAAAATTTCACCCTCCTCCATCCTTCTCTTTTTCTCCGCCTGAACCATGGCATAACGCTCCGTAAAAGGAATCCTTCTGTCGAGAAGAGGATTCACGGGCGGAATAATCCGGTGTTCCTTCTTTGCAGCTGCTGCAGAAGATACTTGAACGGATGCCTGCGCGCCCGTCCCGCTGACTGCCGCCTTGTATTCTTCGGAGCGGCTCTTCGCGCCCTTCGTCGGAGCCTGTACGGCCTCCTGCTGCGCCGGCGCCTCAGCTTCCTGAACGTTCACGGATTCTTTTTGCAATCTCTCGATCATGGAATCGTTCAGCATGGTAAGCTTTTCGATCTTTTGAAGAATGGCCTCGTCCATGCGGGAGTTTTCCACAAATTTCTGGATCTTGTCGTCATCCTCCGCCACCTTGCGAAGTCTTTTGATCACGCCGTCCGCATCCCTTCCGATCGCAGCTATGTCAGCCGATGCCGTAGCCGTGATCGCCTTCGCCTGGGACTTGTACTTCGTGAGTTCTGATTCCGCCTCAGAGAACATCTGCTTTAAGAACAGATCCTTTTCCATCAGAATGGATTTCCTTTGGATCTCCTCGCATTCCCTCATGGCGTCTTCCAAAGCAGTCTTGGCATTCTCCGTCTTTGCATCCAGATAGTCAGACATATTCTGCTGGATCGTCTTAGACTTTCCGTCCATTTCATCCGTGATGCGTTTGATCTTCTGGCACCTGCGGTCCAAGAGTTCCAACAGGTTCTTGCCGTTTTCGATCGTGAGTTCCGCCTTGCTGACGTTCTTTTCCACCTCTGCCAGTCTCACCGGATCCACGTCATAAACGCCATTGTTCTTGCGCAGCTTCGCTATCTCATCCTGCATGACTGCATCATAATTGCTCAGCCTTGTTACGTTCAGGCGGCCAACCACCTTTAACAGATTAGCCAGATAGCCCATGTCTTCCACAAAGTATTCCCTTGCTTCCAGTCCATAAATGCGGATCTTGTCAAAAATGGGCTTTGAGTTCTTAAGGTTGTTGATCACCTGCGCGATGCACAGGTAATTCTTTTTGTCACTGAAGGTGGAATACAGGCCTAAGTCAAACAATTCCTTTGCGATCAGGCCGTCGATTCCGATCAACGCCTTAAAGATGGCAACCGTATTGTCAAAATCAGGCGTCTTTTCTCCCAGAATGAAAAGATCACTATAGACGGCTTCCGCGTTATGGATCAGCCCGGGTAACGCACTCGCAAGGCGCGTGCCCTGCCGGATGGTCTCCACCACCTCCACGTACAACATCAGCGGCTTTATGTCCGGCGTGCTTTTCCCGTCTCTGATCCTGTCCAGCTCAAGAATCAGGGTTTCTATGTCTTCCGACTTTTTATATCTCTTTAAACCATCAATGACCTTTCCAAGTCTTCTCTGCGCTTCCGCTTTATTTTCCCAATAATTTGCCATCTCTCTTATTCCCCTGCATATTCCAATTTTCTTAGGTAACACCTGTCGGCATATTCCGCCGCATATCTTGCGGACCTGGGATATTCCATGTCAAGGAACCGTAGCTCCGTGACGTCTTCCCTCTCATAAAACCGAAAGGCAAATTGACCAAACAACGTGTCTTCTCCGCCCTGGATCGAAAGCTTTTTGATACATACGCCGCGGCTGATCGTGATGCCAAGTCCGTCGTTCGAATAGACCAGATACGCTTTCCCGTCTGCCACGGCCTTGTAGACGTATCCGCCCCACGGTATCACCGACGCCTTCCATTCAGCGTTTTCTCCTGCCGTCAGCTTTCTGACGCATTCCGTCGGTGAACCCCACGGTGCTTCCTCCAGCTCCCGGTTGATCTCGATCAACGTCTGATCCTGATCCTTCAGCACGTGGGAAAACGTCATTTTCTCTCCCCGTACGTTGATCCTCAGGGTCCCCTGATAACAATAGTATTGATCGTAATACGTCGCCGCGATCCCGTCCATCCCAAAGGAAACGTTGACCTTTAAGACGTTTCCGGGCTTTAGTACGTTGCAGACCGTAACGTCATAAACGTCTCCGGCCATCAGGCTGATCCGGTACGGAAATCTATGCTGCTTACCGCCGGTCACCCCGCTCAGGATTCCTTTATCAAACCATTGCTGCACAAGTTCATCAAATTGAATGGCACCTTCATCTCCGCCATATAACGCTTTCATGGCGTAAGTGACGACCGGCATGACGTAGACGTAGGTAAAAGCCTTTGGCAAAAACTTCGGTTCCTCGTTCTCCTCATATTCCGGCAAGCGTTCCATCAGGTCTTCCCTGCAAAATTCATTTGCCTCCCCAAGGATCCGTTTGGTCTCGTCATCCGTGATGATCTCGCCTGTTTCAGCCTCCTCTTCATATACCTTCGCGATCCGGTCCAGCAATGCCGGAAAATATCTGTCCGCACTGCAATAATTCATGGTCTCGTCCGCATAATAGACCATCAGGCCCATGAGGGGCGTCTCCCCCTCAAACAGCGGATAGATCTTGACCATTTTTAAATCCCGGATGGTCTGAATCTGATTTAGTATTTCATTTCCGACCATTTTCTCCTCCTGCATTCTTACTGATCAGGCAAATCGTCTCCACGTTGGCCGTCCACGGAAATTGATCCACGGCCGTTGCCCTCTCAACCTCGTAACCGCGTGCCCTAAATAGTGCAAGATCGTTTACCAGACTGGAAAGCTTACAGGAAACATAGACAAGATGCTCCACGCCGTAATCCAAAATCTTTGGAAGCGCCTTGGGATGAATGCCTTCCCTCGGCGGATCCAATATGATAAAGTCTGGCTTTTCCGCGATCTCCGGAAGTGCCTTCAAAACATCCCCCGCGATAAACTCACAGTTCTCCAAATGATTCGCCGCGGCGCTTCTCCTGGCTGCTTCCACTGCCTCCTCCACGATCTCAACGCCGATCACCTTTTTCGCCACGGGCGACATTAACTGGGTAATGGTTCCCGTTCCCGAATAAAGATCAAACACCACCGGTTTTTCTTTTTTCTCAACACCGCCTTCGTCCAAAGCCCCTGCGGAATATCCCGCCTCTTCCACGTATCTTTGCACCGTGCGATAGATTACTTCGGCACCTGCGGAATTCGTCTGGAAGAAGGAAAACGTGCTCACTTGGAAATCCAATCCCAGGAGCTTTTCCCCGAACCCGTCCGCGCCATATAAAACATCCATGCGGTCACACTTTACCACGTCCGCGGTCGAATCATTCAAAACGTGCAAAATGCCGGCAAATCTTCCTTCCAGGCATTCTTTTCCGTCTTCCTTTTGGGTCAGAGCCAAAAGCCGCTGCGTAAATCCCTGGATCAGTTCCTGATCATCAGGGATCTGCGTCGTCGTCACAAGGGCGACTAAAATGGCGTTCTCCGCCTTACTCTTCCTGACCAGGAGATGTCTTAGCCAACCTTGATGCGTCATGCGGTGAAAAAAGGGCGTCCCTTTCTCAGCGAAGTATTCCCGGACCGTCCTAAGGATCAAACGGTAATCCCCGTCGACAATGAGACAGTCCTCCACGGGAACGACGTCAAAAAAGCTGCCGCGCTTATGCATTCCAAGCGTCAACGGACCATCCTTATATTCATTCCCGAAGGTAAACTCCATCTTATTGCGGTACTCGTAATGACAAGGACTTTCCTGCACGCCTTCGAACACGTACTCCGTGCCTTGTCCTGCCAGCGCCTGATCCAGCGCGCTCTTTACCTGCTCCTCCTTGATGGCCTTCTGGGATTCGTATCCCAAAGAGAGATAGGTACATCCACCGCAGATGCCAAACCGCTCGCAAACCTTTCCCGTTTCCAACGGCGATCTCTCAAGGACCTCCAGCAGTCTTCCTTCCATCCGGTCCTTTCCGGACTTCGTGATGCTCCCCCGTATCTTCTGACCGGGAAGAACGTTTTTGATCGTTACGTAACCTTCTCCGGTCCTCACAATGCCCTTATTGGGGTACTTTACCCGCTCAACGGTTCCTTCAAAGATCGTCCCCTTCTTCAAGCCTGACTCCTCCTGCCAACATACTAAAAAGCCTGATTCCGGCCATAAGGTCAAAATCAGGCTTCCTTCTTTTTCGCGCAAAACCTAAAACTTAGCCGCGAAAACTAAGCCGTGCTCTCCTTACTCCTCGTCCTCGTAAAGGGAATCATCGTCCTCGTCTTCTTCTGCCTCGATCTCGTCAAATTCCTCATCGAAATCGTCATCAAAATCATCCAGATAATCGGGAGTGAAATAACGGTAAATGGCATAGCAAATGCCTGCTACGGCCGCAACAACGCCGATGATGGCAAGAACCCAGAGCAAAACGTTAAACTTCTTTTCCTCCTCTTCTTCCTCCTTCACGGCTACCTTCTTTCCAAGGAGCTTATAAAGCTTTGCAAGCTCTTCGTCCTTCTTTGCAAGAAGTGCTTCAATTTTCTGCTTGTCAACGTATTTCTCAAATCTGTTCATAACACTCTCGTCCTTTCTTGTATTTTTCTCTTTTCCGGAGAGAACGCTAAGCTAATTCTCACCCCAAATAATAGCAATCCCACAATCAAGGATATTTTAACACGTTTTCAAAAAAAATTCCATATATTTCTTAAGATAACTTTAATTTTGCAAAAGAAGCGTACATAACGCGTTCTCCCGCGCCGTCAAAATCCACGGTCACCTTGTAATCCCTGGGTTCCTCCACGATTGCCTTTACGGTTCCCTCGCCGTATTTCACGTGCTTCACCCGGTCTCCCACCCCATATTCCGGCGCCTCCTTTGCGGCGGGATCCATTCCCTTCTTCAGTCCCGACAGAGCGCTTAATTTGTTGGACTGCTGCGCGATGAATGGCTTCACCTCATTTGGCGTCTTTTTCGGTTTTGAAGATGCCCAGGGTCTCTCACCCAGCTGACTTCCGCCATATCCGGAGCGGTTACCTCCGAATAGTTCACTGCGGCCTCCCCTGCCAACGGAAATACCGAAGATCTCAGGATCCACGCGTCTGGAACCCGATGGCGTTTCCTGGTCTAAGAGATCCTTGGGAATTTCCCTGACAAAACGGCTCAGCGGATTGTACTGCGTCTCTCCGCGGATCATCCTGGATTTCGCGCAGGTCAGAGTCAGCTCCCGCATGGCACGCGTGATCCCCACGTAGGCAAGCCGCCTCTCCTCCTCCAGATCCTCATTGTCATCCGAAGTGATGGTCATGTAGCTTGGGAAAAGTCCGTCCTCCATGCCCGCAAGGTACACGTAGGGAAATTCCAGTCCCTTTGCCCCGTGCAACGTCATGAGGAGTACTCTGTTTTCCGCATCCTCCACGTTGTCCAGATCCGTCACCAGCGCGATCTCCTCAAGGAACTCCGAAAGCAGGATTTCGTCATGAGTCTCTTCATACCCCGTCGCCTTTGAGATCAGTTCGTCAATGTTGGACAGACGATCCTCCGCACTCTCCTCATCCTGTTCCATCAGATATTCCGCATAATTCGTCCGCTCCATGACGGCGCTGATCAGGTCAACGATGCCATAGGATTCCTGCCCGGAGCGAAGCACTTTGATCATGTTGACAAACTCGCGGATCTTTACTGCCGCCTTGCCAAGTCCCGGGACGCGGTCCGCCTCGCACATGGCGTCAAAAAGCGTCAATCCCATGGACTGGGCATAGGTCGCAACCTTTTCCAGACTGGCCGCGCCAATGCTCCGCTTAGGCACGTTGATGATGCGCCTTAGCGCCACCTCATCCCGTCCGTTATCGATTGTTTTCAGATATGCCAATACGTCCTTGATCTCGGCCCTGGAATAAAAGTTCACGCCGCCAACCACGTTGTAGGGAATGCCCTCCACCACCATGCGCTCTTCCAAAAGTCTCGACTGCGCATTGGTCCGGTACAGGACCGCAAAATCGCCGTAGGACGCGCCTTCCTTCCGGATCCTCCGGACAATGTCATCCGCAATGAATTCCGCTTCCTCATAAGCGTTTTCCAACTGTCTGAAATGAACCTGGTCGCCCGGTCCCTCGCTGGTCCAAAGCGCCTTGCTCTTTCTTCCCACGTTATTGCGGATAACGGCATTCGCCGCATCCAAAATGTTCTGCGTTGAACGGTAATTCTGCTCCAGCTTGATGACCGTCGCCTCGGGGTAATGAAATTCAAAATCCAAGATATTCCGGATGTTCGCGCCCCGGAATTTATAGATGCTCTGGTCGTCATCACCCACCACGCACAGATTCCTGTCACGGTCCGCAAGGAGCCTGATCAGCTCAAACTGTGCCGTGTTGGTATCCTGGTATTCGTCGACCATGATATACTTAAAGCGGTCCTGATAATACTTCAGCACGTCAGGCTGCGTCTTAAACAATTCCACGGCCATCACGATGATGTCGTCAAAGTCCAGCGCATTGCTTGCCTTCAGGCTTTCCTGATATTCCCGGTAAACCTTTGCTATGGTAGTTTTCCGGAAATCCCCCACGGCCGCTATTTCATATTCCCTGACACTGATCAGCTCATCCTTCGCCGCAGAGATATAATTCAGGAGCGTTTTTTCTGAGAGCTGCTTTGTATCCACGTTCAGTCGTTTGCATATGCCCTTCATCACCGTCTTCTGGTCATCCGCGTCGTAGATGGTGAAATTTGTGCCAAAGCCCAATCTGTCAATAAATCTGCGCAGGATCCGGACACAGGTGGAGTGAAAGGTGCTGACCCAGATCTGGTCTGCGCCAAAACCAACCAGCTTGTCAACCCTCTCCCGCATCTCTCCCGCCGCCTTATTCGTAAACGTTATGGCAAGAATGTTCCAGGGATTCACCCCCATCTCCTCGATGAGATAGACAATGCGGTGAGTCAAAACGCGGGTTTTTCCGGAGCCCGCTCCCGCCAGAATCAAAAGGGGGCCGTCCGTAGTCTGGACAGCCTCCTTCTGCTGTGGATTTAAGGTATCATAAATACTCATTCTAAATCTTTCCTATCTTAGTTACTTATCGAACGTTTCGTGAAGCCAGTTTTGGAGGTCGAAGCAACGGACGTTGGTCCACATGCGGTTGATCCGCTCGTTTCCATCATTGTCGAAGCATGCCATGACGGCACTGCGGTCCACCACGTCCTGGCTGGGATACTGGGCATATAATTGTCTGCGCGTCTGATCCTCCGTCGTCAGGATCACGGCCTCCTTATCCTCGCCGAAGAAATAAGTCACGTCATATTCTACCAGATCCTCAGGATCTTCCTCCTCAGGATCCGCGCCGTAGGTATCCTCCACGAACTCAAGGATCACGTCGCTGTCGCCTCCGGAGATCACGGAGGTATAACCGATGTACGTCATGTTGCGGACTGCGTTCTCCGGCATGGAGACAAAGTTCACAAAAGCTTCCGCTGCCTGCTGCTTTCTGGAATCTTCACTGATTCCCTTCTTTAGCATCACCCAACCGTCAAACCAAAGGTTTGTGGACTCTGTCGGAACGGCATAGCACAGTTCCACCTCATCTTCCTCTGCCTGATCCATGGTATACACGGCGTCTCCGGACCACTGCTGGTTGGCAACCACCTTTCCCGTCACCATGTCTGCCTTTCCGCTGTCAGTCTCGAAGGAATAAACGTTGCGCTTGATGGCGCTTAGAATCTCTTCCGTGGCATCCACGGTCTCCTGATCCGTGCGGTTTAAGCAGGCATACAATGCATCTGAATAGTTCTCTTTCTCAAGGAAATCCTGTGCGGTGATCTCGTCATAATACTGGATGCTCACCGCCGCAAAGAATGCGTCACGGACGCTGTCCTTGATGGTGATGCGCTTGTCTAAGCTCTTATCCATCAAGATTTTCCATGAGGACGCTTGTTCTTCCGTCACTTCCTCAGGATTATATACGATGCCAAGGGTTCCCCACATGTAACCTGCCGCATATTCATTCAGTTTGTGCCCATCAATTGCAAGGCCGTCATAAACTTGCGCGATGAACGGTGACACGCCGTTCTCGTAGTAATTCTCTTCCTTATCCTTGTCATGAAATCCTTCGGAATAGGGCTCCAGCATTCCCTCCCGCAGCATCTTCATGATCATGTATTCCGAGGGACAAACCAGGTCATAGACGTCGCCGATGGTGATCTGATTATACAGCTCCTCGTTCGTGCCGAAGGTCGAATACTCCACCTTCACCTTTTGACCATAGGTTTCATAATACCAAGTCTCAAAATCCTCAACAAGGCTACTCTCAGGGCAAAGGATCGTTCCGTCGGAAAACTCGATACCGTCCTCTTCGTCCCAATCACCCTCATCAATGTATTCCTCCCAGTTGGCCACGCGCAAGACCACGACGTCTCCGTCGCTTGCGCCGCCGCATCCCGAAAGTCCAACCGTCATGCCCATTGCCAGCGTGAGCGCAATGCCCGTCCCAAGCATTCTTTTTATCAAATGAACTTTTGTTCTTTTCACGGTTTCATCCTTCCCATCAGCCCGGCCGGCATCCAGCCGCCAAGGCGATACGTTACTATCGGCTCTCTTCCTTGTTGCCCACGCGGTTTGCCAGGACAACGATCAAAACCACCACCACAAAAATAATTGTGGAAAGCGCCCAGAGCGCCGTCTTGATCGAAGTTTGCGAACCCTTTGTTGCGTTCACCACGTAGGTACTGATCGTATCAAAGGTTGCCGGCTTCGTGTACGTTGCGATGAAATAATCATCCAGGGACAGCGTGATCGCCGTCATAAAGCCTGACGTAATTCCAGGTACGATCTGGGGGATCGTTACCTTCCACAGGGCCTGTGCCTGCGTACAGCCCAGATCCATGGCTGCCTCGTACAGATTGTGATCCATCTTTTTCAGCCTGGGGATCACGGAAAGATACACAAAGGGCACGCAGAGCGCCGTCTGGCCGATCACCAGGGGAAGAAAGGTATCCTTCCTTACGTGAAAGATCACGATCATGAGAATGCATACGGAAAAGCCCGTCACCACGTCCGCGTTTACCACCGGCACCTGATTGCTCAGTTCGATTGCCTTCCGAACCCTCTTATGGGAATAAAAGCTTCCGATGGCTCCCACCGTTCCAAGGAGGGTGGACAAAAGTGCCACTCCAACCGCCAGGATCAACGTCCCAATGATCATGCCCGTCAGCTCCGGCGTCGTAAAGAGCGTCTTGTAATTTTCCAGGGAAAACTCCCTAACGGTTCCGATCATGGTCGCGCTGGTAAAGCTATAAAATGCAAGGATCAGAATTGGCGCGTACAGGAATGCCAAAACCAACCAGATCCAGATGTTCCGAATCGCTTTTTTCATCTATTTCTCCTCCGAACCATACTTCGTCAGTCCAATCACGCCCAACTTATTTCATCGCGCCCACTCTGCCGTCCGTCTCCCCTTCCGTGTAGCGGCTCGACAATGCCGTGATCAGGCAGATGATCAGTAACAGAATGATGGAGATCACGGATCCGTTGTGCCAGTCATACGCGCTGAAATAACTTCCGATCAGGCTGCCCATGATAAACGTGCTGTTGTAAACCATGTCAAGCACCACGTAGTTGGTCATGGAAGGCAGGAACACCATGGTGACGCCGCTGACAATGCCCGGCACGGAAAGCGGCAAGATCACCTTCAGGAAAACGTGATGCTTCTTTGCGCCAAGGTCCTGCGCCGCCTCTATAAAGCTGTCATCCAGCTTCGTGAGCGTATTATACAAGGGCATGATCATAAAGGGCAAAAAGTCGTACACCATGCAGATGATGGTGTTTGCGAAGGGATGGAACGCCAGGTTCCCCTCGATCAGCGTCAGTATTTCTTTAAGTGCCGTGATCCTAAGCGTGAAATTGATCCACATGGGAAGCACGAAGAGCAAAAGGAGCGCGTCCCCCGACTTCAGCCCCGTCTTGGACAATACGTATGCCGTTGGATACGCGATCAAAAGACAGATCACCGTAGTCACCAGGGCAATGACAATGCTGTAAAGCAAAGTGCCAACCGTCTTTCCGCTGCGGAAAAACGCAACGTAATTTGCCAGGGAAAAATGACCATCCTCATTTGTGAAGGCATAAAATACTACCACCAACAGCGGCAGGATCACAAAAAGGAGTAAGAATATGGCGTATGGGATCGCCAATTGTTTTCTTTGAAAACCATGTTTTTGTTTCAACCTATTATCCTCCGGCTTACGCTTTCTTTAGTTCAAAGCTAAACTTCTCCATGGGAACGCTGATGCTGACGTGATCCTCATTGTTCCACAGATACTCGTCATTGACAATGTAATCCTCCTCGGATTCACTTCTGACGCGGTAACGATAATGGTCATCCATGTAAATGAAGTTAAAGATGTCACCTGCAACGAAGCCTGCTTCCGCATCATCACTGAGCGTGGCATCCTCGGGTGCAAAGGAAGCGATGACCTTCTTGCCCTCCCACGCGATCTCCTTGCCTTCCGCATCCAGAAGTTTTCCGTTTTCCGTCTTGCATCCCAGGAAAACCTGACCCGCGGGCACTCTGAGGGAAAAGTCCTCGAACACGACGCGAAGTCCGATCTCGGGCTCGTATTCCGTGATCTCACCTTCATAGTGATTGATCGAAGTATCGTAAGGAATGATGTGAATGCTGTCGGGTGCAAGGTCAAGCCCAACCTTCTCACCAATCTGATAAGATTTCAGGTTGTGAATTTCAATTTCAGCCTTGTCCGTCTTAACGTTCGTCACATAGAAAATCCCCTTGAAGTCACAGGACAAAACCTCTCCCTGGATCCTTCCCTCACCGGCCTTCGTGATCTCCACGTCCTCCGGGCGGACGACTGCGTCGATCACGGTATCCACCGCATAATCATCCACGCATTCGAACACGGCGCCGCCAAACTCCACCAGTTTCTTTCCTACCATCTTCCCGTTGAAGATGTTGCTCTCACCGATAAAGTCCGCAACAAACAGGTTCTTGGGCTCATTGTAAATGTCCTCAGGCGTGCCGATCTGCTGTACGTCACCGTCAGACATGACCACCACCTTGTCAGACATGGTTAGCGCTTCTTCCTGGTCATGGGTAACAAAAATAAACGTGATGCCAAGCTTCTTGTGCATCTCCTTCAACTCGATCTGCATCTCCTTGCGCATCTTTGCGTCCAAGGCGCTCAGGGATTCGTCCAAGAGCAACACTTCAGGCTCATTGACAATGGCGCGTGCAATGGCGATTCTCTGCTGCTGGCCGCCGGAAAGCGTGCTGATGCTGCGCTTTTCAAAGCCCTCCAGGTCTACCATCTCCAAAACCTTCTTTACCTTCTCATCCTGGGTCTTCTTATCCACGCCCTTGATCTTCAGGCCAAAGGTAATGTTGTCATATACGTTCAGATGAGGAAACAGGGCATACTTTTGGAAGACCGTGTTGATCGGTCTTTCATTGGGCGGCAGGTTGCTAATGTCCTTGCCATTCAGCAACAGTTCGCCGGAGGTCGGTTTTTCAAAGCCGCCGATCATGCGAAGGATCGTCGTCTTGCCGCAACCGGACGGACCAAGGAGGGTCACAAACTCTCCCTTTTTGATCTCCAGGCTCAGATCCTCAATTACCGTCACGCCATCCTCGAACACCTTTTTTACGTGCTTTAATTCTATCAGCGTATCCTTCGTATTTTCCAATGTCATTTCCTCCTGGATTTTTTATCAAAATCACAGATTATATTATCATTTTTTTCAAGGTAGCACAATCCTAAAATTATGATAATTACGTATTTACAAGTTTTCGAATTCAAGGTACAATGATAAGTGATTGTGATTACTGAAAAATCGTTTTATGGGCGGAGGTTACGAGGGAGAATGGGAAAGAAAGCTACAAAAGCTGCTGACAACATGTACTATCAGGCCAGGTGCGAAGCGGCCGAAAAAAATGAAGATTATTCCAGCCGCGAGAAAGCTGCGGAACTGATCGGCATTGACAGGACCAGACTTGCAAGAATCGAACTGGACGCGATCATGCCCTATCCTGAAGAGGTAAAGGCAATGGCGGAAGCATATAACACGCCTGAGCTCTGCAATTCCTACTGTGCCAGGGAGTGTCCCCTCGGCAAGGGAACCGTTCAGGAAGTCGAGATCGATGACTTTGACCGTTTGGCCCTGAAGGTACTTGGTTCCTTAAAGGACATCGAAAACATTCGCGCCACTTTGATCTCCATTTCCGAGGACGGCGTCGTTCAGGAATGGGAACGAAAGGATTTCCAAGGAATCCTTGACTCCTTGGACAAAATCAGCGCCAATGCCAACGCATTAAAGATCTGGGCCATGAAAAACATCAAAATTAAAGAGTGATCGCTTAGCGATCACTCTTTTGTTTTTTTCGTTTCTTTTTTCGTTTCCCCTTGCTTCGAGATCTCATCGATCATCTTCTCGATCATAAGCTTCTTTACGTAGACGTCATAACTCAGCATGCAGATAAAAGCAAACTTCTGAAGAAATTCCTTCCCGCTCTCAGGTGCATCCCCAAACGTTGTCTCCGCCTCGCGGAACTTACTGATCACGTCCTCCTTCAGTCCTTCCAGCTGCCCTTTTTCAAGCCTTAAAACCTCCCGGTACACGCTCTCTAAGTTAAATTCTTCCCCGCAGTCAAAGTAATCTCTCGTGATGGGATCCAAAAGCTTTTGAATGTCACCGATGGAAAGAATGCCTTTGTAATAGTAAATAAAGATCAAGAGAAGAATGTGTTCTTTCGAATACTTCTTCTTGATCGGCGGCGGGATCAGATCATTCTTCGCGTAATTGTTGATCATGGTCTTCGTCAGGATCCTGTCGTTTCCCGGCGTTCTCACCGTGGCACGAAGACGCTTGTCCATAAAGCTGGTTACCTGATCCATGTATAGGTCAATCCCCGGAATGTCCTCCGGTTCAATGTACGTTATTCTCTCTAAGCTGGCAAGAATGCTGCCCAGCAGGTCATCTCCATTGATCGTCATAGTGGGCACCTCCCACTTGTATTATATAGTATTCGAAACGACGTGGCAAGAATTTTGTTTCTCTTTTTTTCCGTTTTCCGCCTCAGTTAGGTCTTTACTTTCAGACTTTAGTATGCTAAAATACAGTTGTGTAAAACTTTACAGTATCAAAGCGAAGCTTTGGAGGAAAAATCATGAATAAGAAAATCAAAACGGAAGCCGTTGATTCTTTATTTGATGCCATTTTAACCTTAAAGGACAGAAACGAATGCTATGCCTTTTTTGAGGATCTTTGCACGGTGAACGAATTGCTCTCCCTGTCCCAGCGCTTCGAAGTTGCATCCATGCTCCGGGATCATAAGACCTATCTGGACATCGCTGAAAAGACGGGCGCTTCCACCGCAACCATCAGCCGCGTCAATCGTTCCTTAAACTATGGCAATGACGGATATGAACTCGTATTCAACCGCCTGCCCCAGAAATAAAATTTTCGTAACTTTTATATAGTACCTTTTCCGAAAGGATCAGCCTTTGATCTCGATCAAGTCCAACGGATTTACGTAATTTCCGTCCAACATGATCTGATATCCAACGCTGGTCCCTTTTTCATCGATCAAAAAGAGCGCCGTACCCAGAAAAACCTCATCTCCGCGCTTTACAAAGGGAGTACCCTGATTGCGGTAAATGGTAACGTATCCATTTCCGTGATCCACCCAAACATTATGTCCGTATTCAACGTCGTCATTCACCGCGATGACGGTTCCCCTTGCGGAAGCGATCACCATGGTACCCGGAAGTGCGGTTATCTTTGCGGAGGGCCTGTCAATCCCAGTTGTTTCAATGTCCGTAGCAGAACCATTGATGGGAAATCCCGTGGGAACGCTGAGCTTCTCCAGTTCTTCCGTCAGCTTCTTTTCACTCTCCACCTTTTCGTTTAACGTCGTGGACAAAACCTCGACCTCGTTCTCCAAAGTCTGGATCTCCTGATTCAGCTGCTGCTCCTTCCGTTCCATGGCAGCCTTCACCCGGTCTTTTTCCGCCGTCAGTTCTTCCATTGCGTGAAGCTGCTGATTGCTTTTATCTATGGCAGCCTGCCAGATCCTTTCCTCGTAAAACAAATACCCGAGTAATGCGCCAAAGACTGCAAAAAGGACGATCATGATCAAACCTAAGACCCAGGTCCGGATCTTAAATTGTCGTACGTTTGCGTCTACGGCATCTGAAGTCACGATGATCACGTGGTTCGTCGTATGCTTCTGCTTACTTCCTTCCATTTGTTTTCCTCCTGCCGACAGGCAATCAAGATAAATGAACCAATCTAATTTATATCGGCAAATTTCTTACATTCTTTTAGTATTTTCTTCCATGACAGCTTTCCGCCAAACAAATCCAAAGCGCTGCCAACCGTCACGTTCAGCCGGCCCTTCGCCAATTCGCCCACCAGCCGTACGTCCTCATAGGAATGCACGCCGCCCGCGTACGTCATGGGAATCCCTTCATACTGTCCTAGCATCTTTGCCAGATCCTGCTCAATTCCGCCGTTTTTCCCTTCCACGTCAACCGCGTGGATCAAAAACTCATCGCAATACGCTGAGAGCCGGTCTAGCAACTCCGTTGAAACCTTCTCTTTCGTCAGTTTCTGCCATCTGTCCGTCACGACAAAATACTCGTCCCCGACCCTGCGACAGCTGACGTCCAATACCAGTCTTTGTTTTCCTACGACTTTTTTCAGTTCCTCCAGCCGGTCATACCGGATCACGCCGTCCTGAAAAACATAGGAGGTTACAATCACGTGGGATGCACCTGCATCCAAAAATTCTCTAGCATTATCGCTCCGGATGCCGCCTCCAACCTGAAGTCCGCCCGGCCACGCGGAAAGCGCCTTTTTTGCCTGCGCCTTCGTCGCCTCGTAGTACTCGCTGCCAACGGCGTTTAACAGGATCACGTGTCCTCCCCGGACGTTAGCCTCCCGATAAAGCCTTGCATAATAATCAGCATCCCGCGTGGCAACAAAATTCTCCGCCGCCTGATCTCCCTGATCCTGCAGACTCGAGCCAACGATCTGCTTTACCTTTCCGTTATGTACGTCAATGCATGGCCTAAATTCCACTAAAATGACCCTCCCTTTTATAAAACGATTTTATTATACCAAATAACGTCGTTTTTGAAAAGAACGAAATCTACGTATACTTTACGTAAATCATTGCATACTAGCATAAAGACCTGCGTCAGCATCACTTTCGCAGGCCGCGGTTTCACTTACGTCCAAGAAAAGTGATGCAGAAACGAGGAAAACCGATTATGAAAAAGAAAAGATTACTCATCCTTGGTCTGACGTTATGCTTTTTATGCTTTGCAGGTGCATGTACGACAGGCAACGCAGACGGCGGAACAAACTCCGGAGACCTGGCAGGAACGCACTCTCCCCTGCCGGGGAATGACTATCTTGACAAGGGCGGTGCCAATCCCACCGATAATATTTCCATTGTCAATCCCGACGTAACGCTTCCCTCAGAGACCCTTTTGCCGGATACCGACGATGGTGCGATCGGCGACCTGGGCGAGGACCTCAAAAGCGGCGCTGAGGAGCTGATCCATGACGCAGGCGACGCCCTTGACGACGTTGATAATCTCGGCGGCACCACCGGTCATTCGGCGGGCACAAACGCCCGTTAGGCATTCGCGGGACCGGCGCCAAATAAAAAAAGGAGGCCACGCAAGTTCATGCCAGCCTCCTTTTATAAGTCATTATTCGCTTTAAGAAAGAATTCCTTCGATCACGTCGCCCATGTTGTAAAAGCCAGGGCCCTTACCTGCCAGGAATTTAGCTGCCTGTACGGCTCCCTTCCCAAACACGGCCTTGGAATATGCGGAATGAGAAAACGTGATGACTTCATCCTCACCCGCGAAGATCACGTCGTGGTCACCAACGATGGTGCCGCCGCGAACCGCACTGATGCCGATCTCTTTCTGCGGGCGCTTTTGTCTTCTGGAGCTTCTGTCATACACGTATTCATACTCGTTGTTAAGCTCCTCATTGATGGAATCCGCCAGCGCAAGTGCCGTGCCGCTAGGAGCGTCCAGCTTCAAGTTGTGGTGTTTTTCCACGATCTCTATGTCGAAGCCTGCAGGTGCAAGAACGCTTGCCGCATCCTTCAGCATCTTAAGAAGCAGGTTGATTCCAAGGGACATGTTTGCTGACTTAAGGATCGCCACCTTCTTGGAAGCTTCCTCCACCTTTGCCAACTGACTCTGACTAAGTCCCGTCGTGCAAAGCACGCAGGGAAGATTCTTCTCAATGCAGTAGTCCAACATGTCCTCCACATCCATGGGACTGGCAAAATCAATCAGGCAATCCGCCTCTACGTCACAATCCCAAACCTTTGGGAATACCGGATAGGGATTTCTTCCTTCATCTCTCAAGTCAATTCCCGCAACCATTTCCGTCTCAGGATCCGCAGCGACAATGCCGCTGATGCTCTGACCCATTTTGCCGTTACAGCCGCGCATTATGATTCGTACCATATTCATTCCTCTCTCTCGTAACAATGCATCCCCGCGGGGACGTCCTTGAAAACAGTTAGATCAGTCCGTAATTCTTCATGGACTCGCGCAGTCTCTCTTCGTTCTTGGGCTCGATCTCAGAAAGCGGCATGCGCAGGGGGCCTGCCTCAAAACCGATCATGGAAACGGCCTTCTTTACGGGGATGGGATTCACCTCACAGAAGAGGGATCCGCAGAGATCCAAAGCTTCCAACTGGAGTCTGCAGCTCTCCTTCACGTCGCCCTCCAGGAATTTTGCACAAATGTCATGGGTCTGTCTGGGCGCCACGTTGGAAAGAACGGAGATAACGCCAAGTCCGCCCAATGCCATGATGGGAACGATCTGATCGTCATTGCCGGAATAAATGTCAACGCATCCCTTGGCCTTTGCGGCGAGCTGTGCGATCTGGCTAATGTTTCCGCTTGCTTCCTTCACGCCGACAATGTTCTCCACGTCCTTGCAAAGTCTGACGATGGTGTCCGGCATCAGATTGCAGCCCGTTCTTCCGGGAACGTTATACAAAATAATGGGAATCTTTACGGTATCAGCGATTGCCTTAAAATGTGCATACAAGCCGTTCTGCGTCGCCTTATTGTAATAAGGAGTTACCAGAAGAAGTCCGTCAACGCCGTACTTCTCAGCTTCCGTGGAAAGATAGATCGCCGTCTCGGTGCTGTTAGAACCGGTTCCCGCGATCACGGGAATGCGGTGATTCACAACCTCAGCACAATACTTGATCACGTCCAGATGCTCCTCATGGGAAAGGGTGGACGCCTCACCCGTGGTACCACATACGACGATCGCATCCGTACCGTTCTCGATCTGGAACTCGATGAGCTTTCGGAATTCCTCATAATTTACGCTTCCATCCTGATGCATGGGCGTAACGATTGCAACTGCTGCTCCTTTAAAAATTGCCATTTCTTCCTCCTTCTTGCCTGATTCTTCAGGCATCTGTGCCATACAACGTTTCTTTTCGTATTATATGATGGCTCGTCATGCTTTGCGCTTACGGTTTAAAACAAAAAACCTGTAGGCGTAAAAGCGCCGACAGGTGAAATAAAAGCATAATAAAAATCTACTTTTTTACCCGATAGCGCCCCATCCGCTTTCACGGATGACAGTCACGCGGCTCTTAACCTCGTGCCCAAGGCCTGGACCCTCAGGAGATCCACCCTTTCGGCATTTTTTCCTTTCCCTCTTCTTCGCCTGCGCCTGCCGCATCCAAAGAGCTACTGATAAAAAATGCAACCTCTATCATCAATACACGTGTATCATAACACCAACTTTTTCTTACGTCAACCTATTTCTTACTCCCAGATCTTGAATTTGATGGTCTCGATCTTGGACACCTCATCCGCCTTAAAACAGATCTCGTCCTTCAGGCTGATCCCGGTCAGGATAATGCTGGTCTCCTCCCTGGCATCGATCAGGGCGATCAATTCTTCCGCGGTAATGATCTCATTTTCCACAAGGCCAAGTACCTCGTCTAAGATCAGCAGGTCGCATTCACCCGTGCACAGAACCTTCTTGGCATAATTCAACCCGTTCCGGATGTTTCTGCACTCCTCCTGCTTTTGCTCTTCCGTCAGATTCTCAAAGCTTTGGTCCGACTTTTCGAAACAAAACAGCATGACTTCAGGCTCAAGGCGTTTTACGAACTGAGAACTCTTTAACCCCTTGCCCTTCAAAAATTGGATGATCACCACGCGCTTACCCGAATCAGCCGCCTGAATGGCCCTGCCAATGGCTGCTGACGTCTTCCCGCGTCCTTCTCCCGTAAATATCGTTACCAAACCTTTGCTCATGTATCCTCGCATTCTACTGACCGTCGATCAGATTCCAAACAACGTTCACGTCAGCATTATATCAAACAATCGCTCTGTTTGCAACCCAAAACGATTTACTAAAGTTCCCCGCCGTCAACCTGCTCCCGTACGCATAATTCAAGCTTACTCACGGAAACTTCAAATGCCACGCGTTTTTCCACGGTTTCCTCATCCAGCTTTTTTACGTATTCCCTGCTCTGGATCCGTCCCCAGATCATACAGCGGTCGCCCACCTGAAAGCCCCCGGCATACCTTGCATTTCTCCCCCAACAAATGCAGGGAATGTAATCCGATTTCCCATATGGCCTGTTCACGGCCAAAAGCACGTCTGCGATCTCCCTCCCCAGCGGCGTCTTTCTGTAGATGGGCGGTTTGCACACGTAACCATCCAAAAAGATCTGATTGCTTTTCGCGCTCTCCTCCACTTCATCCACAAATTCCATTTCTCTTGCAAACACGGAAAGCACCAGTCTGTTTCTTCTCTCCTCGTGTCTGTTATAAGACCGGAACTGTCCCGTGACGCATATGAGCGCCCCCTTGTAATCCACGTTTACGTCGATCAATCTCTCTGACGTCATTACCGGAATCACGTCATAACTGTCACTCAGCCTTTGTACCTTCACGTCCATCACGTAGAAGCCTTCTCCAAAAATCTCATGGCTAAAGGTAAAATCACTTACGATCTCCCCCATCACCGTCACTTGGTTGTTTTCTATCACCTTATCCGTCACCGTTGTTTCTCCCTTCTTCCTCGCATTGCTTTTTATGGATCGTTTCTTTACGTTCCTGATTCACAATATTATTTATACACTACTTTTCCCGTCGATAAAACTGAATCCCGTCGCATTATCCTGACGTAAATCGCCAATACTTCTCCTTCTCCCCGCGTCTTTTTAAAAATCTTGACGTATGCCGTCAAAAATCACCTTCCGAAAAATTTCTATATTTCATGCTTGAATCCGAAAAAAAATAGTGCTATACTGATACAGTTTGAAAAAAGTGCCATTTTTAGGGATTTGTGAGCTCCTGCCGGGAGCCCGGAGATGAAAGGATTTGAATTTATGAAACAAAAAAGAGAAGACGTCAGAAACATAGCGATCATTGCCCACGTTGATCACGGCAAGACCACTTTGGTAGATGAACTTTTAAAGCAAAGCGGCGTGTTCCGTGCCGGCCAGGAAGTTGCCGAGCGCGTCATGGATTCCAACGACATCGAGCGTGAGCGCGGCATCACCATTCTGTCAAAGAACACGGCAGTTACCTACAAGGGAACCAAGATCAACATTATCGACACCCCTGGCCACGCGGATTTCGGCGGCGAGGTAGAGCGCGTGCTGAAAATGGTAAACGGCGTTATCCTTGTGGTGGATGCATTTGAGGGTGCCATGCCCCAGACGAAGTTCGTGCTTCGCAAGGCACTGGAATTAAAGCTTCCCGTGATCGTCTGCATCAATAAGATCGACCGTCCCGAGGCTCGTCCTGACGAAGTTGTGGACGAAGTGCTTGAGCTCTTCCTGGAACTGGATGCGGATGATTCCCAACTTGACTGTCCCTTCGTCTTCGCTTCCGCAAAGGCCGGCATTGCCTCCCTCGAGGCTGAGACGCCCGGCACCAGTATGGAACCTCTGTTCGAGACCATCTTAAACTACATTCCCGCTCCCGAGGGAGATCCGGACGCGGGTACACAGGTGCTCATCAGCACCATCGATTACAATGAATACGTTGGACGCATCGGCGTCGGCAAGGTAGACAACGGTTCCATCAAAGTGAACCAGGAGGTTGTCATCTGCAACCACCACGAGCCTGACAAACAGATCAAGGTGAAGGTTAGCAAGCTCTATGAGTTTGACGGTCTGAACAAGGTTGAGGTTAAAGAGGCAGGCATCGGATCCATCGTTGCCATCTCCGGCATCTCCGACATCCACATCGGCGATACCCTCTGCTCTCCTGAAAGCGTATTGCCCATCCCCTTCCAGAAGATCAGTGAGCCTACCATCGCCATGCATTTCATGGTAAACGACTCTCCCCTGGCAGGTCAGGAAGGCAAGTACGTTACCAGCCGTCACCTTCGCGAGCGTCTCTTCAAGGAGCTCAATACCGACGTATCCCTTCGCGTGGAAGAAACCGAGGATACGGATTGCTTTAAGGTGAGTGGACGCGGTGAGCTTCACCTGTCCGTTTTGATCGAAAACATGCGCCGTGAAGGCTTTGAATTCGCAGTAAGTAAGGCAGAGGTTCTCTATCATCAGGATGAGAAGGGAAAGCTTCTTGAGCCCATGGAGCTTGCCTACATCGACGTTCCGAATGACTATGCGGGCGCCGTGATTGAAAAGCTTGGCCAGAGAAAGGGTGAACTTCGCAACATGGGAAGCATCACCGGCGGCACCTATACCAGACTAGAGTTTTCCATTCCTGCAAGAGGCCTCATCGGCTACCGCGGGGAATTCTTGACTGACACCAAGGGCAACGGCATCTTGAACACCGTGTATGACGGTTATGCTCCTTACAAGGGTGACATCCAGTACAGAAAGCAAGGAAGCCTCATCGCATTCGAAGCAGGCGAAGCCATTACTTACGGCCTCTTCAATGCACAGGAGCGTGGCCTCCTCTTCATTGGACCCGGAGAAAAGGTTTATTCCGGCATGGTCGTTGGACAGACCGGCCGCAGCGAGGACATCGAGATCAACGTCTGCAAGAAAAAGCAGCTGACCAACACTCGTTCCTCTTCCGCCGACGAAGCCCTTCGCCTTGTTCCGCCCAAGATCCTTTCGTTGGAACAGGCTTTGGACTTTATCGACACGGACGAGCTCTTGGAGGTAACGCCCAAGAACCTCCGGATCAGAAAGAAAATCCTGGATCCCACGCTCCGCAAGCGTGCAAGCTTCAAGAAATAACGTGAAGTAAAAAATAATAGGCCAGAGGACAAAACCATCCTTTGGCCTATTTCTTTTTTTGAAAAGCTTTGGGGAAATCTTTTATGCCGCGCTCTGCAAAGAGACAAGTACTTCCAACGAAAATGCAGAGAACCGTCTCCACAAGATAAAACAGAAAATGGGAATGCACAAAACGTAATACAAATGCATTCGTCAGTTCAAACACAAAAAGATGAGTTAACCAAACGTATACCGACGTCTTTCCCAGGCGTTCCAACGGCATTTCCAGCCATTTCACGCCGTTCAGGCAAAGGAGTATGCCCGTGACAAAGACGGGAACAAACAAAAAATCATGTTTTGCGTAAGCCGGTGAATCCGCAAGCCATATTCTGACGGTCCCCACAAGGAATAGCAAAAAGGCGCCGAGGAATAGCCTCATTACGTATCGCAGGGAGTTTAGCTTCTCGAAGATCCATTCAAACGCGTGAAGCTTTGCCGCAAAATACCCCATAAAACACGTCAGCACAAATGCGATCCGGATTACGTCAAGGAACTGATGAAAGGCCGCTCCCACGTTTGGAGAAACAATGGCCGCGATGACAAAGATGCCGCCGGTCAAAACCAAAAGCACCGAAACGATCCGCTCCGCCGCCTCCTGCCATCCCTTGCCAAGTACGCTTCCATTCTTCTCTCTTTTCCAGATTGCCTTCAGGAATCGCAGGAAAGCCTCCGCCATCGCCAAAAACAGGAGCATCAGAACGTACTGCTGCACGTACCAGAAAGCACCGTTATAGCTGCTGCTGATACAGAAAAAATTCTGCAGGAATTCCTTAAGTTCAAAGGTCTTCCTCCCCAGGGAAAACAGGCACCCCATGAAGAGCAGGAAGATCACCCAATAACGGATCAAAAACTGCAGGATCTGACTTAGGCCAATTGCCATCGCCGGGCCTTCTTTCCGCTCCATAACCCTGCACATTCCATATCCGGTTACAAAGGCAAAAATACCTACGCAGATCTTTCCAAACCAGGCAAATCTGACGACCCATTCAGGACTCCAAAAGGCAAGTCTTTCTCCGTAGATCGCAAGATCATTAAAAAAGTGATGGTAGATCAGCAGAAGGATTGCCAAGCCTTGAAGCTGCGATGATTGTTGTTTTGAAATTCCCGGCCCGGTACCGGTTTTCCTTTTTTCTGACATGATTTACTCCATAATAAATCTTTTTCATCTGCCGCATTCGCTTCGAAAATTCACTGTACCCGGTAAATCCTCGCTTCGTAAGGCCGAAACCACCCCTGCTCGCCCTCCGGCAATCCGTCCAGCCTTCCGGACGAATGACTTCCGCGGGGATAATTGCAAAGAAGGAGTTTTCGTTTTTTCCCTACATATTCTTTGGGTAGTTTTATCCTTACGGGCTTATCCGAGAAGGAACAAATGATCAGACAGGAAACGTCACACAGTCGCCTCTCATAAACGTAGACTTGCGGGTTATTTGGGAAAAACTCCCGATAGCTCCCCCACAGTAGTACGTTACTGCTCTTTCGAAGCTTCAAACACTTTCGATAAAAATTCAAAATACTGTAGGGATCCTTCTCCTCTGCCTCCACGTTCACGCCATTCTCATAATTGGGATTGACATAAAACCATGGCTCTTTCCTGGAAAATCCGGCATAACGACCGCCAGTCCATTGCATGGGCGTTCTGGAAGAATCCCTGCTGGAATGCCAGATGCGCTCCAGCCTTTTCTCGATGGAATCCTTTAAGTGATAACGGTTAAAATTGGTCAGGGAGCTGACGTCAACGTAATCGCTGATGGATTTCAGCCGGATGTTCATCATGCCGATTTCCTGACCCTGATATACAAAGGGTGTTCCCTGCTGGAAAAGATAGCTCATTGCCAGCATTGTGCCGCTGGCGCGCCAATACTTTTCATCTCCGTAACGGCTGATCACCCTGGGATGATCGTGATTTTCCAAATACAAGGCATTCCACGCCCTGCCATTTAAGGCTTTCTGCCATTTTGTGAAGGCCTTCTTCAGTTTCACAAGCGAGAATGGCCTATGCACGTATTCCGTATAAATACAGTCCGCCATCATGTGATCAAAGGAAAACATCATGTCGAGGCTCTTCTTTGGTCCCGTAAGATATTTTAGCGCCGACTTCACCGTGGTGAGCGGACCTTCGCCGAGCTGGAAGCAGTCATACTGACTGCAGACCTCGCGGAATTCCTCCATGTACTCATAAATGTGAGGACCGTCCTTATAATACGGCAGTCCGTTTACCGCGGGAAGGAAAGGCAGTCCGTTCGGCAGCTTCTCATGCTTGGATATGAAATTGATCACGTCCTCGCGGAAGCCGTCCACGCCCATGTCCAGCCAAAACCTCAGAATGCTTTTTACTTCCTCGCGGACCTTCGGGTTATCCATGTTGAGGTCTGGCTGCTTTTTTGCAAAAATGTGGAGATAGTATTGCTTTCTGACCTTGTCATACTCCCAGGCCTTTCCTTCAAACAGGGAGTCCCAGTTGTTGGGCTTGTCACGCCAAATGTAATAGTCACTGTAGGGATTATCCTTCCCCTTGCGGCTCTCCTGGAACCAGGGATGTTCGTCGGACGTGTGGTTCACCACCAGATCCATGATCACTTTGAGCCCTAATTCATGCGCCCTGTCCAATACCTTCTTAAGCTGACCCAGGTCGCCGTAATCCGGATGAATGTTTTTGTAATCAGAAATGTCATAGCCAAAATCAGCATTGGGTGAGGGATAGATGGGCGAGAACCATATGCCGTCCACGCCGAGGGACTTAATATATTCCAGCTTCTCATAAACGCCGTACAGGTCTCCGATCCCGTCTCCGTTCCCATCCTTAAAGCTTCTGATCCAGATTTGATAAAAGGACTTCTCCTTATACCAATCGCCATTCATTTCAAACACCTTCTTTTGAATTTATTTTGTAACGTCCTGCATCCAGGACTTTACGTTCTCCTTCGCTTCATGCAGCTGATCTGCAAGGCTCTCCTTCGCCTCCTGTACGCGGTCCGTAAAACTTTCCTTTGCACCCTGCACCCGGTCGGTAAAGCTTTCCTTCGCTTCCTGCACCCGGTCGGTAAAGCTTTCCTTCGCTTCCTGCATGCGGTCCACGATGCTCTCCTTCGTCTCCTTGACGCCGGCAACCAACATGTCCTTTGTCTCCGTCACGTTATCCTTCGCCTCCGACACGTTCTCCAGCATGCCCTCATACCAGCGTTTCGGCGCATGAAATGCCTTTTCCGTCGCGGCAACGAGCCCTGCTGCCACGTTCAGAAAATGATCAGACGTCTGATATTTGCGCTCCGTCATGGAACAGCTTTTATGGAGGTCGATCACCTCTCCGTAACGGTCTACGGCCATTCTCACCGCACTCTCCCAAGAAAGATAAATCTCATCCATGGCATTCTGTCCCACTTGACGCACGCGATCCAGATCCTTGCATGCCTCGCGCAGACATTCCGCCATGCTCCCGGCATTTTCATCGATCAAATATCCGTTTCGCCTGTCCGTAATGCCCTCCGCGGCGCAGGACCCCTTGATCAGCACGCTCGCGATCCCGCATGCCGCCGCCTCGCGGACCACAAGGCCATTCGTGTCATAAGTTGACGGGAATAAAAATAAGTCTGCTCTCGTATTCCAGGCGCGAAGCACGTTTCTGTCATAGATGGCCCCGGTAAAGAATATCTGATTCTCCAGCCCGAGTTCCTTCGTCTTTTCCTTTAATTCTTCCGCGTCCGGACCACTCCCCACGAAGACCATGCGGAAGTCCATGCCCTCATCCTTTAGAAGCTTCATGCAATCCAGGATTAACGGCAGTCCCTTATATTTTATGATTCTTCCGACAAATAAAAAGACCGGCACGCCCTCCGGCAGGTCATAGCCCTTGGTGGCCTCGCGCACGCCTGCGTCATCAACTCTTCCCTTCGCGAAATCCACGCCGTTTGGCATGACGCGATATCGTCCCTCATAGCCAAGAGACTTTAGATTCTCGCCGGCACCGTTGCTCACCACCCATATTTCATCGCAGGCAGAAATATTGTCCACCAGCGTCTTGATGCTCTCTTTTTGGATAAATTTCGCTTTAACTGCCCTGGCAATGTCCACGTCAAATTTCGTGTGATACGTAAAAATGATGGGAGCATCCGTCTCCTCCCGAAGCATTCTGGCCATCAAAGTTGAAGAAACGGGACAATGACTGTGGATCACGTCCGGCCGGAAGGCCTTCATGTCCTCTACCGCACCGGTGGCGAATGGATTCCCCGCGCGATATCCGCTGACGATCCCAGTGGTATCAATGCTTTGATAAGGAATGACCGGATAGGGATATTTGTCATAGGTTTCATTTGGATAGCGCGGCGTTCCCACCATGGGCTCCGCCAGTCCCTGTTCCTTCATGATCCTTGCATAATTCATTACAACGTTCACCACGCCGTCGATCACGGGCGGAAACGAATCATTTAGCAGCGTCACTCTCATTTCCGGAGTCACCCTCCTCTTCTTCCCAGACGCCTGGGCCATACCACATTTTTACCTGCTCCTGCTCGGCCTCGTTCTTATCAACGTGCTTTTTCAGAGCCTGTATCATCTTATAACATTCATCAATTTTAACCGACGTCGTTCTAAGCAGGAATAGATCTGAGATCTTACGGGCAAGGGTGGAACCGGAATTAACAAATCCGCTCCAAAACCAATAGGGACTCATGAAGATCAAATATGCGCCAATCACGACGCCAATCGTCAGCATGTAAATGATCGTTGCCATGGACATTAGAATGCTTACTGCAATCACAAGCAAACCGCAAAACAACAGCGCAGCTCCTACCAGGCAGGATTTCCAGGATTCCTTCTGTTCCTTCTCGTAAATCTTTAAGTTCTCCTGTTCCTTCACCAATCGCTTTTCCAGATCAAAGCCTTTGCCAAAATAACATTCCTTATATTTCTGAGAATCCGTAAAGGGCCGGACGTAAACGACCTTAATGCCGCCGATGGTAACAAACAGTATGAGGCTGGTGATCAAAAACACAACGGCCATAATGCGGAAAAAGTACAAATCTCCCGCCGTCGTCTGATCGATCACCAAGTCCCGCACCACCTTACCCGGGTCGAAATCCGCAAGCCCCTTCTCATACCACGCCGTTCCAAACTCCAGCTTGCGATTGACGCGGCCCGTGAGATGAAGGGTCTGGTTAATCCCTTTTGTAAAACGCTCCATCTGTGAAATTGTTTTTGGATCCGAGATGCCCACCCTGATCCAGGTATTCTCGTCAAAAGGTATGGTAAAGTATTCAAAGGTTTTCGCCCCGTTACTTGAGCTGGCGCAGACGCTCCCGTATTTCCCAATGATCACGGAACTAATGTCAAATCTCACGTAAGTTCCCTGTTTCAAATCACTGAGTTCTGACACGCGCAAAGGCCTTGCAAGCTTAAGCCGCGCGTCACCGATAAAATAAGCCGCCCACATGGCCAAGGAAAGGATAAACGTCATTAACGTGATCAATATGTGCTTCGATGCCTGATATCTTTTCATGCCATTTCCCCCATTCTTATTCTATTTTAGTTTCATCTTTCCCATAAGTCAATGGAAAGAGGGGAAGTCTCTTTCAAGAATTCCCCTCTTCCAACATACTCTCTATAAAAATCCCATATCCCTTCTCCGGAGAGCTCACCAAAACGTGTGTCACGGCCCCAATGATCTTGCCATTTTGCAAAATGGGAGAGCCGCTCATTCCCTGTATGATGCCGCCCGTGCGCCGAAGGAGCTCTGGATCCGTCACTTTGAGCTCTATGCCACGCCCCGTGCCATCCTGCTTTAGCCGCACCTTTGTGATCTCGATCTCAAAGGTTTCAACTTGATCCTCCAACGTACAGAGCACCTGTGCCGGTCCCAGTTCAATTTCCTGCTTCAAACCTATGGGAACTGCATCTGCCGTTGCAAGACTTTTCCCAGCGTCATTACAAACGCCGTAAACGCCAAGGTCGCTGTTTTCGCGGATTTCTCCCAGCGCAAATCCTTCGTCATAAATGATCCTTCCCGTTATTTCGCCTGGATCTCCATGTTTTCCCCTTCGAAGCTTTACGATCTTTGTCTGAAAGAGCGTTCCTCCCTTGACCTGCATGACCGTACCCGTATCCACGTCCGCTATGCCATGTCCCAATGCCCCAAATTTCCCGTCCGCATCAACGTACGTCAACGTGCCAACGCCTTGCAGGTTATCCCTCACCCAGATTCCTGCCTTGTATTTATGCCCCTGGTTCCGGACAGGGGTGATCTCCACTTCCCGCATGCTTCCATCCCTCTCCACGGTGATGGTTAACGTTTTTCCGCCGGATTCTTCGATCCGCCTGATCAAATCATCTTTTCCGTTCAATGCCACGCCGTCAATCGCCATCAGATAATCTCCCGCTTTCACAAGATCTTTTGCCGGCTCAGCCTTCTCATCATTCTCCGTGACGAATTCGGCCGTTCCCACCACCAACACTCCCTTTCCCTGCAGATAAACGCCAATCGGGATTCCCATGGGGATCAATTCCTCATCTCCTATCACCCGGAGGTCGACCTTCTTCAACGGAATAAATCCAAAGAGCCTAACCTCCATGTCATATCTGTCTTGCCCTGCCGGTCGCATCGTGACTGGTCTGGAAAGATCCAATGCCACGACGTCCTCGGAATCCTCGCTTTCATTCCATCCAAAAAAAGCCGCCCTCACCTCTCCCGTTGCCGGGACTCCCAGATCGATCCTTTGGATCTGATCTGCGCGAAAGTAAAGGGTTGACGGGATGCGTGCAGTGACGTTCCATAGCATGGCGCAGGTCAGCGCCAGCGCCGTAAACAACAAAATACCCGTAAAAAGCTTTCTCATCCCAATCCTCCCATCCATGCAATAAAAAAGAAGGACGCTGTATTCGCGTCCTTCTCAGTATTACCGTATCCTTTGTTTTTATTCACCCTGGAAAATCACTTTTCTTCTTTTTGTTCCATTGCCTGTTTCCGCATTTCAACCGCGTTGGAAACCGCCGCTTCAGAAAGCCCGTCGCTGCCAAGGAGTCTTGCCAGTTCCCCGATGGCTTCCTGGTCCGTAAGGAGCCTTACGTCCGTCACCGTGCTGTTTCCGTCCGTATTCTTTTCGATCAGATAGTGTGAATCCGCCATGGCTGCGATCTGCGGAAGATGCGTGATGCAGATTACCTGATGCGCGCCGGATACCTTGCCGAGCTGTTTTGACACCTGCCATGCCGTCCTGCCGCTGATTCCCGCATCAATCTCATCGAAGATCAGAGCATCCACCTCGTCCCGTTTTGCCAGAACGGTTTTTATCGCAAGCATGATCCTGGAAAGCTCGCCGCCGCTTGCCACCATGCCAAGAGGGCGTCTCTCCTCTCCCGGATTTGTTGAGATCAAAAACTCTACGTCATCACAACCCTTCTGCGTCGGCTCTTCCAATGCTTCCAAGTGAATCTCAAAATCCACCTTGAGGAAATTCAATTGCTCCAAAGCTTCCGTGAGAAGACCCGTCAGGGTCTTGGCGTTCTTTTTGCGGATTTTTGTAAGCTTCTCGCAGGCTTCCCCGAGCTTTTTACGCTCCGCAGCAAGCTTTGCAGTGAGCCCGGCCAGATAGGCGTCATAGTCCGCCAGTTTATCTAAATATTCCCGTCTCTTCGCGCCGTACGCGATCACGTCCTCCAAGGAATTACCATATTTCTCCTTAAGACGGTTGATCAGATTCAGTCTCTCCTCCGTCTCATGAAAGGCTTCCTCGTCGAAAGTGGCATCCTCCATGTAGTCCGCCAGATCCCTGTTATAATCTGCAAGAAGGCTGTCCACCTCCGCAAGCTGCTCCTCCAGTTCGGCAAGACGCTTGTCATACCCCGTAACGCTGCTAAGGGCCCTAAGTCCCCTGCTGAGCGCACTTCCCGCGCCGTCACTTCCCGTAAAGGAGTAACTCTCGCCCAGTGCTTCCATGATCTTTTGACTGTTGACCATGCGGCGGTAGTTCTCTTCCAGTTCTTCGTCTTCCCCGGTGCGAAGGTTCGCATCCTCTATCTCGCGGACCTCGTATTCCGCCAGAGCCTGTTCCCTGGCCCGCTCCTTCTCGTCGAGGTTCTCTTCGCCCAGCTTTTTCTCCGTGGCCTTCCATTCCTGATAAGCCTTTGCCACCCCGGCTCCCGCCTCCTCGGCATCCTTGCCGCCAAAGGCATCCAAAATCTCTAAATGCTTTTTCTTATGGAGCAGGGATTGATGCTCATGCTGTCCGTGCACGTCGATCAATACCTCAGCCAGCTCCTTCACCTGTTTTGCGGTGACCACCTCGCCATTGATCCTGAAAACGCTTTTTCCAACCTGCATCTTGCGGCTGATCAAGACGCTGTCGTCCTCCTGCGTTTCCAGCTCCATGTCCTGAAGCCGGCGCGTCACGTTTTCGTTGCCGGAAAAGCTGAGCTCCACCAGGGCCTGCTCCGCGCCTTTGCGCAGCATTTCCTTCTCAAATTTCGCCCCCAGGGCAAGATTCACGGACCCAAGAAGCAGAGACTTTCCCGCGCCGGTTTCACCGGTCAGAACGTTGAGTCCCTCCCCAAAGGTCACTTCCGTTTCCTCCATCAGCGCCAGATTTTTCACGTGTAAGCTTTGTAACATGTTTCCTCCTTCTGCCGCCTTCTTTGAATCCCCTAATCACTTAACCCATGATCTCGTTCATCTGATTCATTAATTGCCTGGTTTCTTCCACGGTCCTGACTGCCACCATGATGGTGTCATCCCCGGCGATGCATCCCACCACCTCCGGAAATTGCAGGGCGTCGATCGCCATGGCTACGGCCATGGCCATTCCCGAAACCGTTTTTATAACAAGGATGTTCTGTGCCATGTCCATGGAGACAAAGCCATCCCTCAGTACCCTCACGAACTTCTCATTGGCCCTCTCCCCGCCCTCGCGGTGAAAGGCAACGTAGCGCTGCTTTCCGCCTGCCATTCCGTCCACGGAAAGCTTGGAAAGCTTTAATTCCCTGATGTCACGGGAGAGCGTCGCCTGCGTTACCTGGATTCCCTCCTGAGCGAGATAATCCCGAAGCTGCTCCTGGGTTTCCACCTCATACTTCTCTATGATTTCCAAAATCCTTCGCTGTCTGATCTTTTTCATGTTTCTCTTGGTTCACCTCAATCCTTCATCTTCTGATGCAGTGCGTCCAGAAAGCTTACCTTGCTCAGCTGAATGAATTCCGCACTCTCTGCGCTTTTGCGGATGGTGATGCGATCCCCCGTCGTCATAAAGAAGGAATTGGCACCGTCCAGGGTCGCCATGACCGTTTGTTCCTTTCCTTCCCTTCCCATCGGGATTTCAATCTCGATCTCATCTTCCGAAGAAAGAATAATGCTTCTTTGATTCAGCGAGTGTGGACAGATGGGCGTGAGCATCAAAAGCTTTGCTCCCGGCTCCACCAACGGTCCGCCCGCAGACAAATTATACCCCGTAGATCCCGTGGGCGTCGTCACGATCATGCCGTCTGCCTGATATTCATGCAGGAAAGAGCCATTGACAAAAATACGAAGCAGGATCACCCGCAGGGGACCGCTTCTGGAGATCACCACGTCATTTAACGCCAGTCCTTCCCTGACTTCACCGTCGTGGAGCATTGCTTTCCCTTGGAGCAACATGCGGCTCTCCTTCCGGAAATCTCCTTCGATCAGGCGATCCAGCGCAGGCTCAAAGCTTGCCATTTCGATCTGCGTCATGAAGCCCAGCGTACCCAGGTTCACGCCGATCAGCGGCACGTGAACGTGAATGGTTTCCCTGGCCGCCTGTAAAACGGTACCGTCCCCGCCAAGCACCAGGATCAGATCAATGTCTTCCGGGATGCAGGATTCCAGGCATTCCCCGCTTTTCCAGTCTTTGTCCACGATCAGAAGGCTGACTTCCTGTCCCTTGGACTCCAAATAGTCCTTGATCCGATTGGTCGCCCGCAGCTGTGGATCCTTAAATTTATTCGAATAGATCAGAAATCGTTTTCCCATGGTTCACTCCTTTTCGCACGGCTCCTCGCATCAGTCCTTTTCTATAGCGCGTGCGAATTCTCCACGATCCAGGCAATGGTCTGCTTCCACTGCTCAGATGAGGAAAGCCCTTTTTTCTCTGAGATCACCGTTGCAAGAAGCTCCTCCGCCTCCCGCTCCGTGAGCGAAGAGACGCTATCTTCCGGCTCTGCCTCTTTTTTCAGATAAACCAGATATTCTATGTTTCCTTCCGGTCCCTTGATGGGCGAATACTCCAATCCCATGACGGAAAAGCCCGTCAGGTCAGCAAAATCGATCACCTTCTCGATCACCTCGCGATGCGTGGAAAGCTCACGGACGACGCCATTCTTTCCCACCTTCTCGCGTCCCGCCTCAAACTGCGGTTTGATCAGGCAGACCATCTCTCCCCCGACCTTCAACAGATTCCTCGCGGGGATCAGAATCTTCGTCAGCGAGATAAAGCTTACGTCCACGCTGACAAAATCAAGTTTATCCGGCACGTCCTCAGGTTTCAGGTAACGGAAGTTAGTCTGTTCCATGCAGACGACCCGCTCATCGTTACGAAGCTTCCAATCCAGCTGTCCATGGCCCACGTCCACGGAATAAACGCGGCTTGCGCCATTTTGCAACATGCAGTCCGTAAAGCCTCCCGTGGATGCACCCACGTCCATGCAGGTCTTTCCCTCCAACGGGAATTTCCAAGTCTGCATGGCCTTCTCAAGCTTTAAGCCCCCGCGGCTTACGTACTTTAGGGTATTGCCCCGCACTTCCAGCTTACACTTCGTAAGGTCGAAGGTCGTGCCTGCCTTATCTTCCTTTTGTCCGTTGACGTAGACGTTGCCCGACATGATAATGGCTTTCGCCTTTTCCCTTGAGGATGCGTAACCTTGCTCCACCAGGATTACGTCAAGTCGCTCCTTCATGTGTTCAATGCCTCCCAAATCTGATCGCGGATCCCTTTCGGATCTACGCCAAGCTTCTCCTTCAAAACGTCCACGTTTCCATGCTCCACGTAAGCATCCGGTAACGCGATGGGCAAGATCTTATTCTTCAGTCCCCGGGAGTTTGCCACCTCCAGGATCTTCTCTCCAAAGCCGCCACAGGCAACGTTCTCCTCCATCGTTACGATCAGGGAGTGATCCTTTGCCGCCTCCAGGAGCGCCTCTTCATCGATGGGCTTTGCAAACCTTGCGTTGATCAGGCTCACGCGTACGCCCTGTTCCTTTAACAATTCCCGCACTTTCACGGCCTCTTCCACCATGCCGCCCAGTGCAAAAATGGCAACGCCGTCCTCACGGTAGATCCATTCTGCCTTACCAAGTTCGATGGGCGCGCGATGTTCTTCCAGCCCTGCGTATGCCGTACCACGCGGATAGCGGATCGCAATGGGACCGTCAAAATTCATTGCGAACTGCATCATGTCGGCGAGTTCCCATTTATTCTTGGGTGCACACACGTGCATGTTCGGAATGCCAGTCAAATAAGTCAGGTCAAAGATGCCTTGATGCGTCTCTCCGTCACTTCCCACAAGACCTGCGCGGTCTATGGCAAAGACAACGGGCAGATTCTGCAAGCAAACGTCATGCAGGATCTGATCATATGCCCTTTGCAGGAACGAGGAATACACGGCAACGACGGGCTTCATGCCACCCACGGCAAGGCCTGCCGCAAATGTCACCGCATGCTGCTCCGCGATTCCCACGTCATAAAAGCGATCCGGAAATTCCGAGCGAAAACGTTTCAGTCCCGTTCCGTCCGGCATGGCTGCCGTGATGGCCACCAGGTTGGAATGTTTCTCCGCCAGGGAACAGATCATGGTGGAAAATACGTCCGTATAGCACGGCTCAGTCTTTTGTTTCAACAGCTTTCCCGTTTCAATGTCAAAGGGCTCCGTGCCGTGAAATCTGGCAGGATGCTTCTCCGCAGGAAGGAATCCTTTGCCTTTTTTCGTAATGGCGTGAATGAGCACCGGACCTTCTACTCTCTGGGCCGCGCGGATCACGTTCACCATGGCCTGCACGTCGTGTCCGTCCACCGGTCCAAGGTACTTAATGCCCATGTCCTCAAAGAACATGCCGGGGATCACAAGCGTTTTCAAACTGCTTTTCAGTCTCCGGATGCCCTTGATCACCTGATTACCCTTGGCGCTTCCAAGCAATGCGTTGTAAATGCCTTCCTTTAGGTCAAGATACCCATCCGCAGTACGGATATTGTTTAGATATTTGCTCACGCCACCCACGTTCTCCGAGATGGACATGTTGTTATCGTTCAGAATGACGATGAAATTCGTCTCCAGCTTTGCTGCATTGTTCAGCGCTTCATATGCCATGCCTCCCGTAAGGGAGCCATCACCAATCACGGAAACGATGGTTTGCTTCTCTCCCCTGTGATCCCTCGCCATGACAAGGCCCAGACCTGCTGAGATGGAAGTAGAACTGTGTCCCGTATCAAAACAGTCACAGCAACTCTCCTTCCGCTTCGGGAATCCGCTCATTCCATGATATTGTCTAAGTGCGTCAAATCCATCCTTCCGACCTGACAGGATCTTATGCGTGTACGCCTGATGACCCACGTCCCAAATAATCTTATCCTGCGGCAGATCCAGCGCCAGATGCAACGCCATGGTCAGCTCCACGGCTCCAAGATTTGAGCCAAGGTGTCCGCCCGTCACGCTGATCTTTTGGATCAGGAAATCCCGGATTTCCTGGGCAAGTGCCGGATAATCCGCCGGATCGATCTTCTTTATGTCATTGACGTTCTCTATTTTCTCCAGGTACATTACCAAAAAACCTCTTTTACAACACTATTTTTTTCTGTAGATCAAGTGAAGGATCAGCTCCTCCAAAAAGGCGTGATCACCCGGAAGCTCATGCAAAAGCGCTGCTGCTTCCTCGGAGAGTCTTGCGACCTCCTGCTTTGACTTTTCAAGTCCGCAAAGCGTTACGTAGGTCTCCTTACCGCTCTGTGCGTCGCTTCCCACGCTCTTTCCAAGCTCCTTGCTGTCCCCGATCACGTCAAGCACGTCATCCTGGATTTGGAAAGCAATGCCCACCTTTCTTGCGATCTGCAGAACCTTGTTGATCTCTTCCTCGCCGGCGCCGGAAAACATTGCGCCGATTCCCATGGCCGCTTCGATCAGTGCCGCGGTCTTCTTCTCATGAATGAACAGAATCTTGTCCATGTCCATTGGAAGATTTTTCTTCTCCGCCTCCACGTCCGCAACCTGTCCGCCAAGCATGCCGTCTATGCCGGCCTTCTTTGCCAGCATCTCGCCGCATCCCGCGATCCTGCCTTTTTCCTCAAGGGATTTATCGGAAGAAAGGGTTCTGCAGATCTCGGAAAAAGCAATCTCAAACGCACTGTTCATCAAGGCGTCACCGGCCAGGACCGCCATGCCGTCTCCGTAGACCTTCCAAGTGGTCTCTTTTCCCCTGCGGTATTCGTCATTGTCCATCGCCGGCAGGTCATCATGCACCAGGGAATAGGTGTGGATCATCTCCAGCGCCGTCATAAATTCCCCGAGGGACGTCTGTCCGCTATTCCCTTCCCGGCAAAGGAGCTGATACGTCTCCCGCATCAGCAGGGGTCGTAGACGTTTTCCGCCCGCCATAAAACTATATTCCATGGCTTCCAAGATCGTATGAACGTAAGGAAGCTCATCTTTTTCTTTTAAGTATCGCCCTAACGTTCCGGAAATCACTTGTTGCACTTCTGCCGTTTTCTTCCCAAGCATTTCCTGAAAGCTTTTTTCTTCCATTCCTTTATGCCTCCACGTCGTCTGCGTCCAGTTCCTCAAGCTCTCCGTCACCACTCAGAACCAGAACCTTCTTTTCAACGCGGTCTATCTGGTCGTTGCACTGTTTCAGAAGCGTTACTCCCTCACTGTAGGCGTGAAAGGCATCCTCCAAAGAGACGTCCGCGTCCGCCAGAACTCCAATCAGTTCTTCCAATTTATCAAAATTCTCTTCCAAGCTGACTTCTTTCTTTTCTTCCATACCAATCTCCCTATGGTTTAGGCCTTCTCATTTGAGAGTGCGGCGGGCGTTAGGTCCGTCACCTTGGCCTCGATCTTTCCGTCCCTTACGTTGATCTTGATCAGATCTCCCTTTTGTACTTGGGAGACAGACCGCACGTTTTTGCCCTCATCATTTTCCACGTAAGAATAACCGCTTGAAAGCTTCTCTAGCGGGGACAGCCCCTTCATTTTCGTTACGTAAAGCTCAAGAGTATGTCTTTTCGTCGTGAGAAGCTTTCTCATCTCACCATTTAGCCTGTCCTGTAACTGAGCGTGATGCTGGCGGTATCCGCGGATCCTTGCCGCAGGATTCACCATACCAATCTGGCGCTTTAGCCTTTCAAGCACGCCTCGCTTTCTGTCGATCGCGCGATTGATCCCCGAATTCAGCGCCATCCCGTAGGATGCCATTTTCTCCGTCAGTTACCGCACGTCCCACACCGCAAGC
>JAFZNO010000055.1 GCA_017552985.1 Lachnospiraceae bacterium
AAAAATTCTGCAAATCAAAAAAAGTTCTTGACTTAAAATCTCCCTTGTGATATCATGATAAACGCACTATTGTCGTGTATTGGGCTTTTTGTGCGCAAAAATGCCCAAAATAAGAGACATGAAATCAGAAAGAACGGGGTGAAACGTCAAATGGAAAAGAACAGAATACGCCCAATTCCAGGCTCCAAGGTCACGCGTATGAGTTACTCAAGACGGGAAGAAACGCTGGAGATGCCCAATCTGATCGAGGTCCAGAAGGATTCTTATCAGTGGTTTTTGAACGAGGGCTTAAGGGAAGCCTTCGATGACATCTCTCCCATTGTGGATTACGGCGGATCCATGAGTCTTGAATTCGTAGACTTTAAGCTGTGTGAAGATGACGTCAAGTATTCTATTGAAGAGTGCAAGGAGAGAGACGCAAACTACGCCGCTCCCCTGAAGGTTAAGGTTCGTCTCTTTATCAACAAAGAAGAGCCTGAGATCGTGGAACATGAGATCTTCATGGGCGACCTGCCCCTGATGACTGCAACCGGCACCTTTATCATCAATGGCGCGGAGCGTGTCATTGTAAGCCAGTTGGTTCGTTCCCCCGGAATATATTACGGAATCACCCATGACAAGCTTGGTAAGAAGCTCTTTTCCTGCACCGTGATCCCGAACCGCGGCGCATGGCTGGAGTATGAGACGGATTCCAACGACGTGTTCTACGTTCGCGTGGACCGTACCAGAAAGGTGCCCATCACCGTGCTGATCCGTGCCCTTGGCATTGGCACGAACGAGGAGATCACCGAGCTCTTTGGCGATGAGCCGAAGATCCAGGCAAGCTTTGAGAAGGACCCTGCCACCAACTATGAGGAAGGCCTGCTCGAGCTCTATAAGAAGATCCGTCCCGGCGAGCCTTTAAGCGTTGAGAGCGCTGACAGCCTGATCAAGGCCATGTTCTTTGATCCCCGCCGTTATGACCTTGCAAAGGTCGGCAGATATAAATTCAACAAGAAGCTGGCTCTTCGCAACAGGATCCGTCATCAGATCCTTGCGGAGGACGTAATCGACACCATCAACGGTGACGTGATCGCTGCTGCCGGCACGAAGGTGACCGCAGAACTGGCAGACGAGATCCAGAACGCTGCAGTGCCTTACGTTATGATCCAGACGGAGGAGAGAAACGTTAAGGTTCTTTCCAACATGATGGTAAATCTTACCAACTTCGTGGATTGCGATCCCAGAGAGTTTGGCATTCACGAGCTGGTTTATTATCCCGTGCTTCAAAAGATCTTGGACGAGTTTGGCGACGATCCTGAGAAGCTTGGTGACGCCCTGCAGAAAAACGTGCATGAGCTGGTTCCCAAGCACATCACCGTCGAGGACATTTTCGCGTCCATCAACTATAACATGCATTTGGAGTATGGTCTGGGCAAGGATGACGACATCGACCACCTTGGCAACAGACGTATCCGTGCCGTTGGCGAACTTCTGCAGAACCAGTACCGCATCGGTCTTTCCAGAATGGAGAGAGTGGTTCGCGAGCGCATGACCACCCATGACACGGAGGAGATCTCCCTCCAGAATCTGATCAACATTAAGCCCGTAACTGCAGCAGTGAAGGAGTTCTTCGGAAGCTCCCAGCTGTCCCAGTTCATGGACCAGAACAACCCTCTGGGTGAGCTGACCCACAAGAGACGTCTTTCCGCATTGGGACCTGGCGGTCTGTCCAGAGACCGTGCCGGATTCGAGGTGCGTGACGTACATTACTCTCATTATGGAAGAATGTGCCCCATTGAGACGCCTGAAGGTCCTAACATCGGTTTGATCAACTCTCTTGCAAGCTATGCAAGAATTAATGAATATGGTTTCGTGGAGGCTCCTTACCGTAAGATCGACAAGAGCGACGCTAAGAACCCCCGCGTAACGGATGAAGTTATCTACATGACCGCGGACGAAGAGGATAACTATCACGTAGCTCAGGCAAACGAGCCTTTGGACGAGAACGGTCATTTCGTGAACAACATGGTATCCGGTCGTTTCCGCGAGGAGACCCAGGCTTATCCCAAGGCAATGTTTGACTACATGGACGTGTCTCCTAAGATGGTATTCTCCGTTGCAACGGCCCTGATCCCGTTCCTTGAGAACGACGATGCTAACCGTGCGCTGATGGGATCCAACATGCAGCGTCAGGCAGTGCCCCTGCTTCTCACTGAGGCACCCGTTGTCGGCACCGGCATGGAAGTAAAGACTGCCGTTGACTCCGGCGTGTGCGTAGTGGCAAAGAAGGCCGGCACCGTGGATTACGTGGCATCCAACATGATCCGCATTAATTATGATGACAAGGGGAGCGAAGAATATCATTTGACGAAGTTCTCCCGTTCCAACCAGTCTAACTGCTATAACCAGAAGCCCATCGTCTTCAAGGGCGAGCACGTGGAGGCAGGTCAGGTTATCGCTGACGGTCCTTCCACTTCCCAGGGCGAGCTGGCACTTGGTAAGAACCCTCTGATCGGTTTCATGACTTGGGAGGGTTACAACTACGAGGACGCAGTTCTGCTTTCCGAGAGACTCGTACAGGAGGACGTTTACACCTCCGTACATATTGAGGAATATGAGGCAGAGGCCCGTGACACGAAGCTCGGACCCGAGGAGATCACCAGAGACGTTCCCGGCGTCGGCGATGACGCTTTGAAGGATCTGGATGATCGCGGAATCATCCGCATCGGTGCAGAGGTTCGCGCAGGCGACATCCTTGTTGGTAAGGTAACGCCGAAGGGCGAGACCGAGCTGACCGCAGAGGAGAGACTCCTTCGCGCCATCTTCGGCGAGAAGGCAAGAGAAGTGCGTGACACTTCCCTGAAGGTACCTCACGGTGAGTATGGCATTGTGGTTGACGCGAAGGTATTTACCCGTGAGAACAGCGACGAGCTGTCCCCGGGCGTAAACCAGACCGTTCGCATTTACATCGCGCAGAAGAGAAAGATCTCCGTCGGTGACAAGATGGCAGGTCGTCACGGTAACAAGGGTGTCGTTTCCCGCGTGCTTCCCGTTGAGGATATGCCTTATCTGCCCAACGGACGTCCCCTGGACATCGTGCTAAATCCTCTGGGCGTGCCTTCCCGTATGAACATCGGTCAGGTGTTGGAGATCCATCTCTCCCTGGCTGCAAAAGCACTTGGATTTAACGTGGCTACCCCCGTATTCGACGGCGCTAACGAGCACGACATTATGGATACGCTGGATCTGGCCAACGATTACGCTAACCTTCCTTTCGATGCCGCTGAGGCAAAGCAGTGGAAGGCAGACGGCCTGACCACCACCGCTGACGGTAAGGAGTGGAAGGGCGAGACCTTCGAGAGCAAGCACAAGGCAGAGCTTCTGCCCGAGGTTCTGGAATACCTGTCTGAGAACAGGGATCACAGAAAGCTTTGGAAGGGTGTTCCGATCTCCAGAGACGGTAAGGTTCGTCTCCGCGACGGTCGTACGGGTGAGTTCTTCGACAGCCCCGTAACCATCGGTCACATGCATTACCTGAAGCTCCATCACCTGGTAGACGATAAGATCCATGCACGTTCTACCGGCCCGTACTCCCTGGTTACCCAGCAGCCTTTGGGTGGTAAGGCACAGTTCGGCGGACAGCGTTTCGGAGAGATGGAAGTTTGGGCCCTGGAGGCATATGGCGCATCCTATACCCTGCAGGAAATCCTGACCGTGAAGTCCGATGACGTGATCGGACGCGTAAAGACCTACGAAGCGATCATTAAGGGAGACAACATTCCTCCCGCAGGCATTCCTGAGTCCTTCAAGGTGCTCCTGAAAGAGCTGCAGGCTCTCGGACTTGACGTAAGAGTCCTGGGCGAGGACGGCGAGGAAGTCCAGATCATGGAGAACATCGATTACGGTGACACCGATTATCGCTTTGATCTTGATGATGACCGCAAATATAACGATTATGATGCTAATTCGCTTGGTGCCATGGGATATCAGACCAAGGAATTCAGTGAGGACGGCGAGTTCGTAGACGCTGAGCCGGACGGCGATTTCGCGTTTGACGATGATTATGCCGATGATTCCTATGACGACGGAGACGAGTGATCGTCGCCAAACCACGTAGCCCGCAGCGGCTGCCAGGAATAGCTCCAGGCAGCCGGGGCTAAATAGCAGATTAGCAGAAAGGGAGTGCCATAAATGCCAGAAATGAACAAGGATAATTATCAGGCCATGACGTTTGACGCGATCAAGATCGGCCTGGCATCACCGGAGAAGATCCTCGAGTGGTCTCACGGTGAGGTAACGAAGCCTGAAACCATTAACTACAGGACCTTGAAGCCCGAGAGAGACGGTCTGTTCTGTGAGAGAATTTTTGGACCCCAGAAGGACTGGGAGTGTCATTGTGGTAAATACAAGAAGATCCGCTATAAGGGCGTGGTCTGCGACCGTTGCGGCGTTGAAGTGACCAAGGCAAGCGTCCGCAGAGAGCGCATGGGCCACATTGAGCTCGCAGCGCCCGTTTCCCACATTTGGTATTTCAAGGGCATCCCCAGCAGAATGGGACTGATCCTCGATCTGTCTCCCCGCGTGCTGGAGAAGGTGCTGTATTTCGCTTCTTACATCGTATTGGATCCCGGCGAGAGCAATCTGGAGTACAAGCAGATCCTCTCCGAGAAGGAATATCAGACGGCCAGAGAGACCTATGGCAACAAGTTCCGCGTTGGCATGGGCGCTGAGGCCATCAAGGAGCTCCTGCAGGCAATTGACCTGGAGAAGGAGTCCGTTGAATTGAATGAGGGCCTTGCAGAGTCCACCGGACAGAAGCGTGCCCGCATCGTAAAGAGACTGGAGGTTGTGGAGGCATTCCGCGGCTCCCAGAATAAGCCGGAGTGGATGGTCATGGACGTGATTCCCGTCATCCCCCCCGATCTTCGTCCCATGGTACAGCTGGACGGCGGCCGCTTCGCGACTTCCGACCTGAACGATCTGTACCGCAGAATTATCAACAGAAATAATCGTCTGAAGAGACTCCTGGAACTCGGCGCTCCGGATATCATCGTCCGCAATGAGAA
>JAFZNO010000056.1 GCA_017552985.1 Lachnospiraceae bacterium
TATAAACCATTTGCGATAATGTCCTATTAAACCACAAGGGAAAATGTCCCAATTGATGGTATAATGTTCCCATCAGCCAAGGATGGGAGGGATCAGTATCAGAAAGGTTGAAACGACAATGAATGAACAGTTTAAGTACGAAACGATCAAGTACCTGGTTGACCACCCGGATGCCAGCAAGCAGCGCGCTTCCCTAAAGCTCCACTGCACCGTCAGGCACGTAAACCGCATGATTGCAGGCTACCTCAGGGAAGGGAAGGCCTTCTTCGTTCACGGCAACAGGGGACGCAAGCCGGCAAATACCATCAGCGAACCCGTTAGGAAGGCCGTTGTTGACCTTTATGCCTCCAAGTACCAGAATGCCAATTTTACCCACTTTACGGAGCTTCTCGAAAGGTTTGAGGGCATCTCCCTCTCCGTCTCCGCGGTCACCGGGATCCTTGAGGATGCCGGGATCCATTCCCCGAGGATCACCAGGGCCAAAAAGCGCCGGCTGATAAGGGAACTGGAGGAAAGACAACGGAACGCCGAAACCAAAAGGGAGGCAGATTCAGTCCAGGCAAACCTCGCGGCACTCGAGGACGCGCATCCAAGACGCCCCAGGTGCGCTTACTTCGGCGAACTGCAGCAGATGGACGCCTCGCCCCACGAATGGGTTCCCGGTCAGGTCTGGCACCTTCACCTTGCCATAGACGACGCCTCGGGGCGCATCACGGGAGGCTGGTTTGACTCCCAGGAAACCCTTAACGGTTACTATCACGTCCTTCACCAGGTCCTCACGGATTACGGCATTCCCTACAAGATCCTTACGGACAACCGCTCCGTCTTTTACTACAAAAAGAAAAAGTCCACGTCCGTTGACGAAGACTCGCACACGCAGTTTGCCTATGCCTGTCACCAGTTGGGCATCGAACTTGAAACGACCAGCGTTCCCCAGGCAAAGGGACGCGTCGAGCGGCTCAACCAGACGCTTCAGTCGCGCCTGCCGGTCGAGCTTCGGCTGGCAGGCATTGCGACCTTGGACGCCGCGAATGAATTCCTAAACTCCTACATAAAGGAATTCAACGCTAAATTCTCACTGCCCTTAAATGGTATCAAATCCGCGTTTGAAACGCAACCCCCTGCCGAAAAAATTAACCTGATTCTTGCACGAATCACCGAACGGACCGTTGACGCCGGTTCGTGCATTAAGTATAAGGGCGGCTACTACGGCATGGTCAATTCCCTCGGGAAGCAGGTTCACTACAGGAAAAACACCAAGGTAATGGTCATTGAGGCATTTGACGGAAACAGGTACTGCTGCGTGAACGACGCGTACGTGTTTGCGCTTGAACTCATTCCGGCCCGCCAGGAATCCTCGCCCGCCATTGACGGCAGGAAAAAGAAAAGCAGGATCGGCAAATACACCATTCCGTCAATGAATCATCCCTGGCGCAGCGATACCTTCTGGAATTTCGTCAAAAAGCAGCACGAGATCTACGAAAGGTCTTACGAGGAGCTTTTCTATTCCGTTGAAAACCTGTATTGGTTAAACGGTTTTGACTTGATCGCCGCCAAGTAAAATGCATTCAAAAAGCCCGAAAGTGAATGCCTTCTCTTCCGGGCTTATGATTCATTTTTTTCGGGACATTTTCAAAAACGGTTGACA
>JAFZNO010000057.1 GCA_017552985.1 Lachnospiraceae bacterium
ATGTTCTTTAACTCTACGCGGTTTACCTTGATGCCCCAAGGGTCAGTAGCAATGTCGAGCTGTGCACGCATCTTGGTGTTGATGGTTTCACGGCTGGTCAGGGTCTGGTCAAGTTCAAGGTCACCGATGATGTTACGAAGGGTCGTTGCGGTCAGGTTCTCAATTGCCATCATGGGATTCTCAACGCCATAGGTGAACAGCTTGGGGTCGGTGATCTGATAGAAGACAACGGTATCAATTCTCATGGTAACGTTATCCTTCGTAATAACGGGCTGAGGCGGGAAGTCCGCTACCTGTTCCTTTAAGTTCACGCGTCTTGCAACCTTATCGATCAGAGGAAGCTTGATGTGGAAACCAACGGACCAGGTGCCCTGGTAAGCGCCAAGTCGCTCCATTACGAAAGCTTGCGCCTGGGGAACGATCTTCACGCAGGAAACTGCTATGATCAGTGCTACAACAACTAGAAAAATGAGTACGCCAGTAATTCCATCCATAAATTACCTCTTTCCGTGCTGAATCGCAGCACACGTGTTATATTGAAAAGTCATGCAACTAGAACGGCTAAAATTATCTTCTGCTCTTGCTGCCGCCCTTGCTGCCCAAAATGCGCAAAATCTTCAGGAACAGATTGATCACGTCGAGATAAATGTCCAGCGCGCTGTCCACTGCGTTGTCCAGCGTCTTGGGGAATGCCTGCGCCCTGTGGAAATCATATCCAATGTACAGGCTGAAGAGAACGGCGCCAATCCAAGCGGTAATGACTTGATCACTTCCCATGATCAGCAACACGATCTCAGAAATCACCAGTCCCGAAAGGCTTGCCAAAAGCACTCCGCCAAGTTTTTCAAACCACTCCGGCTTTGCAAAGCTAACGGCCGCCATGGTGGCAGTCGTCAACATGGTGATGATGAATGCCTGGCCAACCATTTCGGATCCAAGTCCGCCGTAAACGGCCACGGAAACGGACACCACCAAACCAACCGGAACCACCACAAGGTTATATCCGATAAAGGATATGATCGCATTGTCCGACTTAGACGACATAAGCATGCCGATAAAACAGCAAATGAAGTAACCGACAATCAAAACTGCAGGATTTACGTAAAGCATTCTGTCCTGGAAAATGTAACAGATTGCCACGTTTACCAAAAGTCCGTAGACCAGCACTGCTCCGATCACGCCATTATAGGCTCTGTCAGAGATTTCCTCATCCACGTAGACTTCCTTGTACATTCTCTCTTCCCTACGTGCATTTGTACCTAACAAATCAGCCATGTTTTACCACCCTCTTCCGCCTGCGCGGAACCTTTATTTGCAACCGCAAGAGCGGTCTGCGTTCCAAAAATTATGCCTCTGCCTTCGGCGCTTCCGTCACTGCGGGAGCCACTTCGGGAATGGGCTTGCAGATCAGCTTCACGCCGCTGATCGCAACGATCTCAACAACGCTGCCCTCGTAGATCACATGACCGTCATCCGCGCTTCTTGCGCTCCATTCCTGACCGCCAACGGAAACCTGGCCAAGGCCTCTTAAATTGTTGAGCTCAGTAATAACAATTCCCTGCTTTCCAACAATGCTCTCCGCATTCGTGCGAATGCGGTCTTTGTTAAAATACTTTACTGCGATTGGTCTGGTAAAGATCAAGAGCAGGAATGAAACAACCAAAAACAGAACGATCTGCAGCCAGAGCGGTCCGTTAAGTGCCGCAACGATCAGCGCCACAAGCGCGCCTCCGGCAAACCAGATGCTGCTCAATCCCAAAGAGATGATCTCAACCACGACTGCAACAACTAATACTACGATCCATGCAATCATCTCATAATCCATACTTGCCTTCTTTCTGCCACAGACGGGGCAACTTTGGCGGGGATGCCGGTTTCCAGCGATCCCTAGTCTGTTTTCTATGATCCTAGTCTACTACAATTTGCGGTTTCAGGCAATCTTTTTATTTGCACTTTAGATTTGCTTATCGTGCGAAAACTGAGATAATCCATGAAAAATGGGCCCGCGCAGTTCACGCGGACCCATTACGTTTTGTCTTATTTTTTGTCATGATGCGGCGTTCCGCGATCCATTAATAGAACACGTGGTTACCGATCACGAGGCCTTCCCTGCCGTTAACGCGACGGAAGTGCGTCAAGTCACCTACGTTGGAAACACCTGACAGTGCCTCTTCAGCTGCCTTGATGCAGCTCTCGTAAATCTTTCCTGACTCAAGTACGCGGTTTACCTTACCGCTCATGGCAGGAGTAAACTGACCGGATGCATAGATTACGCCGTGAATGGTGTCAGGATATGCCGCACTTCTCACGCGGTTCATGACAACGGCACCCACTGCCACCTGTCCTTCATAAGGTTCTCCGCCGGCCTCACAATGAATGAGTGCTGCCAAAAGGAGCGTCGTGTCTGCATCAACGGTATACTCGCCATAGTTCACGTGGCGCTTTGATTCTCTCTCAGCCTTCTGACGGGCCTTCACTTCCTCCACGGTCTCGCCGGCGTCGATCTGGAACGTAACGTCTACGTAATCCGAAGCCACGTATCCGTCTTTTCCGTTGTAGTCCACGCAGATCCAACCGTCAGCCGTCTCCTTGTTGAGCACGTCAACGCGCTCGCCCTCAGGGAGAAGGCCATAGATTTCTGCTTTCGTTGAGTCTTCCATGCGGACGCGAAGAACGTCCGTGGAAACGATCGCAATTTTCTTTCCCGCATCCTCGGCAAGGGCTTCCGCCTCCTCACCGAAAAGCAGATACTGGTCATCAGCCCATCCCACGATGTTTCCGGAACGAAGCTTTGTCCAGCCGTCCTTTCTTTCCAGGATCTCTCCGCCACAGTCCTTGTAGAGATATCCCACGACCTTTGCATCCTCCGTCGTGCCGTCAAGGATGTTCAGCTCTTTCTTTACGTTCGCCATAACGAGCTTCGATTCTTCCTTCGGCTCCTGGAGAGCGGCCAAGTCCAAGTTCAAGGTCTGCGCCATTTCACTGATCTTTTCAGTCGTGTCAATGCACTTCGGCTCGAAGAGCATGCCTGCGCCAACGCTCAGGAAATCCATGCCGCCATCGAATTCTGCCGCAAGAGCCGTCTGCCCGCAAAGGAGCACCATCGTCAAGGATAAAAATAATCCCATCACTCTGGCAAACAATTTTTGGTTTGATTTCATCTCTGTCCCAATCCTTTACACTTTTATTTCGTCACTAATTTTTGTGAAAACTATTAAAAAAACTAGTAAAAGTTAAGTCGGTTTTGTGACAAATTGTTAAGATTTTGTTACGAATCTTTGTTGCAAAGGATAATAACAGAAAAAATTTTTTTTGTCAACCCCTAGATATTTTTTGATTTTTCGATGCAGGCTTCCACGGCATCCATCACGGAAGCCCGAAATCCCATCTCTTCAAGCACTTTCACGGCCTCGATCGTAGTGCCTCCGGGGGAGCAAACCATGTCCTTGAGTTCTCCGGGGTGCTTGCCCGTCTCCAGGAGAAGTTTTGCGCTTCCGAGAACGGCCTGCGCGGAAAATTCATAGGCCTGTGCGCGAGGCATGCCCGCCAGCACCGCGGCGTCCGCCATGGCCTCGATAAACATAAATACGTATGCGGGAGAACTGCCGCTGATGCCAACCACCACGTCCATGAGCTTCTCGGGAACAACGCTCGCCTTACCAAAGGAGCCAAGGAGCTTCAGCGTCTCATCCAGTTCCTTCTTGGTCACGTTCTTATTGGCACATACGCCCGTGCAACCCTCCAACACCAGGGCAGGGGTGTTGGGCATGCAACGCACCACCTTCAGATCGCTCCTGCCGAGACCCTCCTCCAAAAATGCCAGCGTCTTTCCGGCAGCTATGCTGATGATCACCGTGCTCTTGCGAACCGCCTTTCCGATCTTTGGTAAAACTTCAGGTAAAACGTTAGGCTTTACGGCCAAGATCAGGAGGTCTGCCGCCTCTGCCACTGCCTCTTCATTGATAGCGGTAGTTATTTTATAGGTCGTTTTCGCCTTTTCCGACGCTGCGGCAAATTTGTCATACCCGATCACGTTCTCCGGCTTTGCCATTTTCTTGGCAAGGAGCCCTCCCATAATGGCGGTTGCCATGTTTCCAAGTCCGATAAATCCGATTTTTTTCTCCATAGTTTCCTCTCTTTCTCCCTACTGGTTTACGTCTGTTTCTTCTATATTATAGTAGTAATTCATTTTTAACTTCTTTGACGCTTTGCTTCATATATTAAAAGGGCTGCCGCCACGGCCGCGTTCAAGGATTCCAATTTTCCCTCCATGGGGATTTTTACGAGGGAATCTGCCATTTCCGTCAGTTCCTTCGACAAACCGTTACCTTCGTTTCCGATCAGGAACGCAGTGGGCGTCTGGAAGGAGCATCCTGTGAAATACGTCTCTCCCAAGAGGTGCGCGGCAAAGATTTTTACTTGATTTTCTTTCATTTTTTGAATTATTTCTTGCAAGTCATCTTCCAAAATGAAAGGTACTCTGTAAATAGAACCCATCGTAGCCCGGATTGTCTTAGGATTAAAAATATCAACCGTTGTTTTATTCATGATCACGGCGGTGACTCCGGCGCCCTCACTGGTTCTCATAATTGTACCTAAATTGCCCGGATCTTGCAGATTTTCGAGCACTAAATACAAGCCGTTGGGGTGCTTTAGGACCTCTTCCACGTCATATTGGGGACGCTTTAAAACCGTCAAAACGCCCTGCGGGGTCTGCACGTCCGCCATTTTTTCCATGACTTCGGCCGAAACCGTCTCCCAAGGGATGCGATTTAGCTTCTCCTTCAGCTGAGGCTGATTTTCAAGCTTTTCAAGGGCTTCGTTCGTAAGATATGCCTCCCGGATCCAGTTTTCAGGGGCTTCCCCAAACATTTTGATTCCTTCCGCCAGGAAAACCTGATCCTTTTTCCGCTCCTTGGCCTTTGTCTGCCATTGAACCACTTGCTTTACCTTTGCGTTTGCAGTGCTGGTGATCATGTCAAAACTCCTTATGATAGGGTAAGCACGATCCTCGCTTGACGGCCGTATCGTGCATAAAAAAGGCGGTTACGCCACGTGGGCATAACCGCCGGATTCTTATCTTTCCTTCTCATCCATGACGGAGAGCAGTCTGGAAATCTCATACTCTCTCTCATCAACGGTTTTCGTCATCTGAAGCGCTTCCTCGATGTCGAAGTCCACAAACTTGCCATCCTTATATCCAACTACGCGATTCGTCTTTCCGTTTCTCAGAAGGTCTACCGCGTTAGCTCCCATGATGGATGCATAGTAACGGTCCTTTGCACTGGGTTCGCCGCCGCGCTGCATGTAACCAAGGATGGTTGCTCTGGTCTCAATGCCGGTCGCTGCCTCGATTCGTCTTGCCATGGATACGGAGTGGCCAATGCCTTCCGCATTGATGATGATGTGATGCGTCTTTCCAAGACGACGGCTGCGGATGATGTTATTGATGAGCTCCTGCTCATTATAATCATATTTTTCAGGAAGCAGAATATCCTCGGCTCCGTTTGCAATGCCGCACCAAAGTGCGATGTAACCTGCATCACGTCCCATAACCTCGATGATGCTGCAACGCTCGTGTGAGGAGGACGTATCCTTAACCTTGTCGATGGCTTCCATTGCCGTATTCACTGCCGTATCAAATCCGATGGTGTAATCCGTGCACGCAATGTCAAGGTCGATCGTGCCAGGAAGTCCGATGGTGTTGATCCCAAGTCTGGAAAGCGCCTGTGCACCGCGGTAGGAACCGTCGCCGCCGATAACTACGATGCCGTCAATGCCATGCTTCCGGCAAATGTCTGCACCCTTCTGCTGACCTTCCTTCGTCTTGAACTCCAGGCAACGCGCCGTACCAAGAATGGTACCGCCTCTCTGGATGATATCGGAAACGTGCCTTGCTTCCAGATCTACGATTTCTTCATTTAAAAGGCCCTGATAGCCCTTCTTGATTCCCTTAACTTTGATTCCTCTGGCAACGGAGGTACGAACCACGGCACGAATTGCCGCATTCATTCCGGGTGCATCGCCGCCGCTGGTCAAAACGCCAATTGTTCTGATCTCTTTTTCCATTGTGTTTCCTCCCAATTCGTCCGCAAAAATTACGTCAGAAAATATTTTAATCTATTTTTTTCCGTATTTCAATAGGTCACAAACGGAATTTTACGTTTTCTGCGCCAAAAATTACGCCAAGACGGTTTTTCAAGCCGTCATCTGCTTTTACGCAACGATTTGCGGGGAGCGTACGGATCTGTTTATTTTCCTTTATAAAAATGACAACATTGTCATCCCCGTCAGAATCCGCGATCGCATCCAGGAGTTCCTGCTCCCGCTCCTTGTACTGCTCCATGGTCTCAAACTGGATCCACACGCCATTCGGAAGCTTTTTGACGCTGGGCCTTGCGCTTGCCTGGTTACCGCCCTGCGCGCCGCCTGCATTGGGCGCATCGTCCCGACGGCTACCCTGCCATCCGCCGCCAGCCGGATTTCCGGGCGTCCAGCTTCTTCCGCTGCCCTCCCGGCCGCGCCTGTCCTGAAAGACCGGACCAGACTTTGCGTCCGTCCTCTCCTTCGCCTCCTCGAAGCTCACCATCTGCTCGCAGATAACGTTGCAGACGGGATTTCCGTCGCGGTCTTCCTTCAGGGAAACCCTTCCCTTTACGAACACCTTCGCATCCTCCAGCAAGAGCGATCCGCATTCGGAATACGTCTTGGGGAAGACGATGATCTCGAGACCACCGACCAGATCCTCTACGTTGATAAACGCCATGGCCTCGTTATTCTTTGTATATTTCACGTTCTTGCCCGTGATCATGCCGCCCACGATGACAGTCGCCTGGTCGTGCACCTTGGGTTCTCCCGTCTCTTCATCGATGGCAAAATCCATGCTGGTGTTGGTGATCTGCCGCCTCCAAAGTTCCTGCCATGCCTCCAGCGGATGACCGCTGACGTAGACGCCAAGCACTTCCTTCTCGAATTGAAGCAGCATCTCCTTATCATATTCGCCAACCTTCGGAAGCACCACGTCAAACTCTTCCTTCTGCTCATCCGACACGATGTCAAAGAGCGTCAGCTGCCCGGCCATGCTGTTCTTGCGGTCGTGGACGATCCTCTCCATGATCTGGGAGTAGACTGCCATGAACTGCTTTCTCGTGCCACCGAGGCTGTCGAGGGCGCCTGCCTTGATGCAGCTCTCGATGACGCGCTTATTAATGTCATGCTCCGACATGCGCGTGATAAAATCCTTGATGTTGGTAAAGGGCCCGCCAACTCTTCTCTCCTCGGCGAGTGCTTCTATGATGGGCCTGCCAACGCCCTTGATCGCCGTCAGGGAATAACGGATCTTGCCGTCCTGCACGGAAAATCCGCTCTCGCCCTGATTCACGTCGGGCGGAAGCACTTCGATCCCCATGCTGCGGCACGTCAGGATATATTCCGATACCTTGGAAGAGTTGTCAATGACGGAGGTCATGAGCGCCGCCATGAATTCCACGGGATAATAATACTTTAAGAACGCCGTCTGATAAGCCACCACGGCATAGCAGGCCGCGTGGGACTTATTAAATGCATATTTTGCAAAGTCCATCATCTCATCATAGATGTGGCTGGCAACTTTTTCACTGATGCCGTTCGCCGCACATCCGGGCACGCCCTCCTCCGGATTGCCGTAGACAAAGTTCGCGCGCTCCTTCTCCATGACGGACTGCTTCTTTTTACTCATGGCGCGGCGCACGAGGTCGCTTCGCCCAAGGGTATATCCTCCGAGGTCACGAACGATCTGCATTACCTGCTCCTGATACACGATGCATCCGTGGGTCGGCCGCAGGATGGGCTCCAGCTGCGGACAGGAATACGTAACGCTTCCCGCGTCATTCTTGCCCTTTAGGTATTTCGGTATGAAGTCCATGGGGCCCGGACGATATAAGGAAATTCCCGCTATGACGTCCTCCAGGCTCCCCGGACGAAGTTCCTTCATGAAACTCTTCATTCCGCCGCTTTCCAACTGGAACACGCCCTCGGTCTTGCCCGTTCCAATATAGGCAAGTACCTTCGGGTCATTATAATCAAGCCGGTCCATATCCAGCCTGATCCCCTGGCTTTTCTCCACAAAATTCACGGCGTCATGGATCACGGTCAGGGTCCGAAGACCCAGGAAGTCCATCTTCAAAAGGCCCAGTTCTTCCAGCGTCGTCATGGTAAATTGCGTCGTGATCGCGCCGTCACTGCCCCTGGACAGCGGCACAAACTCGTCTGCCGCCTTCGGGCAGATCACGACTCCGGCCGCGTGCATGGAAGTATGCCTCGGCAAACCTTCCAGACGCTTGCACATGTCGATGAGATACCGTACCTGCTCGTCCTCCTCATAAAGCTTTCGAAGCTCCGGATTCTTTTCCAGCGCAAGATCCAGCGTTATGTTCAGCTCCTGCGGCACCATCTTCGCGATCTTATCCACGTAGGCATAGGGTAGGTCCATCGCCCGGCCCACGTCACGGATCACGCCGCGCGCCGCCAGGGTACCGAAGGTCACGATCTGCACAACCTTCTCCGCGCCGTACTTGCGGCTTACGTAATCAATGACCTCCTGCCTTCTCTCAAAGCAAAAGTCAATGTCAATATCGGGCATGGACACGCGCTCCGGATTGAGGAAACGCTCAAACAGGAGGCTGTATCTGATGGGATCGATGTTAGTGATCTTAAGGCAATAGGAAACAATGCTTCCTGCTGCCGAACCACGCCCCGGTCCAACGGGAATGTCATTTTCCTTTGCATAATTGATAAAGTCCCAAACGATCAGGAAATAGTCGACGTAGCCCATTCGCTTGATGATCCCAAGCTCATAGGACAAACGCTCGCCATAGGTCTGGCCGGTATCGCCGGCCTGCCTTCCCATGACTTCCTTCAAAAGGGCGTCATAGCTTTCCGGATCCTCCGGAAGGTTCACGGGCTCCCAGGAATTCTCCACGTGCAAGAGGTCACGCCCATACCTTGCGATCAGTCCGTCATTACACAATTTATTCAAATAACTCCAGGAATCATAGCCCTCCGGCACCTCATAGTGCGGCAGCTTTGTCTCCCCAAATTTGATCTCCACGTTACAGCGGTCAGCGATCCGCTGCGTATTCTCCACGGCCTCCCAAGCATAGGGGAAAAGCCCTTTCATCTCCTCTTCGCTCTTTACGTAATACTGCCCGCCCTCATAGCGCATGCGGTCCTCGTCCGCGAGACGCTTTCCCGTCTGCAGGCAGAGCAAAATGTCATGCGGTTCCGCATCCTCGGCGTAGGTGTAATGTACGTCGTTCGTGCACACCAGCGGAATGTCCATCTCCTTACTCATCCTAAGCAGTTCCGTGTTGACGATCCGCTGTTCCGGAATGCCGTGATCCTGGAGCTCCAGAAAATAATTTCCCTTTCCAAAGCAATCCTCATATTTCTTTGCACACTTGCGCGCCTCGTCATACAAACCCTTTTGGATATATCTGGGCACCTCACCCGCAAGACACGCGGACAGCGCGATGATGCCCTCATGGTACTTCTCCAGCACCTCAAAATCCACGCGGGGCTTATAATAATAGCCCTCCGTGAAGCCCTTGCTAACAATCTTTGTCAGATTCGCGTAACCCGTATTATTCTCTGCAAGGAGAACCAGGTGATTGTACCTCTCCTCGCCGCCCGTCATCTCCTTGTCAAATCTGGAATTCGGCGCCACGTAAACCTCGCAGCCAAGGATGGGCTTAATGCCTGCCTCCCTCGCCGCGCGATAAAAATCGATCACGCCGTACATCACGCCGTGATCCGTGATCGCCGCACTGTCCATGCCCAGTTCCTTTACCCTGCGCACGTACTCCTTGATCTTATTTGCACCATCCAAAAGAGAATATTCCGTGTGAACGTGAAGATGAACAAACGCCATGACCCATACCCCGTTTTATCAGATTCCACCAATATTTATCCTAGCACGTTTCCCCACGCTAATCAATCGAACAAAACGTGAAACTTAAAATGGGCCAGGGAGACGTTCCCTGACCCATTATATCTTTTATATGATTTTTCTTACAGATACTTCTTTAATACGTCGATCTTGTCGGTCTTCTCCCAAGGCAGGTCTACGTCGGTACGTCCGAAGTGACCGTATGCAGCCGTTGCGCGGTAGATGGGTCTTCTGAGATCCAGCATCTTGATGATGCCCGCAGGACGAAGGTCGAAGTTCTCACGAATGATATTCACCAGCTTTTCATCAGAAAGCTTACCGGTTCCAAAGGTATCTACCATGACGGAGGTGGGATGAGCCACGCCGATCGCGTAGGAAAGCTGGATCTCGCACTTTTTCGCAAGTCCTGCGGCAACGACGTTCTTTGCCACGTAACGTGCCGCGTAAGCCGCACTTCTGTCCACCTTCGTGCAATCCTTTCCGGAGAATGCTCCGCCGCCGTGACGGGCATATCCGCCGTAGGTGTCTACGATGATCTTACGACCGGTCAGTCCGCTGTCTCCTGCAGGTCCGCCGATCACGAAACGACCGGTGGGATTGATGAAGAACTTCGTGTTCTCATCGATCATCTTTGCGGGAAGCACCTCGTCAAACACGTATTTCTTGATATCCTTATGGATCTGCTCCTGGGTCACGTTCGCGTCATGCTGGGTGGAAAGAACCACTGCCTCCAGGCGGAAGGGCTTTCCGTTCTCATCATATTCCACGGAAACCTGGCTCTTGCCGTCGGGACGAAGATAGGAAAGCGTTCCGTTCTTGCGCACTTCGGTCAGCTTTCTCGTCAGCTTGTGTGCCAGGGAAATGGGATAGGGCATCAGCTCCGGAGTCTCGTCGGTTGCATAACCAAACATCATGCCCTGGTCGCCGGCGCCTATGGCGTCAAGCTCATCATCGTCCATGTCCTTCTCACCATTTTTTGCCTCCAGCGCCTTGTCAACGCCCATCGCAATGTCAGGGGACTGCTTTTCCAGTGCCACGATCACGCCACAGGTGTTTCCGTCAAAGCCCTTTTCGGAGGAATCATAGCCGATCTCCGTTACGGTCTTTCTGACAATGTCAGTCACGTTGACGTTTGCCTTCGTGGTGATCTCGCCCATGACAAGCACAAAACCAGTCTTCGTACAGGTTTCACACGCCACGCGGCTATTGGGATCCTGCTCCATGAGAGCGTCCAGAACGGCATCGCTCACGGCGTCGCAGATCTTATCGGGATGTCCTTCAGTTACGGATTCGGAAGTAAATAATCTTTTCTCCATGGTATCTCCTTTTTCTTCTTTAAAACTGGAAAAGTCCGCTTGGTTCATAAGCGGACTTGGTTACGGTATCAAATCCTCTTATTGTTCGAAATTTCTTTCGCTCAGGGAGGCACCTTCCTTTGCAGGGGTTGCCGTGGTTTCATCGATCCTATGTATCTCCACCACTCTGAATAAGAGAAATCAAATATAAAATTGTATTACAGTAACTAACATTACAACTGGAAAAGCATTTTGTCAACTGGATTTTTCTAAATGATCAAAAAAGATCAGTTTCCGGTCAGCCGGTCTTCAACTTAAACTTCTGGAACTCTCTCTGATCCTCCACAAGTTCGATCTGGGCACCCAGAGCCTTGAGCTTCAAATGGAAATCCTCATAGCCTCTCTGGATATATCTCACCTCGTCCACCAAGGTGTACCCGTCTGCCACCAGCGCCGCAGTCACAAGCGCCGCGCCTGCACGCAGGTCCGGAGCACAAATGCTTGCGCCCGTGTACTTCTTAACGCCATTGATGATGGCGGTGGAACCCTCCACGCGGATGTTTGCGCCCATGCGGGTAAGCTCGTCCACGTACTTAAAACGGTTTTCAAAAATGGTATCAGTTACGATGCTAATACCGTCAGCAAGCCCAAGCGCCACTGCGATCTGGGGCTGCATGTCCGTAGGGAAGCCAGGATATGGCAACGTCTTTACGTGGGTCGGCTTCATGGTTTTCGAGCATACCACTCTCACGCAATCGTCAAATTCATCCACCTCACAGCCAATCTCGATCAGCTTTGCGGTGATGGACTCCAAGTGCTTCGGGATCACGTTCTTCACCATCAGGTCACCCTTCGTCACTGCTGCCGCGAACATGAACGTACCTGCTTCGATCTGGTCCGGAATAATGGTATATTCCGCGCCGTGCAGCTTCTTTACGCCCTTGATCCTGATCACGTCAGTACCTGCGCCCTTAATGTGCGCGCCGCAGCTGTTCAGGAAGTTTGCAAGGTCAACGACGTGAGGCTCCTTCGCGGAGTTCTCGATGATGGTCGTGCCCTCTGCAAGCGTTGCAGCCATCATGACGTTGATGGTCGCGCCAACGCTGACGCAGTCCATGTAAATGTGGGTGCCGACCAGCCTGTCCGCCTTAGTCTTAATGTAACCGTGCTCGATCACTACCTCCGCGCCCAAAGCACGAAAACCCTTGATGTGCTGGTCGATCGCACGACATCCGATGTCACAGCCGCCGGGAAGAGGCACGGATGCCTCACGGTACTTTCCAAGAAGCGCGCCGACGGGATAATACGCCGCGCGGATCTTCTTGATGTTGTCATCCTCTATCTCTTTCGAGAAAATATTACCGCCATTGATGGTAACGCTGTGTCTCCCGGTGCGTACCACGGAGACGCCAATCGTCTTCAACGCATCCAACAGCACGTTCGTGTCGAATACGTCTGGCATGTTATCGATATAGACCGTTTCATCCGTCATCACGGCAGCGGCAAGAATCGGCAGGGCAGCATTTTTACTGCCACCGATCTCAACCTCTCCCACCAGCGGATTACCGCCTTTGATCGCATATTGTTTCATTTCAAACATCCCTCTTTTTTATAGAGTATTTCCAAACCCAATTTCCCACATTACTCCATATTATGGTTAGCATACCACAAAAAGGCAGATTTGTAAATCGAACGCGCGTTTGCATTAATTTGTAACGTACTTCAACGGATCCACGGCCGTTCCGTTCACTCGGATCTCAAAGTGCAGGTGAGGTCCCGTGCTTACGCCCGTATTACCGCTCAGTGCGATCTTTTCACCCTGTTTTACCTTCTGTCCGGATTTTACGAGTACCTTGGACAGATGTCCGTATCTGGTCTGCTTGCCGTCCTCATGGTCAATAAATACGCAGTATCCGTAACCATTTGCCCATCCTGCCTTCGATACGGTACCGCCGCAGGATGCCATGACGGACGTTCCCGTAGGCGTTGACCAGTCGACGCCCTGATGGTACGTGCTTGCTCCAGCCTTCGGCGCGCTTCTCTTACCAAATTTGGAGGAAATCTTACCACCGGAGATCGGCTTAATATACGTAGGAGGAACCTTCGTACCGCGCTCAATGATCAGAGGAACGGACTCTTTGATCAGCTCCTGCTTTAGGATGACTCTTTCCACTACGGTGTCATTGACGTAATTCTCCTCAACGGTGATCTTACGGAAGCCCGCGGAGGGTTGCTGGCGAACCACCTGTTCACTGGTGTACCAGCTAGTATTTTCGATGTAGATCGTATCTGCATCATAGATTTCTTCATAGTACTTGGTCTCTTTTCTGGTCACGGAAAGCTCCGGCTCGGGCACCGTGATGATCAGCTTGTCTCCCACGTGGATCCTCGTGTTCACGGAATCCAAAAGGTCACTGTTCATCTCCACGATGCGGTCCATGGGCACGTTGACCTTCAGCGCGATCTCAGAAAGCGTGTCTCCCGAGACAACGGTATATTCCACGGGAACCTCCTGCTCCGTGACAAGATGCTCCACCGCTTCGTCCAGGGGTTTCACTTGGTTGGCGGGAAGATACGCGCTGATCACTTCCACGTTCTCCGCAAGATTCATGTCGTGCACGCCATATTCAAAGTCGCCAAAGTCCATTTCCTTCGGCTCCTCAAAGGTCTTTCCCACCGGGCTCAGGTAAGGCATTGCACCCACCTCAAGAAAGCTCTCTTCCGTAACTTCCTCCTCGACAATCTTTTCCAGATTCTCCACGACCACGGTAAACACGCTAAATTCCCTGTTCGGGTCTCTCACGAGCTTCACCTGGAAATTACCGGAATCATCATACTTGTCAATGGCCGCCTGGAACAGGGATTCCACTTCACCCTGATTGGCCAGGTTGATCAGATAATCCTTAACCTTAATGGTATAGCCTCTTTGCATCGGAACCTGGACCGCACTCTGCAAAACAGAGAGCATGTTGGTCCGCACGTAAGTCTCTTCATCCAAATATCCCCAAAGGATCTCTTCGCCTGCCAGTTCCAGCTCAGCCTCCAAAAAGGTTAAGCCTTCCCTTGCCGACTGGATCTGATACCTTGCTTCCCAAAGCATCTTCTCCGCCTTTGCCGGATCATCTACCGTGCCCACGTCCACGCCATTCAGCTTTACGTGGAAAACGTTGTCTCCGCCTTTCTCAAAAGGAACGTAGCCCCTCACAAACAACAAACTGATGAAAATGGTGATCACTGTTGATCTGATGATCGTAAACTTAATATATTTATGCTCTTTTCGTCTTTTCCGAACTCGTTTTGTCATGAATGTTGCCAACCTACTTTTTTCTCACGCTATATCCAAAGGTGCCGAGCTTATCCCCGCACGTGTAGTACGTGCCGTGCGAATACGTGATGGGATCCGCCCAATCCAAATGGAATTTGTGTTTTTCGTCCATATATTTCTCATCGGCATGCACCGCCACGACCTTGGCCATGAACATGTCATGAGATCCCAGGGGCAGCACCTGCGTCACCTGGCATTCCAGATTGACGGGACTCTCCCCGATCAGCGGTGCCTTCACCATGCTTGCAGGCATCGCAGTCAAATGCATTTCCTTAAACTTGTCAACGTCGCGGCCGCTCTTTACGCCGCAATAATCCGTCGCAAAACAAAGCTGTCTCGTGGTGAGATTGATCACGAACTCTCCCGTCTCCTTCAGAATGGAGTAAGAATACCTCTCCGGGCGCACGGAAATGGAGACCATGGGCGGATCGCTGCAAATGGTTCCGGCCCAAGCCACCGTAATGATATTTGGTTTTCCGGCCGCGTCCGCCACGGACACCATGACAACAGGCAGGGGATATAACATGTTTCCCGGTTTCCAGATTTCTTTCGCCACGACTTTTCCTTTCTAGGGCAGGATCTTGAGCATCATCAGAATTTGCAGCGCAAGGCTTCCAAGGCTCATCACGAACGCAAGGACCGCAAAGATCAGCGTCAGCTTGCCCTTTCCCGTGAGCTTACCGATCTCTTTTGCAAGCTGCTCCGCCTGTTTTTCGTTTTCTTCCTTTAGCGCTCCCTGCACGTTGCGGTAAACCTTCACGCACTCTTTATGATACCCTTCTTTCAATTCATCATTCATGCCGGACAGCTTTTCTTCCAAAGATCTGTCCTGATCTTCGCGTTCCGCCTTCAGTTCCTCAGTCAAAACGTTCAGCTTTTCCGCGATACAATCGTTATCCGCATGAATTTTTTCAGAAGTTTTGGTCAGTTCCCGCGTGATCTCCTGAATCCTTGCGGCAGGATCCTCACGCCTTCCAATGCTCTCACGGAGGTCATTCACGCTCGCCGTAAGACTTGCATAGCCCTCACGCACGCCGTTTACGCCCGCTGCAAGGTCCGCATATCCTTCCCGGATACCATTTACGCCTGCCGTCAGGTCTGCATAACCCTCACGCACGCCGTCCATGCCAGCGGCAAGTCCCGCATAGTCTTCCCGCATGCCGTTCATGCTTGCCTCGAGACCAGCCAGTTCGTTATGACTTCCGTTATTCTCACTAAGGATCAAAAGATCTCCGCGAAGTCTGTCAATCCCCTCGCACAGGTCATCCAGGATCTCCTTCGTACCCGCAGCCTGTTCCTTCGTCTGGGAGACGTCCTCGCCATATCCCGTGAATCTCTCCTGAAGTCTTGCGATCTCCAGGTCGATCGCCGCAAGGCTCGTCTGGAGAACGGCGATCCCGTGCTTTAATTCCACGCTGTTTTCACGGATCTCCGCCATCTCTAGATTGAGCGACGCAGATTCCTTCTCGCTTTGGGTGCTTGCCGTGATGGCGGGTGCGCTCGCCTGAGTGCCCGCGCCCTTTGACGCAAGATCCCACTGGATGGCGGTCAGCTGCTCCTTCGCCTCCTCCAGGCTCTTGCCGAGCTGCGTAACTTCCTCTTCCACAATGTAAATAATATCTTCATCGATCACGGGCTTTACGTCACCGGCCGGCTTAGCGGTTTCGGCCACGGTACGCGCCGCGTTACTTTCGTATTCTTCCCTGAGCAGCCTAACGGATTCCTCCATACGGCCTGCTGCCTGCATCATCTGATCTGCAGATTCCTGAAGACGCACTGCCGCCGTCTGCACTTCTCCTGCCTCATTTGCCCGGATGATATTCTGGGCATTCATCTTTTCTGCCAACTGATCCATAAAAGTGTCCATGTTTTCCCCTCCATGGTTATGCCTACGCCCTCGCTATTGTACCATTTTTTATGATAAACCGCAACTCCCCAATTACGTCTGTTACTTAGACATTTACTAACCTTTAACTTCCCGTTCATATTTTGTTCATATTTCATTGCTATACTAAATAGTGTCAAACAAGTGATTGAACGATTTTTCATAATCGCCCAGATGCCAATGGTATCTGGGCACTCCTCATTCTTCTCCCTTTTTTTTGTTACTGGCGCTCTTGCCTGGCATGGGCGTCAACATAAAATAAGAGCCGCCTTTCAGGATCTCCCTCGGCGGCTCTTGTTTTATGCAATTTTATTTTTTCACGTCCGGATCAGCGGCTCTCCCGCTAGGCTTCCTGCTGGCTCAGCGTCAGGATTTCCTCATTCAGCGCCAACATTCTCGCATCCAGGTCCGACACCATGCGGGCACATTCCACCAGCTCACTGCGGATGTGCTCCGGCGCCTCTCCCTCAAACTTATAGTGGATCTTGTGCTCCAGGCTCGCCCAGAAATCCTGCGCGACCGTACGGATCTGGATCTCCACCTTCGTGTCCACGATACGGTCAGACAGATACACCGGCACCGTAACGATCATGTGATAACTCCGGTAACCGCTTGCCTTTGGATAGGTTATGTAATCCTTCGTGAGTAGTACTTTGATGTCCTTCTGCTCCTTGATCATCGCCGCAATGCGGTAAATGTCGGAAGAAAATGAACAAATGACGCGGATTCCCGCGATGTCGTTCACGTATTCGATCATGTTCTGGATCGTGGATTCCTTCCCCGTCCTCTTTAACTTCTTGACAATACTTTCCGGCGTCTTGATTCTCGCCTTGATGTGTTCAATGGGATTGTACTGATGAACGTGCTGAAATTCATCGTTCAGGATCTCCATCTTCGTCTGAACCTGTTTCAGCGCCGCATTATAAACAAGCATGACCTCGTTCCAGCTCTCAATGCCCTCGCCAGGATTCTGGCCGTTTTGCATAAATTCCATTTTTGCTCCTTACGTCTTTCCAATTATACTAACGTTTTCAAGTCTATGTATACCCGTTCTCCGTTTCCATCCTCAGAACGGTACGTATGATCCCTAAGTCAGTCCTTCATGAATATAGTATAGCATATATCCGCCCCGGAATGTATAATTTTAACAGTTTTTTTACAATTTTTTATACTTTATTGTTCATTATCACAACCCCTTGTGTTTAACGCATGGCTCTCATCTATATGTATGCCCCTGTACCGTCAAATATTACAAAATGGCAAATCCTCATTCACGTTTTTCAGTTTCCATTGCAAGTTTTTCTTTTTACGTGATATACTACTCTCAAGTTTTTCCTTCTCCGCCCTCTGCCGGCGGGAAGGCGACCATCTGCAAAGGAGCACGCCAATGTTCAAGCTTTGGGCCAAAACCTTCAAAAACACGCATATGTTAAAGGACGCGGTGATCGAGGACGCTTCCGCAGACACCAGGACGCACAAAGTCTTCCATGCCCTGGAAAAAGCCTGCGCCGAGTTTGACCTGAGCGCCCCCATCTGGCTTGACAAGACCGTCTCCGACTTCCGGCGCTATGCCAAAACGCGCTTCTATCAGGACAATTTCATAGAAACCATCGAATTTGATTATCTGGAAATCCAGGTTCTCGAAGAAGACTAATCCCTTCAAATCCCATTTATTTTAAGGTTTTTCTAATTTATTGCTTGACGTTTTTGGAAACTGGGCATATTATAATCTTAAGACATAGTTTTTAATACTACATATCAAAATATAAATACCGCGTGTTGAAATTTTATCATTCGTCACGTCGCAAGCCCCATATTTTCAAAAGCATGCATAATGAATGGAGGGAGACCTATGGAAATGATGGCAAACAAATCCGTGCTAAATACAATTCCAGCCACTGAAAAAAACGCTTCCGGCAGAACGCCCCTGCAGATCACGATCCGCGAACCCGGCAGTTCGCTCACGCACCTTGCCGGCATGATCCTGGCAATCTTTGGTTCCGTGCCGCTGCTCATCAAGGGAGCCATAAACGGCGGTGCCTACGAGCTGACCGCCCTTACCGTCTTTATGGTGAGCATGATCCTGCTCTACGGTGCCAGCGCCACCTATCACGGCGTGAACCTATCCGTTGAACGGCTGAAGCGCTTCAAGAAGCTGGATCACATGATGATCTTCGTGCTGATCGCGGGCTCCTACACGCCCACCTGCATGCTGATCCTGGACCATTCCGTGGGCTATCCCCTGCTGATCGCGGTGTGGGCCATCGCCTTCGCCGGCATGACCTTCAAGTTCTTCTGGGTGACCTGCCCCAAGTGGGTTTCCTCCGTTTTGTACGTTGCCATGGGCTGGGTCGTGGTTTTCGCCATTCACCCCTTATGGCAGGCGTTGACGCTCCCCGCGTTCCTGTGGCTTCTTGCCGGCGGCATCGTCTACACGGCAGGCGGCGTACTCTACGCGCTGAAGCTCCCCATTTTTAACTCGATCCACAAGAACTTCGGCTCCCACGAGATTTTCCACCTCTTCGTTTTAGGCGGTAGCATCTGCCACTATGTCTTCACCTACTTCTTCGTCGCATAAACGTGTCACGGGGACGTGTCTACTGACACGTCCCCGTTTTTTTACGTGTATTGTCTCTAGTTCTGTTACTTGAGGGGCATCGTGATCACAAACCCCTTATAGCCCTGCATCAGCTCTTCCCGGTACTCCAAGTCACCGCCGTGAAGCTGCACGATCTTCCTGGCAACGGAAAGCCCGAGCCCACTGCCTCCCCGGCTGTTGCGGGAAGCATCCCCCGTCTGAAACGGTTCAAACAAACGATCCTTCAGTTCCTTTTCGATCAAAGGCCCGTCATCCGCAACCCAAGCCTCGGCGTGGCCTTCTTCGCATTTCAACGTGATCTTAACCTTCGTCCCTTCGGGATTATGACCAATGACATTTCCGATCAGATTGAAAAAGACCCGCTTCATCTGTCGTTCGTCAAACTGCCGCGTCACGGCCTCGTCAGGGATCTGCACGTCCAGTTCCATCCCCTTTTCCTCAAAGCGATAATAGCTCTCTGCAGCCACCTGTCTAAGGCATTCCCCCAGATCACCCTCTTTAAGGTCGAGCCGGTATTCCGTACTTCCCAGCTTCGCATATTCCAGCATCTGCTCTAAAAGCGCATTGGCATTTTCCGTTTGCTCCACAATGGTGTTTAAGTACTCCTTTTGCTTTTCCTGGGACGCCGCCCCTTCCGAGAGCAGCCTCGCATATCCAAGGATCATGGTCATCGGCGTCTTTAAGTCATGTGCAATCTCCGCATAGAGCTTCCGGTTCTTTTCCGCATTTTGCTCCTGAAGCTCCCTCGCCTCACGAAGTCCTTTCACCATGGAATTAAAGCTCTCCTCCATCTGGCCAAATTCCAATCCGTCCACGACCTTCATTTCAGTGTCCAGATTTCCCTCGCGCACGCGCTCCATGCTTTCCGCCAATCTTTTGACGGGGTCGGAAACCTTTCTTTTTATGATCCAGAGTACGACCAAGATCAACAGGATCCCAAGAAACTTAGCCAGGTTTGTGGCCGACCGGGGATCCAACCGACTTTCCTCCAGGCTGACTAAATCCAACGCATCCATAAATCCATAGATAAATTCCACTACCGAGTCTATCGCCCACGTAAAAAACAATACCCCCATAAACAGCAGGAATAGAAAGTTTTGCAGATTTCTTTTCAGTTTTCCCTTCATTTATCCCTCCATGCGGTACCCCAGTCCACGTATTGTCCTTAAATAATCGTGCCTGTCATCATTAATCTTTGCCCGGAGCTTGCTGATTGCGACCATAATGCTGTTGTCATCCGGAAACTTATCTTGATCCCATGCCGCCTCATAAATCTGGTTTTTCGTCAGAACCCGCCCCTGGTTTTCCATAAAATACGCCAGCATCCTGTATTCCAGCGCCGTTAGCTCCACGCTTTCCCCAGCCTTGCGAAGTCGTTTTGACGCCAGGTCAAGAGTCAGCTCGCCGCAAACAAGCTCCCGGTTTTCCTGCACCTTATTGTATCCGTAACACCTGCGCAGCGCCGCAGACACCCTGGCCGACGCCTCCATGGGATCAAAGGGCTTTACAAGATAATCATCCGCACCGACGGACAGCCCCTTGATCCGGTCCAGGACGTCCCCCTTCGCCGTGAGGAACATGACCGGCACGTTGCTCTTCTTGCGAAGCTCCTCAACGAACCGATATCCATCCATTACCGGCATCATAACGTCCGTCAGCACCATGTCCGCAGGGCGTTTTTCAAAAAGCATCAGCGCCTCTTTTCCGTCTCCGGCGCAAGAAACCTCCATACCCTGCATTTCCAGACATACCTTCAAAAGCTCCGTGATCTTCGGCTCATCATCCACCACAAGTATCTTGTACAATTTCCATTCCCCCGTGAATTCATATTTCGCACGCATCAATCTGCGCTATTCACAGCATACCATAAATCTCAAAATTCTCAAACCAACAAATTCGTTTTTCAAAAAAATTGCGCATGTCTCATTCCTCCTTTTGAGAGAATGATACTGCGCAATCTTTTCCTAAAGTTGAATTTAATCTTAACGTAACCTTAAGTTTTCTCCGTTAGTCATCATATCCGTTCGGATTATTCTTCTGCCATCTCCAGGCATCCTCGCACATTTCCCTAATGCCATACTGCGCTACCCAGCCAAGCTCTTTCTTTGCAAGGGAGGCGTCCGCATAACAGGTGGCAATGTCGCCGGGGCGGCGGGGCCCAATAACGTAGGGTACGTTCACGCCCGTTGCCTCTTCAAAGTTCTTTACGATGTCGAGAACGCTGTAGCCCGTACCGGTGCCGAGATTATATATCTTAAGGCCCGCCTTCTCCTCAATCTTTTTCAAAGCCTTAACGTGGCCGATCGCCAGATCCACCACGTGGATGTAATCGCGAACGCCCGTGCCGTCATGCGTGTCATAGTCATTGCCAAAAACGTTCAGCACTGGTCTTTTGCCAACTGCCACCTGCGTCACGTAGGGCATCAGATTGTTGGGAATGCCCGTGGGATTCTCACCGATTGTGCCGCTCTTATGTGCACCGATGGGATTAAAGTAGCGAAGCAGGATCACGTTCCACTCTTGATCCGCCTTCTGTACGTCGGAGAGGATCTGCTCCAGCATGGATTTCGTCCAGCCGTAAGGATTGGTGCACTGTCCCTTCGGGCACTCCTCCGTGATGGGAATGATCGCGGGATCGCCGTACACCGTCGCGCTGGAAGAAAAGATAATATTCTTCACGCCGTGCTTTCTCATGACGTCGATCAAGGTCAGGGTTCCCGCAATGTTATTCTCATAGTATTCCCAAGGCATCGCCACGGATTCACCCACGGCCTTAAGCCCTGCAAAATGGATCACCGCGTCAATGTTTTCCTTGTCAAAGATCTCATTCAAAGCCTCGCGGTCCAAAATGTCTGCCTTGTAAAAAGGCACCTTCTTTCCCGTGATCTTCTCCACTCTCTCAAGGGATTTCTCACTGGAATTGCTCAAATTGTCAAGTACCACGGCGTCATAACCGGCATTCTGCAGTTCCACCACCGTGTGGCTGCCGATAAAGCCGGCGCCGCCCGTCACTAAAATCTTCATGTTTTGCCCTCACAAATTTATGTTTTTGTATCTTATGCCAAGCAAAAGCTCAGGAATCTCTGGATCATCTCATCCCATACCTTCCACTCATGTCCGCCAGGCATCTCCTCGTAATGGATTTCCACGCCCTTTTCCTTGCAGTAATTTAAGTAATCCACCGCAAATTTGTAGCTGAAGTCCTCCGTGCCGATGCCCGCAAAGAGTTTCGGCAGCTTCGTCCCTTCCGCTGCGGCCTTATCAATCCACTCCTTGGAGTCATTCATGCTGCCCTTCAGCTCTTCAATGCTGCCGAAATCCAAAGCAACGACGCCACAGGGATCATCCACGCTCTTTGCCGCGAAGGAAGAAGGATCCGTAAAGAGGTCCACGATGGAGGAAATTCCGGACAGGTTTGCAGCCGCATAAAAATCATCCGGGCAATTGAAAGCCCATTTGAATGCGCCATATCCGCCCATGGAAAGTCCTGCCACAAGGCGCTTGTCCGCCGTCTTATTCACGGGGAGCAGCGTCTCAGACACTGCGATCACCTCGTCCTTCAGGAACGTAAAGTAATTATAGCCATATTTCATGTCTGCATAGAAGCAGCTGCCGTCCACCTCAGGCATCACCACTGCCACTTCATGCTCATCCGCATAGCGCTCGATGGAGGTGTAACGGATCCAGTCAAGTCCATTGCCCGCGCCGCCGTGAAGCAGGTACAGGGTTGCCTTCGGCTCCTTGCCCTCATGCGTGCAGGCAGGAAGAATATAGTAAATGCTGGTATGATAACCCAAAACGGTTGAAAGATAATCAAAATGCATCATTCCCATTGCCTACACCCCCTTTATCATCTTGTCCAGCATCATCGGGAGCATGCCGTCCCAGTATACCCACTCATGCTTTCCGGGGCTTTCGTACCATTCGATGGGCACGCCGGCTGCCTTGGCATCCGCCGCGAATTTCTGCGCGCCGGGATAGAAGCAGTCCTCTGTGCCGCAACATGCGTAGATTCTCGGGAACTCGGTGCCGTTCTTAAGCATTTCGCGATAGAGATGCTTGAAATCATTCATGCTTCCGCGATACTCTTCAATGGTTCCAAAGGAGTTGTTGACGCGGACGGACATGGGGCTGTAGAATCCAAGCTCCTCAAGGTCTCCCGCGCCGGACATTCCCGTCGCCGCCGCAAAGAAATCAGGGCAATTCAGCGCCCATTTGAAGGAGCCGTGGCTTCCCATGGAATTGCCGAGAACGTAGTGATCCTTGCGTTCTCTCGACACGGGGAACATGTTCATGACCATCTCCGGCAATTCTTTTGAGAGGAAGTCAAAGTATTTCTTTCCATGTACCATGTTACTGTAGAAGCTGTTGCGCACTTCGGGGAAGATCACCACCATGTCGCGCTCGTACGCATATTCCTCAATGCGGGTTCTGCGAAGATAGAGCGTGCTGTCATCGGATCCGCCGTGGGTGATGAACAGTAGCTTCTTTTTGCCGTAGTTCTTGTAGTAATCTTTGTAGTCCATTTTGTCGCGCCACACCTCGTAGGTTGGCACGATGGCGCAGATATTGGTCTGCTCGCCCAAGGTCTTCGAATAAAACGTGTACCTGATAACTCCCATTGTATACCCCCTATTCTTTCTTGCCCACACCTTCGTGGTTATCGAGGGACCCCTTCACGGAACGGCACGGACTGCACTAAGCTCACCTGTCGTCTTCATGGCTTGGATGATTTCTTCGAAAAACTCGGAGCTTCGCTCCTCAGACATTTCTCGAAATCATCCATTCAGCCGGCAGGTTTGCTAAGTGCTGCCGGCTAATTGTTCCATGAAGGGGTCCCTCGATAACCACTTAGGTAATGGTCAGGCATATAAAATATGCGTTAAGTAATCAATATATTTATAGACCAAGTGCAACGTAAGGCATCATGTTAATAAATTTCGCTTAGTTAATCAAATGATGATTTACAGCACTACGCCGTTCTTTTGAAGGAGTTCGCGGGCGCTTTCGACGGAGTCGATGCCGGTCTTGTTTTTGATGGGCGCGAATTCGTGCTCGCGGACAACCTCGAAAGGCAGGCAGGAAGAAAGCTGGTGGATCATGTCAAGAACAAGGCTTTCGAACTTGTAGCCATTCGGTGCTTCGGGTTTTACGAGATTGCCGTCCTCATCAAGGTAAGGAATCTTCTTCTCAACCACGTGGAGGGGAAGGCTTTCCATCATCTTCTCAAGGTCGGGAACAAAGAAGAGGTAGTTGAGGATAACGCCGAAGTTGTAGGCGGGCTCACCCTTTTCGTTCTTTGCATCCATAAGTTCCTGGGTCATGTCATAGTATTCCACGATGGAAGGTCTGCCGTCCTCTAGGCACATGCATCCAACCTTCTCATCGGGTGCTGCCTTGCGAACCACCTTGGAGCCAACAACGCAATTCTTCTGGATGGTTGCGCCGATGAAGCAGGGATCCGCGATTCTCTGGAGCACGTTGTCCACTGCAAATACGTTGATCCACTCAATGCCCTGCTCGTGAACGAGATCCAAAAGGCCGTTCTTCTGAAGGGAAATGAACCAACCGCCGTTGCCGTTGGGTGAGGTGGAAAGCTTGCCCTTCTCCTCAAGAAGGATCTTTCCGTCATAGTCCGTCGCTGCCGCCATCTCCTGCTTGAAGAAATGTACGTAGTCCTTGTGATATCCAAAGAAATCATGCTCGGTCAGGAATTTGATCGTCGCGTCATTATTCTTGTCGCTAGTCATGACAAACAGATGAATCCATGCGTCTGCCTGTTTTACCACGTCCATCAGGTTATTGATCAGGCACTCAAAAATATACAGTTCGCGGGTGATGCCAACGTTATACATGCCCTTGGGGTTGTCGCTTCCAAGTCTTGTTCCCATGCCGCCTGCGAGAAGCACCGCGCCAACCTTTCCAGCCTTGATCGCCTCAATGCCGGTCTTCGTAAAGCTCTCGCGATTCGCCTCGATCTCAGAAAGCTCCATGGCTCCAAGGGGCGAGATCACGCCGCGCTTCGCCATGTCTTCCTTGTGCTTGCAGCACTCGATCACGTCCATGTCAGTCGCCTCGATCTGCGCAAACAGAGTCTCCTTCTCCGCATTCGTGAGCACGTCAACGTACTTCAGTACCTGCTCCTGACCATACTTTTTAACCTTTGCCTTGATCTCCTCATAAGTCATTGCCATAATGCCAGTCCTCCAACCAACGTATTTTCTTACTTAACCATCGCAGCCGGCACGCTTTCACCCAAACCGGGAATCTTTCCCCTGCGCGGCCATAATCGTATTCTACCACTATTTCCCGTCACAATACAACTTAAGAAATCCTTAATTCGTCTCCCCTACAATTCCATGTCCGCAAAATAATCCACTTGCGAGAAGTGATCTGCCTGGTATTTCAAGAAAAATGCCTTCATCTCCGGGCAGTCCTCCCTCGTCTCTGCGATCACCAACGGCGCATTCTCCCGGGTAAGACAGCCCAGCCTTGCGAAAAGCTCATAGAACTCCCGCCGGTCGCCGCACTCATCCCTTATGACCTGCCAGGTTTCCTCCGTCTTGCAGCCCTTGGAATGGGTAAGGAGATATTTCTCCAGTTGTTCCCTTAACGCGGGATCCAGTCCCACGGGCCAATACAGCCGGAGCAATAGCAACCGGACCTTTTTCTTTCTGCTGTTTCTCAGATAAGTCTCCAGATCCGCGCTCTCATAATCCTCCTCGCCGCAGAGGATCTGCTTAGAGTATCCCTCGTCATCCGCCGCTCGCAGGATCGCCAGCATCCTGGCATCCCATTTCTCCAGCCATTCCCTGCTACCGGCTTCCCTTGCGTTTAACAGATAGGACGCATCCATCTGCGTCACGGCAGCCGCAACAAGCGCGCCAATCCCTTCCTGCCCTTCTTTCGATCCATCGGGCATTCCCCCCGCTTCCTCCGTCTTCTCCATTGGAAAGCTAATGCATCTAAGCGCGGGACATTCCATAAAAACTGCCTTCCCAAACTGCACGTCCGCGCCCGGAAAACGGACCTCCCTTAGGGAATCACAATAGGCAAACGCCCAATCTTCCACCATTTCAATACTCTTTGGCATAATCAGGGATCTAAGATATTTTTTGCTTAGGAAAGCCTTCTTGCCAATGCCCTTCACCGCCAGTTCCTCCCGCCGCGAATCCTCCTGCCACGGCAACCGTTCGGGTATTGTTACCTGCCCTGCCAGCCCGTGATAACCAGTGATCCATATGCCGCTCCCTTGTTTAACGTACGAAAGGCTCCCTTCCGGGAAGTGCCATTCCATCTCCTTCATCACGCATCCCTTTCCGCCATGATCATGCTTTTTATAATGTTGGTTTCCCAAATGATCCTCGTTAAAAATGATCAATTATAGCATATATAATATTCATGTCCTCCGCAACCTATTTTCAGAAAATCATGCCCCTCTTTTGCTTTTCGCGTTTCCGAAACGTCCATTTTTTCGGCTTTTTCGGCTTTTGTGCATCTTGTACAAATATAAACCGATTTACGTATAAATTTTAGCCGAAAAAAGTAATTTTCACAAAATAGTAGTTGCTTTTTTTGTGCAAGCGGTATATATTCAAGTTACGAAAACGATTAAGTAAACGACATAACGTAAACATGCCAACTGCCGTGAGGTACAAGCCATGGTGTCAATGAAGGATATCTCTAAAGCCTGCGGCGTTTCGGTTGCTACCGTTAGCAAAGCACTGAATGACCACAGCGACATCGGAGAAGCAACGAAACAGCATATCAAACAGGTCGCCAGGGAGATGGGATATACCCCTAACCTCTCAGCAAGGGCCTTAAAGACAAACAAGACCTACAGCATCGGCGTTCTCTTTGTGGACGAGGCCAACAACGGGCTGACGCATGACTATTTCGCCAGCGTGCTTGACAGCTTTAAGCGCTTGATGGAGAAGCACTGTTACGACATTACTTTTATCAACGGCAGCAAAAACCGTAAGGATCAAATGACTTACTTAGAGCATTGCCGCTGCCGGCGTTTTGACGGAATCGCAATTGCCTGTATCGATTTTAACGACCCGGAGGTAACGGAACTCTTAGAGAGCGAAATTCCCGTCATTACGATCGACCATCCCTTCAAAAACCGCATTGCGATCAACAGTGACAATGAAAATGGCATGAGGGAATTAGTAGATTACGTCTATCATCAGGGGCACAGAAAGATCGCGTACGTTCACGGAGCTCCCTCCAACGTAACAACGATCCGTCTTCAAAGCTTCCTGCGGACGATGAAAGAGTTTGGACTCCAGGTTCCTTCAGAATACCTTTGCGAAGCACCTTACCGCAACGTGTACGCATGCCATCAGATTACCAAGAAGCTCCTCAAATTACAGGATCCGCCCACCTGCATTCTCTATCCGGATGATTTCGCCGCGCTTGGCGGCATGCAGGCAATCCAGGAAATGGGGCTTCACATTCCTGAAGACGTATCCGTTGCCGGATACGACGGCATTCCGTTGGCCAAGCACCTAACGCCTCCGCTTACCACCGTACAACAGGACGTGGAACAGATCGGCGTCATGGCGGCAAGAGAACTGATCGGTTTGATCGAACGGCCAAAGCAGGCAATGATCGAACAGATCACAATTCCGGGCCACCTGGTAGAAGGGCAAACCGTAGCCCGCATCAAATAAGGCATTTTGTTACTGCGAGGGCGGTAATATTATGATAAATGCAAACCAAATTCATTATTTTTCAAAAGGGAGGAAATGAAAAATGAAAAAGAAATTACTTAGCGCCGTACTGGTTACCGCAATGCTGGCTGCAATGACCACTGGTTGCGGATCCGCAAGCGGATCTGGAAAGGCATCTCTCAAGGATGGCGGTAAAGTCCTGAACATTTACTGCTGGAACGAAGAGTTCAAGAGCCGTCTTGAGGATCATTATCCCGGATACCAGAAAGTAGACGCTACCACCGGTAAGATTGGTGACGTTACCGTTAAGTTCACCATCGTTCCCAGTGATGACAATGCATACCAGAATAATCTGGACTCTGCACTGAAGAAGCAGAAGGATGCAAAGGCAGACGACAAGATTGACATCTTCCTGGTAGAGGCTGACTATGCACTGAAGTACGTTGATACTGATTATTCCGTAGCTCTTGCTGAACTCGGCATCAACGATGCTGATCTTGCTGATCAATATTCCTACACCCAGGACATCGTTAAGGATTCCAACGGAAAGTTGAAGGGTTCTTCCTGGCAGGCATGTTCCGCAGGTCTGATCTACAATCGTGCGATCGCTAAGGAAATCCTTGGCACCGATGATCCCGCTAAGGTTCAGGAAGCAGTTGCAAACTGGGATAAGTACAACGAGACCGCTACTAAGGTTGCAGGCGCAGGCTACGTTATGTGTTCCGTAAACGACACCTACCGCACCTACTCCAACAACGTATCCGGTAAGTGGGTACAGGACAACAAGATCGTTGTAGACCCTAACATGAAGAAGTGGGTTGATGACTCCAAGAAGCTGGTTGACGCTAAGGCTGAGAACACCTTCGATCTGTGGAGTGATGACTGGGCAAAGGGTAAGTATCCTGACGGAAAGACCTTCTGCTACTTTGGACCCGCTTGGTTCTTTAACTTCTGCCTGGATGCTGGCGAAGCTGGTTCCATCGCTGCTGACGGCGGTTGGGGCTACTGCGTTGGACCTCAGTCTTACTACTGGGGCGGCACCTGGATCTGTGCAGCAAACAACACCGACAACAAGACCCTTGTTAAGGACGTGATCAAGACCATGACCACCGACAAGGCAGTTTTGAAGGAGATCGCTCAGAAGGATTCTGACTGCGTAAATAGCAAGTCCGTACTTGCAGAGCTCTCTTCCGACAGCTCCGGTAACCTTGCACTGCTTGGCGGCCAGAACCCTTACAAGCAGCTTGCTGACGGCGCTGAGAAGGTTGACCTTTCCAACCTTTCCAAGTATGACCAGGCTTGTAACGAAGAGTTCCAGAAGGCTATGGGCAACTACTTCAAGGGTAACTGCTCTTATGAAGAAGCTCTGGAGTCCTTCTACAAGGCAGTTCAGGCTAAGCATGCTTCCCTGACCAAATAATGCATCGCATTGAAAATTTGGCATAAATAAAGTAAGTGCCTGCCCGCTATCTTGGCCGGCAGGCACTTTTTTTCAGCATCATTTGACCATCGAAATTGGAAGGAGCCTCAAAAAAAGATGGAAAAAAAGAAAAAAAGTAAGGTCGTAAGTTATAACAAATGGGGCATTATCTTCTTGCTCCCCTTTGCAATCACGTATTTAATCTTTCAGTTAATTCCACTTTTGAGTACCATTTTCTATAGTTTTTTTGAATACTATGATGACGGTCTGGACGTTGTCGGTCCAAGATTTATTTTCTTAGAAAACTACGCCTCGCTGTTTTCCAGCGGCGACATCTTTGTATATACGAAGAATACGCTAATCATGTGGGTATTGGGCTTTGTTCCGCAGATTCTCGTATCCCTTCTTTTGGGTGCATGGTTTTCAGATCCCCGTATGAGATTAAAATTCTCTGGCTTCTTCAAAACCGTTATCTATCTGCCCAACCTGATCATGGCTTCCGCATTTTCCATGTTGTTTTTCACGCTGTTTTCAAACAGCGGCCCCGTTAACTCCATCCTGCTTCAGGCCGGAGTGATCAACGAAGCCTATACCTTCCTTGATCATGAATGGAGCGCCAGAGGACTTGTGGCATTCATGAATTTCCTGATGTGGTTCGGCAATACGACCATCCTTTTGATGGCGGGCATGATGGGAATTGACCCCGCACTCTTCGAGGCGGCAGAGGTTGACGGAGCTACCTCAACGCAGGTTTTCAAAAAGATAACCTTACCGCTTCTCCGGCCTATCTTGGTATACGTGATGATCACCTCCCTGATCGGCGGCTTGCAAATGTTCGACGTGCCGCAGATTCTGACCAAGGGAACCGGTAATCCCCAGATGGGCAAAGAGCTGACCACCATGACGCTGATCATGTATCTGAACAGACACCTGAGCGTCAGCAAGAACTATGGCGTGGCCGGTGCCCTTTCCGTGATTTTGTTTATCATTACTGCCATCTTAAGCTTTATTGTATTTAGAATTTCAGTACCTAAGGAAGGAGGGAAGAAGCATGCGCCAGTACAAGACGAGTAAAGGTTTAGGCATCCACGTCAGAAGATTCATCGCATACGTTGTTTTATCCCTTCTGTCGTTCTTATGCTTGTTCTGGTTCTACGTATTGTTCATCAATGCGACCAGAAGCAATGCCAATCTTTCCAAAGGATTTACTCCCCTTCCCGGCGGATATTTTGCCGAGAACTGGAAGAGCATGGTGGAAGGCACGCTGCCCATCTTTAACGGCATGCTAAACAGCTTTATCATTGCCGCATGCAGCTGCGTGCTGTGCACTTATTTCTCCACCATGACGGCTTACGCGATCCATGCATATGAATTCAAGGCAAAGAAGTTCATCTTTACCTTTATCCTGATGGTCATGACCATTCCGACCCAGGTTACCGCGCTTGGTTTCATCCGCCTGGTAGATTCCATCGGACTGATGAACAATTTCATCCCTCTGATCGTACCGTCCATCGCGGCTCCCGTGACCTTCTTCTACATGAAGCAATACATGGAAAGCGCATTGCCCCTTGCCTTTGTTGAGGCGGCAAGAATCGACGGTTCCAGCGAGTTTAATACCTTTAATTCCATCGTCATTCCCATGATGAAGCCCGCCATCGCGGTTCAGGCCATCTTCACCTTTGTTTCAAGCTGGAACAATTACTTCACTCCGGCGCTGATCTTGGTCGACAACGAGAAGTTGCAAACGCTCCCCATCATGATCGCCAGACTTCGTTCCGCTGACTGGCTGAAGTTTGACATGGGGCAGGTATACATGCTGATCGCATTCTCCATTTTCCCCGTGATCGTTGTTTACCTGTGTCTTTCCAGATTCATCGTCCAGGGCGTAGCTCTCGGCGGCGTAAAAGGTTAACTCCCTTTTTTTCATATTGACTTTCATCCTTCTAAAAACGGGTCATGGAAAACGTGTCACCAAACACGTCCCCATGACCCATTTTCATTACAATCCAAGCTCTGCGATCTTGCCCTTCAGGTCACTTTGTCTCTCGCTCAGCATCAGTTCTTCATTGTGTCTGCGGTAATCCTCACTGCCAAAGGTTGCAATAAATGCAGAGGAATACTTTCCAACCGTCAGCTCCGTCACAAGGATCAGCATTTCATTACCATTCTGGAACGCCTGCTCCACAAAGGAAAACATGGCATGCAGCCTATCTCCCGTCCGCTGCGTATCCTGCTTCATGCGAGTAATTTCACCATTATACTTTTGCTTGATCAGGTTTACGGCAGCTCCTGCCAGATCCTTTTCTTCTCCAGTCTCTGCCCCCGCAAAATCCCGCAGGAACAATTCCTTTCTGCGCTCCTCCAAAAACCTTAAGACGCGCTTGTGCTTGCGCTTGTCCTCATCGGAAAGAGAACCCGCCGACTGCAGGTTGTACAAGATTTTCCTGCGTCCCTCGATCATCTGATCCAACGTCTCGATCATGCCGGAGAGCGCATCCTTTGTTTTCACGCCGTCACCGCCATTCTCTCCCGCCTTTGCTTCCGCGCCATTCCCGCTGCCCGCTTCCGCCTTCGCAAGAAGTGCCTTCAGCGGCGCGCGAAGGTCTGACAGCCATGCCGAATGCTCCATCACGTCCTTCATCTCCGCCTGCACCTTGTCAAGCAGCATTCCAAGAAGGGAAAGTCTCTCGTCAAAGGATGCCTCCTTTGCCCTCGCCAGGGCCTGTACGGACGGCATTCCCGCAAGGATCTCTTCCACCCGGTAATCCTTTTTATACTTGTTAAACAAGTCATAATATGCCGTGAATTCCTTCACCACCTTGGGATTTCGCACGTACTGCTCCACAAGGCTTTCTGAAACCTCCAGCTCCTCTTCCTCATAAAGCTTTAAGATCTCCGACAGATCCTCCCAGCCTCTGGCCGTGACGTAGCTCCGCCCCTGGGTCGTCATCTCCATGACGTAAAAATATTCCTTCTTCAGATCCAGGAAATTCAATACGGCCGCGTGCACGCCGCGCTCCGTTGCATATTCCTTCCAGATGCGGTAGTCCGGCTCCACGGGAAGCACCTTAAGTCGGTCCATCGTCACCACGTCAAACTCCCGCACGGACTTATTGTACTCGGGCGGATTTCCTGCGGTCACGATCACCCATCCCTCCGGCACCGCATGACGCCCAAAGACCTTATATTGCAGGAACTGCAGCATGGAGGGCGCCAGCGTCTCCGACACGCAGTTGATCTCATCCAAAAACAGGATTCCTTCCTTCATGCCGCTCTCTTTCATGACGTCATAGATCGACGCAATGATCTCGCTCATCGTATATTCAGAAACGGAATACTCCTTGCCGCCGTAATTTTTCTTTTCGATAAACGGAAGACCCAGGGCGGACTGCCTCGTGTGATGCGTCATGGAATATGCCACCAGCGCGATCCCCAGTTCCTGCGCGATCTGCTCCATGATGGCCGTCTTTCCTATGCCGGGCGCACCCAAAAGAAAGATCGGTCGCTGACGCACCACGGGCACGCGATAGTCCCCGAACTCATCCTTCTTCAGATACAAACTAACGGAATTTTTGATATACTCCTTTGCCTGCTTGATATTCATGCTTTACCGCTCCCATCCTTCTCATTCTTTTGTTTCCGACGGTTCCTCTTTGTCTCCCGCCAATCCGTCTTCCTCTAGGATCACCTTAAGACTCCAGGGCGGCACTGGCATCCGGTGCTCGTCCTCCTCCAAAAAGGCAAAGATCACGTCGTAGCCCGGATTCTTTTCCGGATAGATTCCGTAACCGTCCGTAAAATAGATCAGACCCTTTAGATTCTCAAATTCCCCCTGCTCCCGGAGCTGTTCCACGTAAGTAAATACCGGGCGGAAATCCGTTGCGCCAAAGCCCTTGAGCTTCCCGTACTTCATGAAGGTTTCAAAATCATCGTCGCACGTGATCTTCGTATCACTCTGAACCTCCTGATCACACTGGATGACGTGCACGTTGATCTTGTGGAAGAAATTCTCCGTCCCCTTTAGGATCGAATACGTCTTATTCAAAAACGACCGCACCACGCTTCCCCGGCAGGATGCGGAGGTATCGATGGCGATCACAAACTCCTTGACCTTATGAAGTTCCTTGTATTCCAAGGGTTCTACCAGCGGCACGTTCCCGTAAACCTTTAGTCCGTAGGTATAATAAATATAATCAAATTCATCGTCATTCACCGCCATGTCCTCGCCCGTCACGGTGAAACGCCTTAAAATATCGGCATAATCATAGCGGTCCCTGGTGGCCTCTTCCAGGTTTTTCTCTATCGTTTCCGCGCCGGCCCTGCCCTTCGTAAAGGATTTGAGATCCGCCTTCACGCGCTCGCTGATCTTTTTCCACTGTTCCTGCGTCATCACCAGTTCTTCCGTCGGCTTCCAGAGCTCGTGACTGTCCCTGAAAAAGAGCTTGCGCAATTCTTCCTTTTCACTTGGCGAAGGAGGATTCAACCGAAAATAGCGGTACAGCTTCTCTGCCGTCAGCGCGCCCACGTCCTCCCTGAGAATGCGGAGCTTGCGCTCCCTGTCCTGATCCTCCTCAAGGGTGACGCCGCTCAGCGCCATGTCCTGGATCACGTTCTCCACCGCCACGTCCGCCGCCAGGTCCCAGGCCTCCCCGTCCAACTTGTCATACTGAAACTGATGAAAAAAAATGCAGTGCAGCAGCACGTGCAAAAGCGTTCTCGCCACCTGCTTTGGTTCCTTCTGATAAGCCTTTAGGACAAAGGCGGGATCATAAAAACAGGAAATGCCGTCCGTCGCCATGAGCACGCCCTGCGGCCTTTGCGTCAGCTTTAGCCCCGCCAGCGCCACGTCAAAAAAGCGCAGATGAATCAATAATTCATCATGCGCCAAATGCATCACCTGCCCTGCAAGTTCCTCCAGTTGTCCCTTCTTTGAAGAATCCATGGCACTTCCTCCTACCACAGATTTTACCTTATCTTCCCCCTGACTGCAATCTTTTCTTTCCAACGGGAAATGCCCTATCGTTGGTGCAAGTATTTCTCCTTCGTCGCCATGCCTCCGCGGATGTGCCTCTCCGATTTATTGACGTTCAGCACTCGCCTGACTTCCTTTGCCAAACTGGGCTTAATATGCTCCAAACGCTCCGTCACGTCCTTGTGCACCGTGCTTTTGCTAACTCCAAAATCCTTGGCCGTCTGCCGCACCGTCGTACCATGCTCAATAACGTAATTCGCGATCGCCATGGCCCGCTCTTCAATATAGTCCCTCACCGCAACCCTCAAGAAATATGTTTGTACAGTATACGTGAGGGACGGGCTGACTATGACGGCACAGATCTGATTTCTCAAAATCGTCGAATCTAAAAGAAAGATTTCCCAAATCAGTCGTTACCGGATGGCTCTCATCCAAGAACATATTTTACAAATTCCATGATCACGCAATAAAACCAATACAGACGTGAATAACCATTTCTGCGATACGTATCGTATTTCATTCGTATGCGGTATTTCATGTTTGAAATGCTTTTTGAAGTGCTGGCTCCCCCCATTGAATAATTCGCTATTGGGACATTCTCCGCAACAATTTTAACCCCGTCATTATTTGCCCTCAAAACCATATCATAATCAGCGTCAAGAATCTGAATCTGATACGGATATTTCATAAGCACTGACTTCTTGGCGAACATCGAAGGATGGCAAAACCGATTGGTTGTCCACAGTTTTCCAACACTGGCTTTTTTGCGTATGACTTTTCCATTGTTGTGGATATAGATATCCGACCATGCTATGTCATACCGTGCCCTGGAATAGAATTCAGTCATGGTTTTAATTGCATCAGGTTCGTACCAATCGTCCGAATTGATATTCCCGATCAGTTCTCCGGAAGCCCTCGAAATGCCTTTATTCAAGGCATCATACATACCTTGGTCTTTTTCTGACGTGATGATGAAATCTATGCCAGCTTCTTTAAATGCATTCTCAAAACTCTTCGCTATCTTTACGGAATCATCCGTAGATTGTCCATCAACAATAATGTATTCCGTCGGTTTCTGCCGTTGATTCAAGACGGATTCAATCGTTCTCGCTAAAGTTTTTTCCCCATTGTAAACAGGCGTTACAATGCTAACCGTAATCATTGCCTCTTCACTCATATCTTCCATTTTGTCCAGTCGACCCCAAACTTACTTCTGTATGTATTCAATCAATTCTTTCGAAAATCCTTCCGTGCTGTCTTTCCTAAATAACGTATAGACCGTCTCTACCATGATCTCCAAATCCAGCATCAGACTGAAGTTCATGATGTAGAGTAGATCAAGTTTCAGTTTGTCCAATGGCTGCGTATTATACTTCCCATAAACTTGCGCATATCCGGTCAGCCCGCCCCGAACCATTCCGCGGAGCACGAATTCCGGTATTTCTTTCGTATATTTCTCCACGTGCTCCACGCGCTCCGGCCTTGGGCCAACGATACTCATGTCGCCCTTAACAATGTTAATCAGTTGCGGCAATTCATCTATGCGCATGGCACGGATAACTCGTCCCACCTTGGTTATCCGCGGATCATGATCCTCCGTCGGATGCGGCTTCTCTTCCTTTTCCGCTTCTACGATCATGGAACGGAATTTTAAGATCATAAAACGCTTATTATGGAGCGTACATCGCTCTTGCTTAAATATAACGGGGCCGCCATCCTCCAATTTGATTGCCAAAGCTACCATAAGCATCAAGGGACTTAACAATATCAAAGCAAGGGCACTCAATAAAACGTCACTAACGCGTTTTACGATTTCACGCCATTTTCCCATGCCCGTATTTTGATTCATGAACAACGGCGTATCCAGCCAGTTGAGTTCCTCGGATTCCCGCACGATAACGTCAGAGATTTTGGGAACGTAATACATACTTTTTCCCAGTTTTAGACAAGTCTTTAAAATGGTATTCTTTGCCTTTGCCGGCACGTCACCTATCAGCACCCCGTCTACCTTTCCAATCTTTTCGATCAGTTCCGTTTCTCCTATGGCATAGTTCACGCTCTCCTTAATACGATATCCGTTTGTTTGAGTATTCACCTTTATCGTCAGATTGTTCTTATGATCCCCAGTGATCTCCAAAATACTATAGGGAGGAAAGATTTTAAAGTATAGGACAACAAGCACGTACGTCAAAAAACATAATAGAAACGTCTGGATAATTGCAAGCAAGAAATATTGGAGAATAAACCGAAACGCATATTTTGCAAAATGACCACAGATAGCCATTGAGATAGGTATCTCACACAGATCCGTGATAAATATCACAAGTATCAAACCGGCACTGATGGACGCGAACCGCTTCACTCCTATCTTAAAGGCACATTGCCTGTCCGCAAGCACCAAAAAAACTACTACGTAGATACCGATGGCTAATGCCAGATTCTCAAATTCCGTTAAACGTCCGGTAATATTGTTCTCGCTTATGAAATTCCACCACACTCCAAAAAAGCAGGCCGTAGCTGCTATGGTAAGTATGATTCCGCTTACGAACTTGTATAAGGATCTCATGACGCCGACTCCTGATCGAATAAACTCTTATCGTTCCCGTTTTTATATCCAACGTAAAATCTCTTTTTTAGGAATAAAAACCTACTCACTCCCAACTGATCACACGTCCATGCACAGAATAAGCAGCCAGACGCCGTAAGCACCAATGCGACGGACGCAAACAATAAATGCGTAGGGTCAAAATCGAAATATGGTATGAACTTAGCACATATCGCGGTAAAGATCGGCGAAAACACAACAATCGCCAAAGAATTTTGTCCCACGTAAATTAGTAAGGCCTTCGCTTTCCGTGGGCAAAACTCATACAAAAAAAGTAAGAAACTAATCACGAGAATTGTGATCGCAATACCGGCCAGCGTGCCACGATCAAAATTATCCGGAAAAAGAAACAGCACGCATAGCGGAACCGCTGCAAATGCTGACGGCTTGACTGTATCAAGAAAACTTTTGCCATTCGTTTTAATAAATACCCCTATCAAAAAGTACATGGCATTTCTCATTTCAAATCCTTTGATAAGCAATGACAAAGCGAAGAGCCAGGCGCCCAGGATTGCCAATCCAGACATGTCTTTCAGTTTAAGTAAATGATACGCCAGGTAATACGTCACGGCACAAATAATCAACGTATGCAGATACCAATACGTTCCGCTGGGATTCAGCAATACCTTGTCGATCATGACAGAAGGTGAAAGACTCGCAATTTCATTGGACGTTTTCATGATCTTGCCCAAATAGAAAATCATCACGACATAAGTTGACTCAAATATCACGTAAGGCACAATCCATTTCATCATCCCTTTGCCAAACGCTGCTGCTTCTTTTTCAATGCTCGTAAGGTACCCGGATATGATCATAAATCCCGGTATGTCAAAAGTATATATGGCTTGCGCAATTGGAAGCCCGCCATCCTTGATCACCGAATTGTGAAAAACCAACATCAATAAAACAAAAATTCCTTTTAAGTAGTCTAATTGATATATCCGCTCTTTCTTTTGCATTCATTTACCTCAACCAATCGCCAGAAAAGCACTGGCTAATCCGCAAAATCTTTTCTAAAAAACCGTATCACGTCTCTGATCTCATCACGATGAAACAGAATGCTGAATACCGATACAATCGCAATCCACGCCAGAGTAACCGGAATGGCTAAAATTGCCCAATGCAGATAATCATTAGCATTTAGGTTAAGCCTTGTTAAAACAAAGAATCCCGTAGCAAGGCAGGCTGCGTCAATACAAATTTGCTTCATCAACCGGATGCTTGAACTTTGCAGGATTGCCCTATATACGTACCGGCCTTGCCAAAGCAATTGATACAGCGCCGAAACCAAAGTCCCGATTGCCACTCCTTCCAGTCCAATGACAGAGACGAGAACAACGGAAACAAGAAGATTCATACACGCCACAATCATATAGTTCTTTTGAGTCTGTTTAAAATGGCCGGCTGCTTGGATCATAAAATTATAACAATTACCTGCATTTTGAACGAAATACGCAAGCGTAATGATCAGTGCAAAAACAGGCACCACGTAATTTGCGTCCGTAACGTTGACCGTATATATTTTTACAAAAGGAACAATGAGTGATGCCGCTGCTCCAAAGACGATCATTGATTCCGTATGCATGAACCACTCATATGACGTAAATAGTTTTCCGAGCCGTTCCATTTGGTTTTTTGCCCAAAATTCACCCAATACCGGTTTTATCCCATTTTCAACTTGCAGGGATATTTGTTTCAGTCCGTTTAGGATAAGAGCATATACGGAATAGATGGAAACGTTCTCTAGCGACGAAAAAAGCGAAAGAACCACGACGTCAGTGCTTGTAAATACGTAATTGGCAATGTGTTGTGCGACTCCATTCCATTTCTGCTGAATTGGTTCCGTTACGTACTTTATCCTTCTGTTGACCTTGTAATTCTTTTTCACGTACAAAGCTGAAACAATAGGTTTTGTCAAAAACACCATGGCGTAAAACAACTTAACGGCATGTATGCCCACTCCCATTTTTATGAGAAAAACACACGCAACCGTATTTATGACTACCACGATGACGTTCGTTACGTTATTTACGTAACCACGCTGATCAGCACTTATCAACTGATTATTTGTTATTCCCAAGACATAATGAACCACGGAATATATGCTAAGTATTAAAATCATACTCGCAATATACAGATAGTCAAACTCTGATTTTACGAATACCGGATAGAGCGCGCATAACCCAATGGCATAAATAATGAGAATGAGTCCAACCCGTCTGAAAAACTTAGTTGCAGAAGCCATTACCCTGCTGATGCCATCCTCATCGTTATTTGCCAATACCCTAAATAAGGAGGCTTGAACAACGGCTGACATTCCGAATTCACTTAACGCGACAACGGTTAAAAATTGTGATATTGACGAAATTAAACCATTCACCGTTGTTCCATACGTTTGTATGATCAACCTGGGCAAAATAAAAGCACTGATGATGCTAATCGCCTGCGATATGATGGATGACGTGGAATTCCACAATAACCGTTTCTTGCGCATACGCTTATAATCTAACTCCATTTCAGCATTTGAAATACGCTTTTTACAAGCAACAAAGCGCCATTAGTTCCGACTTTTTAAGACTACGGAACATCTCGCCCACAACCTAACAACGTAATTTACGATCAAAAACAGAAGCATGCTTTCCCACATATTACGCAAGAGATAAATACAGGAATCATACATCCCATTTGCATTAACGCCAATGTAATGATAGGTGTTCATGGAAAGAACTCCAAATAAGGAATATACGTAATTTCCAGTCGAGTCATAATAAGACAATCCCCTGATAAACCAGAAGGTAATCAGAAAAAGCAACGATTGAATGATTAAATAGTATCCCCCAAACATAGACAACCCATCTGGCAGATAACTGGTTATCCCCCTGTGATTAAAGAGAAATGGATAATCGCAATATCCCGCTTTATAATACAAATACGTGGCAGGCGAATAATAAAAATCCCTTTTATCAATCTCAATACCAAAGAATCTCATAACTGGCGTAGGTATCAAACACAATAACTGAATTCTAAGGCTCTCTCTTAGATCCGCCCTGTCTCCGTCAGAAAGGTTCCTGGAATAAAAATAGATTTCATCACTAACGCGAATGTTTCCATATCTGTTAAGAGCAAAATTATCAATATACTCTTCCGTCCATCCCTCTGAGTATGATTGCGCCACTTTATTATGCTCCACCTCTGCCTTCTTGGCACCGATGGAATCTATGGCATTTTGCGCGGTTAACGAAATCAATTCTGAAATAGAATAATTATACTTGTTATTCCGGACTGCCAGCATGGCATCTGATAATATTTGCATAATACCAAGAAGCAATAAGACAATAACTATGCCACACAGAATTCTCTTTGGAGAAAGAACGCTTTTCAGGTTAATATCTTCTTTTACAAGATAAATGAAATAAAAAACGGCGATCATAATAAAAGGAGCCATAATCTCAAAGCGAGAATTCGATGCAAGATTCACTATACTTAGGATGATTAAATACACCCAAATAACCGGTTTCTTAAAATCCACTGGTTTCTCTGGATTTTCACGGAAGAAAAACGGAAAAAACAAAACCGTGGGTGCATACGTCAGGTCAGCAAACGTATCCACCAAGTTTAAGCTATAGAAACCACTCGTCACATATGAAACTATCCTGACGCTCAATCCAATGATCCCCAGGAGCCAGATACTTTTTTCAGAACTGGAATTATACAGTCCAATAAATTTATAAAACCTTACAGGCCCCTTTCTTCTAGTGGCTCCATGCGCCGAAACATAGTAAATTATGGCAAACAGCAGAAAAAACAGGGTCTCTGATACAAATGTTTCTATAGGAGTTTCCATCCCATAACTTACGGGTCTAAGCGAAATCAACGTACCGGGAACGGGAAGATACCTATACGCAAACATTGACATCATCGCCACAAAAAGAAATGGTGATGAAAGTATTCTATATTTTTTCAATGCCACCACGACAAATATAACGTGTGCCATTACCATCATGATACATCCGGCAAAATTATCCCATGATGGGAAAAAGACCATTTCTAAAGCAACGGAGACTATGGTTATAAAAAATAATACTTTTCTTAATATGACCAGAATACTACCGCTTCTCTCACTACTCAACACTTGCATAAGCGCCACTCATCATCTTCATTGTTAGTTTAAAACATCCGAAATAGCATCCACGTATTGCTTGACGATAACGTTTACGTCCATCTTTTTCGCCCATTCAATACATTTTGATCTATCAGGATAAAAATCATCGTTATACAACTCTTTTAATATTTTATAAATACTCTTGGGATCCTGCTCCTCAACAAATGCCCCCGTGACGCCTTCACAAACCGCGTCAGGGATTCCGCCGGATCTCGTTGCTATTACGTACTTTCCGTACGTGTTTGCCTCAATGTACACAATCCCAAAGCCTTCAAAATCTTCCGTATCCTTTTTCATATAGCTTGGCATGATAAAGTAATCACACTCTCTGTATAATCTGTCCTTTTCTTCTTCGGATACCTTACCAAGGAAATAAACGTGATCCTGCAAGCCATGTTTTTCCACCCTTTCCTTAAGAGCGGTCAAATATGCTCCGGCACCTGCGACATAGTACTTCAATTCAGGGACGTCGATGATCAGCTCTTTCATTGCGTCGATGACGTATTGAAATCCCTTCCTTTCTTCAAGTCTTCCAAGGGAAAGTACTATATGGGATCTTACGTTTTCTTCAGCCCTGACGTTCTTATCAACGTACTGTATGGGCGGGTGTATTACAACGATCTTTTTCTTGTACTTTCCGTACTTTTTTTCGACTACCTCTTTTGTAAAATTAGAATTTGCAAAAATAACGTCTGCTGATTTGATCACTGCTTTTCTTACGCGTTTTTTTATTGCGAAATATAATTTCCCTAATATGGAACTGCAACCATTTTTGTCCTGTAGCTCCGTTCCATGTACCAGAATCCCGTATGGAATGCCCTTGAACTTTTTGAGCAGGAAACAGGGAAGGGACAATGCAAAATGACTGGCAAACGTAAAATCAAACGAGAATCTCCGATGGTCTCTAAAGCATTTTTTGATCAGGTCCAAATGCTGGCAGATTCCTTTCCTTGCGTCACTATAATAAACATTGGGAATGGAATCATTTTCCGTACCATTCTTACTCCTTCCGCAGTAAGCATAAAGACTGACGTAGTCGGGGAAGCCCTTGACTAAGGAATAACTTACGCTCTCTATCCCCCCTCTGTTAGCGGCTAGCTCAGAAGCAAAAAATGCAACGTTCATTTCCAATTCTCCCATGAATGGCTTATATTTGTTTTAAAGGCTAATACTGTCCAGCAGGTTTTGATATTCCTGCTTTAACGTTTTGACGTTGATTTTTAGATCTACGTATGCTCTTATTCGATTGATCAGCTGATGATATTCCGTCCGATCCATTTTTGCGATCTTCTCAAGTTCAAAAACAAATCCTTCCAGATCATCCAAACGGGCCACCCCTCCGGCATTATAATCTGCCACGTCATCCCAAGGCGTAGTTCCTTTGCTAATGACAATCGGACAATCATGCAATAACGCTTCTGCAATGACGTGTCCATAGTTCTCTGACAACGTTGGAAATAAGAGACAGTCATAATGACTATACGTCTTTTTTGCTTCCGCGGGCGCTAAAGCACCTTTATACTCTACCTTTACGTTATCGGGCGCTTTCTCCATTTCAGATTGACACTTTTCCCAATAGGCCTGGCTTTCCACCGGACCATAAATATCAAAAAGGACTTCTCCCTTTAACTGATTTACAATGCGAATTGCGTCATATAGATTCTTTTTATCCTGAATTCGTGACATAAATAGTATTTTTATTTTTCCGCTTTCCTTGACGTAATCATTGCGTCGTACGGGTGCAGACGGAAAATTAGGGAGCAAAAAACACCGCTCTTTCGGAATACCCAAATACTTATTTAAGTTATCTATCTCCTCCTGCAACGTTGCGTGAAAATACAATCCCTGAAACGTGCCAATCATTTTCATGATCTTAAGAAACGGCATTTTTTTCCACCTTTTTATCCGCAACGCATTATCACATATGTCTCCTCTTGGTGCCAGCAGAACGGGAATGCCTAATTTCCTGGCAGCTCTGAAGATTTTCGAATTCACTTGAATATACATGGTCCCGGAACCATAAATAATATCCGGTTTTGATTCTTCCAGTATTGATAAATACGTCTTATAGGTTTGTTGCTTA
>JAFZNO010000001.1 GCA_017552985.1 Lachnospiraceae bacterium
AGGCATTCCAATTAACGAGATCTTATACGTAAGCTTTGAAGATGAACGTCTTCTTGAAGTGAAGGCTGATGAGCTTAACGTCATTTTGGAAATTGGGATTGAGATGGCTGGTGATAACAAGAAGCCCTATGTCTTTCTGGATGAAATTCAGAATGTGCCTGGATGGGAGAAATTTGTCCGCCGTCTCGCTGACATGAAGTATAGGATAAACATTACAGGAAGTAATAGCAAGATGTTGAGTCGTGAAATTGCATCCACGCTAGGCGGACGATTTATGATCATACAGGTATTTCCGTATGCTTTTTCAGAATATCTGCATGCAATAGGTAAAGAAAAAGATTATCTTAGGATTCTTTCGACGTCTGATAGGGCAGAGATTAATAGAACCTATGAAAAATATGTAAAGTATGGGGCGTTTCCGGAATTAGTAGACATTCGAAACAAAAGAGAATATCTCAAAGGTATATATCAGACTATCTATATTGGAGACATTCTTACAAGAAACAATATTACCAATGATTTTGCCGTCAGATTAATTCTTAAAAAGATGGCTGAGACGGTAATGAAGCCTATTTCGTTTAGCAGACTGGCGAATATTTTGAATAGTGCCGGAGCAGGAATTGGAAAGCAAACCGTCATCAATTACGTTGGATACATGTTGGATGCATATCTTTTGTTTTCCATTCAAAATTATGCTTCAAAGCTTGTTGATAAAGAAACAGCTCCAAAGTATTATTTTATGGACACGGGTCTGCTGGGGCTTCTGGTGATCGATTCCGAAACGGCGCAACTTGAAAATTTGATCGCAATAGAATTGATTCGACGATACGGAATCGAAAACGTTTTTTTCTTTGAAAAGAATGTAGAGATTGATTTCTTTGTACCTGAAGCAAAAATGGCGATACAGGTAAGCTTTAGTATTATGGATGATATTGCCACGAAAGAAAGGGAACTGAATGCTTTTGAAAAACTTCGAAATTATATGCCAGATACGGAATGCCTGCTTATCACTAACAGTGAAGAAACAGATATAGATTACAATGGAATTCACGTGAAGGTTGTTCCAGCGTGGAAATGGCTGCTGGAAAAATAAATATTTTATCATTAATTCCCCACCATTTTGGTGGGGATCCTTTGTTTTAAAAACTGTTATTCTATGGGTAAATCAAGGACGGTTACGCAGAGTAATCAATTAGTAATTTGATATTTGCGGTGCTAAGACTTATCATATTGTTAGGGGGATGACGTGATGGGGGACAGAACAACGCTGGGTAAATACATTTCAACCAGGAGAAAGAGTTTAGGCTTTACCCAAGAGGAGCTAGCAGAAGAGATCGGCGTTTCGAAGTCAGCAATTGCCAAATGGGAAACGGACGGCGGCCTCCCAGACCGCGACAACCTAAAGAGACTATCGAAAACCTTAGGCATTTCCGTCGATGAGCTTCATCGCATCATCGAACTGGCAAATGCGAAACCTATCGATTTCGAGATCAACATCACGCCGGAGATCATCGCCGCCCTAGAGGCCTACGGATACAAAGTCATCCGCCCCGGCGAGTCAGATCATACCCCATAACTTACTTCAACAAAATGATAAGTTCATACTTTGGCAAAACAGTCGAAAGGCTGCGACGCAAAACTAAGAGGGCCTGTGAAATGGTAGCCAGTTGCAACAGCAGTCAGCATTGCCGTATATGGCAATGCTTTATTATTAGTTTATTGATGGCTTTGGGGATCCAAGAAGGAAGGAGATGATTCTATGAGACAAAAGAAATTGAAATTATTGTATGTCATAATTATAGTAGTGCTATTTACATGTTCCGCATGTGGAGAAAAAGAAAAGACGATTGTTGAAGAACAGAATCATTTATGGATACCAGCCACGTGTACTACGGCGACTTATTGTGAAAATTGTGGAAGCACTAAGGGGGCGCCGCTTGGACATGAATGGGTAGAAGCAACCTGTACAGAACCTAAAAAGTGTAGCAGATGTCTTATGACGGATGGTGAACCGCTAGGGCATGATTGGAAAGAAGCAACTTGCGCTGAACCAAAGAAGTGCTCTCGTTGTTCGATGACTGAGGGAGAAAGCCTAGAACATACTTGGAGTGAAGCATCTTGTACGGCACCTAAAACATGTACTGTTTGTAACGCTACGGAAGGGGAGCCGTTAGGACATGTTGGTAATTATAAGAGAACAAAGGCTCCATCCTGTGGAGCGAGCGGAAGTGAAGAATTAACGTGCGAACGATGTGGAGAACATGACGTAAGAGAGATTCCTCAAACAAATGAACATAACTTTGGAAAGTGGACAATTGCAAAGAAAGCTTCTTGCGAAGGACCAGGAACAGAAGAAGCAGTTTGCAAAACATGTGGCTTTAAGAAAACTCAAGAGATTCCTCAGCTAGAACATGTTGATGACAACAAATGGATTGTCGTAAAAGGTGCTACGGCAACTACGGCTGGTGTTAGGGCGACCCATTGCAAAACTTGTGGAAAAGAAATGCAGACGGAATCATTTAAGATTTCTCTTGAAGAAGCAAATGCCGTAATGGAAGCTGAACTCTATTTGGCATTTATGGGTTTTTCTAAAAAAGGTTTGATTGAACAACTAGAGTTTGACGGATATGACAAGAAAGTAGCTACAAATGCCGTAGAAGCCATGAGCATTGACTGGAATGAGCAGGCGGCCAAGTGCGCTAAAACATATATATCTTTTATGCCGTTCTCTCGTAAAGGGCTTATTGAACAGTTGGTTTATGAAGGGTTTACGTCTGAACAGGCCAATTATGCCGCTGATGCCGTTGGATACTAGGGGGGATGATTATATGCAAATGTTCGAGTATAAATGTAAAAATTGCGGGGCAACCCTTCAGCTGGATTTGGATCATCTTCAGGGTTATTGTCAGCATTGTGGTAGTGCTGTCATGATTGAATCAGCCACTTTATCTAAGCTAATGATGGAACGAGAGAAGACAAAACAGATAAAAATGCAGCATGATCATGAGGAGAGAATGTTTGACAAAAGGATAGAGGCAGAACGGAAGGCGAAAAGGGCTGAAGGGATAAAAAGTTTTTTACATAGTGACATAGCAAAATTTTTAATGTTACCTTTAATTGTAATACTATGCGTGAGCCCTATGATTATTTTAGAAATTATATTTTCTGTTCAGTCAGCTTTTGTTACTTATGAATTACCATTTTCAGATGAAGAAATAATGGGGAAAAAACTAGAAGTAGTCAAGGAAACTTTTCGAGATGCAGGTTTTAGAAATATATCCATTGACAGTACAACTAATTCATATGGCATTTTGGCTGAGGGGCAAGTGGCCGAGGTAACCATAAATGGTAAGAATGCATATAAGAAAGGAGATAAATACAAAAAGAATGACAAGGTAAAAATTGTCATTTCGTTGTATAGTCCGGACGGTAAATTTTCATTTCCGTATTCAAAAGATACGGCAATCGGACAAGAATATAGAGACGTAAAAAGTAATCTGGAAAGTTTAGGATTCAATAACATACAGACGGTGGAAAAATCATCAGTGGCATCTTTTTTAAGCTTAGGCCCAACGGACGCCATAACTAAAATGCTCGTCAATGGAAATGAAGAATTTAAAATAGGAGATAGATATCCTTTAGATGTTTCCATTGTGCTGGAGTATTATGATTAAAAGATGATCAATAAAAGAAAATCATAAAGAACATAATATTTTCTTGACAAAGTTCGGATTTCTGAATACAATTAAAGCAACAGAATAAATTATGAATCGGCAAAGCAGTCGAAAGGCTGTGACGCAAAACTAGAGGACCTGTCAAATGGTAGCCAGTTGCATTGTATTTAGAGCTTAAAGCATCGGAAATTACCGTACAGGGACGTTTCAGATGCTTTTTTGTTGGAGGAAATTGGATGGAAGGATATATGACCATTAAGGAAACAGCTGAAAAATGGAGCCTTACGGAAAGACGCGTGCAAAAGATGTGTTCGGATGGAAAAATTGAGGGGATTCAAAAATTTGGAAATGCATGGGTGATACCTGAAAATGCTAAGAGACCTGCTGATAAAAGAATTACAACCGGTGAATACAGAAACTGGCGTAAGAAATAAAAGCGAATGGGATGCGAGGAGGAGCAGAAATGACGAAAGTTAAAATTGTGAGTAATCCGTATTGTAAAGAAATCTCTTATCATCGTTGGAATGGGGAAAACTGGATTAGGGTAATTCCAGAGAATAACGAATCCAGCAAACTTGTTGGTGGAGAGTTTACTAGTGGCTTTTTCCCGTTTAAGGTAAAAAAAATAATAGACGAAATAATTCACGCATATCAATCAGGAAGTGAGCCAATCGATCTAACGTTTGAAGGCACGGATGATGACTATAGCGAACTTTCGAAAGTTTGTGAGGCTGATGAGTATAAAGGAAGAATAGTATGTCATCAATCTGGAAATTATCTTAATAATGCCAGAGATATCGTACATGAAGTTAGCACGATTTTTGGGGGATTAAAAGAGCTCATAGAGGGTAGTGTTGACGATAAGACTAAAGTACAAGCTGACCTTGATCGATATTCAGAGGCGGCAAGTGATATGATACCCATTTGTGTGTTTGGAAACGTTAGCTCTGGAAAATCGTCTTTTATAAATGCGCTTATTGGCAATGAAATACTTCCTAGCGGAGACGAACCGATTACTGCAAAAGTATATAAAATTAAAAAATCAGAGGATCAAAAAAGAGCTTTTATAAATCTTGCATATGATGGGAAGGCGATTCAGGTTTTGTTTGATGATTTTGACAGGATTCAAACAGACTTGCAAAGTAATGACTTTATTGATGGAATAAAGAAATCACTCGAAGATAGTAAAAATGAGAGAGTCCCTGTACGAGTTGGCGCGGCACTTAGTTTTATTAACAGCTATGGCGTAGATGGCATGGGGAGTTTGGAACAAAACAGAGTTTCGGACTTAATAGAATTAGAGGTTCCATATGACGAGGATGGATTACTAAAAGAGTCATCCAACAAGTATGTTTTATTTGATACTCCAGGGTCAAACTCTGCATCAAATGAGAAGCATAAAGAGGTTTTGAAAAATGCGATGCAAAATCTCACAAATGGGCTTCCAATATTTGTCGCTACAAGTGATACTTTGGACACTGAAGATAACTTGAAACTCTACGATGAAATCAGACAGTATGAAGACCTAGTTGATGCTAGGTTTACTATGATTGTCGTAAATAAGGCTGATAAAGCAAAGCTACCCAAGGCTGGTTTTGATCAAGATCAGATAGATGATATTTTAAGACAAGCAATACCTAAGAAAATGTATTCTTTTGGTATTTATTATGTTTCTTCGGTAATGGGTTTGGGCTCTAAGATTGAGAATAACGGGGAATTCGTTGATGATAATTATGCGAGGATTTATATGACTGAAAAGATGAATTTCTCAGAACCCAAAGGCCGCTTTTATACTCAGCTATATAAGTACGATATTTTGCCTGGACAAATGAAAGACGTCTCCATAAAGGTATCAGGTGAATGTGATAATTTGATTTATGCAAATAGTGGTTTATATTGGCTTGAAAAGTCCATTGAGACATTTGCGACGAATTATTCCGCATATAATAAATGCCAGCAATCTCAAAAATTCCTTCGTCGCGTTCTGGAGCATACGAAAATCACAATTGATAATGCAAAACAGGGAAGAGAACAGTTAAGGAGACAAAGAGATGAGGCGCTGGAATCAAACACTCTTGGATTGATGAAAGCCATTGAAAATCAAATGACTTATCTGAAAATGCAGTACGAATCGGAATATCCTGATTATATGAAAAAGGCAGTCATCGAGTCAGGAAATGGATTGACACAAGTGGAACTTAAATACTTAGAACAAAAGTTTACTGACAAAACGAAAGAAGAAACTGGCTATATTGATAAAAAGATAGAGGCGGAAAAAACGGCTAAATCATTCTGGGACAAATTGTTTGGTGGCACCGCAGATGGTCAATCTATGACGGAAATAGAACATTACATTGACAAGTCGGCTGCGAACGATTTGTTTGATCAAGTAAAAATACAGTTTTCCGATTCCATAACTAATGCAAATCGAATTCTTAACGATAATTCCAGAATATGTTGGCAAAGAAATGCTGCTGATCTGAGAACAAAGATTACTTCAATCATCATGGAAACATCTGATATTGTGGAGGATAAAAAGAATGAACTTTCGGGTATGATTGCTTCCTATCAGGATATTCCGCTTGAGGAATCAGCAGAAACGGTTTTCCTTAGAGAAGATTTTGACAAGTATTGGATTTCATTTGGAACGATCAAATTAGGAGAAACATACCGGCTGAATCTGTCTAAACTTGGAATGACCTATAATCGAAAATTAAAGGAGTACGTTGATAACACCTATGTCAAAATAAGCGAAAGTCATAAGGCTGCGTTTATAAAATGGGGGTCGGAATTATTTGCGGATATCTGCTCCCATATCCAAGAACTAAATCCAACGCTTCGAGGATTGGTTGAAAATATAAGGATTGATTCGGAAAAAATCTCGGATTTGGAAAACAGACAAGCAAGATTGGCGGAGTATGTAGGACAGATAGAAAACCTTATGGCTTGGAAGAACAGATAGTTCGATTTTGGAGGGCTTTTTATGGGTATAGTGAAAAACTGGGTTGTAAAGGCTGGACAAAAAGCAGGTGATACCGTGGCTGCGGTATCACAGTTAAGTCCTGCGCAATTGTCTAAGATTCAGATGCAGAAAGATCAATACATGTCTGAGAAGCCAGATCCAAATGATGCACAGGCGGTAGAGCTTACTGCAAGATTGCTGGCTGAAAATGGAGTGGAGATCTTCAATTCATATCTTTCTCAGATTAGGCAGTTATACTTACCGTTAGATCCTACGGCTGAGTATGGTCGAGAATTTGAGCCGAACTATAATATTAGATATTTTAATATAACGAAATGGGTTACCGATAAAGAAGAAAATAGTTTGGAAAAGTTAGTTAATGTCTATGCGGTTCTTTCAAATGAAGATTGTAATATCGCACTTGTTTTTAACAGGACGCGAGAAAAAACAAATGTTTATCTTGCTGTTGTGAATACATTAAATCGGGGAGACAATTATGAGATAAACAATCTGTCAAATCGTATTGAATCGGCAATTCGTGGTAACTTCCCGGGGTCGGAAATCGGAACTGACGGTCATGGCAAGGCTGAAGCAGGGCGAATTCCATGCCTAAACAGATTCAAAGGAAGCTCTGTTGCTGTTGCATCTAACGTGCCGACGGAAAAATCAGAGAAGTTTATCAGTCAGACAATAGAAAAATTGTTAGATGGATATATTCCGGCAAACTCAAAAGAGGATTATACAATAGTTCTTCTTGCTACGCCGGTAACGGACGTGGAGGATAGAAAACAAGAACTGGCGCGTATATATTCCGGATTAGTTCCATATGCGCAGTGGTCAACGAATTATACCTATACGCAATCTGACTCCACAACGGGAATGGCGATTATTGGAGTAAATGTTGGTGCCAGTGCAGGCGTTCAGCAGGGAGTAAATCAGACGACTACTAACAGCAGCGCACAGACGGATTCTAAAGGAGAATCTAAAGCTGATGCAGAAAGCAAAACGGATGGGACCAATTCAAGTACAACTGATACAAAGTCTGAGAATTCAATGATTACCGATAGCACTAGCGACACTTTAACCGATACTGTTGGAACAAACGAAAGCACGGCAACGGCTTTTGGAAGTAATAGCTCCATCACCGATACATCGGGAACTACAAATTCAACAACAAAAAGTTTATCATTCAGTGAGAGCGCTACTGGTGGAGGTGGTCTGTTTCCTGGTAGCGTAAATGTTGGGTCTACGCAGGGTACGTCAAAACAATATCAGGAAACGCTTTCTAAAGCTATTACAGAGGGAATATCTAAAACGGACACTGTTACATCGGGTAGTTCGATTTCGCATGCCGTTTCAGCCATGGCTGGACATTCAACTGCGACTGGCGTAGGAACGGCATTGGCGAAGACGGCAGGTTCTTCATTTGCAAAAACTATAGGGAGGACTTTGACCAGTTCCACGGGGCGTTCAATAACGAACGGTCTGGCAAAAGCAGTTGGTACGGCAAAAAGTACCAGCTTTGGCGCAAACGTAGGTGCAAATTTTGCGAGATCTTCGAGTGTTACGGCTATGATTGGTAAAAATGAAGGCATAACGCAAAATTTTGCGAACTATGAAATCATACATGCCCTTGAAGTGCTTAAGGAACAAATGAAGAGGTATGAAACTGGCACGGCGCTAGGTATGTGGGATTTTGCTGCATATGTTTTGAGCGATGACTTTAACATAGCAAATAACGTGGCTCATTCTTATTTGGCACTTACGCAAGGTGAAGAATCTTATATGTCCGATTGTGCAGTGAATTTATGGAGAAATGATACGGATGCGGACAAGGACAAGGCAAAGGAAATATGTAAATACTTACTTGATCTTCGTCATCCGCAGTTTGGTTTGAATCCTTCCATAATTGACAGGGATAAAACCTTTTTGGTATACCCTTCAGCGGTAACGGCGACAGCAACCTTGTCAGGAAAAGAATTGGCATATTCCTTGAATTTCCCAAGAAAGTCAATTGCTGGATTGCCGGTTTTTGAGTGCGCAGAGTTTGGTAGAAATGTTTCTACATTTGAAGAGGACGATTATGGCCCAAGTACTCAATTGGAATTAGGAAGAATTGTTCACATGCATAACGTGGAAGCCGTTAAGGTGTCGCTTTCCTTAAATTCGCTTGCATCACATACTTTTATCGCGGGCAGTACTGGTTCTGGAAAAAGCAATACAATTTATCATATTCTTAACAGTGTAAGAGATGAGGGAGTTCATTTCCTTGTTGTAGAACCGGCTAAAGGCGAGTACAAGAATGTTTTTGGCAAAGATGAGGATGTTTTTGTGTATGGAACGAATCCTAAGCTTTCTCCATTGCTTAGAATTAATCCGTTTAGCTTTCCTGATCAGATACATATATTAGAACATTTGGATCGATTGGTCGAGATGTTTAATGTATGTTGGCCGATGTATGCCGCAATGCCAGCCGTGCTTAAGAGTGCCGTGGAGAAGTCCTATGTTGATTGTGGTTGGGATTTAATAACTTCTGAGAATAAATATGATGACAAGCTCTATCCTGATTTTTCAGATGTAGCACGCAACATTAAAATTATTATAGATAGTAGTGAATATGATAATGAGAATAAGGGCGCATATAAAGGTTCTCTTTTGACAAGGCTTCAGTCATTAACTACGGGAATTAATGGATTGATCTTTTCATCAGATGAACTTGCTGGAGAAGAGCTGTTTGAAAGGAATGTTATTATTGATCTTAGTCGTGTTGGATCATCTGAAACAAAATCATTAATAATGGGTATGCTTGTTCTTAAATTGCAAGAATTCCGAATGACTGGTGATACACCAATGAATTCTGATTTGAGACATGTTACTGTATTGGAGGAGGCACATAATTTACTTAGAAGGACATCCGTTGAACAGCCTACTGAGAGTTCCAATATTTTAGGGAAAAGCGTGGAGATGATTGCTAATGCCATAGCGGAGATGAGAACTTATGGAGAAGGATTTATTATTGCGGATCAAGCTCCAGGGCTGATGGATATGTCTGTTATAAGGAACACGAATACAAAGATTATCATGAGATTGCCAGACCAGGGGGATCGTGATTTGGTTGGAAAGGCAGCAAATCTAAATGAGGATCAAATTAATGAAGTTGCCAAGTTGCCTCGCGGAGTGGCTGCAATCTATCAGAACGAATGGGTACAGCCTGTTTTATGCATGGTAAAAAAATATGAAGGAGATTTCGATAAGTATCAATTCAGTGGTGATGCAAATAATGAGCTGATTTGGAAGAATGACGAGCTAAAAGAATCTTTATTGAAATGTATTATGGATAAGGAACTGTTTCAAAAAGGAGATAAAGAGGATCTTCGTGAGCTTAAGAGTCTTGTGATAAGATCAAGACTTAATTCCTTTGTGAAAGTAGATTTCCTTGAGTATATTGAAGCTGAAAAAGAAAACGGAATAAAGATACTGAAAAGCCTCGTTTATGATTTGCTTAGGGCTGAAGACGCGATACAGGCTGCTGAAAAATATGGGGATATACATGAATGGGTAGAGGCTGTTGTTGAAAAACTCGATCCGTCTGTGCATGATTACTCTAAGAAACAAGTTGATCTTACTATCATGCTGATTTTACAGGAGAAGATGTTACGTGATTCCTCCTATTGCGCAGTATTGAATAGCTTTTTGGAAGTTTATGAAAAAGGAGGTGGCGTGTTTTGAAAGTTGGGGACTTTAGGCATGCTGATGTAAATGACAACGAGACAAAAAGTGCAGATGGATACCGGAATATAAAGCCTGAGAAAGAAATGTCGCCCCAAGAACTTAATTATGCCATCAATAACGAGTTCAGTAAAGCGGCAAAAGAAGCAGAGAAAAAACAAGAAGAATATAAAGAGTTTAGAGATGATAATGGGGTTAAATATCGTGAAGGAGATAAGCTCCTGCCAAATAAAGTGTTTGAGGTAAATCAGTATAAATATAAAACTGATGATAAATCTCGTGTGATATCAACTGAGGGAAGATTACAGATTAAGGATCATGACGGAAGGAGAGAAATGGACTCAAAATCTGTAATTGATAAAGGTGATAAGAAAAAGACAGATGATATAGGACACTTGATTGCTGACAGATTTAATGGGAGCGGAGGAATAGAAAACCTTGTACCAATGGACTCTAGGTTAAACAGGCATGGTGATTATGCTAAGATGGAGAATACATTAGCGAATGCATTGAAAGATGGTGCTAAAGTTGAATTTAAGGTTGAACCCAAATATGGGTCTGATTCCACGCGACCATCTGAGTTTAAGGTTACATACAGTATAAATGGTGAAAAAGAAGTAATGGTTTTTAAGAATGAAAGCGAGGCTAAATCATGATAAACGAAAAGATATACCAAAATATCTATGATGAACTTGAAGGATTCCTCATTCCGAGGTGGGATAAACTGGTTATTTATTTAGAATATGGTAAAGCGTCGTATACCTTTTCATTTTATGTAAAGATTAATGGTAATTATATAAAGTGCTATGATCTGCCAAATATTTCTGAGGACGAAATTATGAGTTCATTCGAAAGAATTGATGCGCTTCTCGAAAAAGAACGAGTAAATGATAAGGAACCATGGACTAATATGACTATTGTTATTGAAAAGCCCAATCTTATGCATGCGGATTTTGACTATACAGATTTATCTAATGGTACATATCAATATAAAAAGGATTGGAAAAATAAATATTTGGTATAGAGAAAAAAGGATAATTTGGGTTAAGTATTCTGAGGATGATTTAAGGGGGCTGATACAGATGAGCGAATACGAACTTGGGCAAGATGAATTAGTTATCATTCAAGATTCAAATGTTAGGCATAATGGTACAGTAGTTACGCTCATTTTGACTAATCAGAACATTATACAAATAAACACAGCTGGTTTGTTTGGAAAGAAAAAGATCGTGACTAAATACCCATTAATAGATCTTAAAGGTGAAAATGGAAAAGCAAACGTGCTGATTGGAAAAGCACCAGGTGGGGAAACTCGTTTAGAATTGTATTTTGTAAACCACGAAAAGTACTATGATTTTAGTGGGTTATTTGCTGAAAAAAAGTGGGCTAATGCAATCGAAAAGGCATATAAGGATTGTTGGATTGAAAAGAAAAAGAGTGAAAAATCTCAATCACCATCAGTAAGTCTTTTTTCACTTAATAAAACGAAAAATTTGAAAGATAGTACGGAGGAAAGCCGGAAGTATGTCAAAGGGAAGAAGAAAATGATGAAATGTCCTAAGTGCGGTGCTGAACTGATTGGTGAAAAGGGGATTGAGGTTCAATGTGAATACTGTGATGCTAAAGTCCTTATAAAATGAGCCACCGGGAAAGAGGAGGTAGTTTATGGGATTATTTAAGAACAATCCGCAAGGCGGAGTCACGGACATGATTCGCTGTGATGAAAAATCATATCTGATATGGAAATGGCGACCAGAAGGTGCTGACATCGAAAGAAACGGGAGAGAAAACGCTATCCGGTGGGGCTCTTCATTAAGGGTGAAAGAAGGTTCCGTTGCGGTTTTTGTTTATTCTGGGAAGGAAGGTCTAGCTCAGGATTATATTGTTGGACCCGCTGACATCATGGTGGATACAAACAATTTGCCGGTTATTGCTTCGCTTATTGGGAAATTATATAACGGAGGAACACCTTTTCAGGCAGAGGTGTATTTTGTCAATCTGGCAGAGACGGTTCAAACTAAATTTGGCATTCCGTTTTTTGAGGTTTTCGATCGTGACTTAGAGGAATTTGGTGTTCCCATAGCAGTAAGGGGATCTATAGATTTTAATATTGAGGATTATAAGGAATTCATACGAAAACATCGTTTAGAAAATTTTTCATTGCAGGAATTGCAAGCTCAGATCAAGGATACCGTAGCGGAAAACGTAAAAAGTGTTGTTGCTAATGCTCCAGAGAAATACGAGATTCCTGTCATACAAATAGAGAGGAAAATCTCAGAGATCAAGGAGGAAGCGGCAGAACGGCTCAGAGAGAAACTGTTTATTGATTATGGCGTGTATCTTAAAGACATTAATATATCCGACCTGGAGATTAATAAGGAAAGTGAAGCATATCAAGAATTAAAGGCAGTTACGAAGGATCTCACGGCGTTAAAGCGAAAGGCAAAGGCAAAAGCGGATGCTAAAGATATTTCAGCGAATCAGAAAATAGGTGTATTTGAAAGAGCTGCCAATGCTTTTGTGGATGCTAAAGAAAATGCATATGCCAGAAGAAAAGAGACACAGCGGCAATATGCCAAGGAAGTTGAAGAGGAGCGCGCAGGAAAGCTTGGAGCGGCAGGGGCAAAGATTATTTCTGCAATTAATAAAAAGAATGGGAATGATAATCGAAAGCCTGGAGAGGCTGTACCGCCCCCCGTACCTAACAAAACATTTCACATAGTGATGTATGGCAAAGCGGCAGGACCATATGATTTGGAGACGTTAAAAAAGATGGCAGAGGAAGGACGCTTAAATCCGGACAGCTATGCGTGGACTGATGGTATGGATAATTGGGCAATGGCTAATACAATACAGGAGTTAAAGTCTTTATTTGTCGAAAATGAAATTCCGTCATTACCTCCCATTCCAAGTACTAACATGAAAAACAACGAATAAATACTATCGAAGATAATATGGTAATGAGAGACTTAAAAGCGGGCAAATTTTTATCTGCCCGCTTTTTAAGTTGAGTATATTGTACTTAAAATAATATAATGTTAAAATATGTTTAGCTCTGGCACGTTAATGCCATCATTACGACATAAAACCACGCGAGGAACAAAACCATGAGATACTTTTTAGAAAACAACCGTCTTAAAGTAGAGATCGATTCGTTTGGAGCCGAGATTAAATCGGTGATCAACAAGAATAACATGCGGGAGTATATGTGGTACGGGAATCCGAAGTTTTGGGGGCGGACGTCGCCGGTGTTATTTCCGTTTGTGGGGAGTTTGAAGGAGAAGAAGTATCGTTGGAAGGGCAAAGAGTATGCCATGGGGCAGCATGGGTTCGCGAGGGACATGGAGTTTGAACTTGTGAGCCAGGCGGATGACGAGATCTGGTTCCAACTGAAGGCGAATGAGGATACGCTTAAAAAGTATCCGTTTGATTTCACGCTGAAGATTGGTTATAAGCTGGAGGCGGGAGAGGAAACGGATGACGTTAAGGTCACGTGGAAGGTTTATAATCCTGCGGAGGAAGTGATGTATTTTTCCATCGGGGCGCATCCGGCGTTTTTGTGTCCTTTTCACGGCTTCCGTAAGGACGCGGCGGGATGCAAGGAGGGTTATCAGCTTTATTTCGAGGGCGTGGACGTGATTCATCATCATGGCAATGACGTTGCGACTGGGCTTGCGCTGCGAGAAGATATTGAATTGCCGCTGGAGCATGGGTACGTTACGATCACGAGTGATTTCTTTGACCGCTGCACTTATATGGTTGAGGGGAAGCAGACGGGGTGCGTTGGCATTGCGGACGAAGAGGGAAAGCACGTTGTGGACGTATGTTTTGACACGCCGCTCTTTGCCGTCTGGTCGCCGGAAAAGAAAAACGCGCCGTTTCTGTGTATCGAACCTTGGTACGGAAGATGTGACGCGGTGGATTTTGAAGGTGACTTAAGTCAGAGGGAATTTACCAACGCGCTAGAGGCGGGGAAGACGTTTGAAGGCGGGTACGTCATGAAGTTCCATGAATACTATTGGTAAAGAGGAGCAGGAACATGTACTTGGAAAGATTTATTTTACCCATTGATCAGGAAGAGCGGATGATCGAGGAGCGGATGGCGCATAACGGCGGAATTTATGGGTATATTGACAATATTTATCCCTGCGGGATCTTTTCGGAGAAGAAGCTGCATGAGGTGAATTTTGACGCGGCGACGATTCTTTATGGCGGAAACGGATCGGGGAAGAGTACGTTGCTAAATATCATTGCGAGCAAGCTGGAGCTGGACAGGGTGACGCCGTTTAATTCCGCGGAGCTGTTTAATGAGTACGTTCGCTGTTGTGAGTATGAGCTGGGAACGAATGAGGAAGGGATGCGGCAGCGGATCCCGAACGGGAGCAGGATCATAACGAGTGATGACGTGTTTGATTACATGCTGGCAGTGCGGACGAACAATAGCGAGATCGCGGAGAGCATCGAGGATGCCCGGGAAGATTGGGGAAAACTGAAGTATGGGAAGACGATCAAGTTTCAGGGGATGGAGGACTATGAGGCCGTCAGGGCGCAGGTGATGGCGAGGTCGAAGTCCGTGACGAGGCGGCAGTACGTGAGAAGGATGGCCGGCGTGGAGGCGAGGCTTGGCAGTAACGGTGAGACGGCGCTGGAGTTCTTTGATTCGAAGATCAAGAATGACACGCTGTATTGTCTGGACGAACCTGAGAACAGTTTGTCGCCGAAGCTGCAGATCAAGTTGACGGAAATGCTGGAAAAGATGGTCAGGTATTGCGGCTGTCAGTTGATCATCGCAACGCATTCGCCGTTTTTGCTCTCGATGTCGGGGGCGAGGATTTATGATCTGGATGAGACGCCAGTGGACGTGAAGCGCTGGTGGGAACTGGAGAATCCAAGAATTTATTATGAGTTCTTTAAGAAGCAAGGGCATCTGTTCGAATGACGGATGCCCTTGGTTTTTCTTTAGATTAAATTATTAGTGGTCGAGCATTTCTGAAGCTTCCTTCAGCAATTCGATGATGGGAAGGTGCTGAGGGCAAACGCCTTCGCACTGGCCGCAGGCAATGCACTCGGAGGCACGGCCATGGCCTTCGCTTATCAGGTGATTGTAGAAGTTCTGCGGGCGGAAGCGCTCGTTGTAAAGCCGGATGGTATTGACGGATTTGAACACGTCAGGGATGGAGATGCGCATGGGGCATCCGTCGGTGCAGTAACGGCAGCTGGTACAGCCGATCTGCGGCACGTCGAGCATGCGGTCCCGTACCTCCTGGACCAACGCGAGTTCTGAATCGCTTAAGGGCTCGAAGTTGCGGAAGGTCTGCACGTTGTCCTGCATCTGTTCCTCGGTGCTCATGCCGGAAAGAATGGTCATGACGCCGGGAAGAGAGCCGACGAAGCGCATTGCCCAGGATGCGATGGAAGCATCGGGGCGCACGTCCTTAAACTTCTCCTCAAGGTCGGGACGAAGGCTGGCGAGGGTGCCACCTTTCACGGGCTCCATGATGATCATGGGGATGTTGCGGGCGCTGAGGATCTTGTAAAGCGCGCCGGAGCAAACCACGGGGTTTTCCCAATCCGCATAGTTGAGCTGAATCTGGACAAATTCCATCTCAGGATGGGCATCCAATACTTTTTCCAAGTAAGCGGGGCTGCCATGAAAGGAGAAGCCGAGATGGCGGATCTTTCCGGCAGCTTTCTTTTCGAGTCCCCAGTTATAACAATCTAAGCGTTCATAGGTTTCACCATTGCCGCCGTCCTCAACGGAATGGAGAAGGTAGAAATCAAAATAGTCAACGCCGCAGCGCTCAAGCTGTTCGTTGAAGATGCGGTCGCGGTCGTCCTTGTTCCGAAGGCACCATGCGGGGAGCTTCGTCGCAAGCATAAAGCTCTCGCGGGGATGACGCTTTGTGATGGCTTCCTTGATGGCACGCTCGGACATGCCGCCGTGATAGACGTAGGCAGTGTCAAAATAATTCATTCCTGCGGACACGTAAGCGTCCACCATCTCGCATACGCGGCCGAGGTCAATGTTCCCGTCCTTTTGGGGCAGACGCATCATGCCGAACCCAAGCTTTGGCATTTTACTCAAATCAATACTCATGTCACAGACCCTCCTTTTGTGACAATTATAATCCATGGGTGAGGTGCATGGTCAAGCGGTTTTCCGATATTGACAAAAAGTGAGAATAAAAAGCAGAATTTTCACGTGCGAAGGGACTGTTAGGCATAAGTGAGGCATAAGTGAGTCGGTAAGAAAGTACGTGTTTTTTTGAGGCATTTGTGGTAAAATGTGAGTAGGAATGAGGCGCATGAATTGCAAGATTTTATGGAGCACGTTGTTTTGAAAAGAAGGGAAAGGTGACGGGGCATGTGCGGGATTTATCACGTGAGTCGTGAATTGGAATATGGAATTGAGAGTCTCATGCGGATGGTAAACCGGGAGCGGCGCGCAGGCGCCATGGCACAGAAAATCCCGGAAATCCGGGAGCGGGACGTGCGTCCGACGGATGAGGCACCGATACTTTCGGCTAATGCAGAGGGAATGGTTTTGCGGACGGTGCGCTGGGGGCTTCCTGGATTTCAAAAGGGGCAGGTCATCTTTAACGCAAGGTGCGAGACGGCACTGGAGCGGCCCACGTTTCGCGACGGCGTAAGGCAGAGCAGGATCGTCATTCCGGCTACGCATTTTTATGAGTGGAACCAGCGGAAGGAAAAGAACGTCTTTGAACGAAAGGACGGGAAAATCCTATACATGGCGGGCTTTTGCAGGGGCAATGGGGAGGATGAGCGCTTTGCGATCTTAACGACTGCGGCGAATGCTTCCATGGCGCCCGTTCATGACAGGATGCCGCTGATCCTGGAAGAGAGTGAGATTGAGCCATGGCTTTGGCAGGAGGAGTGGACGCAGTCGCTCCTTCGCAAAGTGCCAAAGGACCTTGCCCGTAAGGCGGAATATGAGCAGATGAGTCTGTTTTCGTGAGAAGGAGTAGAAAAGGCAGTTGGACAAGAAACAGAAATACAGACGCAGGATTAAGCGAAAACTGTTTTGGGATAAGTATAAGAATACCTTTGCAATCTGGGGATTGATCGCTCTGGGCGTCTTGGCGCTTGGCGGTGCGATCCTTTGGAGGAACCATTCGGATCAAAAAGAGGCGGCAGAGGCAAAGGCGCGGCTGGAGAAAATGCCGGAGGGAAGCGGATTTTCCGTAAGTTTGTGCGTGCGCTCGCCAGAGAGTATTCCCGCCTATGGCGGGGAGGATTACGTGATCCTAAATGACGGGATTCCGGAGTTTCATCTGTATGACCTCCAGAACCTGCAGGGGGAACATTATCAGGAGTTGGATGCGCTGGGACGGTGCGGCGCAGCGACGGCGATGCTTCATCGCTCCATGATGCCAAAGGAGGAGCGGGAGCCCATCGGAGAGATCAAGCCTTCCGGATGGGTGCAGAGAAAATATGAGGGAATCGTAGATTCGGATCCGCCCTATCTGTATAACAGGTGCCATTTGATCGCATTTGCGCTGACGGGACAGAATGCAAACGAAAAGAACCTGATCACGGGAACGCGGCATTTCAATGCGGATTCGATGCTGTATTGGGAACGAAAGGTGATGGAGTATTTGGAGAAAAGCGATCATCACGTGTTATACCGCGTGACGCCGTATTTCGCCGGAGACGAGCTTGTGGCGAGAGGCGTGGAGATGGAGGCGTACTCCGTGGAAGATGCCGGCAAGGAGCTCTGTTTTCACGTATTTGTCTATAATGTTCAACCAGGGATCGAGATCGATTACGCGACTGGCGAAAGCCAGATAAAATAACGGGGACGGTGTCAGTAGACACGTCCCCGTGACCTAATTTATTGGATCTGTAATGCGCCGTAGAGCGCGGGTTTTGCCTTGAGGAGGGAGTTGAAGAGGAGCGGGCTGTATTCCTTACGCCAGGACATGTTGTCCGCAAAGCCCCAGAAGGTCAGGGCGTCCATCCTAACCGCACCGGAGTCAACGCGCTCGAAAATGCCGTTGATCAAGTCATAGTAGAACTTTCTTTGTCTCTCCAAGTTTTCGTCGGTGGCTTTCTGGGGAGCCTGATATTTGCCGAGGCATACGTCAAGCTCGGTGAGCTGGATCTTCAAGCCGGTCTCAGCGAGGGCATCCATGGTTCTAAAATACTGATCCAGGTTGTCGGTGGTGTAGAGGTGCGCCTGGAAGCCGACGCCGTCGATCAGGTAATTGCCTTTTTTGTCAACAAGAGTATTGACAAAGTTGATCAAGGTTTGGGTTTTCATTTGCTCGTTGTAGTCGTTGTAATAAAGGTCAATGGTCTCGGGCGCATACTTGTCTGCGTAGTAGAATGCATACCAGAGATAGTCGTCGCCGATGATTTTTTTCCAGTTATTGTCACGCATGGTGCCGTTTTCCATCCACGCTTCGTTTACCACGTCATAAGCATAGAATTGGTCAATGTAACCAAGCTCTTCCAGCTTTTCAAAGGTCTGTTTAATCATGCTTTCCATGCGGGAGAGCATTTCCTTGCGGTCTACGAAATCCGCCTTTACGTCGAAATCCTTGTGGAAAATCCATTCGGGGGTCTGACTGTACCATACGAGAGTATGGCCGCGCATCGCAACGCCGTTCTTCTTTGCCCACTCCATCATCTTGAGGGATTCTGCATTGAATTCTACGACGAGCTTTCCTTCTTCCTTGCTTTTCTTCTGGCTTAAGGTAGCATCAGGCTTCATGGCATTTTCGCAGGTTACGCTGTTGAAATGGGAAAGGATCAGGTCGTTGGAATCCGCGCGGCTGATCATGGAGCCCGTAAGGCAGGTACCAACCTTCATGCCGTGCTCGGCGAAGAGATCCTTTAAGTACTTTCCTTCGGCGGGATCGGCCGTGGGTTCGGGCGTAGGCTCGGGAGTGGCCGTCGCAGTCGCAACTTCCGTGGATTCTTCCGTCGTCTCTTCGGAGGAGCTTTCCGTGCTCTGTTCCATCTGGGAGCTGGACGCGCCGGGTTCCTGCGTGGAAACGTTGCCGTTACAGCCAATCAGGGACAGGAGCAGGGCTCCGGTTATCAATAACAAAACTTTCTTTTTCACGAGATTACCTTCTTTCATTCTTATGATCTTAAAACACGCAAGTACTATAGTATTATAGAATCGGCGGATTGTCAAACGTTTGCGGCGGGAATGACGTAAAACGAAGAGAGTTCGCAAATTATGACCACGAGAAAGAACTTTTCCGACAAGAATTCGTCTTGATTTGCAGGAACTAATTTTATGGCAGGAGGGAAAAAAGATGTATTACGTGGTTGGGAAATTATCAGTTTGGGGCGTTTTGATCGCAATGCTTGCGTTTTTGTTTGAAAACGTTGCATATTCGGACAGAAAAACAGTGCAATATGACCCGGTAAAGACAAACAGAACGGAATCACTGCAGAATTACGTAACTCCGGAAACCTGGGAGTTTTTGAATGGAGACGAAATGCCGGAGGAACTTTCTCTGGTGGACGTCTCGGAGGAGGGGGAACGTTACTACGTAACGGATGACGAAGACTTAATCCGTAGGATTAAAGTTGCAACAAAAAATCTAAAGGTACTTCCAGACACAGAGGACAATAGCGGATGGGATGACTGTGGTCTTTTGCTGCGGTTTCATACGGAGGACGGCCAGTGTCACGTGATTGATCTAAACGGTTACAGGATAACCGTCCGGAAAGGGCAGAAAGAGCTTTATTATGAATTGGAAAATCTTGAGGAACTCCATAGGCTGCTGGAAGTATTGAAGGCAAGGGATGAGATTGAAAATTATGATTAAGGGAAAACGTGGGAATCATGGAAACTTGTGATGGAATTCCTTTACGAAATCAAAAAAACGTTATATAATAGAATCGTATTTGTGGGGCGTTTTTGGGGAAGGAGGGGTTACGTGACATGCTGAGTTTTAAGTGTAAAAACTGTGGCGGCGAGACGTCGGTGGATTCCAGCGGAAGCCTTTACTGTGAGTATTGCGGAAGCAAGTTTAACTTTCAGGATAAGGAGCTTTTGGAGTATCGTACTTTCCGATTGCAGATGCTAAACTATCTGCGGGGGCTTCATGATGAGCAGATGGAAGGCGAAAGCCAGGAAGACTCCTTGTGGGAACATGCAGAAACCATATGTTATGAGACAAAGGACGGAGATGACGTGAACGTCCGTTATTTGTATACTTATGATGACGGCGTGGCAACCACCTATTTGACCAGGCATCACGCTTTGTTTGTGTTTTCAAAGAACAAGCGCAAGGAAGCAGAGAGAATGCTTCGGGGCATTCAGGCATTATCCTTCCCGCCGGCCGACGTAAAGGGGTTGGAGGATTGCTTCCCGAAACTCAGGGGAACCTATGAACTCAAGGACGACGGCATTATGCTCACGTTTACGAGAACGGAAAACCTTTTCCCGCTGTCCATGTTCGGAAGCCTTACGCCGGAACACGTGGCGTGGATCATCTCCAGACTGGAAAATATCTGTTGCGTATTAAATTATGGCGGCCTGATCCATGGCGGAATTAACGAGGAGTCCGTATGGATCAATCCGTTCAATCATCATGGCGTGCTCATGGGACATTGGTGGAGCACGAAGAGAGTAGAACAGGCTGGTTTGGGTACCGCCCGGGATCAGGATCTGAAGGACGTCCGCAAGACGGCAGACAGGATCCTTGGCATCCACAGGGAAGAAGCACCGCAGGCACTGACGGAGTTCCTTCGTTCAAGGCCCGGCATTGATGCCTATGCGGATTTTGAAGCGTGGGATCGCGTGATAGAAGTTGGCTTTGGAGGCAGACATTTCGCAAAGATGAACGTTGATTTCTAAGGAGGAGACTTGTCATGGGCAGAGGAAGTTATACGGCAGCGGACTGGAGCAAATTAAAGAACAGCAGGAATCTGGCGAATGCAAGTAACGAGCGTGAGATTTTTAGAAATCAGTCCTGTGATCCCAAATTTGATCCGAAATATATTCAAGTCAGGGAGGCAAGGGATTCGGAGGATCATCCGGAATCCTTACCGATCATTATCGGACTTGACGTGACGGGCTCCATGGGATATCTTGCGGAGAAGGTTGCAAAGGAAGCATTGAATGAGACCATGATGAAACTGTATTCCACGAATGCAGTTAAGGATCCTGCGTTGATGTTCGCGGCATATGGCGACATGTATGACCAATCGCCGCTTCAGGTGACTCAGTTTGAGTCAGACATCCGCATTGCGGAGCAGCTCCTGGAGCTTTGGCTTGAGGATCACGGTAACGGCGACGTGGTGCCGAATCTATTGTGGTATTTTGCCGCAAAGCACACTTCCCTCGACAATTATGAGAAGAGAAAGAAAAAGGGATTCCTCTTTACGATCGGCGATCGGGCAGAATGCCGGACGGATCAGGAAAGGAACCTTAAGAGTACGTATCAAAGGGTTTTTGGCGAGGAAGTAAATATGGAAATCCCCTCCATCCTAAAGGCGGCACGGGAGAAATTTGAGGTATTCCATCTCTTCCTGGACAATAAGCATGAAAAGGCAAATACCATCGTGCATTTACTGCCCGGGCACACCATGGCGATCAGACCGGATGAGATTGATGCCATTCCGGAAATCCTGATCAGCACGATGCAGATGGTGCAGGGCATGAGCATGGAAAAAACTTTGGAGCAATGGCCCGCGACGAAACAGGTGATCGTAAAGAAGGCGATCGGTGACCTGACGCTGGTGAATCCCAAGAAAGGAATTTCATTTTGAGCGCGCAGTCCATTCGCGCAGTGATAGGTAAAGGATTTGGAGACGAGGGAAAGGGTTTGGCAGTGGACTATTTCAGCAGCCAAGTGCCTGATACCTTAGTCATGAAACATAACGGAGGAGCTCAGGCAGGGCATACGGTGGAAACGGACGGGAAAAGATTCGTATTTCATCAGCTGTCAGCGGGCTCCTTTCGTCATTCAGATACGTTTTGGACTGACACTTATTATCCTGACCTTTTTAAGCTGCGGGAAGAAGCAGAGCAGTTCCGGCAAATCAGCGGATACGTGCCAAACGTATGGTGCGACTTGAAAACAAACGTGACGCTGGTGGATGACGTCTTGACCAACATGCTTTTTGAAACCGTGAGGGGAGAAAGCCGGCATGGAAGCTGTGGCATGGGGATCAACGAATGTGACCTTAGGACAAAGGCAGGTTTTGGAATGACTGTGCTGAACGTCCTGTCGAAGAGTGCGGCGGAATTGACCAAATGGGTTCTGGACGTGCGTGAACAATATGGGCGGCAAAGAGTGCTGGAGGCTTGCGGCGGGAAAGGAAAACCAGGGACGAATGGTTCAAGGGATGCCTTGCCGGCGCAGGCGGAAGAATATCTGGAGCTGCTTCAATCGAAAACGGTTGTGGAGAATGCCATCGAAGAAATGCAAAGGAGCGCTTCGGAATACGTAAGACTTTGTGAGGACGTGGGTGCTTTTTTGAAAAGTCACGAAAGCATTGTTTTTGAGACGGGGCAGGGACTTTTGCTGGATGCGGAGAATCAAATCTTTGCACCCCACGTTTCAGCTTCCCGGACGGGCCTTCACAATCCCGTAAGGCTTCTTGGAAAATACGGACTGGCCCTCTCGGAAGTAGTTTACGTAACGAGAACCTACGTGACGCGGCATGGCGCGGGACCGTTGCCCCAGGAATGCTCCAAGGAAGCGTTGAATATTACGGAGCGCGATGAAACGAACGTGGAGAATCCTTGGCAGGGAAGCCTCCGGTATGCCAGACACGGGAGCGTGGAAGAATTTATGGAGCCCGTGAAGGCAGACCTTAGGGAGCTTGCGGAGGCGGGAACGAAACCTGATCAAACCGGCGCGAAGGTGTCTTTAATGATCACGCACTTAAATGAAACCAATAACAGGATCTTGTTGGCGGACGGAGATTGGGAACTGGAACGGTTTCAACAGGACCCAAGAGTTCAGAAGGTTTTTGATGGATTTTATCTGTCGGATTTCAGAGATGCCGTAAGGCGGAGGGGAAAATGAGGAAGAATAAAAACGGAAAATCATCAGTTCATTCCATTTGGGCCTTAACAATCATACCCAGTGTTTTTCTGCTCTTGGGCGTGCTCTCCTTTGTTGTGGCGTTCCGTGCAGTCCCTTTTCTTGCTTCGATGGGGGTAAAAGCTGACGCGGAGTTATATCGAGAGGCTGAGAAAACAATGGGACATGCCGTGCCCTTTTTTACGGCGATCTTTACGGGGGGCGGGTTTGCACTATTGATGCTGATCGGAATCCTGCTGATTATTTTGTCGCTGATCAGTTTCATCATAGCGCTGATCATTTGCATTTCAAGTGAAGTGTCTGCGAAAAAGCATGCGGTGAACGGAGAGGGACTTGCCGTTCGCGAGGAAAAGGTTCCGGTCATGGACGAAGACGTGAGTATGGCCAGGGTCATTCTTCCGCTAATCTTTGGTATCGCGGCCGTTTTGTTACCTGTTATAGGAATATTCCTGCTGAGACTTCCGATCAAAAGCATTATTTGGGCTTCATGCCTGTCCTTTGTGCTGGCGATGTTTGGTTTTGTCATTGCTTTTGGTGGAAGAAAATTTGAAGAGTATAAATCGTATTGGTTCGCGGAGATGATTTGTTGCGGCGTTGCAATCTTGATTAACGTGGGGCTTGTCGTTTGGATGGCAGCTTCCGTTGTTAAGATGTTAGGCGCATTAAGAAACCTTTAGCTGAAAGGAATTCGTAGCGGAAAATGAAGATTTTGATCATAGGTGGGACCTACTTTTTGGGAAAGGCGTTTCTGGAGGTCTGCGACGGATGTGGCAATGAGATCACGGTTTTAAATCGCGGAAACCGTGACGTGCCGGGAAATGAAGACGGGCATATTCGCGTAATCCATGCGGACAGGCAGAATAAGGAATCCCTCGCCCGGGTATCGGCACAATTTGATCCGGCAGGATATGACTGCGTGGTCGATTTTTGCGCGTATGAAGCCGGGGACGTTAGAAAGGTTCTGGAAGCGCTGGCCATGGGGAAGAGTACTGTCCGTCAGTACGTGTTCATCAGTACCTGCGACGTTTATCGGCGAGGCACGGGGACTTTGTTGGATGAAAACGCGCCGTTGGAGGAGCGGGATTTTGGCGGCGCGGAAGGGGCTTATATCTGTGGAAAGGTCGCGCTGGAAAAGGAACTGAGGCAATGCGCCGAAGCAACCGGAAATGATGCAGAGATGAGGATGCATTATACGTCCGTGCGGCCGGCCTTTATCTATGGCCCTGGGAATTATGCGCCGAGGGAAGGCATCTTTTTTGAATGGGTATCGAAGGCGGGGCAGATCTTGTTCCCGGAGGATGCGGACGGCACCTTCCAGATGATTTACGTAAAGGATCTCGCAAGATGCATTTATGCGTACCTTGGAAATGAGAAATTCTATGACCATGCGGTCAACGCGTGCGGCGAGAAAATAGATTATCAGCGGTTTGCGGAAGCCTTGGAGGAGGCGGTGGGTCAGAGGATCGAGAAGGTAATGATCCCCGTGGCGGACGTGCTTGCCCGGGGGATTCCGTTGCCATTCCCGCTCACAAAGGCTGAGAGCGAGACTTACGCCGGCGAGGAAATGGAGAAGCTGGGCGTGGAAGAAACGTCGTTTACACAAGGTCTGCGGGAAACCTATGAATGGTTTAAGAAGCAAGAAACGGAGTAAGGACATGAAGAATAAAATCCTGTTTGTAGTAAATTATCTGTGGGCGAGCATCATTGCATTTACGTTTCCGGTCTGTTTTGGGTTGATCTATCTGAACGTGACGGGCCATGCGAAGGGGTATGATTATGATCTGGGGCCGGAGGCCCAGATTTCCATGATGATCGGTTGCGCGGAGCTGATGATATGGTGTGTGTTGGCGTTGCCTTCCAACGTCTATATTTTTCAAAAATTGGCAAAAAAGAGTAAGCCATTCCTGATCCTGACGATCGCGTTGTTTGTTGCGCTTGCCGCAGCGTGCCTTATGATCATGGGCGGCTGGGCTGCATACTCGAAGGAAGTATTTAACGTATAAGCGGAAGAAAAGGGGCATGGGAAGCTATGAACATGGAGTTTGTATTGCGGGAAGTGGACCGCCTGTTTGATGAGAATAAGGCCGCGGAGGCAGAAACGTTTCTTCTTGGAGTTTTGGAGGAAGCAAAGGCACAGGAGGAAAAGGGAGTCTGCCTACAGGTTTTAAACGAATTGATCGGATACTATCGTCAGACGTCGGAGAAGGAGCGCCTTCGCGAGGTGATCGAGGAGTCCCTTCAGATGACGGAGGACATGGGGCTTAGGGATACAATCTGGTACGGGACGACTGCGCTCAATGCCGCAAACGGATACCGATCCATGGGAGAACTCGAACTGTCCAGAAAGTATTATGAAGAGGCGGAAGTACTTTATGACAGGGAGCTTTCGACGAATGACATGCTCTTTGCCGGACTCTATAACAACCGGAGTCTTTTGGAGCAGGAAGAGGGCAATTTTGAGAAGGCGGAGGAGTATCTTCTGAAGGCACTTAAGATCGTGGACGCGAATCAGTCTGGCTTTGAGATCGCCGTGACCTATGCGAATCTTGCCAATACTGCCGTGATGGGAAAGAATTACGAGAAGGCGAAGGAATATGCAAAGCGTGCCATCCAATGCTTCCAGAAGCGAAACCTGTATGACGCCCATTATTGTGCGGCTTTGTCTGCGCTCGGATTATGCCATTATTACGAAGAAGAATACGAGGAGGCGCTCCGCCTTTTTGAAGAGGGAATGACCATTGTGGAGAGCACGCTTGGCCAAAACACGCAGTATGAGAGACTGAAGGACAATCGGGACGCTTGCGTGAAGAAGCTGGAGGAGATTCACGGGAAGTGGCCGCTGGAGGAAGCGATGCCGGAAAAGACTGTGCCGGAAACGGCGCAGCAGACTGATGGCGAGGAGAACGGCGGGCAAGCAGGGAAGGCGTCTGCTACAGGTCAAAAGAGGTCTGGCGGTGGTTCGACTTGGCAGGAACTGGGAAACATGCTTCAGGAAGAACTGGGGAAACAAGGAGCGGCGCAGGGAAAAACAGGTGCCGGCGAAAAGACAGGAAAAAGCTTTATTTCAGGGCTGGAGCTTAGTAGAAAATACTATGAAACGTACGGTAAGCCGATGCTGGAAAAGGAATTTCCGGAGTATGTTTCCCAAATGGCGACGGGACTTGTGGGCGAGGGCTCAGACTGCATGGGCTTTGATGACGAGTCCTCCAGGGATCATGACTGGGGCCCGGGATTCTGTATTTGGATTCCGGAGGAATTAGAGGGGGTAATCGGCGACAGGCTTAGGGAGGCGTATGAGGCGCTGCCGGAGGAGTTCATGGGTTACCGCCGGGTAAAGACGGCGCAGGGCTCCGGAAGACTGGGCGTGATGACGATCGAAGGCTTTTACAAGAAATATGCCGGATACAATGCGGAAAGTGGCAGCTTCGACTGGCGCGGGACGGAGGATTTTTCCCTGCTGGCGGCGACGGACGGCGAGGTGTTTTCCGACCCTTCCGGAAAGTTCAATGAGATCAGGCAAAAGCTTCAGACAGGCTATCCGGAGGAAATCCTTTTCTTAAAACTTGCGGAGGATTGCGCAAAGATCTCCCAGACGGGACAATATAACTATTTTAGAATGCTGGAGCGCGGAGACCGCATGACGGCGGACGCCATGCTGACGGAGTGCCTGAGGCACGTGATGCGGCTGTGGCACCATTATTGCAATGCGTTCCCGCCGCATGACAAATGGCTGAAAAAGAGCACGGAGAGGCTTCCGGGCGGCGCGGAGATCACGGTGTTGCTGGAGCAGATCCACGCGACGCTGCGGATGGATGACGAGCGCGCCGGGGTGACGGTAAAAGAGCTCTTAGAGGGGCTTTGCGACGGCATTGCGAGAACGCTGTATGACGCCAGCATTATCAGCGACGTCGATCCTTATCTGGATCATCAGGTGGAAGAGCTTTTGATGAAGGCATCCTACGCGAAACTCACGGATGCGGAACTGGTCCGGCGGATCGCGAAGACGGAATTTGCGGCTTTCGACAAGGTAAAGAATGAAGGCGGCAGGGCGTATTGTCAGAATGACTGGCCTACCTTCTCCGTCATGAGAAAGAGCCAGTACCTGACCTGGAACCGCACGATGCTGTTGCAATACTTGTATGACTTTGAACGCGAGACGGCGCTTGGACATAATTTGATCACGGAAAAGTACGGCCGCATGATGGAGAGCACGGCGCCGGAGAAATATGCCGAGTTAGAGCAGCATTTCCCGGAGATCCCGCCAGAGAAAAAGGCAGTGATCGAGCAGATCGTTGCGCTGCAGATGAACATGGTGGAGGAGCTTTCCAAAGAGTATCCCAAAGTTGTGGCCAATGCGAGAAACTTACACACCTATGAGGATGAAGGCTTTGACACTTCCTATGAGACCTATCTTCGCGGTGAGATCAGCACTTATTCAGACAAGATGCTGCAACTCTACGCGGGCTACGTCATTGGCTGCGTGAGGGAAGGAAAGAACATTGCCAGAATGACCATGGAAAACACGGCAAAACTCTATGGTTATCAGGGCTTGGATGATTTTCAGGCATCCATCGACGGCTGAAAGGAAGGGGGAAGAATATGAAAGACGTATCGCCAATAAAGGCACTTGTGGTTGGTGCGATTTTGAAGGTGATAGGATTTATCGTTGCGGTTGTGGGTGTGGGATTTAAGTTCATCCCGGTAATAGTGCTCGGCGCTCTTATGATCATCGGTGGGGCGATATACGAGATCATGTACTTTAGATGTCCTTACTGTGGCAGCATGCTTGGTAGCCGCGGACGCTATGATTTTAATCATGTGCCGGGATTTTGCCGGGAGTGTGGCAAACAGTATACGGGTTTTGCAGAACCACCTGAGAAAAAGCCGGAGGAAGTGGATTACGAGCCCTGGAAGAAATTTAAGTAATGGAGAAAGTGTTTGCTCATGCAGGCTTTTTGTGTTATGATGGAAATGGTTGCAAAACGGACCGAGTTTTGCAAAGGCAACTATTAAAACGACAGAATAAGGAGGGTTTCAAATGAAGTACGTATGTCCTGTTTGTGGTTACGTTCATGAGGGGGATCAGCCCCCTGAGAAGTGTCCCGTATGTGGGGTTCCCGGAGAGAAGTTTACCGTTCAGTCTGAGGAGAGAGTATGGGCAGCTGAGCACGTTGTTGGCATTGCTTCCGACGTAAGTGAAGACATTAAGGCTGACCTTCGCTCTAACTTTGAGGGTGAGTGCAAGGAAGTTGGCATGTATCTTGCAATGGCAAGAGTTGCTTATCGCGAGGGATATCCTGAGGTTGGCATGTATTACGAGAAGGCTGCTTTCGAAGAGGCAGAGCATGCTGCAAAGTTTGCTGAGCTCCTTGGCGAAGTGCTGACCGACAGCACCAAGAAGAACCTTCAGCTTCGCGTTGACGCTGAGAACGGCGCAACCGCTGGTAAGACCGATCTTGCTAAGCGCGCTAAGGCTGCAAACCTCGACGAAATCCATGACACCGTTCATGAGATGGCACGTGACGAGGCAAGACACGGCAAGGCATTCGAGGGCCTGCTGAAGAGATACTTTGCCTAAGTAACGAGTCCTGCGATTCCAGAAATAAAAAGCTCCCGCAAGCTTGCTTGCATGGGAGCTTTTCTATTTCTGGAATCATGGGACGACAGAAAGCACGAAGCCGAAGCGAAGCGAAGGCGGAGTGACTTTCTGCCGTCGCAGGACGAGGAAGCCGTTCCGGAGCAAGGGACGACGGAAAGCCCGAAGCGAAGGCGGAGTGGCTTTCTGCCGTCGCAGGACGAGGGAGCCGTTCCGGAGTAAGGGACGACAGAAAGCACGAAGCGAAGGCGGAGTGGCTTTCTGCCGTCGCATGACGAGGAAGCCGTTCCGGAGTAAGGGACGACGGAAAGCCCGAAGCAAAGGCGGAGTGGCTTTCTGCCGTCGCAGGACGTGGTTTTGCACTATACGTAAGTCAAATTGCATCATGCGTTGTGCTCTATGGACTGTCAATATGTTTTCGCGTAAGATCATCTTATCAAAGAGGATTGGAGGATTCATACGTGACGAGAAGTAAAACATTTTTGAGGTTGATGGCGTTTGTTATTGGTTTATTGATTGTCATGATTTGTCCATTGTCTAGTTTGGGAACAAGGAATGGCTTGGAAGAAATGGTAAGCGAATTCCGCAGGGAAACGAAATGTCCGGCGGTCAGCGTTGTGACGTATGATCACGGAACGGTGGAATACTGCGGCGATGAGAAAGACCTGTTTCAGATTGGTTCCATGACAAAGGCGTTTACGGGGCTGGCGGTACAAAAACTCATCCATGAAGGAACGTTAAAGGAATCAGATAAGGTTTCGGACATCCTGACTGGGTTTGTGGCGTATTATCAGGGCGCTAAGGTGGAGATCACGGTTGGACAGCTGATGAGGCAGACGAGTGGCTATACCAACAGCGAGAAGGCATATCCCAGCGCAAAGGCGGGACAAACCCTTTCGGCATGGGCGGAAAGCATTTCTGGGAAGAACCTGCAGAGTGCCCCGGGAGAGAAATATGCGTATTCCAACGTGAATTATAATTTGCTTGGAGCCATGATGGAAAAGGTGACGGGCAGGAGCTATCAGGACTACTTGGAGCAGGAAATCCTGACGCCGCTGGGGCTGACTAATACTTACGTAGGGGAACCGGAAGGCATGGATGTTGGCGGGAAATCTTTGGATGCCGGCAACACGGTCATGGAGGGTTCACGGCTCTTTTTCCGCCAGGCAATTCCGTACCACGTGGCGGTAAGGAAGGGGGCGATCCCCGCGGGGTATTTTTATTCCAACGTCGCTGACATGGGACGGTGGATGGAAATCTGGATGGGGATTGCTGAAGTTCCGGAGGAGTATCAGGAATTGGTCCGGGAGGTAAAGTCGGAGCTAAAGGAAAAAGGGGATTATTATGGCGGCTGGGAATGCTTTGGCGACGGCGTGACCGGACATTCCGGGGGAACGCCAAATTATTCCTCCAGGATCGTATTTTCGGAGAAGGACGGAGTGGGCGTTTGCGTGCTGACAAATCTCAACGTAGCGGCATCCGTGGACAGCCTGTGCAATGGCTTGTTAGAGATGCTGCGGGGAGGAAAGAAAGGCGCCATCGCCAGTGACGTTTGGACGATTTTTGATCAGGTTTTTTCCGCGCTTTGCGTTGCAGGCGTTTTTGTTCTTCTGGTTTGCATTCGGAGCAAGAAACGTGGTATGCTTATGGCAGTGGGAGGCGGCATGCTGGTGCTGACGATCGTTATGGTGATCACGTTTCCCTTGATTTTTGGCGCAGGGCTTTTGAATATTTTGCTGATCTGGGCGCCGCTTAGCATGGCTACGTTCTTTGGGGTGACGTTGCTTTGCGTGATAATGGCAGGCATTAAAATTTGGATGGGACGACGATATGAAGATCATAAAAAGACAAGTGAAGGATCAGCCGCTTACGGTGATCGTGGAGTATCCGGAATATGACGCGTCCGTGGAGCGGGTAGTGCGCGGTCTGGAGAGGCTAAACGTGCATTTTAAGGGCAAGCTGGAGGAGAAGACGGTCAGCGTTGACGCCATGGAGGTCTATTATCTGGAAAGCGTGGAGCGGAAGATTTTTCTTTACGCAAAGGAGCAGGTGTACCGCTATGACGGGAATCTTGCAGAGCTGGACGCGGACTTAAGGCATACGGATTTTGTCAGGATCTCGCGGACCTGCATCATGAACGTTTCGCATTTGCAGGAAATCCGCCAGCTCCAAAACAGTCACCTGGAGGCCGTTCTGGATAATGGGGAGAAGCTGATCGTGTCGCGGAAATACTTGAAGGACATCAAAAATGCATTTCGGAGGGAAGCGGAATGAAGAGAATACTTAGGGATACCTGCATCTTGTCTGCATTGATGATCTTTAGCGTTTTTACGATCTCCATCATATGGTCCGGGCTGACGGATGAGATTCTGCTTGTGTTGGAACTCTTTGGACTTTCATTTCTGATCGCCATCGTAAATTTTGTCTGTGATGAGATGCTGTCTTTTTCCATCGTGGGGAACTATTTAGTGAAATACGTGGCGGTGACTTGCATCGTGATGCTGTATGGATTTATCGTGGGGTGGTTTTTCCGCAGTAATTTCTGGATGGCAGCGATCTACGTGGCAGTCGTGTTCGTGCTGGCGTACTTGCTTGACAGTTTCCAGACGAAGAAGGATTTGGAGTACATTAATGGGCAGATCAAAGCAAAAGACGCTGCTTGCAAATAAGGGATAAAATCGGTATAATGGTGGCAAGGCGAATGGAAGCGACGGAAAGCTTCATGGCCGGAAACGAACGGAATTGAAAAGACGGAATAAGGAGGTTACAAAGGTATGGATCTGAGATTTTTTGTATGTGAGCATTGTGGTAACATGGTGGTGGTGATCAAGGATAAAAAGGTGCCCATGGTTTGCTGCGGGCAGAAAATGACGGAGATCATTCCCGGCACGACGGATGCAGCAGTGGAAAAGCACGTTCCCGCATTTGAAGTAAAGGACGGAAAGGTTTGCGTAAAGGTTGGCGAAGTTGCACATCCTATGGTTGAGGCGCATTTTATTGAATGGGTGATCGTACAGACGGACAAGGGATTCCAGAAAAAGGACCTGAAGGCCGGCGATGCGCCTGAGGTTTGTTTCGCGATCTGCGAGGATGAGAAGGTAGAGGCGGTTTACGCATACTGCAACCTTCACGGACTCTGGAAGAAAGAGGCATAAACGTGAAGCGGCGTCCCGGAAAGGGAAAGCTTTGCTGGAAGAAAACATGGAAGGAGATTGACGTAGATGGGAAATAAATATGCAGGAACGCAGACGGAAAAGAACTTGATGGCGGCTTTCGCAGGAGAGTCCCAGGCGAGAAATAAATATACCTATTTTGCATCCACCGCAAAGAAAGAGGGCTATGAGCAGATCTCTGCCATTTTCTTAAAGACGGCTGAAAACGAAAAGGAACATGCGAAGCTGTGGTTCAAGGAACTGCAGGGAATTGGCAATACGGCTCAGAACCTTGCGGCAGCTGCTGACGGCGAGAACTATGAGTGGACGGACATGTATGAAGAGTTCGCAAAGACTGCGGAAGCAGAAGGCTTTACGGAGCTGGCAGCGAAATTCCGCGGCGTAGCGGCGATCGAGAAGGCGCATGAGGAGAGATACCGCGCACTGCTTAAGAACATTGAGACGGCACAGGTATTTGAAAAGAGCACGGTCAAGGTTTGGGAGTGCAGAAACTGCGGACACATTGTTGTTGGAACCAAGGCACCTGAGGTTTGTCCCGTATGTAATCATCCCCAGAGCTTCTTCGAAGTTCGCGAGGAGAATTACTAGGATGAACGACGCCTAAGGCGGCGTGATCTTCCATGAGGGGAAGATACTTACGAGAAAGGAGATTTGAGATGGACCAGAAGGTATTGCAGAAATTGAGTTATGGCTTATTTGTGCTCACGGCGAATCAGAATGGCAAGGATAATGGATGCATTATCAACACGCCCTGTCAGGTCGCTTCGGAGCCGATGATGATCAGCATTTCGGTCAATAAGGCCAATTACACCTGTGACATGATCAAGGAGACTAGAAAGTTTACCATTTCGATTCTCAGTGAAGATGCCAAGTTTGATACGTTCAAACACTTTGGGTTTCAATCGGGCAGGAACATCGACAAGTTTGCGACCTATACGGATTGCAAGAGGGTTGCAAACGGTACCATGGCCGTGACGGCAGGGACTAATGCCTATATTTCAGCCTACGTGCAGCAGCAGATTGACCTGGGAAGTCACATGCTGTTTATCGCACAGGTGACGGACGGCGCGATCTTTAATAACGTGCCTTCCGCGATGTATGCTTATTACTTTGCCAACATTAAGCCGAAGCCAGAGGCAGTTGGAAAGACGCCGGAAGGACAGACGGTTTGGAGATGCAAGATCTGCGGATATGAGTTCGTGGGCGAGGAGCTCCCGGAGGATTTCATCTGTCCCATCTGCAAGCACCCGGCAAGTGATTTTGAGAAGGTTGTGAAATAACCGGAAGGGATTTCAACAGGTTGTGGATTTTAGTGGCAGGTGGTCAAGAAATTAAGACCGTCATATAAAAAGTTGAGGATGCGGAAGCGCTGACAAAATGGTCAGCGCTTCTTTTTATGAATTTATATTATTCCCCCCCATGTCTAAAGGGAGCGTGGGTAAAAAAGAAGAGAAATATGATTCATACCCATGGTTAAGGGGAGCGTGGGTATATGAGAAAATAGAGTTAGAAAATATCCAGAAAATCACGATGGAATCGGATAGAAAAGAATTCAAGCAAGAATTCATAACTATAGTTCCCCCGAAGTTACGAAAATTCGAGGTGAAATTTGGGCAAAAATACGTCTTGTGGAGTGCGGGCAGAAGGGGGTATACTAGATGTTGTTAATCCCAAAGTCTAAATGACTAAAGAGAGAAGCTTAAAAGAGGGAAGTTTTGTAAGGGGAATGGTTGCTAAAAAGTAAGCCGTTGAGCGGGACGGCTTACAAATAGGGATAGATTTGTTAGGAGAGACGGGAAGATGAGTTTTCGGGAAAAGACCAAGGTGATCAAAATAGGGGACAGGGTGATCGGCGGAGGAAATCCGATCCTGATCCAGTCCATGACGAATACGAAGACGGAGGACGTGGCGGCGACGGTGGCGCAGATCCATGCACTGGAACGCGCGGGCTGCGAGATCATCCGCTGCACGGTGCCGACGATCGAGGCGGCGAAAGCAATTGGAGAGATCAAGAAGCAGATCCGGATCCCGCTGGTCGCTGACATTCACTTTGATTATAAAATGGCGATTGCCGCCATGGAGAATGGGGCGGACAAGATCCGCATCAATCCCGGGAACATTGGGGCAAAAGAGAGGGTGAAGGCTGTGGTTGACGTGGCGAAGGAGCGTAACGTTCCCATCCGCGTTGGCGTAAACAGTGGTTCCCTGGAAAAGCCCTTGCTGGAAAAATACGGCGGCGTCACGGCGGAAGGCATCGTGGAGAGCGCGTTGGATAAGGTTCATATGATCGAGGATCTCGGTTATGATCAGCTTGTGATCAGCATCAAGTCTTCGGACGTGCTTATGTGTGTGAAGGCCCATGAGCTTCTTGCGGGGAAAACGGCGTATCCCCTGCACGTTGGCATTACGGAATCCGGTACGGTACGCAGCGGAAACATTAAATCTGCGTTGGGACTGGGACTGATCTTAAATCAAGGGATCGGTGACACCATCCGCGTATCTCTCACGGGAGATCCGGTGGAGGAGATTTATTCTGCTAAGCTGATCCTGCGGACGCTGGGACTTCGCACCGGCGGCATTGAGGTGGTGAGCTGTCCGACCTGCGGCAGAACGCAGATCGACCTGATCGGATTGGCAGGCAAGGTAGAGCAGATGGTGGCCGATTATCCGCTCGACATTAAGGTTGCCGTGATGGGCTGCGTGGTGAATGGACCGGGAGAAGCCAGAGAGGCTGATCTTGGCATTGCCGGCGGCATTGGCGAAGGACTCCTGATCAAAAAAGGAGAGGTCATCCGGAAGGTTCCGGAAGCAGAACTCCTGAATGCATTGAAAGCAGAGTTGGACGCGTGGGAGGCTTAAGTAATGAAGGCTTTTTTTGAGGCATTTCCAAACGTGCAGTTGCCACAGAATCTGCACAACCTCATGGCTCAAACGAACATAGAGAAGATCACGACGACAAAATCCAAGGATTTCCTGAGAATCTATTTGGTATCAAGAAATCTGATCGAAAAAAGAGACGTCTACAAGGTGGAAAAGGAAATCAAGAGACAGCTCTTTTCGGGCATCACGATCGACGTGAAGATATATGAACGGTTTGAACTGTCCGCACAGTACACTCCGGAAAAGCTTTTGGACGTTTACCGGGAAAGCATTCTGGAGGAACTGATGGAGTACAGCCACGTTCTGTTTATTGCGCTCAAAACCGCGCAATTCTCCTATCCGGAGGCGGGACGCGTTGTGGTGAATCTAGAGGATTCCGTCCTTGTGAAGAGTAAGGAAGAGGAATTGCACCGCATCTTGGAAAAGATTCTCGTGGAACGCTGTGGTTTTGGCGTAAGGATCGATCTGGAATATCGGGAAAAGGACAGATCCCAGGATCGTGAGGAAGAAGAGAGACTGATCAGCCTAAAGGTCGCAGAGATTACGGGCAGACTGAAGGGATATGAGAGCACGGGCGATAAAGCTGCCGGTGCGAACGGGGACAAGGCTCCCGGGACGGATGGCGCAAATGGAAATGGAGCCGCAGGGAGCGAAAACCAGAAGGGCGGAGCCGGCGCGACGCAGGCTGGTGCTGCAAATGCCGGTGAAAATGGCGCGGCTGCAAACGCAGGCGAAACTGGCGGAAAGACGGCAGAAAAGACGGGTGAATTGCGCTCTTCCGCGGGCGGCAAGCTGAACACCGGCAGAGGTGAATTCTCGAAGTTTAAGAAGGGCGAGAGAGGCGGTTTTGATCGCGGTGCCGTGAAAAAATCGGACAATCCCGACGTCATTTACGGAAGGGATTTCGAGGAGGAACCGATGAAACTGGAAGACGTCATCGGTGAGATTGGCGAAGTCGTGGTGCAGGGAAAGATCCTGAAACTGGAGACTCGTGAGATCAAGAATGAAAAGACCATCATCTTTTTTGACATAACGGATTTCTCCGACACGATGACGGTCAAGATGTTTGCTAAGAATGAGCAGGTCAAGGAGATCACGGACGGACTGAAGGCCGGCAGCTTTATCAAAGTCAAGGGCATTGCCATGATGGACAAGTTCGATCACGAGCTAACCATCGGTTCCATTGCCGGGATCAAGAAGACGGCGGATTTTTCCGTGAGCCGTTCTGACGTGGCGCTGAAAAAGAGGGTGGAGTTGCATTGTCATACGAAGATGAGCGACATGGACGGCGTCTCCGAGGCGAAGGATATCGTAAAGCGCGCTTATAAATGGGGACACAGGGCCATCGCCATCACGGATCACGGCGTGGTGCAGGGCTTCACGGACGCAGGACACGTATGGGACGACCTGTGGAAGGCAAAGATGAACGAATGTAAGGAAAAGGAGCTTCCCGCGCCGGACAAGCAGGATTTCTTTAAGGTGCTCTATGGCATGGAGGCATATCTGGTTGACGATCTCCGGGAGATCGTAACTGGAGACAAAGGCCAGGACCTGCAGACGGATTTTGTGGTTTTTGACATTGAGACCACGGGATTTTCGCCCGTGACAAATAAGATCATTGAGATCGGCGCGGTGAAGGTCAGCGGCGGTGAAATTGTTGACAGGTTTTCCACCTTTGTCAATCCGCAGGTTCCAATCCCGTTTGAGATCGAGCAGCTGACGAGCATCCGGGATGACATGGTGATGGATGCGCCCGTGATCGAAGAAATCCTGCCACGTTTCCTGGAGTTCAGCGAAGGATGCGTAATGGTGGCGCACAATGCCAATTTCGACATGAGCTTTATCATGGAGAACTGCAGAAGACAAGGATTTTCTGATGACTTTACCTTTGTTGACACGGTGCAGATATCGAGGGCATTGTTAAAAGATCAGGCGAAGCATACGCTGGATGCGATCTGTAAGACCCTCGGAATTTCGCTGGAGAATCATCACCGGGCCGTGGATGACGCAGAGGCGACGGCTCACATATTTGTAAAGTTCATTAAGATGCTGGCGGAGGAGAAAGTTTTTACGCTGACGGAACTGAATGCCCTCGGGGAGAGCAGTCCTTCCGTGGTACAGAAATCTCCTTCTTACCATGCGATCATTTTGGCGAAGAATGATCTGGGACGGACGCATCTTTATAAATTAGTTTCGGAATCTCATTTGACCTATTTCCATAGGGTGCCAAGGGTTCCCAAGAGCCTTGTTCAGAAATATCGCGAGGGTTTGATCCTGGGCAGCGCCTGTGAGGCAGGCGAGCTTTACCGCGCACTTTTGGACGGGCAGACGGATCAGCAGATCGCAAGGCTGGTAAGCTTTTATGACTATTTAGAGATCCAGCCCGTAGGAAACAATGCATTTATGATCCCGTCGGATAAGTTCCGGACAATTGAGAGCGCGGAGGACATTCAGGAGGTCAATCGCAAGATCGTAAAACTAGGAGAGCAATTCCACAAGCCAGTCGTGGCGACCTGCGATGTGCATTTCTTAGATCCGGCCGATGAGGTTTACCGCCGCATTATCATGGCGGGTAAGGGTTTTGAGGACGCTGACGATCAGGCGCCGCTTTATCTCCACACGACGGAAGAAATGCTGAAGGAATTCGAGTATCTCGGAAGTGACAAGGCGTATGAGGTCGTTGTAAAAAATACGAACATGATCGCGGACATGATCGAGACCATCGCCCCGGTGCGGCCGGACAAATGTCCTCCCGTGATTCCGGACAGCGATAAGACGCTGACTAAGATCTGTTATGACCGCGCCCATGAGATATACGGGCCGGAGCTTCCGGAGATCGTTGAGGCGAGGTTGAAGAGAGAACTAAATTCCATTATTTCCAATGGATTTGCCGTGATGTACATCATTGCGCAAAAGCTTGTTTGGAAGTCCGTGGAGGATGGTTATCTGGTGGGTTCGAGAGGATCGGTAGGAAGCTCCTTCGTGGCCACCATGGCGGGAATCACGGAGGTCAATCCCTTAAGCCCGCACTATTATTGCAGCAAATGCCATTACGTGGACTTCGAATCCGATGAGGTAAAGGCATACGCGGGAAAGGCCGGGATCGACATGCCGGACAAGGCTTGTCCCGTCTGCGGCGAGCCTCTCCATAAGGACGGATTCGACATTCCCTTTGAGACGTTCCTTGGATTTAAGGGAGACAAGGAGCCCGACATTGACTTAAACTTTTCGGGTGAATATCAGTCCAAGGCACATAAGTATACCGAGGTTATTTTTGGCGCAGGCCAGACGTTCCGCGCAGGTACGATCGCAACCGTGGCGGATAAGACGGCATTCGGTTACGTAAAGCACTATTTCGAGGAAAAGGGAATCACAAAGCGTACCAGTGAGATCGAAAGACTTTCCGTGGGTTGTACGGGCGTTCGCCGGAGTACGGGCCAGCACCCCGGAGGCATCGTGGTATTGCCCTTGGGACAGGACATTAATTCCTTTACTCCCGTCCAGCATCCGGCAAACGACATGACGACCGACACGGTGACGACGCACTTTGATTATCACTCGATCGATCATAACCTGTTAAAACTTGACATTCTCGGACACGATGATCCTACCATGATCAGAATGCTGCAGGACCTGACGGGAATTGATCCCCTGACGATTCCATTGGACGGACAGGACGTTATGAGTCTGTTCCAGAATACGGACGCGCTGGGCATCACGCCAGATCAAATCGGCGGCACGAAGCTTGGAGCGTTAGGCATTCCGGAGTTCGGTACGGATTTTGCAATGCAGATGGTTATCGACGCGCAGCCGAAATCCTTCTCTGATCTGGTAAGAATTTCCGGTCTGTCACATGGCACGGACGTGTGGCTTGGCAATGCGCAGGATCTGATCAAGAGCGGCATTGCGACGATTTCCACGGCGATCTGTACCCGTGATGACATCATGACTTACCTGATCGGTAAGGGCGTGGATCCGGAGCGCTCCTTTAAGATCATGGAGAACGTGCGTAAAGGCGTGGTCGCAAAGGGCAAGTGCGCGCAGTGGCCGGAATGGGTGGAGGACATGAAGGCACATGACGTGCCGGATTGGTACATTGGTTCCTGCAAGAAGATTGCATATATGTTCCCGAAAGCGCATGCGGCGGCGTACGTTATGATGGCGTGGCGCATTGCCTACTGTAAGATCCATTATCCGTTGGCATATTACGGCGCATTCTTTACGATCCGCGCGAAGGCATTTTCCTATGAAGTAATGTGTCTTGGAAAGGCCGTACTGGAAAAGAACCTTAAGGAGCTTCGAAGCAAGGAAGACAAGCTTTCCAATAAGGAGAAGGATCAGATCAGTGACATGAGGATCGTGCAGGAGATGTACGCGCGCGGCTTCGAATTTGCACCGATCGACGTTTACAAGGCACATTCCAGACATTTCCAGATCATTGACGGAAAGCTGATGCCGTCCCTGACGAGCATTGAAGGCATGGGAGAGAAGGCGGCGGACGGCGTGATGGAGGCGGCGAAGGACGGCCCGTTCCTCTCGAAGGATGACTTCCGCTCGAGGACAAAGGTGTCTCAGACCATCTGTGACAAGATGACGGAGCTGGGTCTCTTGGACGGCCTGCCGGAGAGCAATCAGATCAGTTTGTTTGATTTTATGCAGGGCTAAAAAAACTGGTTGAAATATAGTAAGAAAAGATGTATAATGTCTTTCGGATTTTGGGGCATGAAGAGGTGCCCCGCGAAACGAAGAAACTAAGATTCTATAAGAAAAGGAAGAGAGTTTATCATGGAGACGAAGGAAACAAAGACTGGGGGCTGGCGCTCCAACAAATGGGTGAGGGCTGCAATTCCCGCACTGCTGTTGCACTGTAGTATTGGTACTGTTTATTGCTGGAGTATTTTCAGCCAGGAGATCGCTGATTACATTGGTTATACCAAGAGCGCAACTGAATGGGCATTCAGCTTTGCCATTTTCTTCCTTGGAATGTCTGCTGCATTCCTTGGCAACGTGGTAGAGAAGGACATTCACAAGTCTTCCCTGATCGCAACGATCTGTTTTGCACTCGGCATGGCTTTGACCGGATTCTTCATTTCCTACGGCGGTCAGAACCAGCATTCGCCCGTTGCACTGATCGGAATTTACGTATCCTATGGTTTCATCATGGGAATCGGTCTTGGTACCGGTTATCTTTCTCCCGTAAAGACCCTGATGCTTTGGTTCTCTGACAGAAAAGGCCTTGCAACCGGTCTTGCGGTAGCAGGTTTTGGCGCGGCTAAGGCAATCGCAAGCCCGATCATGCAGTGGATGCTGCACGGCCTTGGTGAGGGCGGAATTTATAAGATGTTTTACATTCTTGCCGGCGTATACTTTGTCATGATGTTTGTTGGACATCTTCTTTTAAAGAAGCCCGATGGCTGGCACGAGCCTCAGTCTAAGGATGCTAAGCCTAGCATCATGCAGGTGTTGAAGACGAAGCCCATGACCAACTACATTGGCATTTGGCTGATGTTCTATATCAACATTACCTGTGGTCTTGCCCTGATCTCCCAGGAGAAGATGATCGTAAAGTGTATCGGACTTGCAGCTTCCGTTGGCATTATTTCCACCATTTCCGCAATATTCAATGCGGGTGGACGTCTTGGCTTCTCCGCATGGGCTGATACCATGAAGGACAGAAATACCATTTACAAGATGATCTTTATCATTTCCATCGCATTCACCGGACTGGTTATGGTAACGGGCGGCATCAAGAACGGCGAGGGAAATGGTCTTTTGATCTTCCTTGTGCTTGCACTGATCTTCTTCGTAAACGCTGGTTACGGCGGAGGCTTCTCCAACGTACCTACCTTGCTGTCGGATCATTATGGCATGGGTTCCATCAGTGCCATTCACGGAATCACGCTTTCCGCATGGGCATTTGCAGGTCTGACCGGTAACCAGGTTGCAACCTACATCGTAAACCATTCCGGAGAGTGGGTTGATCACGACGGAACGAAGATGAATCCCGTAGGTTATCAGAACGTTTTGATCTTTACCATCGCCCTTTACGTTATTGCCCTGATCCTTTGCCTGGTATTGGTTAAGCCTACCGACAAGGCTCTGGAAGCTAAGAATGCGAAGAAGGCTGCAAAGTAATACGGCGATGACTTGAAGCCGCATGGCTTCAGACAATAGAAAAAGCGAGGAGGCTGCCCTGATCGGCAGCCTCTTTCAGAATTTGGAGTTTTTGTAAATAAACGAGGGGGGAATGAGGCAGATGATCGACGGTAGAACAAGAATCTGCGGACTGATCGGTAATCCGGTGGAGCATACGATGTCGCCAGCCATTCATAATTTTCTTGCCGGACAAACGGGGAAAAACCTTGTATATCTGCCGTTTCCCGTGAAGGATGGAGAAAAAATCGGAGATGCGGTGCGGGGAGCGCTTTCCATGGATTTCCTTGGCTTGAACGTTACCGTGCCATATAAGAGTGACGTCATTCCTTTCTTAAAGGAAACAGACGAACTGGCGGCACAGATCGGCGCGGTCAATACGCTGGTGCGGATGGAAGGCGGATTTAAGGGTTACAATACGGACATGCCGGGTCTGTACCGTGCAATGCTTTCGGACGGCGTTAGCGTGGAAGGGGAGAGGGTGCTGATCCTTGGAGCAGGCGGCGTCGCTAGAGCCGTTGCCATGATGCTGGCAAAGAAAAATGCAGCAGAGATTAGGATCTTAAACCGGACGCTGGAAAAAGCCAAAGCCATCGCGAGCGAGATCAATCAGTTGGAGGGCAGGGAGGCTGTGATCCCCATGGAACTTTCTGCATGGAAGGAGCTTCCGGAAGGGAGAAGGTATCTGGTGATCCAGGCGACGAAGGTTGGGATGTATCCTGACGTGAATGCTGCGGTGATCGAGGAGATTTCCTTTTATGAGCGGGTGAAGGTCGGGTATGACCTCATCTATAATCCGATGGATACGAAATTCATGCAGCTTGTGAGGAAGGGTGGCGGAGAGGCATTCCACGGATTTAAGATGCTTTTGTATCAAGGGATCATCGCCTATGAATTATGGACGGGCGTCCAGATTTCAGAAGAACTTGCGGACAAAACTTATCAGCACGTGCTTGAACAAATGAAGAAATAATGGGAAAAGACATGGAACGTAATAGAAAAATTAAGAAGAACGTCCTGCTGATCGGATTTATGGGGGCAGGAAAGACAAGCGTTGGGAGGAAGCTTTCCTGGAAGCTCCGGATCCCCGTGGAAGACACGGACAAACTGATAGAGCAAAAGGCGGGAAAGAGCATTTCAGAGATTTTTGCCACGGAAGGCGAGGAAGCGTTTCGCCGCATGGAGACCGAGGAACTCCGGGAAATTTGCTCCAGACCGTACAGTCGCATTCTCTCCGTCGGCGGGGGAACGCCCGTCAGGGAAGAGAACAGAAAACTTCTGAAAAAGTGCGGAACGGTGGTTTATCTGCGCGTTAAGCCGGAGACCGTTTGGGAACGCCTGAAGGAGGATACGACAAGGCCTTTGCTGAATTGTGAGGATCCCCTGGCGAAGATCAGAGAACTGATGGCGGCAAGAAAAGAAGCATATGAGAGCTGCGCCGACGTGATCCTTGACGTAGACGAGATGAACGTGGACGACTGCGCGAGCAGCTTGGCACAGTGGCTGGAGGAAAATGCATGAAAATATTAGTGATCAACGGACCGAACTTGAATTTCCTGGGGATTCGCGAGAAGGCAGTCTATGGAACGCAGGATTATAATTATTTGTTGGAGATGATCCGGCAAAAAGGGGAGCAGGTTGGATGTGAGACGGAGGTGTTCCAGAGCAATCACGAGGGAGCCATCATTGACCGCATCCAAGAGGCGTATTTTGACGGAACGGCAGGGATTGTGATCAATCCCGGGGCGTATACGCATTATTCTTACGCGATCCATGACGCGCTGGCAAGCGTGACCACGATGCCGAAGGTGGAAATCCATATTTCGGACATTACGAAGCGGGAGGATTTCCGCAAGATTTCCGTGACGGCTCCGGCCTGCGACGCACAGATTTACGGTCACGGACTGGAAGGCTACTGCATGGCCATCGACGCAGTGTTGGAGAGGATCGGTTCTGGCCAATAAAAACGGGGATTTGCAAAAAAGAAAAATTTTTTCAAAAATCTGTTGAAATATTGTCGCTTTTATATTAAACTGTTAAAGAATTATAACCGTGAAAACTTTAGGAGGATAATTTTTTATGATTTCTGCAGGTGATTTCAGAAATGGCATGACCATTGAGTTGGATAATAACGTATTCCAGATTATTGAGTTCCAGCACGTAAAGCCTGGTAAGGGTGCTGCATTCGTTCGTACGAAGCTGAAGAACATCAAGTCCGGAGGCGTTGTTGAGAGAACCTTCCGTCCTACCGAGAAGTGCCCTCAGGCGCGTATCGACAGAAAGGACATGCAGTATTCCTATTCCGATGGCGACCTTTTCTATTTCATGGATACCGAGACCTATGATCAGATCGCACTGAACGCTGAGACCGTTGGTGACGCGCTGAAGTTTGTTGTAGAGAATGAGGTTTGCAAGATCTGTTCTCACAACGGAAGCGTATTCTCCGTAGAGCCTCCTCTGTTCGTAGAACTGACCATCACCGATACCGAGCCTGGCTTCAAGGGTGACACCGCTACCGGCGCAAGCAAGCCCGCGATCGTTGAGACCGGCGCACAGGTTATGGTACCTCTGTTCGTTGAGCAGGGCGACAAGATCAAGATCGACACCAGAACCGGCGAGTATCTGTCCAGAGTATAAGCAATCACTTTTCTGGAATCTGAAATCGTAAGACAGACTTATAAGACAATGAGTTCCCTTGGGGATTCATTGTCTTTTTGTTTTTGGGATTCAGGGAAGAACGGCTGGAGGGGATGCCGGCCGCACGCTTGGTAAGGTTTTAGAATGAATAAAAAGGAATTTGGAGAAACTGTCAAGAGAGGATTGGAGGAGCGCTTTGAAGGGAATTTGGAGATTAAGCTGCAGGAGGTGAAGAAGAATAACGGGGTAACGCTTTTGGGGATCATGGTCAATGACTCGGAAAAGAACATTGCGCCCACAGTTTACCTGGATGACTTATTTAAGGATTGGAAAGACGGAAGGGAAATGGAGGACGTCTTGGACCTGCTGGAGCGAAGCATTAGGTCGGGCATGCCGAGGAAGCGGATCGACATGGAGTTCTTTACGGATTTTGATAAGGTTAAGGATAAAATATGTTACAAATTAGTCAACGGGGAGAGAAACCGGGAACTGTTGGAAGAAATCCCGAACTTACCATTTCTGGATCTGGCCATTTGCTTCTTTTATCCCTTTTATCATGAAGAGATCGGTCATGGCAGCATTTTGATCAGGAATGATCACTTAAAGAGCTGGGGCGTGACGGTGACGGACGTATGGAAGGCAGCCGAACGGAACACAAGGATTGCTTATCCGCAGCAATGCTGTCCCATGGAAGAGGTCTTGATGGAAATAACGGGAAAGAAGGCTAGAATTTGGCCAGCCCTGCCTGAAGAAACTGAGGAGGGTCCCTTTGCAATGAAGATCCTAACTAACCGGCAGAGGGTTTTTGGGGCGGCGGTGATCCTGTATGACCGTTATCTGGAGGAACTGGCGGATTGCCTGAAGGGTAATTTCTATTTGCTGCCTTGTTCCATTCACGAGATGATCCTGCTTCCGGAAAAGGAAAACATGGAGAAGAGATTTTTGGAGAGCATGGTGCGGGATTCCAATGAGAAAGTCGTTGAGGAACAGGAGTATCTGTCGAATCACGTCTATTACTTTGACAGAACGCGCAAACGAGTGGAGATTGTCACCCCTTAAGATTTTATAAACAAAAAGTCTTTTGGAAAAATCAAGGTAGACATTCTCTAAAAATTATGGTAGTATAATCAAGGTGACGCAATTGAATGACTAAATATGGACATGCCGCTTGCCGGCGAAGACCGCTGCTTGCGACCGTAGTCTAATGGATAAAACGATGGCCTCCGACGCCGTTGTTGCAGGTTCGAGTCCTGTCGGTCGCACTGTGCGTCACCTTGATTTGATGGGAGGGGGTCGAGCGGTTTTACTGCTCGATTTTTGACTATTTTAAAGCGAGGTTGTAATGAAAGAGAAACTAAGAAACGCATGGAAAACTGCGGTGAAGAACGGAAAGTACGTTTTTCCCGTAATAGTATGTCTGGCGGTGGCGATCACGGTTGTGATCGCATTGCGGGCAAAGGGCGTGCGCAATGATGAGCTCGAGAAGATTGGCGAGACGATCCAAACCCCGGATCCGACGACGGAGTCTTCCTCCAATCCTGCCAGTGACGAGGTCGCTCTAAAGAAAAACGAAGATCCTCTGATCGAGGAAGTGATCTTAAAGTACTATAATGCGCTTGCTGACGGAGACGAAGCTGCGCTGAATGCGATCTGCGACAAGATTGATGACATTTACATGCTCTGGTTCCTTGAGACTTCAAAGTACATTGAACATTATTCTTTTATTGAAATATACGTAAAGCCTGGATATGCGGAGGGCGAAACGATCGCCTACGTATACTTTAAGGCAAAATTGACTGGAAAGGACGCGGAATATCCGTCCTTGGCCCATCATTATATCTGCACGGCGGAGGATGGAACTTTGTACGTGAAGTTCTCGACGCTGTCCACGGAGCAGGAAGAATACCAGATAAAAGTCAGCAAACAGGCTGACGTTTTGGAACTGGTCAATCGCGTAAAGGTAGAGTTTGACGAGCTGATGGAAGAGCAGCCGGATCTTCTCGCTTACATGGGAGACGTATCCGGAGAAGTCAAAAGCATGGTCGGCATAGAGATCAGCAGCCAGAAGGGAGATCCCGGGCAGGATGATCCCACGGAGCCTAGCGGCGATGGTACGGGTGAATCCGGCGAAGGCCAGGATGGCAATCCTGATCAGCGGACGGAAGCTGACGTGGAAGAGGTCACTTATGCCGTGGCATCCACGACGGTCAACGTCAGAAAGTCTGACAGCCAAAAAGCTGAAAAGCTGGGCAGACTGACGGGCGGAACGAAGGTGCAGGTTCTCGAAGAGCTTGTAAACGGATGGACAAAGATCATGTTTGAAAAGCAGGAAGGCTACGTAATGTCCAAATACCTTAAGGTACAGGAGTCTGCTTTGAAATATACGCCCATCGGTAAGGTTAAGGCATTGGACAACATCAACGTGCGCGCGGATGCCAGCACGGATTCCACAAAGATCGGCACCTTGGTAAAGGGTGACGAGGCAGACCTTTTGGAAGTGGAAGGGGAATGGTGCAAGATCAGCTTTAAGAACCAGATCGCATACGTGAAGGCCGAATACGTGGAGAGACAGTAAGTTTTCGGAAGAGTGGGTATCATTGTATACAAGTATGTGATTTTGTGCATTTTTCACAAAAAATGTGTCAAAAATTTTACGCGTTAAATGGATAAAGTGCATTGTAATTTAAGAAAAGCCGTACTATAATAACAGCAATGGGACAAAGGCGTTCTATCAAGGGACGACTTTGTCCTTTTCTCGTGTAAAGAGAACGTGAACGCAAGATCCACAAAATATTATAAGGAGGACATGAAAATGTCATATGTTGATGAGGTTTTTGACCTGGTAGTTGCTAAGAACCCCGCTCAGCCCGAGTTCCATCAGGCAGTTAAGGAGGTTCTGGAGTCCCTTCGCGTTGTGATCGAAGCAAACGAAGAGCAGTATCGCAAGGATGCACTTCTTGAGAGAATCGTTACTCCCGAGAGACAGATCCTGTTCCGCGTTCCCTGGGTAGATGACAAGGGTCAGGTTCAGGTAAACAACGGTTTCCGCGTACAGTTCAATTCCGCAATTGGACCTTACAAGGGAGGCCTTCGTCTTCATCCTTCCGTAAACCTTGGTATCATTAAGTTCCTTGGATTCGAGCAGATCTTCAAGAATTCCCTGACCGGACTTCCCATCGGCGGCGGCAAGGGTGGTTCTGACTTCGATCCTAAGGGTAAGTCTGACAGAGAAGTTATGGCATTCTGCCAGAGCTTCATCAACGAGCTGTACAGACATATTGGCGCTGACACCGACGTTCCCGCTGGTGACATCGGAACTGGCGCAAGAGAGATCGGTTACATGTATGGCCAGTACAAGAGACTGACCGGACTTTACGAGGGCGTTCTGACCGGTAAGGGTCTTACCTATGGCGGATCCCTGGCTAGAACCCAGGCTACCGGTTACGGTCTGCTTTACCTGACCGAGGAAATGCTCAAGTGCAATGGCAAGGACATCGCTGGCAAGACCGTAGCAGTTTCCGGTTCCGGAAACGTTGCAATCTACGCAATCGAGAAGGCTCAGCAGCTTGGCGCTAAGGTTGTTACCTGCTCTGATTCCACCGGCTGGGTATATGATCCCGAAGGAATCGACGTTGCTCTGCTTCAGGAGGTTAAGGAAGTTAAGAGAGCAAGACTGACCGAGTACGCTGCAAAGAGACCTTCCGCTCAGTATCATGACAAGGCTACCGAGGGTACCAATCAGTGGATCATCAAGGTTGACGTAGCTCTTCCTTGCGCAACCCAGAACGAGCTGAACCTCGAGGATGCTAAGAACCTGGTTGCTAACGGCGTTATGGCAGTTGCAGAGGGCGCTAACATGCCTACCACCCTTGAGGCTACCAAGTACCTTCAGGAGAACGGCGTTCTGTTCTGCCCTGGTAAGGCTGCAAACGCAGGTGGCGTAGCTACCTCCGCTCTGGAGATGAGCCAGAACAGCGAGAGACTTTCCTGGACCTTCGAAGAGGTTGACGCTAAGCTGAAGACCATCATGGTTAACATCTTCCACAACCTTGACGCAGCAGCTAAGAAGTACGGCAAGGACGGCGACTACGTAGCAGGCGCTAACATTGCAGGCTTCCTGAAGGTTGCTGAGGCAATGACCGCACAGGGTATTGTCTAAATTGAATTGAATTCTTAGAAACCCATGGCTTTCGGGCCATGGGTTTTTTAAATTGTAACGGTTTGGTCACGTATGCCATTTTGCATTGACGTTCTTGCCGAAAAAGGCTATTATTGACATAAGGGGTTGTATCAAAAACCGTTAGGAAGAAGGGGGAATGCTCTGATGTACGTCAATAAGATTCTTCAAAGATTCTACACGCAAAATGATACCGAGGTGAATCCGGATCAGATCCGCGGATGTCTGTATGGCGGCGCCGTCGGGAACGCGCTGGGATTTTCCGTTGTGTTTATGGATGAAGCGCAGATTCGCGAGCGCTACGGGGAAAAGGGCATTACGGAGTTCCAGATCGCCAGGGAAGGCGGTAAGGCCATGATCTCCGATGACACGCAGATGACGCTGTTTACTGCAAATGGCCTTTTGGTTGCTGATACCAAGGCGAAGATCGGCAACATTCAGGTTTGGCCCAGAAGCTACGTTGCAATGGCATATCAGGATTGGCTTCGCACGCAGGACATGTCCTACGAAGAGTACAGAAAGACCATGGAAGATCCCGAGGGCGGCGCGCCGCACTGCGTATCCTGGCTTTCAGACGTTCCTGAATTATATTGCCGGAGACTTCCCGGAAACACTTGCCTTTCAGCACTGAAGATTAGAAAGAACAGCGGCTATATAGCCGAGGATTATACGAAGGACGTTGTCAACAACAGTAAGGGCTGCGGCGGCGTGATGAGGATCGCTCCCCTTGGCTTGATGTATCATAAGATGAATACGCTTCGTCTGGACGGAGAAGGTGCCCAGATCGCGGCGATCACTCACGGAAATTCCCTGGGATACATGCCGGCGGCGGTATTGACTCACATTATCAACCGCATCGTGTTCCCGAAGGAAAAGCTGACGCTGAAGCAAATTGTCGTGGAAGCGATGAATAAGGCATGGCAGCTCTTCGAAGGCGATGAGCATTTGAAAGAATTTGCAGATATTATGGATCTGGCAATCAGCCTGTCAGAGAATGAAGAATCTGACCAGGACAACATCCGCAAGATCGGCGAAGGCTGGGTGGCGGAAGAAACGCTTGCAATTGCCGTTTACTGTGCGCTGCGTCATCAGGATAATTTCTCCGATGGCATTATCGCGGCGGTAAATCACGCAGGTGACAGCGATTCCACGGGTGCGATCGCAGGAAACATTCTGGGAGCGCTTTTGGGATACGAGGCAATGGAAGAAAAGTGGAAGGAGAACCTTGAGCTTTCCGACGTGATCATGGAGCTTGCGGATGACCTTTGCACTTGGATCCAGATGTCCGACAAGAGCAGTTTCGATGATCCGAAGTGGATGAAGAAGTACTACAGATAAGTGGATTAGAGACATGAAAAAGGCGGTGGGTTTTCACTCACCGCCTTTTTTATTATGGCCTGATCTAGAATGCTTCTGCCTGCTCGGACTGGGTCAATTCCTTTTGCTTTGCGATGCGCTTATAGGCATCAACGTATTTGTCATAGATTTCTTCGGGCGCCAAGCCGGAGAGGGTCAGTTCTTGGAGGTAAAGCATGGTTAATGCTTCAACTTCGTTAGAGGGAAATCCAGGTTTGTTCATAGCATCCATCATAAGAAAGCTCCTTTCTTTGAACTTGATCTTCTTTTTTCAAGTTCCGTTATCATCATTATAAAGAATTCTTTGACAATATTCAACTACAAATAAGGAAATTTCTGGGAGGCAAGCTAGCGTTTGACTTTCCCATGGAGTACGTGCTATACTAAATCGTGTGTTTTGACAGCTATGAGAAAGTGGAGGAAGAAAGAATGAACGTCGTATGTTTGGACCTGGAGGGAGTATTGGTGCCGGAGATCTGGATCGCGTTTTCTGAAGCCAGCGGTATTCCGGAGCTGAAGAGAACGACCAGGGACGAGCCGGATTATGATAAATTGATGCGCTGGAGAATTGGCATCTTGAAGGAGCACGGCCTTGGATTAAAGGAAATCCAGGAGACCATCGCAAAGATTGATCCCATGCCTGGCGCAAAGGAGTTTTTGGATGAGCTTCGAAGCTTTACGCAGGTGATCATCATCAGCGACACCTTTTCACAGTTCGCGGGCCCTCTGATGAAGAAACTTGGATGGCCCACCATCTTCTGTAATGAACTGGAGGTCGGCGAAAACGGCGAGATCACTGGATTCAAGATGCGCTGTGAGCAGTCCAAGCTGACCACGGTAAAAGCGCTGCAGTCGATTGGCTTTGATACGATCGCAAGCGGTGACAGCCATAATGACCTTGGCATGATCCTTGCCAGCAAGGCGGGATTCTTGTTCCGCAGCACGGAACAGATCAAGAAGGATCATCCGGAGCTTGAGGCATTTGAAACCTATGAAGAGCTTATGACTGCGATCAAGAAGGCCATAAGCGAATGATAATAACGGAAAGGCCCACGGTGTGCTAAAACGCCGTGGGCTTTTCGGGTAAGTAAAGGGGAGCCTATGGAAAACGTGCTCACGGCTTACGTGGACGGAAGCTATAATGATGAGATCAAGCGATACGCCTTTGGATGTGTATTCTTGCCGCCGCAGGGAGGCATTTATCTGGCCATGGGAAACGGCGAAAATCCGGAGACCGTGTCCATGCGCAACGTCACGGGGGAAATGCTTGGCGCGATGTATGCCGTGAAGACGGCCATGAAGAATGGGTTTACCGCCATAGAGATATACTATGACTATGAGGGCATCGAAAAGTGGGTGACCGGAGAGTGGAAGGCTAAGAAAGAGCATACGCAAAAGTACGCAAAGGCCATGCGTGAGTGGGGAATGCAGATCCGCATCGGCTTTCACAAGGTAACGGCTCACGCAAAGGTGGAATACAATGAACTTGCAGACAAGACGGCCAAGAGGGGCCTGGAGGAAGGCAAGGGGATTCCGCCCATTCGCATGCTAGAGGAATTGGAAACATGGAACTGACAAGGTTAAACAAATATCTGGCATCTTGCGGCGTCTGCTCCAGACGGGACGCGGACAAGCTGATCGAAGATGGCCTGGTTTTGGTGAACGGAATGCCGGCGCAGATGGGCATGATGGTGGACGGCACCGAAGAAATTTTCTGCAGGGGCAGAAAGGTCAGCGGGCAGGAGAAAAAGGTGTTACTCTTGTATCATAAGCCAGCTGGCGTCACCTGTACGGAGAAGGACGATCATGCGGAGCGTACTATCCGGACCGAGGTTAAGTACCCCGTCCGGGTTACCTATGCGGGAAGACTGGATAAGGAATCTAAGGGATTGTTGCTCCTTACCAATGACGGGGATCTCATTGAAGAGATGATGCGAGGGGCGAATGGTCATGAGAAGGAATATGCCGTCAGGGTGAATAAGCCAATTTTGGCTTCGGACCTCAAGAAGATGGCGGACGGACTGTACTTAGAGGATTTGGACGTAACGACAAGACCCTGCAGGACAAAAAAGACGGGAGACCGGACGTTTCGCATTACGCTGACGCAGGGCCTGAACCGTCAGATCAGAAGAATGTGCGAGGCGTTGGGGTACAGGGTTGTGAATCTGATCCGGCTTCGCGTGGTGAATTTGGAGCTGGGTGACCTTCCGGAGGGGAAATGGCGGGAAGCAAGCGAAGAAGAGATTTCAGCCCTCTGGGAAGCGTTAAGGATTGGAAATCAAGAAAGCAAAAAAGAGGATGAGGAAAAGCATGGACGAAGAAAAGATCATGCAGGAAACAAACATAATGCAGGACGGAGGCAACGACCGGGAAAAAAAGATTGAACGGATCAAGGAATTGGTTCCGATGCTGAGCCGTGCAGCCATGGCCTATTACGCGGAAGACCGCGAGATCATGAGCAATTTGGAGTATGACAGGCTGTATGACGAGCTGGTCATGCTGGAAAAGGAGACGGGTCTTGTCATGGCAGGGTCTCCCACGGTGAAGGTGGGCTATGAGGCCGTGGACTTTTTGCCGAAGGAGCGCCATGCCGCGCCCATGCTGTCTTTGGATAAGACCAAGAGCAGGGAAGAACTGAGAAGCTGGCTGCAGGGGCATGCGGGCGTTCTCAGCTGGAAGCTGGACGGACTGACCATCGTGCTGACCTATCAGGGCGGACGGCTTGCAAAGGCCGTAACCCGCGGGAACGGTGAGGTTGGTGAGGTGATCACTGCAAACGCCAGGACGTTTGTCAACCTGCCCGCAGCCATTCCGTTCCAGGGGAATTTGGTGCTTCGCGGCGAGGCGATCATCACCTATTCTGATTTTGAGAAGATCAACGCCAAGATTCCGGAAGAAGGCGAAAAGTATAAGAATCCCAGAAATCTGTGCAGCGGTTCCGTGAGACAGCTGGACAGCAGGATCACTGCGGAGCGAAGCGTTAGGTTTTATGCGTTTTCCTTGGTGGAAGCCGTGGATGAGGACGGTGCGGTCAAGGATTTTGACAACTCGCGACTGGCGGAATTCCGGTTTTTGAAGGAACAGGGCTTTACCGTGGTGGAACATTTCCTGGTGACGGAAGACACGATCATCCGTCAGATCGAAGACTTTGAAAAACGAATTGATTCCGTGGACGAGCCTTCGGACGGATTGGTTCTGACCTATGAGGACGTTGCCTTTGGGCGCAGCCTTGGCAGAACGGCAAAGTTCCCGAGACATTCCATCGCATTCAAGTGGGCGGATGAACTTCGCGAGACGACGCTTACGGAGGTGGAGTGGAGTCCGAGCCGTACCGGGCTGATCAATCCCGTTGCCATTTTTGAACCTGTGGAATTGGAAGGAACGACCGTGAGCCGTGCTTCCGTGCACAACGTCAGCGTTGTCCGGGCCCTGCGCCTTGGCATCGGCGATAAGATCACGGTGTATAAGGCCAACATGATCATACCGCAGATCTCGGAGAACCTGACCTGCAGCGATACCCTGGAGATCCCGGAAACGTGTCCCGTGTGCGGCGCGCCTACGGAAATCCGGCAGACGGGGGAAGCACAGGCACTGTATTGCACAAATGAAAAGTGCCCCGCGAAGCAGATTGGAAGCTTTGTGCTCTTTGTAAGCAGGGACGCCATGAACGTGGACGGATTGTCCGAAGCAACTCTTGAGAAGCTTGTAGACCTTGGATTTGTCAAGGAATTTGCTGATTTGTTTGCACTGGAAAAATATCACGCCGAGATTGCCGCCATGGAAGGCTTTGGGGAGAAATCCTGCCAGAATCTTTTGGCCGGCATAGAGAAGGCCAGAACAACAACCATGCCAAGAATCATTTATTCCTTAGGCATCGCCAACATCGGTCTTGCCAATGCCAAGCTGTTATGTAAGCGGTTTGGCTATGACCTGGACCAGCTTATGAATGCCAGCGAGGAAGACCTGAGCGCCATTGACGGGATTGGAGAGGTGATTGCAAGGTCCTACGTGGAATACATGTCAGACGAAGAGAATCGCGAGAAATTGCTTCGGCTTGTAAGCGAACTGAACGTGGAAAAACCGCAGGAAAACGCGATGGAACAGACGCTGGAAGGAAAATCCTTTGTCGTGACCGGAAGCCTTGTGCATTACGCGAGCCGTAATGACCTAAAGGATGAGATCGAGGCAAGAGGCGGAAAGGTGACGGGAAGCGTCACCGGAAAGACGGAATGCCTGATCAATAATGACGTGACGTCGAATTCCACGAAGAACCAAAAGGCCAAGGAATTGGGCGTGAAGATTCTTTCGGAGGATGAATTCCTTGCCACTTATTTTGGCAGGAAGGACGGCGAAAGCTAAGCAAAAAGCACTTTATGAAACGCAACATAAATTTAGAAATCGAGGAAACAAAAATGCCAATCAAAATACAAAGTCAGCTTCCGGCAAAGGAAATCCTGGAAACGGAAAATATTTTTGTGATGGATGAAACGAGGTCCCTGCATCAGGACATCAGGCCTTTGAAGATTTTGATCTTAAACAACATGCCAATCAAGCAGGATACGGAGTTGCAGCTCCTTAGGGCCCTGTCCAACACGCCTTTGCAGGTGGAAGTGACACTGATGAACACCGTGACGCACGTATCGCGCAATGCCAATACGCCGCAGAGTCACTTGAATAAATTTTACACGACCTTTGACAACGTAAAGGATGACTATTTTGATGGTCTGATCATTACGGGGGCACCCGTGGAAGACATTGAGTTTGAGGAAGTGGATTATTGGGATGAGACCTGTCAGATCATGGACTGGGCGGAGGAACACGTGACCAGCACGCTTCACATTTGTTGGGCTGCACAGGCCGGATTTTATCATTATTACGGCATTAATAAGTCCAAGCTTCCTCAAAAGCTTTTCGGCATTTACGAGCATCGGGTGCTGAACAGGAAGATCCCTTTAGTGAGGGGCTTTGACGACATCTTCCTTGCACCGCACAGCCGGCATACGGAAACGAGTGCGGAAGCAATCCATGCGTGTAAGGAGCTGACGATCATGGCGGAGAGCGACGTGGCCGGCGTATTCCTTGCCTTTGCGGAAAACGGAAAGAAAATCTTTGTGACGGGTCATCCGGAATATGACCGCATGACGCTCAGCAATGAGTATTTTAGGGATAAAAACAAGGGATTGCCCATTCAGGTGCCCTATAACTATTTTCCGAACGATGATCCCACGCAGAAGCCGCTGTTGCAGTGGAGATCGCACAGCAATAACCTTTACAGTAACTGGCTGAATTATTACGTGTATCAGGTGACGCCATACGTCTTAAAGAGCAAGGGCTGACGCGATCTTGGACGACGAATTTCTAACCGAAAATAGAACTTGACGAAAAAGAGGAGCTAGGATATACTAATATGCGGTATCCTGCATGATTTGTGGGAATATTTTGTTGAAGAGGAAAAGCATGGGATACGTTGACGTACATTGTCATCTGTTGCCTGGCATCGATGATGGCTCGCAAAACATGGATCAGACCATGGAAATGCTGCGGATTGCGGAATCTAACGGCATAACTGATGCGATCGTGACGCCGCACTACAAGCAGGGAAGGGTCGGCACGCCGAGAAAGGTGATCGGCGAGATGATCCAAGAGGTGGAGAGTCTTGCACGGCAAAGCGGTTTGTCCATACGATTGCATCCCGGAACGGAAATCTACTATAATTCTTCCCTGGAAGAAAAGTTGGAGAGTGGCTGGCTTTCCCGCATGAATGATACGGAATACGTGCTGGTGGAGTTTAATCCGCTGGAAAACTATTCTTACGTCAGGAATGCCATGGAAGATCTGTTAGGGATGGGGTATCATCCGATCCTGGCTCACGTCGAAAGGTATCAATGCATGCTTGGCAACTTAGAAAACGTAAGATCCCTTAGAGATCTGGGATGCCGGATCCAGGTAAACGCGGGTAGCGTTGCCGGTAATTATGGTTTTAAGGTAAAGCATTTTATCAAAAAACTTCTCAAGGAAGAATTGATCGATTACGTAGGCACGGATGCACACGACGTAAGGAGCAGAAGCCCTGAAATGAAAAAGTGTGCAGAGGTGATCCGGAAGTACTGTGATCAAGATTATGCAGACGACGTTCTATTTAGAAATGCAATGACGGAACTTTTGGCAGAATGAATTTAATAGCGTACTTTATAAAGAAATAGCGGATAAGGATGGGGAATATTCATGCAAAGCAAAGAAGACGTAATAGAAATTGATTTACAGGAATTAGTCGGTTTGTTATTACATTGGATGTGGCTTTTACTTTTATGTGGTGCGGTTACCGGCATTACAGGCTTTTTGATCTGTAAGTTGACCGTGACCCCATGGTATGAGTCTACAACGAGAATTTTTATCCTAAACAAGAACAACGAAACGACGGTATCCTATTCTGATCTGCAGACGTCCAGTCAGTTGACAAAGAACTATACGCCCCTCATCAAGAGCAGGGACGTGCTTGAGAAAGTAATCGAGGCCTGCGAGTTAAGCGAGTCTTATGAGAGCTTTGCAAGCCGTGTTAAGGTTGCTACCGTAGGTGATTCCAACTTGATCGCGATCACCGTTACGGATTCTGATCCTCAGATGGCCCAGCGCCTTGCGAAGGAAGTCAGAATGGAGGCTTCCGATCATATTGTTGAGGTTATGGCCATCCAGGCTGCTAATCTGGAAACGGAAGCAAACCTGCCCAGAAAGCCTTCAGGTCCCAGTGCCAGAAAATGGGCTTTGATTGGTGCCTTTCTCGGCGTCTTTACTTGTGCGGCAATCTTGATCATTCAGTATCTGTTGGATGACTCCATCAAGAGTGCAGAGGACGTTGAGAGATATCTTGGACTCAGCACTTTGGCGATGATCCCGATTGCTGACCAGGACAAGAATAAGAAAAAAAGAGGAAGGTCCCATGAGCATTTCGACTCGGAGATGGTAAAAGCCGTTGACGAGGAGAGCGGAAACATGGATCTTGTAGTGCAGGAAATTAACGTTGATAATCACGGGGAGGCATAAATCATGCAGAACATTGAACTGAATCTGGAAGAATTAGATTACAGAACGCGTGAAGCATATAAGACTCTCCGAACCAATATTGAGTTTTCCGGAGATGACATCAAGGTTATTTGTGTTACCAGTGCGACCCCTAATGAAGGAAAGAGCAGTATTTCCTTTGAACTTGCCATTTCCTATGCACAGATGGGCAAAAAGGTACTTTTGGTAGACGGAGACCTTCGTAAATCCGTTATGCGTCAGCGTCACAAAAAAGGAAAGGTACGTCTTGGACTTGCAAACTATCTGGTAGGTAAGGCGAATCTGGAAGACGCGCTGTGCGTTACCAACGTAAGAAATCTTGACATGATCTTTTCCGGCCCCGTTCCGCCTAACCCCAGTGAGCTTCTTGGAAACAATCGCTTCAAGAAGATGGTGGCAGAGGCAAGGGATTATTACGACATGGTGATCATTGATACGCCGCCTCTTGGAAGCGTTATTGACACGGCAGTTGTTTCAAAGTGCTGTGACGGTGCCGTGATCGTTGTATCCTGCGGAGACGTAAGCTATCGTTTTGTTCGTAAAGTAAAAGAACAGCTGGACGTTGCGGGCATCCGCATTCTTGGCGTTGTCCTGAACAAAGTTAATATTTCCGGCAAGGGATACTATGGTAAGTACTATGGTAAATACTACGGAAAGTATTACGGAAAGTATTACGGTAATTATGGAGATGGATCAAACTAATAAAAATCAAAATGAAGAACCTGTAAAGAAAAATCAGAGGAAGAGACATGGAATGGGCCTTGGGCCCATTTCCGTGGCCCTTCTTCTTGTTATTGTGGGGCTTATCATCTTTCTTTTCATCAAACTGAAGGATGGCAAAAATGAGCCAGTGGCCGTTGCAGAGAACGCGTCATTGGAAGTCTCCGACGATACGCCGAAATCCGTTGCGGATAAGATTCAAGAAGAACTTAAGGAAAGCGAAGAACCGGAATTTGAGATCATAGAGTTCCGGACGCCGGACGTTGAGCCTGAGGATCTCCCCGTGGATGAAGAGGGTTATAACGGAGAGAGCATGGAAATCGAGTTCCCTGGCGAGCAGACAACTGCACCGGCAGAGACGGAAGAGCCGGAGAAAACGGCAGAACCAGAGAAAACGGCAAAACCGGAGAGCATGGAAGATCCTGAAACGGAGCCTACCGCAGAGCCTACCCAGAAGCCAGCTTCGAAGAGTTCGGATCCCATGAGCCGCGTGATCGACTTTACAACGCTTCAGACCAAGAAAAACGGTCATATTTATGCATGGATCAGCGTTCCGGGAACCAATATTGATTATCCGGTACTTCGCCATCCTACGGATGACGGATACTATCTTTATCACAACTTAAACGGTAGTGAAGGGTATCCCGGATGTATTTACACGGAAAACTGGAATTCTAAGGATTGGAATGATCCCGTGACAGTCATGTATGGACATGACATGCGTTCCACGGGCACCATGTTCCATCAGCTTCACAAGTTTGAAACCCAGAGTTTTTTTGACAAGAATCAGTATTTTTACGTATATACGCCTGACAAAACCTTGAAATATGAGATTTTTGCCGCTTACGTGCACAGCAACGAGCATTTGCTTGCTAATCACGATTTCGGTAATAAAGACAGCTTTGATGCTTTCTTCGGAACGGTTCTTGCAGCCAGTAACAATGGAGCGAACCACGTGCGCGATGGCGTGACCGTCACGTCCGACAGCAAGATCGTTACGCTGTCGACCTGCATAAAAAATAAACCCAATAACAGATATCTGATCTTTGGGGTTTTGGTAAATTAAGGAGAAAAAGAAAATGGAAGTATTGTATTACAGTACCAGAAGCAATGGGCAGCCGATCAAGGCTTCCCAGGCAATCTTAAAGGGACTCTCTGATGACGGAGGACTCTTTGTGCCGGATCACGTTCCTGCATTGGACAAGAGCTTAAAAGAGCTTGCGGGCATGAGCTATCAGCAGGTTGCTTATGAGGTAATGAAGTTGTTCCTTACGGATTTTACCGAGGAAGAGCTTAAGAACTGTATCGCAAAGGCCTATGATGAAAAATTTGACACTGACGTGATCGCACCCATGGCAGAAGCGGAAGGAGCTTATTTCTTAGAGCTGTTCCATGGTCCCACCATCGCGTTTAAGGACATGGCACTTTCCATCTTACCGCATCTTCTGATCACCTCCGCAAGAAAGAATCAGATCAAGAATGAAATTGTTATCCTGACCGCAACCTCCGGAGATACCGGTAAGGCTGCTTTGGCAGGTTTTGCGAACGTAGAAGGAACCCGGATCATCGTATTCTATCCGAAGAACGGCGTGAGCCCCATCCAGGAGAAGCAAATGGTGACCCAGAAGGGCGCCAATACATTGGTTGTCGGCATTCACGGTAACTTTGACGATGCGCAGACTGGCGTGAAAAAGATTTTCTCTGATAAGGCATTGGCGAAGGAGATGGATGAGAAGGGATTCCAGTTCTCTTCTGCAAATTCCATCAACGTAGGCCGTCTGGTGCCCCAGGTATGCTATTACGTATATGCGTATGCAAGACTTCTTGCAGAAGGACGCATAGAAGAGGGCGAAAAGATCAACGTTGTAGTGCCCACTGGTAACTTTGGAAACATTTTGGCCGCATTCTATGCGAAAAACATGGGACTTCCCATCGACAAGCTGATCTGTGCGTCCAACGAGAATAAGGTTCTCTTTGATTTCTTCAGCACCGGCGTTTATGACAGGAACAGAGAATTCATGCTGACCAGTTCGCCTTCCATGGATATCCTGATCTCCAGCAACTTAGAGCGCCTGATCTACCGCATTGCAGGCAATGATGCGAAGAAGAATCAGGAGCTGATGGCAGCCCTCAGCGGTCAGGGAAAATACGTGATCGACGATGCCATGAAAGCGGGTCTTGCTGACTTTTACGGCAATTACGCAAGCGAGCAGGAGACCGCGGCGATCATCAAGAAGATTTATGAGGATTGCGGTTACGTGATCGACACGCATACTGCCGTTGCCGCAGCCGTGTACGAGAAATATCTGGCTGAGACCAAAGACCAGACCAAGACGGTCATTGCTTCCACGGCAAGTCCCTTCAAGTTTACCAGAAGCGTCATGAACGCCATAGATGCAAAGTATGACTCCATGACCGACTTTGAACTTGTAGACGAGCTTTCCAAGCTCGCCAACGTCAAGGTTCCCAATGCCATCGAGGAGATCCGCACGGCTCCCGTTCTTCATGACAAGCAGTGTGATTCCGACCAGATGCAGAACGTTGTTCGCGAGTTTCTTGGTTTATAATATTAACTTCCCATTCCGGTTATGAGTGACCCCAATTCTCCGTGCCCGCCGGATATCATCCTCTTGAAACGGCACGGACTGCACTAAGCTCAACAACCGTCTGAATGGAGTGGAAAATCCCGAGAATAACTCGGAGCTTTCGCTCCTCAGACAATTCTCGGGATTTTCCATTCAGCCGGCTGCTTTGCTAAGTGCAGCCGGCTAATTGTTTCAAGAAGACGATATCCGGCGGGCGCGGACACTGGAGGAACTGTATGCGACCGGAATGGGAAGCTGTTTCGTTAGGGAGAAAGCTTCGGTATAGAATGTTTTATATAAAACGTGTTGTGAGTAAGAAAAAGATTTAAGCGAATAAGAAAGGAGTCTGTGAGATGACGGCGAAGGAGATGCTTAAGAAAGTAGACCATACGCAGCTGAAAGCGTTTGCTACGTGGGAAGACATTCAGAAATTGTGTGAGGAGGCAATTGCTTACAATACTGCCAGCGTATGCATCCCACCGACATATATTAAGCGCGTGCATGACACTTATGGAGAGAAGATCAATATTTGTACGGTTGTTGGGTTTCCGCTTGGTTACAGCGTAACGGAAGCGAAGGTTGTGGAAGTGGAGAAGGCGCTGAAGGATGGCTGTAACGAGATCGACATGGTGATCAACGTAAGCGACGTAAAGAACGGGGATTATGACAAGGTGGAAGAAGAAATCCGCATAATGAAAAAGGCATGCGGGGATCATGTTCTGAAGGTGATCATTGAGACCTGTTATCTGACGACGGAAGAGAAGATCGCCATGTGTAAGGCAGTGACGAACGCCGGAGCAGATTATATCAAGACGTCCACGGGCTTTGGTACGGGAGGTGCAACCATCGAGGACGTGAAGCTCTTCAAGGAGAATATCGGCCCGAACGTGAAAATCAAGGCGGCAGGCGGCGTGTCTACCATTGATGATCTGAAGGCGTTTATCGAGCTTGGATGCGATCGGATAGGAACCTCCAGGGCAGTGGGCCTTTTAAAGGGCGAGATGACGGAAGGATATTGATGCTTGCCCAGACAGAGATTTACGAAACAGACAAAATAAAGCATTGAACAAAAAGGAAGTATAGGTAGAAAAGAGGTTGCAGAATTGGAAAATCAATTGATTCGGTCTAGATTATCAGCGCTTCGCGAGGTAATGAAGGACAGGGGCGTGGATTATTACGTGATCCCGACGGCGGACTTTCACGGCTCTGAGTACGTAAATGATTATTTTAAGGTGCGGGAGTTTTTCTCGGGCTTTACGGGATCGGCAGGAACGCTTCTCGTTTGGCAGGAGGGCGCCGCGCTTTGGACGGACGGAAGATACTTTATCCAGGCGGCAACGGAGCTTTCGGGCACTGGCGTTGATCTGATGAAAATGCGTGAGGAAGGCGTTCCCACGCTGGAAGAATTTCTTCAGGAAAAGATCCAAGACGGCATGACGCTTGGGTTTGACGGCAGAACGATTTCTGCCAGGGAAGGAAAGTCCTTTGAGGAGAAATTAAAAGATAAGAACGTAAAATTTTATTACGAGGAAGACCTTGCGGAGAGTGTATGGAAGGACCGGCCTGCGTTTCCCTGCGGAGAGACGTTTCTGATCCCGGAGAGCGTTGCGGGAAGAAGCCTTTTGGAGAAAGCTTCAGACGTAAGAAAGAAGCTTGCGGGGTTGGGCGCGGAAAGCACGCTCCTGACAAAGCTGGATGACGTCGCATGGCTTTTGAACGTAAGGGGATGCGACGTGGAATGTAATCCGGTAGTTATTTCCTACGTGTACGTGTCAGATAAAAAGATCGTCCTGTTTATTCAGAAAAATGCGCTGAACGCAGACGTCAGGGAGTACCTTGTGAAAAACGGCGTCGAGATCGCGCCGTACGATAAGATCGCAGATTTCGTAAAGAGTCTGTCCGGTGAAAAAATCCTTTTGGACGACAGATATTGCGGCTATGCAACCTTTAAGAACTGTACGATGAAGAACCAGGTGGTCGAAGCGCCTAATCCAACAGAACTCCTGAAGTCGATCAAGAATCCCACGGAGCTTGCCAACATGGAAAAGATCTACATGGCGGACAACGTTGCGCTGACAAAGTTTATTTATTGGCTCAAGAAAAATATCGGGAAAATGGAGATTACGGAGGTTTCCGCGTCGGACAAGCTCGAAGAGTTTAGACGCAAGATTCCGGAATTCCTGGATCTTTCCTTCCCGACCATCGCGGGATATGAAGCGAACGCGGCCATGATGCACTATGAGGCAACGCCGGAGAATCATGCGATTCTTCAGGAAAAAGGATTTCTTTTGGTAGACTCGGGCGGTCAGTATATGGGCGGAACGACCGACGTGACCCGTACCATCGCGCTTGGCGAACTGACGGAAGAGGAGATTTATCACTATTCTTTGGTGGCTGCAGGCATGATCCAGATGACGAATGCCAGATTCCTGTATGGCTGTACGGGAAGAAATCTCGACATTCTTGCGAGAGAGCCAATCTGGGAGAAGGGACTTGACTATAAATGCGGAACGGGTCATGGCGTTGGTTATATTCTCAACGTGCACGAGGGACCACAGTCCCTGCGATGGCAGTACTTAAAGGGGGCAACGGAATATCCCTTTGAGGAAGGCATGGACGTGACGAACGAGCCCGGTATCTACGTGGAGGGAAGCCACGGCATCCGCATCGAGGACGTGATGGTTGCAAAGAAGGGGGAAAAGAATGAGTATGGTCAGTTTATGTACTTTGACACCCTGACCTGGGTTCCCCTGGAGCGGAGCGCCATTGACGTAAAGTTTCTGACGGACAGACAAAGGGCCTGGATCAATGCTTACCAGCAGACGGTATTTGAGAAAATTTCTCCTTATCTTACCGAAGAGGAACGCGATTGGCTCCGCGGTGAAACGGCTGCAGTATAAACAGTCGGGAGCGGGGCAAAAAGTGGGAAAATCAGGGCAAGAAAAATGAGAAAAAACCGCAAGGTTAGACGTTGCTTTTTTGGGAACCTTCGTGTATAATGATACATGGCAATTTTTGGCGAACAAGCGCCAAAAAGGATGGTATTTCAATAATTTTTTAAGGAAAAGGAGTAAGTACAAATGGCAGTAATTGATTTAACCAAGTATGGCATTACCGGAAGTACGGAGATTGTTTACAATCCTTCCTACGAGACCCTCTTTGATGAGGAGATGAAGCCTGAACTCACTGGCTACGACAAGGGACAGCTTACCGAGCTGGGAACCGTAAACGTTATGACCGGCGTTTACACCGGACGTTCCCCTAAGGATAAGTACATCGTTATGGATGAGAATTCCAAGAACACCGTATGGTGGACTTCCGACGAGTACAAGAACGACAACCACGAGATGAGCGAGGCTACTTGGGCTGTTGTTAAGGATATCGCTAAGAAGGCTCTTTCCAATAAGAGACTGTTCGTTGTAGATGCATTCTGCGGCGCAAACAAGGATACCCGCATGGCAGTTCGTTTCATCATGGAAGTAGCTTGGCAGGCACATTTCGTAAAGAACATGTTCATCCAGCCTACCGCTGACGAACTGAAGGATTTCACTCCTGATTTCGTAATCTACAACGCATCCAAGGCAAAGGTAGACAACTACAAGGAGCTTGGCCTCAACTCTGAGACCTGCGTAGCCTTCAACATCACCTCCAGAGAGCAGGTTATCCTGAACACCTGGTACGGCGGTGAGATGAAGAAGGGTATGTTCTCCATGATGAACTACTACCTGCCTCTGAAGGGCATTGCTTCCATGCACTGCTCCGCAAACACCGATATGGAAGGCAAGAATACTGCCATCTTCTTCGGACTTTCCGGAACAGGCAAGACCACGCTCTCCACAGACCCGAAGAGACTCCTC
>JAFZNO010000058.1 GCA_017552985.1 Lachnospiraceae bacterium
AAGAAAAGCGCTTTCTAGGGCACAAAAGCTTCTTTTCTTCTTGACTTTGCCATTCATCAACGCCTCAGCAAGCCAAAGAGTTTGTGCCCTGCACGCAAGAAATCTTCAGCTCGGGCACACATGCTTCTTTTTTGATGGCATGAGCTCTGGGGACGGGGTCAGTGGGTCATTATTTTGGACCACTAACCCCGTCCCCCTGGTCCACTTACGGATTCCACTGCCCAGTCTGCGTCCTCGATCCGGTAAGTACTGCCGCAATAAGGACAGGTCTTGTTCTTCGTAGCGTCAAAGCTTGCGTGACAGGTCGGGCATTCCAGCTTCTTGATGGAAAAATTGTATTGGATCGGCACGTTCAGGTTCTTTACAAGCGTCACGCGAAGCTTTTCGTTGACGCCTACCCGGACTCTTCCGTTGGTCACGTATGCATTCTCCAGGAAGACGTCCACCGTCACGTGAAGATATCCGTCCTTCTCCTTCATGCCCTTATAGCCCATGGCACCGCGGAATATGACGTCCACCAGATCATGGAAGCGGTCTCCCAAAGGCGCTCCCACATAGAAAGGCAGCTCCTGCGGATCCTTTGCAAACATGATCATCTTAAGGAGCGCAACCGTCTTTCCCGTAAGATATTCATAAGAAAACTCCGGACTATATCTCTTCATGAATGCCTCAAACCGCTTGCCCGCACCGATGGCGCCCATCATAGGTACGGTCTTTCCGGCCTCAAAAAAGAGTTTAAAAAGCAACGTAATGCTCGCCAGGAAATACCCCATCACGACGCCCATAAACGCTGAGATCAGAATCGTACCGATCAAGCTTCCAATCCTTAACGGGCTGAGCTCTCCCCGGGAAGCCATGCCGATCAGCATCCCAATGAGAATCACGATTCCCGTCCCGATCATAAATTTCATGAGATAATACTTCATTTCATTCCCCGCGAAGGAAAAATCCTTGACCAGGTAATGACTTGTGATTTTGGGATAAAGCTCGCTCATCTGAAATCTCGAGCCACAATACTGACAACCGCCAAGAAGATCCTTGATCTTTGAGGGCGCACCGCACCCCGGACAAACGTAAATCTCGTCCTCTACGTTTACGCCGCCGATCACGTCCGTCTTAGTCTCATAGATTGTCATCTTGCTCTTTTGACGAAACGGCCTGCCGTTTCCAACCGCAATGTCGCGCTCCCACATGGAAGTGTAGTACGCGACCTCACTGACGTAATGCTTGTCCATCCATTTCCTGGGCAGGTTCTGCCCGTTCGACATAAAGCCTCTCGGCGTAATGTGATACCGGATTTTCGTTCCCTTTTCCTGAAGGCGCTCCTGTTGAAGCTTCATGGCATAGCGCGTGTCCTGATCGCCCTCGGTCAGTTCCTTCTCGCCGCTCATCGCTTCGTCCAGCTGCTCTATAAAACGCTCGTAGATATTGTTGCTGTCCGCTCTCCAAACGACCTGCTCTTCCGCTGCCATCCTTCCATCTCCCCCTTCGAAAACTAAGAACAAATCTGACCCATTTCGAGATTTCCTCGTTTGCGGTAATCCTCCGGAAATCATAAAGAAATCCCCACTACTATGAAGCATATCACGCACGCCGTTTTTTGACAATGAAAAAAGAACCGCCACCAAAAAGTGACGGTTCTAATGATTTTCTTACCACAATCCCTCAATCGTGCTGGCGCCGCAGGCGAAAGGTCCGGGAATGACGTTAACGCCTCTGGAATCGCCCTTATAATCGCGGTCGAAGACAATATCCGTACCATCAGGATTCTCGAAGGGCTGCTCCGGCTCAAACGCCTTGCCAAGCACGTCCGTATTGATCATGCTGCAGGTGAAATCCTTGATGAGGTCATACACGTTCGTCTTCAAAACGGGCTTTCCGCCATTCTCATCAATCTCCACAAATGCAGCGTCCGCATCATTGACAAGTCCGTTCTTCTCATTCTTCCATGCCTTCGCGCCGTTCAGATAAACGTTGCCTGCACTCCAAACGGGAAGATGTCTGTGATGATACTTGTCAAGCTTGCCCATGTCAGGCGTCTCGCTGTCCATGTCAAACCACTCGATCCACTCGTCATAGGTCGGATACTCGTCAAACACGTGCGTACCAACCACGCGGTTTTCCTGGAAATGCACGCCCTCATGCATGTCGCTCTTTACGTCCACGTCGCCTGCCGGCCACTTCTGCACGAAAATATTGTTGTAGAACCTGTCGTCGCCGTGAAGGATCGTCATGAAACCGCAAACCTCCGTGCGGTGCGGGATGTGATAAGGCGTATAACGCTGACGAAGCTTGCCCTCCACCATATTGTCACAGCCGCCACCCACGGAAGTAAAGCTTCCGCAGATCAGATTGTGCACCATCGCAACGCCCTCCGTCGCCATGCGAAGTGACGCGTCAGAGAGAAGAATGTTGTTGTCGATCAAGGTCGGGCCGTGACCCACCTCAACGAAAATGTCCTGGCTCATCATGCCGCCCTGCAGCTGCTTTGCAAATTCAGGACGCTGATTGTCATGCATCAGATTCTGGGAAATGCGCGTGCCCTGAGCCTCCCAGTCCGTCCAAATGCCCATGGTGCAATGATGGATGTAGTTCCTGCGCATTGTCACGTCAATCGCCGCGTGAAGCTTGATGCCTGCGATCTCCGCGCCGCCAAGCTCCATCATGTTGTTGATGTGATGAATGTGATTATCCTCGATGATGGAGAACACGCCGCCCATGCGGCCGATGATGCCGCCCTGCTCACAGTTGTGGATGTTGTTGCGGCGGATGATATGACTGCCGACCTTCTCCTTCAGCCATCCGTGATACTGGCCGCGGCAAACCGCGTCGCGCTCCATCTGCGTTGCGCTCTTTACGTGCTTGAAGGTGAAATAATGATCATTCGCGGGATCATAATACTTACCGATACAGATGCCGGCACACTTACTGTCACTGATCTCGCAATCCTCGATGATCCAGCCCTTCGACCAGTTCGGGCCGATCATGCCGTCCTGGAATGCCGCGGGAGGCGCCCAAGTCGTTGCTGCCTTGCTGATCTTAAAGCCGCTGACCGTAATATAGCCAACGCCCGTCTTTGAAGGGAAGAAGCACTCCCTGCGCACGTTGATCTCCACCGTCTCCTGATTCGGATCCTTGTCCTGGAAATTCACGTAAAATACCGTGCGGCCCTCAGCCTGCTCCGCATACCACTGATAAACGGAATCCTCCGGCACCCAGGAAGTCTTGGACTTCTTCGCTTCCTTGCAGGCCTCAATGCTTGCTGCCTCATAGAAAGCCTTGCCATTCATATAAACGCAGCCCGTATGTTTGGAACGGCCCGCAAAATACCAGTCGCCATATACGTAGGTCGTATAGGGATTATAATTTCCAAAAATGCCATTGTCCACGCTGGCAGTCCAGACGGTGCCGTCATACTTCTTCCAGCCAGTCAAAAGCTCCGCGCCCGTAATATGCGCGCCAAGGGGCTCAACGCTCTTGTAAGAGATCCGGGCCTCCTTCGTTCCCGCGTTCTTCGGGTCCACGTACTCGCGATACGTTCCCGGATACACCAGAACCTCATCGCCAGGCTGTGCCACCTTCGCGGCATCACTGATCCGCTTAAACGGCATCTCCTTGGAACCATTTCCGTCGCGGCCCGCTTTTGCGTTTACGTACCAAATCATGTCTTTTGTCCTCCTTTTTCCATACAGTTTTGCTCTAACCCTTTATCCAGGCCCGTCTGCCGCCGGCCTTCTCCCGCGCCGGGCTACTACTCAATTCCCATGAATCTTATCCACCGCAGCTCCGTTACGCCATGCTCATCAGGATTGCCCTGCAGGGAGCTCCATCAGAGCCTCCAAGATTCAGAGGCGCACAGTTTAGCAAATACGTGCCCTCATCCACCTCGCCGAGCCGGATGCCCTCCAACAGCACGATCTCCGCCCCCAGCATGATCAGATGCACTGCCATCGGCGCATCCTCCGGGCCAACGGTCTGCGACTCATTGCCATACAAAAGCAGTCCCGCCTCCGCGAACACCTTCGCCGCATCCTCCGTAACCACGGCCTTCCCCTTCACGAGAATCCTCCGCGCCGCCTGTGAGTCCGTCTTCCGCGCCTTCTCCAGGATTGCCATGGCATCCTCCGCCGTAACGTCACCATTATGCTCCGCAACGTAAGCCGGCCCGACAAAACGCTCCAGCGCCACCTGCTCGATCGTCTTCCCGCCCTTTATAAAATGATAGGGGGCATCCACGTGCGTTCCGTTGTGCGCGCACATCTGAAACGCCGTCAAATTACAGACGTCACCATTGGCGATCTGCAACATCACGTGCTTCTCTGGCGCCGGATCCCCGGGATATACCTTACATGAAAACACTTCCTGCGAGATATCATATACTTTCATTGCCCTACCTCCATTTCTGACTTACGTTCCAGTCAAAATCTCCGTCTTTTTCATTATAGCATACCGAGCCCCCTTGCGCCTACAATTTTCTGTCATTTTGCCCTTGACATTTACTACTTTTTTATATATTATTTTACTGTTACCAAGGCGGCGCGTGGCTCAGCTTGGTAGAGCGCTGCGTTCGGGACGCAGAGGTCGCGTGTTCGAATCACGTCGCGCCGATTAGAAATGGGGTGTCTCCATCGGAGACACCCCATTTCTAATTGACATAACACGATCTAACACATGCCCCCTAGCGGACAGGACACACGCGTTCGGGCGCAGAGGGCTCACGACGTCCGGGGGATGTCGGAATTGAGCCGACCGGAGCGAAGCGAAGACCGCGTGTTCGAATCACGTCGCGCTGATTAAAAACGGGACATCATCCGTTGACTTCAAAGACGGCCTGTATAGTTATATGGAAGAATGGTACAGGGTGTATTCACAAATGCGTTTAGAACTTGAAGTGGCTAGTTCCGACGAAGAGAAAGAGGCTATTGAAAAATCTTACCGCATGTGGGAATGGACTTATCCTGGTGCAATCACTGACAAAACGGAAAAACTTCTTAAGAAGGCAAGATTAAAAAAGAAAATTGACGAATTACAGGAAGCTTACGATCAGCTGGATTAGAATATCTCTTTCATTTATAACGAATTTATAGCGGATGACATTGTCTCCCTCAAATGGTCACTCAAATAAATCTAATCTCAAACAACCAAAAAATGTTGTTTAAAAACAATATCGCCATACAAATACTTGTATGGCGATTTACTGTGTTAAGCAATTTTAATCAAAGGTTAATCAGCATTATTCATAATCATTTATACTATTATTATATACACTTTCCCAATAATGTCAATCATTCTTTTCAGAATCTTCAATTTCCACAACATCTACTTCATCGACGATTTTCGCCCATTCTTCCTCCGGTCTAACAATTACCCGCGAATTCATGTACGCTAAATCTACAGGAATTATGGTGATAGCTTCGTAGTGCTCATCTATTCCAGTCTTTCTCCTATCCAAAACAATAGCTAATTTTACCGGAGCTCCCGCCATATATAGCGGAGCCAGAAGTTGTATTTTCTTCTCACCAGTTTCTGTATTGTGGTAGTAAAATGGCAATGCAAGTTTATAGTTTCTAATTAACTTCATCTCCATCGTTCTAATAGCATCATCTAACAATGCATTAATCAATGCCCTATTACTGTACCCCGCATTTTGAAACCTTGCAAAATTGTCGTCTATTATATGATCTTTTTGCACCACAATTTTAAGTCGCCTGTCATAAACCAATTCTCTTGCATCCTGCGCATAGTCTGCAATTAATGGTATATCCTTAAAAATGCTGGTGAATTTGCTGTCTGACGACTTAAAGAAACCAATCAAATACCACTTGTAATCGAATGCTCCCGTATACTTAGAAAAAAGGGCTATAATCTCCTGGTGATATTGGGTTAAAAGACCAGTATTAAAACACATATTATTTCCATTTACAAGGAATTTACCTTCTTCCTCAATCCTATTGTATGTGAATGCAACATAATTTTGTAAAATACGATATGGTTCAGTAGCCTCAATTTTAGCAAATGTCCACTTTTCCTCTTCAGCTAGATTTGCGAGGATTTTCAATTTATCATTAAATTGTGACTTATTACCCTTAAAAACATCATTATAAAACATATGATTCTCCTTTCAATCATGTTGTCTGCCTCTTTTTGATTTTTTTACAGCATTAATCTGTTCATTGTAAAAAGTATCCCCGTCGTATAAGTATTTGCCATACCTAAGAACCCATCCGCTTTGTAAGGCAAAACGCTTTACGCAGGCCAAACCCTTCTATCACCAATAAACATAACACAATTATATCCTGTTGTGGTAGTATCGTCAATCATAGCTATATTATAAATTGTACTTTTACCACGCTAAATCTCATCAATCAATTCATGCCGATATCTTTTGCTTTTGTCTCCTCCGGATGATATGTCATCATGAATACAAAATCCAGCAACCATTTTAGGAATGATTGATTGTTTTTGTTTCTCAAATCATCTTGGAACGCCGTATACAATTCCATTCCGCTAGTAATACTCTTAAAAATTGCTTCTCTCGTAGCCCTGTCGCTCTCATCCCGGGCATTCTGCGCATCAGAATACTTCATCGCATTCTGATACGCTTCATCCTGTGCAACAATTCCTGGAAGATCTGCCACTTGCTTCTTTATTCTGTCTTCGTCTGTCCAGTCACAATTTCCCCAAATATCATGAAATGTTGCAATAATTCTTCCGAGTCAAAATGGCTCCTGTTCTGATCCTCGTCAACAAAGGCATCAATGCTTTCCCTTAGAATTTCAAACAACAGTATCTCCGGGGTACTACCCTGAAGTAAGGGATTCGACTCGTGAGCCAAGCAGCAATCCAACACCTTTTGATAATAATCGTCCAAATGAACCTTTTCCATTGTAATCATTTTATGATCCTGCGACATGTTTTCATTTTACTTTCTCCTGCAAATACAGCATCGCCCTGCTCTGAATGACATCAATTACCTCATCCAGGGTCTTGTCCCCAGCGAAGTAGGATTTTGTCTCCGCAAAGACGATTTTGTACAGGGGATCATTGTCATCAGGCATCGGCTCAAGACCCTCCAGCAAAATCCTCAGAGTTTTCAGATCCTCTTCCGTCATGTCAGGTTCTCCGTCATTAATGTTTCGTCCCGCCATGGCAATCTCAATCTTCTCCTCCATCTCCTTCCGATTGGCGCATAATCGCAGGGGGTCAACAGTCAAAACCGGGTCTTCATCCAGGGTCAGATACCATTCCAAAAACTGAAAGGCACCTTCCTTGTTGTTGGAAGTTGACGTTATGGCAAAGGTACTGTGATCCATCCATATCCGGTGAATGGGTCTTCCGTCCTTGTTGGGAAAACCCACAAAGTTGGCATCGTTTCCAAAATTAATGCGTATGTCTTTCATGTCTGCCAAATTCTTGACATAAAAGTGCTGAGCCAAAACCCGTCCGTCGCGGAGACCGCTTGCGTAGTCCTCCGGATCTATCGGATCAAAGGTTCGTGAGCCCCACGCCGAATAACTTCCCGCGTATTCCAGAAACGACCTAAATTCCTCTGAATCAAAATGACATTTCCCCTGATCCTCGCAGGCGAAGTAATCAATGCTTTCCCGAAGAAGCATTGCCAATAGCATCTCCGGCCTTGTGTTTGCATAAAAACGACTGTTTGGATGCTCGTTGCAGAAATCAAGTAATTGCGGATAGGTCCATGTAGTGTCGTTAAAGTAATTCTTGGAAGTGATCACTGTGTCAATTTCAAAGTTTTTCGGAATGCAGACAAGAACTCCTTCTTTTCTGCCACATTCCAGCACCTTTGGATAGTAATCCTCCAAGTGAACAACTTCACTTTTTTCGACATAGGGTGTTAAATCCTCCACGTAACCCTGAACCGCCAGGGCATCCAGGTTGTCCGTAATGTTACGAAGGAGAATCAGATCTGGCGGATTGTCACCATTAATCTGGGCCGTTAATTGTGCCATGGGAATGTCTGTCTTGGAGAATGCTTCTCCAAACGGCATCAGGGTTATGACCATGTCCGGATGGGTTTTATTAAATTCATACACCAGATATTCTATCCAGGATTTATCCTTTCCATCAACTGATTCACACACCACGGCCAGCTTCAGTTCCCGGCTGGTTGCCGTCCCTTCTCCACTTTCCGTTGTGCTTTCCTTTTTTCCGCTTTCTGTTATACTCTCCCTGTTTTTTCCAGAGTGACATCCCGCAAGACAAAACGGCAGGATCACCGTTGCCATAAACAGAAGTACCACTCGCAAACGAAGAATGGTTTTTTTCTGAATAGACTGAAACATGCCGGTTCACCTCCAATTATTTCGTCATACCCATTCTTAACCTTTTTTCATGGTATCAAACTTTATATTTCATTTGCTAGTAAAAGAGAGCATATGTATGCCCTTGCCAATCAGCCGCATAATGATCAGCCATCAAGTCTATCGTCTCGCAATTTTCGTAAGATGGGGTTATAAGAACTAATACCGACGACTCTCCAGCAGATGATGAATTTATAACAAAATGATTACCTGTGTCCATATCAATCCCTCTATATTCAGCGTCAACGCTAACGCTTAACCTAGCTTCAATGGAATCCGTTGAATAACCAGAGCAAACCGTCAATGAACATGTCGCAGTTGTTCCGCTATTACTTAAGCCCGGTCATGCACTGTTTCATCCAAAAGTCAACGAATCACTGCTACCACAAAAACAATAAATCGTTCATGTTTTTAAGAACTAAAGTAAAATAGCGGACTTCACGGTATAAAAGTATGAGACTTCAGGCACTCGTATGATCAAGGTCTTCTTACATATGATTTACCATCCATGAAACTGTTCGACAAGCTAATATTTTTCTTCCGTGATCCAATTTATTGAATAAACCATATGCATATCCACATCGCCATAGATTTCCATTAACTTTTTTTGCAATACTTTCTCATATTTCAAGAAATCATCTTCTTCCACCCCCTTATGGAAATCGCAAACAACAAAAGATTCCATTCTGTCATCATATAAATAATCAACATTATTATAGCGTAATAGAACATTATCTTTTTTATCAAATTCAATTTTCTCAAGCATATCCACATATCCAATCTATACCTAGAATATTCTGCGGAATTATGGTGCTATTTTTTTGTATATTAACATCGGGACCAGGAATGATATTTGCCTTTCCGAGGAGCTTTCACTGGGCGATATTTTCTCCTTGCTGGGCAAGTTGGAACGCTTGAAGATTCTCCAACAGGGATTTGGAAGAATCCCTGTCGAACACATCCAGCCATCCCAAAGTATCCTGAGAAGCAACGGTCTTACCTGCGAATGTTTCTGCAGTTCCCCATCGGTGTTCAGCAATTGGGTGCTGTGGGACAGCAGGTCATTGATCTCATCCATAAAGGCAGCAATGATCTCTGGGTTAAATTCGCCATAGAGTGGCTTGCCCTTGTAGAAATTAGTGACAAAATTCACGCTACTCTCCTGAACAATCTTCTCCGTTCCGTTCTCCAGGGAAAAGAGCTGGTAACTGTAAGTTCCGGCCCCTTGGTACATGGTAGGACGGTAGCGTAACAGGTATGCACAGCATATCCTTCTTCCGACCAGATCATTTTGTCATCCTCCCACAATTCAAACCGATTATCCATGCCTTCATCAAAAGTTACCAACCGTGAAATCTCGGGTATGCCGTTGCGATCAAGGTCATATTCCCAACCGCCATAGAGATCGAGGAGCCATCTCGAAGTTTTAAATCCAATATTCTGATTTTTCCGTTAGCATCATAGTCAAAGCAGATTTCCACCTCCCCCCAGACATCCTCCTTGGAATAACCTTCAATGCCCTGCAAAGCCATTAGACAAGGTCGTCCTTCCAACTCGGTCAAATGAATTTCCCAAATGCCCCAATCCATGATGCCGCCAATTTCAGCTCCGGCCTTCGTCTTTGCGACCTCATACTCATAGTAGCGCTTCATTTCTTCGCAAAAAGAATCCCCCGTTTGCTCTGCCAGCGTCTTCCACTCATCGTAGCGATCCTTTACGCTAAAGGAGATCGTCCGTTCATATCCGTCACAGCCTAGAATTATCTCATAAGGATCCGTTCCGTGCGTTAACTTAAGCGGCAGGGATTTGCAGGTCTCCAGTTCCTTCCAACCGTCACCTGCCTTCTTAAGTACGGCGAATTCTTCCAGCGGCATGGAATTGACGTGAGGTTCTATCATGAGCAAAATCTCCTTCTCCCCGTCGCCATCCAAATCCACAAAATAACGATCTCCAAAGCCTACGCCGACGTCCTCCTCATGATCATAAACAATCCCTTGCCTCATAAGATACAAAGACAGGTGCCGGCAAACGCCATCCCGGTAAAAACTAATCAAATAATCTTTCAGCCCATCTTCATTAAGGTCCTCGACTTTTGACCACCAAGGCCCCATGGCACTGAAATCCGGACGCTCGTAAGCATACTTGTCCCGAATGGCTTTTTGTGCTTTCTCCGTGATTTCGTCCGTTCCATTCGGCGTGGTATGACTATAGATTCTCTTGTTATCATTTTGTAATACCATCTCCACCTTCTCAACGAATTCAAGCCCATGCCCGTCATAACGTAAGAATTCCCAATACCCTTCAGAGGCAGTTGAAATAATCTCATGCGCAATCATGCCATTTTCGGTAAGATAGTATTCGTTTTTAGTCCAGCCGGAAAGCAAATGCACTAACTGATGATCTCTGTAGGTATACATGTCATATATGACGCCGTTAAAAGATCCCTTCGGATCAGGATCATTCTCTCCGAAAAGGAGTTCGTCAACTCCATCCCCGTCTATGTCTTTGATCAGATATCCCACGTTTTGCCATGCAATGGCGTGGTCATTTACAATTCCGTCAAAAAGATGCGATAGCTCCCAACTAAACAAATCCTTTCCTTCCGAATCTTGATATAACTTGTGGTTGTCTCCCCACGCCTGCGGATCGTAAATCACCCCTTCCGCAAGGTGGATCAATTCGTAATATGCATTAAGTACTTCCGAACGGTCAGGAATGGTGTTTCCCATGCTCAGCGTCTGTACGTTTTGCACCTTCCCCGTCCGCAGCTCCTCAATGCTCTCCAGCGTCAATTCCATGGTATATGGACTGATCACTTTGTACCCGTCAACCTCTCCGGACAAAATAGTCTCATACTCCTCCTTGGAAATAATCTGATCTGCATGAGGCAGCTTGCGATAATAAACTTCCTTCTCGCTTTCGCCAGATCTTAATAACGTGCCTGCCAGCCATTCTTCTACTTCCATGGCAGTACCATTCATCGGCAGCCGCCAAAATCTTGCATTTGTGCCTTCCGAACCAATCCATGCCGTCCAATCCCTGATCGCGCCGTTTGCACATACCTCCCTTGATCCTCCCCTGTACCCCACGTGCTGTTCCGTCAGAAGATAAGCTTCGCCGTCCTTCCAAGTATAAACGTCATTAAAAACCAGATAGGGATCATGCTTGCAGCCAATCAGAAATTCCTCCGTTCCGTCACCATTGAGGTCAATCAGGGAATAGACGGGTGTCTCAACTTCATTCTGCGCGGCATCCAAAAACCATTCATTGACATAGGCATCCCCTAGTTCATCCAATACCTCATCGCTTACTTTTTCGCCCTTTCGCACCTCCAGCATCGCGTCATAATATGTCTTTGCAATCTCCGCATAGGCTTCCCGCGCAGTAGCTCCTAAGTAATTCTTATACTCCCTGTCAGAATAAAGACCCACTTCCTGATAACCCCATCCGCCTTCGCCTACCGGCAGAGACATGATGGAATCAAACAACATCATCAGCACCTTGGTCTTGCCATCCTTGTCATAGCGAAACCAAAGTTTGATTCTGCCCCAATCGTCCTGTTCGTCCATTCCAATGATTCCATATGTTGCCATGAGGCACGGCAAGCCGTCGTAATAATCGGGAACAACCTCCTTAAGTCCCCAGCGGTTCACGCTGCCGCATTCTTTCCCAGCAAGCTCTTCCCAAGGCGTCTGCAGGATCTTTTTATACTCAGCAAGATTCTTTTGCAGGGCCCTCTTTTCGTCCACCGTACATTCATTGGAGGCAATCCTTTTTTCCATGCCCTTGCAGTAATCTTCCAAAGAAAAATCACAGTAGGATCTGAATCCCTTTAGGGTAATCTCTGCAATGCCTTGATTCTTTTTATAGGTTACCTGAATGGGGAAAGAATCAGCGCTTTCAGGATAGGCATGTTTTTCCTCCAAAGCCTTCCATTCTCCTATGTTTGTCTTCTTAAGAACCATGTAGACGTTTTCAACATCTTTAGCATCTCCATTCCACAGGGAAAGGAACAATTCCTGGACGCCATCCCCGTCAAAGTCCGAATAACGCCAGCTTAAAACGTCAATAATATCCTTGCGTAACTCATAAATGCATTCCCCGTTCCAATAGACCTTTAAAATGTTTTGAAGAGTTGAGTCGTAGGAATAACGACACGCCACATATTCATAGATGCCATTTTCATCCAAATCACCTAAGCCAAAATTCCACCCTGTCACACCGACACCGATTTTTCTCCCAACGCCAAAATCCCATGTCGTTTTCCACTCTCCCTGATCATAATAAACATACGCCTGAACTGCGAGATTCGAGTTTTCGCCGTCATAATAGGAATTCATCACCGTTACGCAGACGGCATCTCTTTCAGCCGTTGGCATAAGTCGCACCAGCTCGCTTTGCCCCGTCATTGAAATCGTTGTATTGATCAGCTCTGCAGACAACATGGTATCCCGGTACTTCTCGTAATCTCGGGAATTCTTCCCTCCATCAAGTATGGTAAGGATTTCCTTTAGTTCTTTCCCGTTTGGCGTTTCCGCAAGCTCAATCACGTGAACGTCCGAGGATCCATAAATTCCCTTGCCGTCAGTGATCTGCAGCACAATGTCCGTCTTTTCCTTCTCCGTAATTCTGCCGGTATTCACTCTCAACGTATCTTGGGCTCCGTCAGTACGGCCAGAATACCTTAAGGAATAGGTTTCCCCGTTTCCAAGAAGAACGATGACTTCATCAAAATACTGCCCGTCTTCCAGAACTACCTGAACTTGAACCTCATCCGCTTTTCCGTCCCCGTCAAAATCAATCAATGCAAGCGCCTGATCATCCTTACCTGCGCTGCCCGAGCTTTTTTCCAAGCCCTCTTCCTCATCTGAAGGTTTTTCCTCAAAAGCATCTTTTCCTTCCACCGTTTTAGACGATTTCTCGGCATCGTCTGCATTTGCGGCATTTCCGCTGGGACTGGACATAAAGAAAATCCCCATCGCAAGGCATGCCAACATTCCCGCCAGAATCACCCAAACCGACGGTTTCTTGTAATCCAGCACTGCCTTAACCCTGGCCTTTGTTCCGTTCTCCCCGAAGGCCACCGTTCCGATCAGAGAATTCTTTTTCCCTTGTCCCAGGTTCAGGAGGGCTTGGCAGTAGCGCTTGCGTTCCTGCACGTCGAAATTCTTCGTTGCCTTTTCGTCACACGCCATCTCCACGTCCCTGCTAAACAAAAGGTATGATATCCAGCAAAGCGGATGAAACCAGTAAACGCATAGGATTAGGAATCCCAGCGGTTTCCAAAGGTAGTCTCCGCGCTTTACGTGCGCCCGTTCATGACAGAGAACGCAATCCAGGTCTCCCGCCTCAAGCCTTGAAGGAAGATAAATCCTGGGCTTGACAATTCCAAGGACGAACGGTTCAGTAATGGCTTCGCTCATCCAAACCTTCACATCCGCGCCCTCTTTAAGACGCACTGCCGTCCTTAGCCTAATGCGAAGTCTCACAAAACTGACAACCACGTACGCCAGCATGGCAATGATGCCTGCAAGCCAGATGCCACTGCCAATGATCAGCAGCACTCCTTCAACCATCTTCCTAAGAATACTCTCGCCCGTAGAAGCAATACCCTCATCCGTTGCAATGATGTCCTCACCCGCTGAAATGATGCTTTCATCCTTCCTTGCTTTGGCGGGTGTCACTTCACTTGGTTCTTCTGTCTGCCATTCCGTCACTGCCGCCGTCTCGTTACTCGAAGCGTTTTCCGAACCATGCTCCTTCGTTTCGGAAGTCGCCGCGAGCCACTGATCATTCTGCTTTGCCGCCCCGCCGTCAGCCGTGGTTCCTTCTGCGTGAGGTATGCCTTCACCGACATTCTCACGACTTAATCCCTGCCAGTCATTTGCTTCCGACGGATTCTCTAAACCTTTCTTAGTGCTTATGGCACCGACTCGTTCTGCATCATGATCTTCCGGCATGCTTTTTGTTATGGTCTCACCCTGCCAGTCTTCCGTTACGAAACCGCCTTGCAGAATTCCATTGTTTACCGCCTGTGTTTCTTCCGCGTGCGGCACGGATACCTTCCACGCAGGAACCAGGCTCCATCTGCTTTCCAGCGAAAATGGAACCACAAGACGCAACGCCACCATGCCCCACAAAACGCACATTAGCCACTTCGGAACTCTCTTTAGAAAAGGACGCAGCAAGATCACAGCCAGCATTAATAAGCTCGCCGCAATGCTCAAGTTTATCACGTTAATAAACGCTGATTGTAATGGCGTCATTTTTTCTCCCCCACGTAGGAATCAATCATTTTCTGAATTTCATCAGCTTCTCTTTTTGTCAATTTCTTACCGGAATAGAAAGCCGCAATGAATGCTGGAAGCGACCCGTTAAAGGATTCTTCCACAAACTGCCTGCTCTTCTTTGCGAAGAATTTTTCCCTGCTGATCAGCGTTGTAACAATTCCATCTTCGTTTTTCAAAATCCCTTTGTCACAAAGCTTTTTGATTACCGTGTATGTCGTAGATTTCTTCCAGCCCAGCTCCTCGGCGCTAACCTTGACCAGTTCCCCCGAGCCCACCGGCTCCCTGTCCCAAACCAGCCCCATAAATTTCGTTTGAATGTCACCCAACTCCAGATTCATCTTTTTCCCTCTTTTCCATCCACGTCAAGTTTATTAAAACGCAGTTGGTCTACCGTGATAGATCTCTTTGTTTTGAGTCTATCACGGTAGACCAATTATGTCAATGTTAATTATTTTATTCTTCCCAAAGTCTTTGATCGATCGATAACGCGCCGCCCGTTGTTCCGATGATTAGTTTCGAGGCCATGACATACTGCTTTCCCGTTGTGTTAAACGTAGCCTTGTCTGTAGTCTCCGGAACGTCCAACACCAGCTCGTCCACCTTCTCACCAGCCAAATCAAGACTAAACATGTCAAAGTGATATTTGGAATCGGCATTATATTCGATGAGATAGTCCGTGCCGTCCTCCGCCTCGTAGAGATAATATGCATTCTGTGTTTCAGGCATGTGACCGATCGTTGTCTGCCATATTCTTTCGCCGGACGCATTTTCCACCCAAATCCAAACAGGCATGGAAACGTCAGCCTGATGCTTTGATGCATCAAAGCAGACAAAGCCCGAAAAATCGGAGCCCTGAAAAGGGTATTGATTGACGTGACTCAGAATTCTATTGCGCGTATCCTCAAATTCTTCCAACGCTTTTCCGAAGTTGTTCACGCGTTCTTGCTCCTTTTTCAAGCCGCGCGCTTTAAGGTCTTCAATCCAGGCGTCATCCACGTTGTCGCGGCGCAGAAACCTGATGCCATCGGCCAGGTTCGTGTAGATAAATCCGTGCGATGCATTTTTGTCAAAGACTAGGCAGCCATCCTCCACGGTAAAAAAGAAGTCCCATTCCTCGCCATAATTGACATCCTTCAGCGACACCCTATTTCCGGAAAGCTCCCAGGATCCGCCTCCAAAATAGCTGCTCGCCGTACCCTCGTAATACGAAAACAATCCGTCCTCATTAAGGTTTATCGTGAATATGTCCGGAAAGCCCGGCTCTTCACAGATATATTGCCCGTAAAGCTCCTTCAGCGAGATGGATGGGGAAGGCTCCATCTCCCCAGCTTTAGCCTGCCTCGGCTTCTCTTTGATTCCGTGACTAACGTACAATTCCTCCAAATAATCTCCTAAATCCGTTTCCGTTTCAAGAGAATAAAAGAATGGATCCTTTCGTACGAGATCCGGGGAATTTAAAATGAACGTGTCCCAGGATCCCTTTTTCGGTTGAAACGTGATGCGGTAATGATAACCAGAATATGTCAGGGAAATCTTTCCCCTTCGCAGTTTCACGTCGTTTACGTACGTCACGATTTTTTCTATTTCTCCCTGATCCGTAATGATCAGCTCTTTTCCGCAGGTTCCGTCAAAGACCGTAATGCTTGTTATGCCGTTTGCATCTTTCGTAATTTTCGTGACGGGCGACGTCATAAAGTAGACCGCCACGATCACGCACGTGACAATGGCGAACAGGGTAACCCAGAAGGCTGGTCTGCGATAATTTAGTATTCCCTTTACGCGTCCCTTCACGCCAGATTCGCCAAAGGCCAGGGGACAGAACGTAATGATTCTTCGAGACGTGCTGAGGTCCAAAAGCGCCTGTGAATAATCAGCGGCAAACGCCTTATCCCTGTCCCTTATCACTTTTTCATCACATGCTGCCTCAACGTCGCGGCAAAGCAAAACGTAGGCGATCAGACACAGCGGATTAAACCAATGGACGGAAAAAAGCACAAATCCCAATGGTTTCCACCAATGATCACGCCGCAAAAGATGCGCCTTTTCATGTGCCAGCACAACCTCCAGCGTGCGCCCGGACAGGCTTGACGGCACGTAGATCACCGGCCTGAAGATTCCCAAAATGAATGGCGTCTTGATCTCGTCACACGTCATGACGCCGTCTGAAATTATCACGGATGCCCGTACCCTTCTCTTCAGCAGAACATAGCTGATCAGCGCGTAGATAAGGCAAATACAAACGCCCGTGATCCAAATCATGCCTGCCACGAAAGCGATCACCTGCATGGGATTTGCGCTGTCTCCCGCCTTCGGCGCAAGTTCCCGCGCCATGACGGGATTTATCACGTTGTCCACCGCCGCGATCTGAGAACGGATCACAGGGGTTTTCGTCGTGACAATGTCCTGCGGGATAACCTCGCTTCCTGGCAAAATGCTCAAGGCGCTTTCGATGGAAAACGGAAAGAGCAGGCGCACCGCCACGATTGCCCATAACCCACAGGTAATCCATTTAGGTGCCTTTTTTAACAACGGCCGAAGCAAAATGATTGCCAGAATCAGCCAGGATGCGTTGATGCTTAGATTTAATATTTTGATGAAAATCCAGCTCATTCTCCCGCCTCCTTCCTGTAGTCTTCAATCATTTTTTGAATCTCATCGGCCTCCTTCTTCGTAATCTTTCCGCGGGACAAAAATGCCGCAACAAAAGCAGGCAGCGAGCCCTCATAGGAATCTTCAACCACCCGTTCACTTTTTGCCGAATAATAAGTATCCCTGGAGATTAAGGAAGTGACCTCGCCGTTTTGGTTCTGAAGCAGCCCCTTCTCACACAGTCTTCGCAATACGGTATAGGTCGTGGGTTTTTTCCAGTTCAGTTCCTTCTCGCAATGTTTTACCAGCTCACCGGATCCTAGCGGTTCGTTCTTCCAAATCAGATCCATAAATTTTTCCTGCACCGCGCCAATTTCAAATTCCATTCATATGCCCCCTGCGGTTTACTGTTGTAAACCTGCTTACAGTTTACAATAATAAACCACATTTGTCAAGCCATTTTACTCCACGCGAAGGAATCTATAAGGCGCAGGCAACCCTGTAACGATCCGGCTCGTCAATCTCTGCCATTGTGAGAATTCCGTATTCTCCATGTTTATTCCGCGATAGTATAGCTCAGTTATTATGGGTGACTTACGCTTTGGGTTTCATGATCAATAGCCTTCGTTCAAAACAACACATTCCATCCATTGATCCTTGCTGCCTACGGCAATATACCTTTTTATTTCATTCCCCCTTTCAATTACTTCAAAATAGATCACTTCTGTTTCATTGTATCCATCATAAGTTCTCACGATAGGAGCGTCATGACGTAATAATTCATAGCGTATCACCTGATGGTTTGTTTTTGCATAGTAGTTTTCTATGGTTGCACATACTCTTTCCCATTCAGCATCCGTAAGATTTACGTTAGCCTGAATTGTACGCTCTGAAATATCGTCAGACGTTTCTCCTTTATTATTCTCCAAGGTGTTATCCGTCGGATTTATAATCTCCGCCACGTTATCTTCATAAATTACGGCAACATCCGATTGAAAAACAAACGTGTCTTCCGAAGTAATTTCATATTCCGATACCCAGGAAGAAAAGTATCCGTCCAATTGCAGGCTTACGTGCACTGCCAACGTCTCTTCTTCCCCATTCAAAAAGGTGATTTCCATGACAATAACGTCCTCGCGTTCCTTTTCAGAAAGGTCAGCGATTCCTACGTCATCGTGATCCGTAAGCGTTCTGATTATTCCGTTCGGTACCCATTCAATTACTATGGATGCATACTCATCCATGTTTTTTCCATACGCAATGGTGAAATTTTTGCTGAGTCCATAATTTTCTCGCTTCTCCGTCCAATCCGTTCCCGTAATCCATTGCTTTTGGCAGGAGAATCGAATTTTCTCTATGTTTTCACCGTTAACGTAAAATCGCACGGGTAATCCATGCATGCTCCCATGATCATCAATGCTTCCGGTAAAAATCATTGGTTCAGAACCCAAGACTTTCCGCTCCGCACCATATGCATAAATCGTGACCGGACAATTTCCAATGCTCATGCGTGAAACAAAAAATGCCAATAAAACCGCCGCAACTAACGTCGCCGCACAAAGCTTTACAATCTTTCCGTAATCCCTGTTACGTTGCTTAAATGCCACCACTTCTGCCAGAAATTCTTCCCCCGCAACGTTGAATGCATCGGATAATCTTTCAGTCTTGGTCATAGTATGATTCCTTCTTTCTCTAAACATTTTTTAAGGCGTTTTCTTAATCGAAACAGCTTTACCTTTAACGCGTTATGACTCAAATGAAATTCCCGGGCTATGTCATCCATGGATTCAGCAAACCAATATCTTTTCATGAACATGATCCTGCTTTTTTGATCCAAATCGCCCAAGAATTGTTTTATCACGGCGTTGAGTTCATCGTCAGAACTGTTCCCAAAGGCATTCTTGTCGGGAATGCATTCTTCCAATTCATTCAATGAGATTTCATACTGGCTGTTTCTTTTTTTCGCTGATTTGTATCTATACTTGTTTAGGGAAAGATTCTTAACGATCTTGAAAACGTAGGCAGACAGCGGATCTGGTTCTTTGGGCGGAATCGTATTCCAAACACCCAAATAAGCATCATTCACGCATTCCTCCACGTCCCTGGAATCATTCAATATGTTAAATGAGATCCTTCTACACTGCGCTTCGTATTTTTTTGCGAGTTCCGATAATGCATTTTCTGATCGCAGAAATAGTAACCTAATGATTTCTTTATCTTCCATGTCATCGCACCCCTTTTTAAATACAATAACGAAAAATCTCTCAGGGTTACATCTTTTTATTAAAACTGTGTTGTATTGTCTAAATAAATTTTAGCCATGAACGCAAAAGCACCTCAAAACCTTTATGATATTTAAACATCACAATCGGTCAAGCATATTAAAAAAGAATCCTAAAGGATTCTTTTTCCCAAGTTCACTATATAACCTGTTTTTTCTTTCTCTTCGAAGTATTTTTTGAAAGTTCTTCCCTCTTTTCCTCCAACATGGCCTCTAATTTTCTGATATCCTCTTCCGTTATTCCCTCCATGTTTACCAATGCCATTACAATACTCATAAGCTTATATTGCTTCGTCTTCCCAGGCAAACTCTCATCAATGCACTGTCTCAAATATTCATCCTGCGTCATGATGCTTTCATAGGTACGACCATATTTTTTACTTTCATCCGTAATTTTGATCAAATTCTTGGAAAGCATGTTGTTTATGATCAAATGTACGGATGCCGGATTCCAGCTTCTGCCAACTGTCCCTTTTAATATTTCAGCTCTCGTCAAAGGCCTGTCTTCTTTCCAAAACAGCTCCATAATAAAGTATTCGTTATGTGACACCTGCATTTTATAATCTCCCATCAAGCATCCCCCCAAAAGGAAAAAGCCGAAGGATCGTATCATGCGATCCTCCAGCCTCTATGTCGGATGTCAATCAAACGCAATTTTTTATGAGGCAAGGATTTTCCCATACAGCCCGTCATCAAAAACAAACAAATTATCATGAAACAGGTAAATGTCCTAATCTTTTTCATATAAACTCCTCTACAACTGGAATTCAACTTCCATAAGCAGTATTGAAGTCTGTTCCGTCATTTAGCTTTTCAAGCAGTTCCAATAAACCTCGCTGCCCATGTGACGTCATCCATTCGCCAAGTTCATGCTTAGCGTTCACGTAACGAAAGCGCCTGTCCTCCGCTTCCCCCGCATAAAACTTTGATGGCGTGTCCATATCTTCAAGGGCAACGGCATTTTCCCCATTGTTGGTCTGCAGGGCCCATTGTGCTTCACTGTATCTCTCACGGTAGTCGTTTTGCATGGCAATCCCTTCATCAAACCATGTCGGAATTGTCTTTTGTGCTTCAACGGAAAGACGCGCGTGAAGTTCTGCATGGGTAATCTCGTGCGCCAAAACATCAAGATCAAGATACTCATCTGATACACATATATAGCGTATCTCAGAAGGAAAATTAATGATAACCGTCCCATGATCTTCGCTGATTTTCCGCATCAGCTTTTCATCATCATAAATGATAAAGATCGTATTATCCTGAAAACTCAATCCTCCAAAGAACTCACATACGCGATCCTTAGCCTGCCCAATCAATTCAATGAGATCTCGCTTATCTCCAGCGTAGTTTTTGTTGACATAGACATGCTCATTGATTTCCGTAAAAGCAGACCGATATGGTACGGTCATCAGATAACCGGACTGGGTGAATTGAAGCAACAGCGCAACAACCGCCACGAGCACAACCGGCACGGCAATAAGCAAAATGTTTTTTTTGTGTTTTGGATTAATTCTTACAATCTCCATAAGCATTATCCTACATCAACAACATATTGATTGCGACCATGTCATCATTCTGCTTTTGAATCTCCCTTAGTTCTTCTTCCGAATACTGGGTTTTCATCTTCCCTCCACACTCAGGGCATTTTCGTTTAGGGCATTTCTTTTCCGACAAGTCATATTTCCTTCCGCAGCTCATGCAAATCTTATACATACGCATACCTCCATTTATCGGCCAGTCAATGAAAACAGAAGCCATATTCCAAATGCAACCACGGCAGCAACGGCCAAGGCGATCAGAAAAAGAAATGGTTTTGGCAAGCTGCTTTCCCTATCCCCGTGTTTAAATTTATACAGCAAACCGGAAGCATGGAAGAAAACCATCACCACTGAGACATACACAAACACCTGGCAGTACAGAAAAAACATTTCAGTCAGTCGGCTGTAGGAACGAATGCCAAAGAGATCAAGCAGCATCACCACAGCCAATGCGCAAACGCCCAACAGGCTCTCCGTTCTGACATTCTTTATGATGGTCGTTTTTTCCGTTTTTGCATAATTGGACATCTTACTAACGACTTCTTTTACTTCTTCATTCATATTCTCGCTTTTCCTTTCTCCATCAATCAATTCCGGAATTGTGACTCCATAAAGTTCAGCTATTTCCAATAACAAACTGATGTCGGGCATATTCATTCCGGTCTCCCAGCGGGAAACTGTGCGACTGGAAACACCCAGCTGTTCCGCCAGCTGATCTTGAGTCAAATTCTTTTCTTTCCTAAGTGTTTTTAAGAAAGTTCCTATCTTAATCTGATCCATTGTTTCCTCCTTTCGCTGTCATTTTAATTCAAGCCAGCGTAATTGAACACGACGTAAAGCGAGAAAATGCCGTATTTCATTAACCAGACATCTATGTCTAGTTCTCCAAATCTCGAGTTGAACAAATTGTTAACAGCACTATAAACCGAAATTCAAGGATGACGCTTTCCCTCAAAAATATCTCCCATAAGTATAACAAATCTGGAAACTCCGGTCAATTCAAACCAGCCTTTCAGGCACCAGACTGTCTATGCCTTTGCTGCTCAGTTCAAAAACGGCCGCGAAAATTTATGTTTCATTTTAGGTAATTATTAAGTTTTGCTTAAGGCAGCATCCTTATAATGATTTCATAAAACAAGCGCAAAGGAGCTGACATTTATGATGAATAAAGTAAAAGCGAACAAAAAACTTAACCACATAACCACTACGATCCTTACCCTCAGTGCCTGCTCCCTGCTGACATTAGCAGGGTGCTCGAACGCCTCACTTATTACTGATAATACTTCCATCCCGGGAACAACGGTTACAAAGACGGTCTCCAATACGATTGCATTGGCAAGCGGCGGCGTTGATGCAAGTTCCCTCTTCTCCAACAGGGATCTTTCGCAAACGGCAGATTTGAGCGATTGTACTTACCTTACCGTCGCCGACGGAACCGCCCTCCACGTCACTGAATCAAGCGTTTACGTCATAAGCGGTGCTGCCAAGAACGTGACCATTTACGTGGAAGCTGATTCTGAAGACAAGGTACAACTGGTGCTGGATGGTCTGTCCATCACGAACGATGACTTCCCTTGCATCTACGTCAAAACGGCAGACAAGGTATTTGTGACCACCAGTTCCGACAGTACCCTCTCCGTTATCGGATCGTTCAAAAAGGATGGAGACGTAAATACTGACGGCGTGATCTTTTCCCGTTCGGACCTCGTTTTAAATGGCACCGCTACCCTCACCGTTTCCTCCACAGATAACGGGATCGTCGGCAAGGATGACCTGAAGGTCACCGGGGGAACCTACAAAGTCACGGCTTCGTCCAAAGCTTTCGAGGCGAATGATTCCATTCAAATTTCAGACGGTATCTTTTACCTTAAGGCAGGTACCGACGGATTACACGCAGAGAATGATGACGATGACAGCTTAGGTTATATCTTTATCGGCGGCGGCACCTTTGAGATCCATGCAGGCGACGATGCCATTCATGCCACGTCACTGCTTCAGATAGATGACGGTGAATTTTCGATCACCGCTGCGGAAGGACTGGAAGCGACTTACATTCAGATCAATGGTGGAACCGTCACCATTCAGGCAAGCGACGACGGCATAAACGCAGCCAGAAAATCAAACTCCTACACCCCCACCATCGAGTTTAACGGCGGCACGATAAACATCACCATGGGTGCGGGGGATACGGACGGCGTGGATTCCAACGGAGACATCATCGTCAATGGCGGAACCATCAGCGTGAACGGCAATTCCACCTTTGATTATGACGGCACCGCAACCTATAACGGCGGCACCATTATCATCAACGGTCAGGAAACCACCACCATTCCCAATCAAATGATGGGGGGCTTCGGCGGCAACAAAGGCGGCGGAAAGGGAAGGCACTAAAGGAGGCTGAAATGATCATGAACCTTCAAAAAATCATTCTTGCCCTTGGTACCGTGAACGGAATATCCATATGGGATGCTTCCGCTGAAAAGGCAAACCATGCCTTGTGCGAGATTGAAAGGCTTATCCTCGATGCCGACAAACGCCTTTCGATTTTCCTCCCCGACAGCGAAATATCAAAGTTAAACGCATGTGCCGGGAAAAAGGTCGTGAATATAAGTCCAGAAACACTTGAAATTCTCTCTGATGCAATAAAAATGCAGGATGGTACGAACGGCGCCTTTGACGTAACCAAAGGTGCCGGCCATAATGCTCTGATTCTTGACGCCGAGGAGCATACCGCATTCCTCAAAAAGAAAGGAATCCGCGTCGACCTTGGCGGGATTGCCAAGGGTTATGTCGCAGATCAGGTGCGAAGGATTCTTTCCGAGGAAGGAATATCAAATGCATTGATCAACCTCGGTGGAACCGTTGTGTGCCACGGCGTGGAACGCGAAGTGGAAATTCGCAAACCGATGCACGGTTCCCATTCTCCCCTCCTTACGATATCCAGCAGGAATGAGATTATCGCCACTTCAGGCACCTATGAACGGGGAGCGCACATCTGGGATCCCCGAACGGGAAAAAACGCCGAAACTGACTTGATCGCAGTAACAGTCATCGGGGAAAATGGCGCCGACACAGACGCGCTGGCAACGGCCTGCATGGTGCTTGGACTAAGGGAAAGCGCGTCGCTACTCCAAAAGCGAAAAGAATCCGCCATATTTGTCCTAAGGAGCGGGGGCATTTTTGTTACGGAACGATTAAGAAACCAAATTGTAAAGAAAGGAGCTTAAGCCATGAGTAAAAAGAAGAAAGCATTACAATACCTTCGTCATCTGATTCAACTCCTGGCGTTTCTTGTGTCGCCGGGTCTGTTCATCCTGATCCTGAGTAGCATTGAATCCATCTATAAGGCCATCTTGACCGGTACCTTTTCCCTTTCCGGTATGGCCTATCCTCTGATTACCCTTGCGGCAGTCATTCCGTTGACCGTTCTTTGGGGAAGATTCTTTTGTGGGTACCTGTGTGCCTTTGGCAGCATGCAGGATTTTCTTCACTTTCTTTCCGTGAAACTGAAAATTCCTTCTCTGAATTTGTCCGAAAAAACGGAAAAAATCCTAAAGGGATTGAAATACCTTGTTTTGCTTACACTGTTTGTTCTGTGGACTTGCGGTCTGTCCCTTGGGAACTTAAGCCCGTGGAACGTATTCGGTCGTTATTCCTCCCTGCAGGGATGGTCTGATCCATCCGGTTTTATATCCGTTGGCGGACTGATCCTGTTTGTGATCATGACAGCATCCCTTGTTAAGGAAAGGGCATTTTGCAGGTATCTTTGTCCGCTTGGAAGTCTATTTACCGCCGTGTCCGTTCCCCGCCTGTTCCATGTTCACCGAAAAGGTTCCTGTCCCCACTGCGGCGCATGTAGCCGTTCCTGTCCAATGGGAATCAGCGTCGACGCCGAGACGGATCGTTTCGAAAAGGTCCGCTCCGGGGAATGTATAGACTGTTTCCAGTGCGTTACAAATTGCGCCTTTGATGCGTTGACTTCGCCTTCACAGGGTGCGGCCATTGGCACCGTTACAGCCCTTTCCATTGCAGGAATCTATTACGCCGGAAATGCATATGTTTCTTCCAATGACAATACTGCCCCCTCCACTGTCAACATACGGGAAACCACGTCCCAGACTGCCATTTCTGATTCCCTTTCTTTAGAAGCGGAAGTACTCTCAGGCAATACGCTTGAAGCAGATGCAGAATCATCCGAAGCGACAATTGTGGCCGCCCCCACTGATGAAGACACTTCCCTCACGAAAGAGAGCGGAACTTTTACTGACGGTATTTATGAAGGGTCAGGTCAGGGATACCGCGGAAATACTTCCGTAAAGGTTCAAGTGGAGGAAGGAAAAATCGTTTCCATCACCATCGAAAGCTATGCTGATGACAAACAGTTTTTTGACCGTGCCAAAAGCTCCATCATAAGTTCCATCCTGGAGAACCAGTCCATAGAGGTTCAAGCCGTCAGCGGAGCAACCTATAGCAGTAACGGCATCATCAGTGCAGTGGCCAATGCTCTTGGAATCACTTATGAAAACACGAATCTTACCAACGGAATGTCAGAAGGACATGGCAGGCATGGGGGAAGACACTAATGAAAAAAGGGGCTATTAAGTCCCTTTTTCATTATCACAGCTACTCCATTGACAGCGTTTAGGAATACGCATAACAGAATAAAGCCTTGTGAAGTTCATATTTATTTCCCTACCGCATAAAAATGGTCTCAAACAAGAATATGTCAAACGCCTCAGGGATTGTCAATTTGAAAAACTGCTCCCTCATGACAAAAAATGCAAAGCCAAGATCCGCTCCCAGCTTTGCAATCAACAGTGAAACAATTATTATATTTCCGTTAGCAATGTTTGCCAAATCAACCACCAATCATACTTGTCAAAATATGCAGATCTCCGTTATGTTTGGTTGCGTGCAAATGGCATCAGCTTCGCCTCCAAGTCATTTTATATTTTAAAGCCTTCTTGGGACATGTGTCAATGCACGCACCGCACTGAACACATTCCGTGCACTTTGCGTTTTTCCCCTCTGAAACCATTTTCTTCACGTCCAAGCCCATCGGACAAGCTTTGCTACACTTTCCACAAGCTATGCACGCATCCTTATCTGCTTCAATATGAAGCTGCGGCAAATGCAGGCACCTTCCCACCAGGCTCCCGATCACCATGAAGGGAGCCATCCAACAGACGTAATGGCAGGTTGCCCTGCGTCCATGAATCAAGGCTGGCAGTACTAAAAGCAGCATAACCCCATAATATATAACGTAATTGTAGATGCCGGTTACTGAAATTCCATGATCAGTCATGTAAAACGGATTTATTGTCACTTTGTTTTTTCCCAATACGTACGTAACAATGATCGCAATGATCCATACTACCCATATCACGTATTTTATACCGTTCCTCCGCCCTTGCTTCGCAGGATTAGGATTCCCCATGGAAAGGCACTCCTGAAGCCCGCCTGCCGGGCACAAATATCCACACCAAACCCTTCCCAGAAACATTGAGAAGATGAACATGGCGGAAAATACGATAAAGCTTCCGTTCATGATATGTTCGGAAGCCGCCTGAATAATTAGGTATGGTGAAAAATACCATATGGTAACAGGAAAAAGAAGAAACGAAATGATCAATATCGTTTTTCTGACTCTCTGTCTCATATGTCAAGCTCTCCCTTCCAGCATTTTCTTTGCTTTGTCACACCACTTCAAATATGCTTCATATGTTTCAATCCCAAAGGAAACCGTAAGAGAATAATAAACGTGGTCTTCAACGCCTTGTGATCTCTCCAAGGTCTCATAATATGTCCTCAAGACCCTCAAATCTTTTTTTACCTGCTCCTCAAATATCTCAATGTTATGAACCGTCACTTCCCTGCTTCCCGATCCGCCAAAAAACAATTTTAGAAGCGTCTCATACTTAAGTTCGTTGCTTACCTGTTCCTCTTTGAGCCAAACTTTGAGCCTATTCCTGCCACTCTTCGTAATATGGTAAGTAATTCTTTCCCGCTCACCTACGGACGTATCGCTTTTCGTGATCAGCCCTTGATTCTCCATGTCTTTCAGCGCTGGATAGATATTCCCAAAACTTCCCTTCCAAAAGAAGCTGATCGCGCCATCGATGCGCTTCTTGATCTCGTATCCGGTAAGATCCTCATGACTAAGCAATCCAAGGATGACCATATCTATTTTTCTTTCCCTAGCCATTATTCCCTCCTTATATCCGTTTGATATATCATTTTGATACATTATATGTCATGCAATCAAAAAAGGCAAGAGTTTTTTCTCTTGCCTTCTTTTCGTCTTCAACTGTGAGTCAAACCGAATTTTTCCGCTGTCGTTCCATAGCCTTATCAGATCATAAGCTCGCTGACTGCGAAAATTGCTGCTCTCCCTGAAATGATCACCCTGTTATCCCTAAGCTCACAGATCAGCTTACCTCCGCGTTTTGACGCCTGATACGCTTGGAGACTGCTTTTCCCAAGACGCTTTATCCAATAGGGCGTTATCATACAGTGCACGGAACCTGTAACCGGATCCTCATTGATATTAAGTTTAGGTACGAAGAAACGCGAAACACAGTCATAGTCTTTCCCGGGCGCGGTAACGCCAACACCCAGGCCATCCAGTAGTTTTACCTTATCGATGTCAGGTTTTAAGTTCTTTATGACGTCTTCATCTTCATAAACAAGAAGCAGATCACGGTCTAAGTAAGCCTCTTTGGGTGCTGCTCCCATTGCAGCTGCCATCTCATTCGTAACCGGCACCTTGTTAAGGCCGTAAACCGGAAAATCCATCTCTATACAATCTCCGCGTCTGCCGGTAAACAAGTCTCCACTTAACGTGTGGAACACTATCCTGCCGGCATCCTTCTCGTAATACTTGAACAACACGTATGCGGTCGCTAAAGTTGCATGTCCGCATAAGTTAATCTCACCACCAGGCGTAAACCATCTCAGATCATATCCATCAGCTACCTTGACTGCAAATGCGGTTTCAGATAAGTTGTTCTCCGCGGCGATATCTATCATCATTTTTTCAGGCAGCCACTCATCAAGGATACATACTGCTGCCTGATTCCCATGGAATACCACGTCCGTGAATGCATCTACGATATATTGTTTCATGGCAATACCTCCCTACACTCCGATTTGTATTTTTTTACCTTCATGACGCAACCATACAATAATGGGATCTCAAGCGCGACATGAGCGGAAACTTCCACCATTTATCTTGACAATTTGGAATTTGACGCTTTGAATAACAATAAAAATTCATCTACGTTCTTAACATTAGTTTCTAAAACTGCCTTATATACATCAATACTCTTGTACTGTTCGAAAGAATACAATCCTCTTGTAATTAGTTCACTTTTAATACTTACAATGATGTCCTTCTGCGTTTGGTTTGTATTGTTTGCGATATTATCGCAATACCTTTCTGCATTGGATATAGTTTCTTTATCGAAAAACCATAAGTCAACATTCCACAGTTCTCCTGTAATCATTGTTTCAAATCCATGAAACCAAACCATTTTCCCATCGTCATTCACCTCTTCTTTTGCTTCATACCATACGGGATGAAACGTATTTATGATGAATGTCGATAAATCATACATCTTATCTAATGACATAGTATCATTTTCAATATCAATATCCAAATCATTCCACGCCATCATATCCATTCGATAACTACCAATTATATGTGACTTTCCAATCTCTTCAAGTTTCTTCATCAGACCATATTCATATAATATTCGGTCAGCATTTATTTTTCTATCAATATTGCTCAGCATTTGTAATTCTCCAAATTCTTAATCATCTCTTCGACCTATTCAAAGTTTTCTAACTGTTCTACAAAACAGTGATTATCATACATATAGAAATAACAGAAACCCTAATCTTGCACATGCAACAGATACAAATCATCCGCATATATGCGCTCTCCCTGCACGTACGGCTCCAGGTTTTCCTGATGCCACCGTTGCAATCTGGGCGCAAACCACTCTTGCTTACTCCACTGCTCATAATGAATTCCAAGACAATCTAACAACGTAAGTACAAAGCAAGCGTCTAACACGTCGTAGCGAATCGTTCCACCGGCATCACGATACCCTTCTGCCATTTGTTGTCTACGCACCAATCCGCCAATATTCCCAAACAGAACTGCAAGATCATACATAGGATGTCCCATTCCGAAAAACGAAAAATCAATAGGCACTAGCCCATCCGGCGTTTGCAAAATGTTCGACGCAGATAAATCCCCATGAATCATTTGAAATTCATCCCGTGCTTTTTCCAATACTGCCCCGGCGCAATCACAACACTTTTGCATGATTGCTGAAAGCTCAGCACTTAACCCTTGGTTTTCCAATGCCTGAATTCTTTTTTTCGTACATTCACAATGTTGCTTACCGTACGATTTTACCGGTGATACTCGGAATCCCTTTGCCTTCTGATGCAAACATGCAAGCATCTCACCTATCTGATAACAAATCTCCGCATTCAATTCAAGCTTGTCTAACGATTCGCCCTCGAGCCATTTCGAAACCGTAACATACATACCATTCTGTAACTTCGTAATGCATTCACCATGACAATTTTCAACTGCTTCACGTATCTGCATGCCCTGTTTCTTTAAGTGCGCTTGGAACGCAAGCTCTGCCTTATATATCTCGATACGCTCAACACCTTCATAAAAAAAATCTGTAGAAAACCCTTCTACCGGCTCATGGATTTGCAGCAAATACTCGTTTCCCACACGATAGGTAAGATTCTCATTGTGTCTCAGTAATTCTATTTCCGGCACAGTTATATTGTAATGAGCTAACGCTTCTTGTATGTAGTTGCGCTCCATATTTTGATCCTCCTTCGCTGAAACCAATTCAAGTTTATGAATAAAATAGTTGCTTTGGACTCTTTGGTTTATCCGGAATGCTGAGCTTTATTTTTCCTTGTTCAACCAACGGCATTATACGTGTCTGAATAGCGTAAGTAACAGAACTCATTCCCAAGAACTCGCAGATTTCCATCCTAGTCCTTGGTGTTTTGCAGAATTGCACCAATTCGTTACTTTCTATATTTTCGACCTGTATAGGATTAATACCCGCTCCACGCTTATAGAATTTAACAATAAAACTACCCCTTTCATCCAAAAACTCAGGATTTGGTAGTCCATATTCCTGCATTGTTCTACGAATTGTCGGAATACCTGAATATCTATTCTCTGTAATCTTCAACACCTCTAGTTCATTTGCAATTACAGGATTACGAGTATCTGGCTGCACTTTTCCTAACTGATCGATTCTTATTCTTCCGTATAATCCACCAGGATTCCTTACTTCTAATCTATCCTCATACATTATGATTTGAATAGGCATCCCTTCAGTATGAATACTATAATCGCGATGTACCAATGCATTCAATATTGCCTCCCTAACAGCCAAAACAGGATAGTCCGTACGATCTTCACGTTTCCCCGTTTGTGAATCAATAAATGTTATAGAGTGCATATTCCTACTAATAAATTGTATTGCACCTTCCAGCATCTCAGGAATATTCCCCTCTATTCGCTGATTGTCGACAAATCTTTCGCCTTGATCTCCAACAACACCCATATCTGTCCCTGGCACAACTGTAGCAATTATGCATAATTGAGGGAAATAAACCTGTGGATAGGGGCTAAAATTCATAACTGAGCTTAGTGTAAGAATATTATCTCTCTTAATGCTCATTAGCTCATAAATCTCTTCGTCTGAAATGGCTGCCAAACGCGGTTTTCCAACCTTTAGCAGCTCTATATACTTAGACAACATATCCTGGTTTAATGAAGCTAGTGAAGCCCTTTCTACAACTCTAATATCATCCTGATATTTTTTTCTATATGCCTCGTAGCTATACACTTCATATTCTGTCATAGGCTCATCGCTGTCTCCAACGCGAACATAGGATCCTTTTAGTCTACCTTTGCCTTTGTGAACTACCCCAACCTGCGCTTCGCTTAGGAAGGGGCTTCCTG
>JAFZNO010000059.1 GCA_017552985.1 Lachnospiraceae bacterium
AGACGGGTCTGTCCCTGGGAAGATGCTATACTTTCGGTATGATCGCCGCAAAGCATGCCCTGGGAAAACTGTAAGAAGCAAGTATTTACAAGAATTGCATGCGTAATGCACAAACGCGGAGGGGCCGTGACAAACGTCACGGCTCTTTTTTTATTTGGTGACGTATGACCTCTGCCCTTTTCCGATAAGTGTTTCTATAATGGAACCATAAGGATGATGGTTCTGTCTTGGGCCGACGTTAGGCCCGCTGAAAGAAAGAGGTGTGATTATGGAAGAGAAAAATAAGAAAGTGTTTTCGACAATCCTATTGGCGGTTGGAGTACTTTTCATCGTAGTCTCAGGAGGCATCTTTGTTTCCCAGACCTGGAAGTATCTGCCGGCGGGGGTAAAGTTTCTGGCCTTGCTGACGGTGACGGGCGGCATCTTCGGCGGATCGCTCTACACGGAAAAGCTTTCGCTGGAAAAGGCATCCACGGCGCTGTATTATCTGGGCGTTTGCTTCTCGGGTTTTACGACGGCGTTGCTGGTAAATCTTTTGGATGCTCCGGCACAGACGGGACGCTTCGCGGTTTTGTTAGTTATGTCGGTTCCCGTTGTGATCAGGTTCCTGAGAGAAAAGAGTTTGGTTGACGTTATCATTCAGATTTTCCTGTGCGACGGCATGGTGCTGTGTACGGCAGGTGAAGAATCCGTATTGTTTGGAAATGAGTGGACCATGATCTGCGCGGCTACTTTGGTTATGGGGCTTGCAGGCTTTGTTTATTACTGTAAGCGTGAGTTTACCGAGGCAAACGGTATTCAGACCGTGGCGCTGTTGGCATTTGGCGTTCACGCGATCCCTTGTTTCTTTGCATCGTTCATCAATCTGTTCGTTGCGGATTCCTTCCTGTTTGGCGCATTCCCCGTTCTTTTGCTTGTTGCGGCGCTGACGGTGGTTTACCTGGCATGTGACAGACCTGTTTTGTTGAGAGTATTGCAGAGCGGCGCGTTATTATACGGCGCGTTTGCAACCACGCTGAGCATTTACCTTCACGTGTTTGAAGAATGTGGTTATCCGGAATTTGCAACGGCTACGTTTGCGGCATTTGTGATCGGACTGATCCTGGCTGCGTTCCTCGAGCGAATTGAGCTTGTTCTGGCATGCGGGGCAATGACGTTGTTTTTATCCTTTGCCCAGGTGCTTGGCTACGTGCTCATCAGCGACAGTATAAGAAGCGGAATGCTGTGTCATCCTTACGGACTTGGTGCCTGCATCGCACTGGTAGCATGGAAAATGCTTCGTGATCCGGACGTAAGCTGGAGGAAACTTGGTAAGATCATGACAGTTCTTGGTGCCCTGAATCTGAACGGAATCCTTTCCTATCTCATGAGAGATTACGGTTGGCAATATGGCATGTTCTTTGTCGTATCTCTTTCGGCACTGGCACTGGCCTTTGTTTTGGAAGCAATGGGGCGTGAGGCCGACGTTCAGATGGCTCTGAAGAGTATGTCCCTATTCTTTGCATTCCTTGCACTTTGGATCCACCCCGTAGTTTCCACGAAGATCTATTCGCAGGCTGGGCACGGGCTGCTTGCAGACTTCGGAACGGAGTATTTCGTCATTCTTGCGGGAGTTGCTATTGTTCTTTTGGGAATTATTTGGTATGATAAGTTCAAGGGAATTCGTTCCATCCAGTTTATCGGAACTTGCACGTTGCTGGCGATACTGGTCATTCACAATCTGGCCATGCCTGCATTGCCGAACGTGATGTTCCTGGGAGTTGTAACGCTGGTTATGCTGATCGTTGCCACGCTGCTGAAAAAGAGGGATTACGCCATGGCGTCGGCCGTTACGCTGATCCTGGTGGCTCTGTATCTCACCAGAGATCTTTGGATGAGCATCGCATGGTGGGTATACCTTTTTGTGGCAGGTGTCGGACTTGTGATCTTTGCGATCAAGAAGGAAAAGGCTGAGAAATAAAATGCAATTGGTACTCACTTTTATATACATAGCCGTGATCGGAGCAGTGCTGTTTTGTATGGCAGCGCTGCTCTTTCGAGGGGACGGAAGCGCCGGCAGCTGGACGTATTTTACGTGCCAGGGCACGGTGGTTTTATGGTGTGCGTCCCAAATCTTGCAAATGATGGCAAAAACCAGGGGAGAACTGACGGCGGCGTTTCTTATCGGAAACGTGGGCATTTGTTTTGTTGGCTCCACCTGGTTTTATTTTACCATGCTATATTCGGGAAGAAAGCTGAAAGGCTTTGTGAAGGTGTTCCCGGCGGCGGTTTCGACGTTTTTTTACCTAAGCGTTCTGACGAATGAACTGCATCATTTGTATTACCGGGATTTTTCGGTGGAACACGACGTGATCCACGGACCGTTGTTTTTCGCGAACGTGACGTTTACGTATTTCTTCGCCCTGACGGGCGCGGTGATCCTGTACGTAAAGATGGGATCGAAGCATCCGCTGGCCCGGAAGCTTGTGGTGGCATCCGTTCTGGTGCCGGTTGCGTTAAACGCCCTTTATCTTATGCGTCTTGTGCCGTCATCCTTTGACATCACTCCGCTGGGATTCGCCATCTCGGTGTTTCTCGTGATGATGGCGACGTTTAAGTACCGGTTCATGAATTTGAAGAAGGAACTGGCGATCACGAACGAAAAACTCCTCTTGGAGCAGGAGAGAAACCGGATCGCGCAGCAGGTACATGACACGGCGGGACATACGCTGACCATGATCCAGTCCTACATGAAGCTGGCGGAGATCTCTGCCGGAAAGGAAAACTTCGACGAGGTCAAGGGCTATCTGACCGAGGCGAGGCAGCTGACGGGCCAGGGCATCAAGGAACTCCGGGAGTCCATCAACATGCTTCGGGAGGAGGCGGAGTATGAGCTTCTCACCCAAGGCGTAATGCAGCTGGCAAACCAGATGAAGGAGATTCCCGTGGAGGTGACCGTGCGCGGGGAGGACGGGAAGCAATATTCTCATCTGTCCAAGACGGTGTATGACACGGTGCGGGAGAGCATGACCAACACGCTGAAATATGCAGAGGCGTCAAAGATGGACGTGGTCATCCGGTTCCAGAAAAATACCGTGGAGCTGATGATCGCGGATGACGGCAAGGGTTGTGAAAACATTCAGGACAATAACGGCCTGCGGGGAATCCGCGAGAGGGTCCAGAAGGCAGGCGGAACGGTGAGCTTTATTTCTTCGCCCGGGGAAGGATTCCTGACCAGGGTGAAATTGCCAATATAGATCGAATGCATGGGGAGAATGGGTATGGAGAAGATTAAGGTTTTGATCGCAGACGACGTTATGATCCTAAGGCAGGGACTGAAGGCCGTGCTGGAGCAAGACGACGGGATCCAAGTGGTGGCGCTTGCGGAGAACGGCAAGGAAGCCTTTGAAAAGTGTAAGGTATTTCAGCCGGACGTGGTGATGATGGACATGCGGATGCCGGATTATGACGGTGCCTATGGAATCAAGGCCATCAAGGAGCAATGCCCGGAGGTGAAGGTCCTGGTGCTGACGACGTTTGACGACGAGGAGACCATTGACAAGGCGCTCTCCAGCGGCGCTGACGGATATATCCTGAAGGAGATGGAGGACGCAAAGGTGATCGCCTCCGTCAAGAGCGTGCATTCCGGAATCAGCGTTTTTGGGGACGGCGTGTACCGCGTGATGCGAAAGCGCATGGAGGAGGCACCCGTCCAAAAGCAGGATGCGGCGCAGGATGAGGATACCATCTTGACAGCAAGGGAGTTGGACGTGGTAAAATTGGTTGCGCAGGGTTATGATAACAAGGAGATCGCCGGGGAACTTTACTTGGCGGAGGGTACGGTGCGAAATCAGATCTCGAAGATCTTGGAGAAGCTGGAGCTGAAGGACCGGACGCAGCTTGCGGTATACGCGGTGAAGCACGGATTGGATGAATAGTCTGTTGGGAGGTGGCGCTATGTTTGGTTTGTTTGGCGGAGTGAAGAAGAATTCGGAACTGGAGCATCTGATCGAGCGCATGGAGAATAACATGGCGAACAACTATAAGGATGCCGCGCAGGAATATCTTGTGGAGTATGAGGCAAAGTTTAAGGAACTGTCGGAGAACGGCGGATTAAACGAGAAACAGAAAGCGCATTACGAATCCCTTTTGGATTCCTACAAGAGCCGGATGAAGGGATTTACGCATAAGGATCAAAAGCCTTATTGGACTTAAATGAATACTGGAAAACGAGGAGAACGAGAATGACAAAGCGGAGTTGGAAGACGTGTTTGGCCGTACTTGCGGTGAGCGCGCTGATGGCTGGGTGCGCCGGCAAGGAGGAAGAGATCAGCGTTGAGGAGCCGGCGTCGGTCAGCATTGAGACGAGTCAGGCGACACCAGAGCCTAAACCGGAAAAGGATTGGGCGGAGCATTACAAAGATTATTTCAGAAGCTATAACCTGAATGATCACACGTTGAGCATTGCTTATCGCGAGAGAGGCGCTGCGGGCGTGATCATTCGCCTGACTGAGGCGAACAAAAATGGCAGAAGCTACGCGCGGTATGAACTTGAAGGCAAGGAACCGACGGGCAATTATCTGGAGATTTACACCGATGAGCAGGGTGCGGCCTATTATAAAAGTCAGATTAGGGATCATGAGCCGATTCTTTCAAGGACGGATGCTTTAATGAATGAGATGGAGGCATCCATCGGAGTGGATAACATTATCAAGTTTACGGACGAGGACATTCTCGGAGCAACGTATGAACGGGAAGAAACCGAGGAAGGCACCGTTTACGACGTGTTATATGCGAGGGTTCTCCACAAGACGTCTTCAAAGGCGAACAGATACATCAAGTATTATTTTTACGTCAACAGGGTTACGCAGGATCTGGAAAAGTTCGTGGTACAGGATGCAGGAGAAGAAACCATTTGCTACGTCACTCCCGTTGAAAGCATCGAGATTCCTGAGGAACTGCTGAATGCAAAGAAGGTAAAGAAAAAGGATGATTTCCTGTATGATCTCGGCAAGGAGATCATGAAGCATTCTTTGGAGGCGACGGGCGTAAAATCGGACAGCCTGGACAAAATAAAATGAGCAAATTGATTTTTGATACTCATGCACATTATGACGACAAGGCTTTTGACGAGGACCGGGAGGAGCTTTTGGAACGGCTTCCCGCCGGAGGGATCGGAAGGGTTGTCAACGTGGGTTCTACGGTTGCCTCCTGTGAGGCATGCCTGAAGCTCGCTGAAAAATATGATCACGTATACGCGGCCGTCGGAGTGCATCCGTCAGAGACGGAGGAGCTGAACGGAGAGCGTTTTGAGCGTCTCAGGCAGCAGTGTCAGCACCCAAAGTGCGTAGCCGTCGGGGAGATCGGCTTGGATTATTACTGGCCGGAACCGGGGGCTGACGTGCAGAAGAAATGGTTTGAAAGACAGCTGGAATTGGCGCGGGAGTTAAAAAAGCCTGTGATCATTCATTCCAGGGAGGCTTGTAAGGACACGCTGGACGTCCTGAGGGCCCATGCGGCGGAGGAGATCGGCGGCGTGATCCACTGCTACTCGTATTCCGCGGAGACGGCAAGAGATTATTTGAAACTGGGGTTCTTTTTTGGGATCGGCGGCGTACTGACCTTTAAGAATTCCAAGAAATTAAAGGAAACCGTGGAAATGCTGCCCATGGAATCCATGATACTGGAGACGGATTGCCCGTATCTGGCGCCTGCGCCGCATCGGGGCAAACGGAATTCCTCCCTGATGTTGCCGTACGTGGTGGAAGCCATGGCGCAGATCAAGGGAATCTCTCCCGAGGAGGTGCGACGCATCACCTGGGAGAACGCATGCAGAATGTACCGGATGGACGTGCAGTAAGACGTCTGATCCGGAATGGTAAGGTTTTTAGGCGCATAAGGCGCCGCGGAGGATAGTAATGGAAATTGTACGGATGATACTGCCGGTCCTGGTGGGAGCCATTATCGGTTGTTTCACGAATTATATAGCGATCAAGATGTTGTTTCGCCCTCAGAGGGAGAAAAAGATCGGAAAGTGGCACGTGCCCTTTACGCCCGGCATTATTCCGAAGAACCAGAAAAGGCTTGCCATGGCGATCGGTGATGCCGTTGGCGGACATCTGTTTAACATGGATGCCATCAAGGAAAGCTTTCAAAAGAACGGTACGAAGGAAAAACTGGTAAAGAAGGTTGCGACGGCTCTTTACGAGAGCGAGGCCTGCATCGGGGATTTCTTTTCTTCGGACGAGAATCATGACGAGCTGATCGGGAAGTTCAGCGGCATCATGGCGGGGGCCGTGGCGGATAAGGTGCGCCAGATCGAGTTTAAGCCCATCGTCGCTGAGATCGGCAAGGATGCGATGAGTGATCTCTTGAGCCATAAGATGATCGCCATGCTGATCAATGAGGAACGGCAGGATGCCATCTACGATCGCATTGCGCAGGCAATTCACAAGTATCTGGAGGAGAACGGCGAAGAGATGGTACGAAGCGCGATCCTTCAGAACGTAAAAGAGATAGAGCATAAGCCGATCAAGGAGATCGTGCAGGCGGGCACCAGCCAGGAAGGCCTGGAGAACGTGGCAAATTACCTGGTGGACCGTGCGGCAGACCGCTTTGGCGCGGCAATCCTGCAGGCAGTGGACGTAAGTTCCGTGGTGCGGGAGCGCGTGGAAAGCATGGACGTGGCGGAGATGGAGAGATTGACGCTGTCCGTGTGCAGCAAGGAGCTTTCGGCGGTGGTTTATCTGGGCGCCGTGATCGGTGCCGTGATCGGCATCATCAATATTTTCACCTAAATAGCCTTTTAGACTTTCATTGGATACTGACAAGAGAAAAGAGGAACTAAAATGCCTACGACGCACGCACATTACGTACACGGGGAAGAGGTACGAAAGAAAATAAATCCCGAAGCCCGGGAGATCATTGACAAATATCCGGAGCTGTTTCATTTTGGAGTACACGGGCCGGATCTGCTGTTTTACTATGACGCTCTGAAAAAGAATCCCGTCAACCAGACGGGGGGTAAGATCCATGACCTTCCCGGAAGGGATTTCTTTGAGAATGCGGCGAAGGTCCTGCAGGGACTTTCTGAGGAAGAGAGCGGCGACTACCGGCCGTCCCTGTCCTATATATACGGCTTCTTGTGTCATTTTTCCCTGGATCTTTACTGTCACGGATACGTGCAGGAAAAGATGGATGCCAGCGGCATCTCCCATGCGGAGATCGAGGCGGAGATGGATCGCGAACTCCTTGTGCGGGAAGGCTTGGATCCCATCCGGACGAAGTTGACGGGGCATCTCGTGCCCTCAGGAAAGAATGCGCGCGTGATCAGCAGGTTTTATGAGGAGATCTCGCAGGAAGAGGTCTTCAAGGCCATGAAGGACATGGTGAAGTTCCTGGATTATCTAGTGCTTCCTCAGAAGGTAAAACGTTCCGTGATCCTTGGAGTGTTGAAGGCCGTCGGGCAGTATGACGGTAAGCACGGGCTGATCATCAATTATGAGAAGAATCAGGAGTGTGCGGACAGCACGGAGAGGCTCCTTTCGTTGATGGAGGAAGCAGTGGATTTCGCGGCGGGACTGATCGACGCGTTCCCTGAGATGGGTGATGAATTCCGCTATAACTTCCTTTCGATCGATCCTTCGTCGGGTGAGGTTTATCCGGCAAAGACAAAAACGGAAAAATAAGGAGAGGCTACCTGGAATGAAGCAGAAAATAACTAAGCAGGAACGCAACTGGATCTTGTATGACGTGGGTAATTCCGCATTTACCATGCTGGCCACGACGATCATTCCCATTTATTTTAATTACATTGCCGGGCAGCAAGGCGTCAGCTCCGTGGATTATCAGGCGTACTGGGGATACACGGCATCCATCGCAACGCTGATCGTGGCAATCCTGGGACCCATCGTGGGAACCTTTACGGATAATAAGAATTTCAAGAAGCCTATTTTCCTGGCATCGCTGGCCATCGGTTCCATCGGATGCATTTCTTTGGGATTTGCAGGACATTGGCTGGCCTTTTTGATATTGTTTATCATATCTAAGATCGGTTATTCCTCGAGCTTGATCTTTTATGACTCGATGTTGCCAGACGTGACGACGAAGGAGCGCATGGATAAGATCTCGACTGCAGGATATGCCTGGGGTTACATCGGCAGCTGCGTTCCCTTCATCCTTTGTCTTGTCGTCGTGCTGGGAAAGGATAAGATCGGACTGAGCATGGAGCTGGCAATGACGTTGTCCTTTGTGATCACGGCAGCTTGGTGGGTTGGCATGACCTTGCCGCTCATTCAGACTTATCGGCAAAAGTACTACGTGGAATGCCGGGACCATGCGGTGGCGGAAACCTTTAAGCGTCTGGGAAACACGCTTGCAAATGCGCGAAAACACAGCAAGATCTTCTGGTTCCTGATCGCATTTTTCTTTTACATTGACGGCGTATATACCATCATAGACATGGCGACGGCCTATGGAACGGCACTGGGGCTTAGCAGTTCCGGTCTGCTTTTGGCACTTTTGGTGACGCAGATCGTGGCGTTCCCCTGCGCCATTATCTTTGGCAGGCTGGCACAGAAATTCGCGGCTGAGAGACTTATCACGGTATGCATCGCAGCGTATCTTGGCATCGTGATCTTTGCCGTATTCCTGACGAACATTGTGGAGTTCTGGATCCTGGCCGTTCTTGTGGGTATGTTCCAGGGCGGCATCCAGGCGCTTTCCAGGTCGTATTTCACAAAGATCATCCCGCCGGAGCAGTCGGGAGAGTTCTTTGGAATCTATGACATCTGCGGCAAGGGCGCGGCATTCCTTGGAACGACGCTGGTGGGCGTTGCAACGCAGGTGACGGGCAGCAATAACAAGGGTATCAGCGTGCTAACCGTTTTGTTTGTTTTGGGACTGATCTTCTTTAGGATAGCGGCAGCCTCTGCCAAAAAGGATGAAGGGAATGGAAAAGCCTGAGGGAAAATATGCGGACATTTTGGACCTTCCGCACCATCAGTCGCCTAGAAGGCCGCACATGCCGCTCTCTGAGCGCGCGGCGCAGTTTATGCCTTTTGCGGCCCTGACAGGGTACGATGCAGCGATCGCGGAGGCGGGACGACAGACGGAAGAGTTCCGGGAGATGGACGAGAGTGAGAAGGCCGTGTTGGACGAGACGCTCCGGGTGCTTGAGGAGCGGAAAGGGGAACGGCCGGAGATCAAGACCACGTATTTTGTGCCGGATCCGGTAAAGGACGGCGGCGCGTACGTGGAGGTTACGGGGAATTTTGTTAAGGTGGACCGCGCAAAGCGCGTAATGCTGTTGGAAGGCGGAACGCGGATTCCGCTGGATGAGATCACGCGGATTTTGATCCAGAGAGCTTGAGAAAAGAGAAGGTGATGGCATGGAAGAAACGACGAACGCAGTTGAGGAGACTTTGGAAGAAACGTTGGACGAGACAAAGGACGTGAAGTCGGAAGTGCTCGAAAAGGTAAAAGGGTTCTTGCTTGAGAACAAGGACGCACTGATGCTGGCAGGGCAGATCGCGATTGTTGCCATGATCTGCGTCGCCGGGATCCGGAATGACATGGAGCCTCAGAATTGTTGCTGCAGAAGATGCAGGAAGAAGAGAAAGAAAAAGCGGAAGTAATCATGTCGGAGAGAGCTTACGTAGCGATTGACTTAAAATCATTTTATGCATCCGTGGAATGCGTGGAACGAGGGCTGGATCCGCTGACCACAAATCTTGTGGTGGCGGATGAAAGTAGGACGGAGAAGACCATTTGTCTGGCGGTTTCGCCTTCTTTGAAGGCGTACGGGATACCCGGTCGCGCCAGACTTTTTGAAGTGGTTCAAAAAGTCCGGGAAGTCAACAGGAGCAGAAGGCGCGGGGAGCCAGAGCTCACGTATCTCGTGGCGAAGCCGCGGATGGCATTGTACCTGAAATACAGCACGGATATCTATCAGATTTATTTGAAATATATAGCGCCGGAGGATATTCACGTCTATTCCATTGACGAAGTGTTCATGGACGTGACGTCGTATCTTAAGACTTACCGCATGACGGCGCAGGAACTGGCGAGAAAGATGGTCCGGGACGTGTATGACCAGACGGGGATCACGGCGACGGCCGGGATCGGAACCAACCTGTATCTCTGCAAGGTCGCCATGGACATCGTGGCAAAGCACGCGCCGGCGGATGAAAACGGCGTCCGCATGGCCACTTTGGATGAACGCAGTTACCGGGAACTTCTTTGGGATCATAGGCCGCTCACGGATTTTTGGCGGGTCGGCAGGGGAATCTCCCGTAGACTGGAGGAAGTGGGGCTGTTTACCATGGGTGACGTGGCCAGATGCAGCGTCGGGAAGGAGACGGAGTTTTACAACGAAGATCTCTTGTACCGGATGTTTGGCATCAATGCGGAGCTTTTGATCGATCACGCCTGGGGCTGGGAGCCGACGCGGATTTCAGACGTAAAGAGTTATAAGCCTGAGAACAATTCCGTCAGTTCGGGACAAGTTTTATCCCACCCGTATCCTTATGACCAGGCGCGGATCATCGTACGGGAGATGGCGGAGGTGCTTTCGCTGGACCTTGCCGCGAAGAACCTGGTGACGGATCAGATGGTGCTGACCATAAGCTATGACGCGGACAATCTTAAAAATGCCGCGAAAGGAAAGGAATATCACGGGGAAACGTCCACGGATTTTTATGGACGGCAGGTGCCAAAGCATGCGCACGGATCGGAGAATCTGGAGGAATTTACGGTTTCCACAAGGGAGATCGTGGACGCAGTGCTGGCGATCTATGACCGCGTGGTGGATCCGGCGCTTTCAGTGCGCAGGATCGGCGTGGCCGCAAACCACGTGATGGAGGAGAAGGAGGCTGCAAGCCAGGAAAAATATGAGCAGCTGGAGCTCTTTAAGGATTATGGGATTTCCTTGGCAGATCCAAGGCAGGCGGCCAAGACTGCCGAAGAGATCGCAAAAGAAGAAGAGCGAAAGCAACGCGAGAAAAGGATGCAACAGGCAGTTCTCGGAATCCAAAAGCGATATGGAAAAAACGCCGTCCTAAAAGGGACGGATTTTGAAGAAGGGGCAACAAAACGGGAGCGAAACAACCAGATCGGCGGGCACAAGGCATAAGATGCGCAGTTCCGCCACGGAAACAGAGAATAGGTTTAGGAGGGTTATGACATGCAGAAAAATGACAGTATTTCAATACCGGTAATCTTGAAGGTGGGAAAGGGATCTCTGGGATGTCTTGGACCAACGCTGAAGGAGGAGGATCTCTCGGAAGTGGTGATCTTTTTTGGAAACGGATTGATCGATCTGTTTGGCACGAAGGTCATGGAGTCCATGCGTGCGGCGGGCGTCACCGTCTTGGAGTATCAGGAGCTGGACACGGTGGCCATTGAGGACATCATTCCCCTGGCGTTTGCGATTCCCAACAAGGCGAAGGCGGTGGTTTCCATCGGCGGCGGCAAGGTGATCGATGCCGGTAAATATGCGGCATTCCTTCGCGGCATGCCATTTATCAGCGTGCCGACGAGCAGCTCCAGCGATGGTTTTTCCAGCGCAAGCGCGTCCCTGTTGGTTGGCGGCAAGAGAAATTCCGTGCCGGCAAAGCTGGCCTACGGGATCGTGGTGGACACGGAGGTCATTCGCACGGCGCCCGTGAAGTTCATCTATTCCGGCATCGGCGACATGGTGGCGAAGATCACGTCCCTGTATGACTGGGTATATGAGGCGCAGCACGGCGCGTCGGTACTGAACGATTTTGCCGTGATGGTGGCAAAGAAGGCCGTGAACAGCTTCGTGCGTACGCCCTTCGAGAGCATTCAGGATGAGGTGTTCCTGAAGGAACTGCTGGATTCCCTTGCCATGAGCGGCATTGCGAATGAGATAGCAGGCAGCAGCGCGCCCACCAGCGGAAGCGAGCATCTGATCTCCCATGCGCTGGATAAGTTTTTGGAAGTGCCCCAGCTCCATGGCGTGCAGGTGGGCATTGCGACCTATATCATGGCGAAGGTGCAGGATCACCGCCACGTCCGCGTCAGCAAGATCTTTGCGGATACGGGCTTCTGGGATTACGTGGAAACCCTTGGCATGAGAAAAGAGGATTTCATCAAGGCGATCGACATGGCGCCGTCCATCAAGCCTCACCGTCATACCTATCTGCATGAGGAGAAGTATCGTGAAGAGGCGAAGCGGCTGGTCATGGAGGACGAGGTTCTGAAAAAGGTACTGGTTTAAGGGTTGGATGAGTTGATTTTACGGGAGAAGAATTGCATGAGTACAATTTTGGATTGGAAAAAGTATCAGGAGAAGGCGACGCAGGCCGTTGCGGAGGGCGTGGTCCTTTTGGAGAATAAGAATGGAGCGTTACCCCTTGACGCGGCAAGGCAGATTGCCGTATTCGGACGGATCCAGCTCGATTATTACAAGAGCGGGACGGGTTCCGGAGGCATGGTGAACGTGTCGCACGTGATCAATATCCCGGAGGGACTGGAGCTTCGCGGTGCAAAGCTGGATCAGGAGCTCAAGAAGGTTTATGAGGACTGGACGGCAGAGCATCCCTTTGACAAGGGCGCCAGCTGGGGCGGAGAGCCTTGGTGCCAGGAGGAGATGCCGCTTTCCGAGGAGCTGGTCAAAGCGTCCGCTGAGCGCTGTGAGACGGCGCTGATCGTCATAGGACGTACGGCGGGTGAGGAGATGGACAATTCCTACAAGGAGGGCTCCTATCTTTTGACGGATGGCGAGAAGGACATGCTGCGAATCACCAGAAAGTACTTTCAGAAGACGGTGATCGTGCTCAACGTGGCATCCATCATTGACATGGGCTTTGTCGATGAGTTTACGCCAGATGCCGTGTTGTATGCATGGCATGGGGGCATGATGGGCGGCCTTGGCACGGCGGACGTGCTTTTGGGGAAGGTTTCCCCCTCTGGAAAGCTGACAGACACGATTGCTTATGCGATTAAGGACTACCCTTCCGATCCCAATTTTGGTGATCAGAACCGCGATTTTTACTGTGAGGACATTTATGTTGGATATCGTTATTTCGAGACCTTTGCGAAGGATCGCGTGAGATATCCCTTTGGATACGGCCTTTCCTATACGGAGTTTGCATTTGAGGATGCAAGGCTCGAAGAGGGAAGCTTTGCGGGACTGCTTGCAGCTGTTGGTGAAGCAATATGGTATGCTTGTGTCTGTGGAAAAAAGTTTTGCGGAGAGATCAGCGTGACCGTGACGAATACGGGTGCGATCGCCGGAAAAGAGGTTGTTCAGGTGTACTGTGAGGCACCGCAGGGCAAGCTTGGAAAGCCTGCGAGAGTTCTCTGCGGCTTTGCAAAGACAAAGCTCCTTGCACCTGGTGAAAAAGAGGTTGTCAGCATTAAGGTTTGTCCCGAAAGCTTTGCATCCTATGATGACGAGGGCGTGACGGGACATGCCTATGCTTATTTGTTAGAGGCTGGAACCTATAAGTTCCATGTTGGAAAGAGCATCAAGGAAACCTTGCCCGCGCTGGCGTTCGAGCTTCCTGAGACAAAGGTGCTTCGTCAGGTGACGAGCGCACTGGCTCCCGTGCTTCCGTTTGACCGTATGGTAAATCGGGACGGAGAGCCTGTTTTCGAGAAGACGCCCATCAAGGAGGTAGAGGAATTCCAGGGAGACGCAGAGATTCCTGACGGACTCTATCGCGCACAGGAGGCACGCAGGCGTCTTGCGGCAATGCCCAAGGAGATTGCCTATACGGGGGATCTGGGCATCAAGCTTGCGGACGTTGCGCTTGGAAAGCATGACCTAAAGGAATTTATCGGACAGCTGTCGGATGAGGACCTTGCCTGCATCATTCGCGGCGAGGGCATGGGAAGTCCCAAGGTGACGGCGGGCACGGCAGCAGCCTTTGGAGGCGTTTCACCGCGTCTTGCAGAGTTTGGGATTCCTTGTGCGTGCTGTAGTGACGGCCCTTCCGGCATGCGTCTTGACTGCGGGACGAAGGCATTCAGCCTGCCTGGCGGAACGATGCTTGCATGTACCTGGAACCGTGAACTCCTGACGGAGCTGTTTACCCTTACCGGTCTGGAGATGACCGCAAACCACGTGGAATGTCTGCTGGGACCTGGCATGAATATCCACAGGCATCCCCTGAATGGGCGTAATTTCGAGTATTTCTCGGAGGATCCGTATCTCACCGGTGAGGTGGCCGCAGCGCAGCTTAAGGGCTTGCATGCCGCAGGCGTTACGGGGACCATCAAGCATTTTTGCGGAAACAATCAGGAGACAAGAAGACATTTCCTCGACAGCGTCATTTCCGAGAGGGCGCTGCGCGAGATTTACTTAAAGGGCTTTGAAATCGCCGTGACAAAGGGCGGTGCCTATACCGTCATGACCACTTACGGCAGCGTTAACGGCCTTTGGACGGCGGGCAGCTATGACCTGACGACCACGATCCTTCGAAAGGAGTGGGGCTTCGAGGGTCTTGCCATGACGGACTGGTGGGCCAATATCAACCGCCGCGGGCAGGCACCGGACAAGCGGGATTTTGCAACCATGGCCATGGCACAAAATGACGTGTACATGGTTTGCTCGGACGGGGAAAAGCATGACGACAACACGCTGGAATCCCTGGAAAAGGGAGAGGTAAAGCGTGCGGAGCTGCAGAGAAATGCGGCGAACGTGCTGGGAGTCGTTCTTCGCTCCAATGCCATGAAGAGACTCCTCGGAACGGCGCAGACCGTAGAGATCACGGGCCGGGAGGAGGAAGGCGCCACTAGTCAGGAAGAGGTGCCATGCTATCTGTTAGGCAATGAGCTGACGGTGGATCTGAGCGGCGTAAAGACTGCACGTGATGCAAGTTACAGTTTTGTGCTGGATCTGGAAAAGCCGGGACTCTACCGCTTTACGCTGACGGCAAGCTCGGAGGCGGGCGAACTGGCGCAGATTCCCGTGACGGTGTTCAGCATGGGAACGGCGTCCGGAACCTTTACCTGGAATGGAACCGGTGGCAAACCTGTCAGCTTTTCGGGCAGCACGTACATGTTCTCACGCTACACCACGATCCGTCTGTACTTTGCACAGGGCGGACTGGATCTTACGGACGTAAGGTTTGAGAGAGTGATGGAAGAATAGGAGGAGAAGGCATGGAAGAACCGATCATGCAGGAAGAACCGACCACGCAGGAAGAACCGATCATGCAGGAAGAATTGGAACGTTCCGATGAAGTATCGCCGGAAATCTTAAGCAAGGCGCGTTGGGATTTTACCTTGCTTGGCCTGTGGCTGGTTTTGACCACGGTCATTTTTAACGGGATGCAGTATCTCGCAGTTTATTCGTGGAAGGCGTTAAAACCATTGTTAGTTAAGGAAGGACAAGTGGGAGGTATTTTTGCGTATAAGGGCTTTGGTTACTGGTTGCAACTCTTGCCGACCTATTTGATTGCCGTGCCATTGATCCTCTACTTGGGGAAAAGGCTTCTTCCCGGAACAACTCCTAAAAGAAGAGCGATCAAACCCAGTCATTTTGTGTCTGCGCTGGCATGCACGTTCGGCATTGCCATAGCGTGCAACATTGTCGGGCTGATCATTACGGCCATCCTGGGGAAGGCCATGGGAGGATCGGTGGAGAACGTAAGCACGCAATTAATTTCCAGGCTGGACCCGTTGACTTCCATCTTTTTGGTTACCATTGGCGCCCCCGTCTGTGAAGAACTGATCTTCCGGAAAATGCTGGTGACGAGAACCTTGAAATACGGGGAAGGCGTTGCAATTCTGCTTTCCGGACTGGCCTTTGGCCTGTTTCACGGAAACTTTAACCAATTCGCGTATGCATTTGGCATTGGCCTATTTTTTGCATACGTATTCGTGAAGACTGGAAACATAAAGATCACCATTGCACTCCACGCCTGCATGAATGGCTTTACGAGCGTTGTTTTGACAAATCTGATCCAAGCCCTGGACCTGCAAAAGCTCATGGAATTGGTATCAAAAAGTATGTCTAACCTGCAGGACAGCAAGGCATTTGCGGCTTACGTCCAGTTTGTGACGGATAATGGAATGCTGATCGCTGCGATCGGTCTGTGCATCTTGTTTGAGTATGGATTTGCGCTCTTTGGGATCATCTATTTGCTCGTGAACTTGAAAAAAATCCGGGTGTATGCCGGTGAAGTGACGATTCCCAAGGGAAAACGCTTTTTCATTATATTTTTCAACGCCGGAATGATCGCATTCCTTGGTGTTTGGGTCTTCCAGATTGTCGCGCAGATTATGGGTTGGATGTAAAAAGGAAAGGGACAAAAATGTACCAATTTGACAGTAGAATCAGATACAGCGAGACAGACAGCGAAGGAAAGTTATCCTTCATGGCGCTGCTCAATTACTTTCAAGATTGTTCGACGTTTCAGTCGGAGGATGCCGGGGTGGGCATCAAGTATTGTCTGGACCGGAATTTGGTTTGGGTATTAAATGCCTGGCAGATCATTCCCATCAGGATGCCGAGGCTGGGCGAGAAGGTGACGGTCGGCACGCTCCCCTATGAGTTTCAGAAATTTATGGGACAGCGTAATTTTATGATGTTTGACCAGGATGGGAATTACCTGGCGAAGGCAAACAGCATCTGGAGCCTGATCGACGTCAGGACGGAAAGGTTTGTCACGCCGGATGAGGCGATGCTGAAGGGCTATCCCGTGGAAGAGAGGATTCCCATGGAGTATGCGGGACGGAAGATCGCGGTGCCTGCGGGCGGAAGCATGGCAGGGCCCATCACGGTCATGCCGCATCATTTGGACTCCAATCATCACGTAAACAATGGACAATACGTGGCGATGGCGCTGGAATTCCTGCCGGAAGGCGCGGAAATACGCCAGATGCGCGCGGAGTATAAGAAGCAGGCATTTTTGGGCGACGTGCTGCATCCTTACGTCGCGGCAGAGGAAGGACGCTTGGTCGTCTCCCTGCAGGACGAGGGCGGAAGGGCTTTTGCCGCCGTGGAATTTAGCATTGGATGAGATAATGGAGGAGATTTAAGATGAGCATGCGTTTGGGAGAGATCCAAAGGCTGGAGATCGTGAAGAAAGTGGAGTTTGGCGTGTATCTGGCAGAGCCTGGAAAGACGGAGGACAGAGTGCTTTTGCCTGCGAAGCAGGTACCGGCGGGTGCTGCCGTGGGGGATCTGATGGAGGTCTTTTTGTACAAGGATTCCAAGGACCGCCTGATCGCGACGACAAAGCGGCCCAAGCTGATCATGGGTGAGACGGCGCTTCTTACCGTGGCACAGTTGGGAAAGATCGGTGCCTTTTTGGACTGGGGCCTGGAAAAGGACCTGCTCCTGCCGTTTAAGCAACAGCGCGGCAGGGTGCGCGAGGGTGATCAGGTGCTGGTTTCCCTGTATGTTGACAAGAGCGAACGCCTCTGCGCCACGATGAACGTATATGAGCATCTCCTGTCGGACAGCCCGTATCAGAAAGAGGATAAAGTAACCGGCAGAGTGTACGAGATCAGTGATAATTTCGGCGCATTTGTTGCCGTTGACGACAAGTATTCCGCCCTGATCCCGAAGCGGGAACTGTATGGCGAGGTGGAACCCGGCCAGATCATAACGGCGAGGGTGACCAAAGTGCAGGAGGACGGAAGGCTATGCTTAAGCGTGCGGGAAAAGGCATATCTGCAGATCGAGAAGGATGCGGAGAAGATCCTGCAGCTTCTGGACAGTTACGAGGGCTCACTTCCCTTTACGGACAAGTCTGCCCCCGAGGTCATCACCCATGAGACGGGCATGAGCAAAAACGAGTTTAAGCGAGCCGTCGGGCATCTCCTGAAGGAGAAAAAAATACAGATTGGAGAAAAATCCATTCGGAGACTGTAATCATGGTTTGGATGAGCATTTTACTGATTTTGTTGTGGTCGCCTCTTATATATCTTTGGATGCTGGGGCCCAATAAACCGAGAAGAAAGGGCATGCGCCCCTATGAAAAGGTTTTGATCGCCCACCGCGGGCTTCATGACGCGTCGAAGGGGATTCCGGAGAATTCCCTGACGGCCTTCCGGAAAGCAGTGGAAGTAGGCTACGGAATGGAAATGGACCTTCAGCTGACCAAGGACGGAAAGCTAGTGGTCTTTCATGATCAGTCTTTGCAGCGCATGTGCGGCGTGAAAAAGAATCTGACGGATCTTACGTATGCGGAGCTGCTGCAGCTTCGTCTCCTGGGGACGGAAGAGAAGATCCCGTTGTTTGACGACGTGCTTAAGATCGCGGACGGCAAGGTTCCCCTGATCATCGAGATGAAGTCGGAGGGCCGGTGCTTCCGGGCAACGAAGATGGCGTGCAAACGATTAGAGAGTTATCGGGGCCCTTATTGCATGGAATCCTTTCACCCGATCCTGATGTGGTGGGTCCGGAGGCATTATCCGCACGTTCTTCGCGGGCAGCTCTCCATGAATTATTTTGTGGAGGAGCCGGATAAGCCATTTTACCAAAAGTTGGTCATGACGAGCATGATTTTTAATGTTTTTTCAAGGCCGGATTTTATCGCTTACAAGCACTCACAGAGAGAGCAGTTTTCTTACCGGCTTCTGAGGAGACTCTATCCGGTGGAGAACGTGGCTTGGACAATCAAGAGCCAGAAAGAGCTTGAGCAGGCCAGATCTGATTTTCAGGTGATGATCTTTGACAGCTTTACACCAAAGGGGTGATCAATAGTTTCCATGTTTTTTTGTGCATTATGACGTGCGTCAAAAGAAAAATTGCACAAAAAGCTATTGCTTTTTTTGGCTGTTTTTGGTATAAATGTTTTATACGGTTTAATTTGGGACGCAAAGGAGCGTGTACATATGATTTCGAATCAGATACTTCAGAATACGATCGACGGGTTAAAAGGGATAGCCAGAATCGAGCTGTGCGTCATGGACGTGGATGGCAAAGAAGTTGCCAGCACCATCGACATGGGGAACTGCGCGAAGGCCGTGATTGAGTTTGCAAGCTCTCCTGCGGATTCCCAGGAAATCCAAGGCTATCAGTATTTTAAAATCTTTGACGAGCAGCAATTGGAATACGTGTTGATCGTGGCGGGCAGCGGCGAGGACGTGTACGTGATCGGTAAAATGGTTGCGTTCCAGATCCAGAACCTGTTGGTGGCCTACAAGGAAAGATTCGACAAGGATAACTTTATCAAGAATCTTCTGTTGGATAATCTGTTGTTGGTGGACATCTACAGCCGTTCCAAAAAGCTGCACATCCAGACGGACGTGGCCAGGGTTGTCATGATCGTTGAGACGGGCAACCGCAAGGATAATAACGCCCTGGAACTGACGAGGAATCATTTTGGCTCGAACAGCCGCGATTTCATTACGGCCGTGGATGAGAATAACGTGATTGTGGTAAAGGACCTGACGGACGTGAATGCTGCAAAGGAGATCGATAAGTCTGCGAAATCTCTCTGTGCGTTCCTGCAGAAGGAAGGATTGAAGGTGCGCGTCGCATACGGCACGGTGATCCAGGAGATCAAGGAAGTCAGCCGTTCCTACAAGGAAGCGAAGATGGCGCTGGACGTAGGGAAGATCTTCTTTGACGACAGGGACATTGTGGCGTACAGCGAGCTTGGCATTGGACGCTTGATCTATCAGCTCCCCATCCCGCTCTGCAAAATGTTCATCCGTGAGATCTTTGGCGGAAAGAGCCCGGATGAGTTTGACGAGGAAACGTTGTCCACGATCTACAAGTTTTTCGAGAACAGCTTGAACGTGTCCGAGACGTCACGTCAGCTTTTTATTCACAGAAATACGCTGGTTTATCGATTGGATAAGCTCCAAAAGACCACAAATCTGGATCTTCGCGTCTTTGAGGACGCCATCACGTTTAAGATCGCCCTGATGGTGGTAAAATACATGAAGTACATGGAAAGCATGGAATATTGATCCCAAAATGGAACTAATCGGGCCCCCATTTCGTCTAATTAGATGGGAGCCCGTGAGTTTGTGCTTACAGTGCATTCGAGAAACAAAAAATATCGAAAGAATACGGGAAGTTATGAGCAAAAAAGAAGAACAAGAAAGAGAAAGACAGGAATTTATCGAAGAGAAAGGCATCATTTATCTGGAGAACGTCAGCAAGACTTATTCCGCGGGCGTGGCTGCGGTAAGTGACGTAAACTTAAGCATCAAAAAAGGGGAATTTGTGTTTATCGTTGGTGAGAACGGCGCAGGTAAATCCACGCTGTTCAAGCTTTTGCTCCGGGAGCTGAAGGCTTCCGAGGGAAGCGTCTACGTGATGGGACAGGACGCAGGGAAACTCCGGCATTATCAGATCCCGAAATACCGTCGTCAGATCGGCGTGGTATTCCAGGATTTCCGCTTGCTGACGGATCGCAACGTCTACGAGAACGTGGCGTTCGCGCAGAGAATCCTTGAGGTCCCCACGGAAGAGATCAGAAAGAACGTGCCCACCATTCTTGCAACGGTGGGACTTGCAGGAAAATATAAGGCGAAAATACGGGAATTGTCCGGAGGAGAACAGCAGAGAGTCGCGCTGGCGAGAGCTCTGATCAATCAGCCTGCCATTTTGTTGGCTGACGAGCCGACGGGTAACCTTGACCCGCAAAATGCATGGGGCATCATGGAGCTTTTGGAGGAGATCAATGCCCAGGGTACGACCGTGATCATGATCACGCACAACAGAGAGATCGTTAACAGCATGCGCAAGCGCGTGATCGCGCTGAAAAAAGGCGTGATCGTAAGTGATCAAGAGGATGGTGAATATGTTGAGGAAGATTAATTCATTGGTATACGTATTTCGTCAGGGCATAGCGAATATCTTACGTAATAAGCTTTTTTCCCTGGCGTCCGTGGCTACGATCACGGCTTGTCTGTTCTTGTTTGGAGCATTTTATTCCATCGTTACGAATTTCCGCCACATGGTCATGCAGGCGGAGGAAGGCGTGTCAGTAACCGTATTCTTCCACTCGGAGTATGACCTTTGTTATTACGCTGAGGGCTTGAGCCACTGGGAGGATTACACCCATCCGGAAGGACAGATCCCTTCCGACGTCCGCTTGAAGGAGATCGGGACGGAGATCGCTGCAAGACCTGAAGTTTCCGAGGTGAAGTTTACCAGTGACGAGGAAGCCTGGGCTAAGTTTGGACCGGAATACTTTGGACCGGATTATGCCATGGGATACGAAGACAACCCGCTTCGCGGAGAACATAGCTATGAAGTGTTCTTGAGTGACGTCAGTCTCCAAAATGACCTTGTCACTTGGCTGCAGAGCCTTCCGGAGGTTCGTAAGGTGAATTTCGACGAATCCACCGCAACGACTCTTACCGGCACAAACTTGATCATTGCTTACGTTTCTGCCGGCGTGATCGCGCTGTTGTTTGCGGTCAGCATCTTCCTGATCAGCAACACGGTAGCAACGGGCATTGCCATCCGCGCCCAGGAAATCAGTATCATGAAGTACATCGGCGCAACGGATTTTCTTGTGCGCTCTCCCTTCGTGATCGAGGGCATGATCATGGGACTGTTCGGAGCCGGAATCCCTTTGATCGTATTGTATCACATGTATCAATATGCAGCGGATTATCTGGTAAAAAGGTTCCCCATGCTCATGTCGCGTTTGGGCTTATTGCCAGCTGAAACGATCTTTTCCTTCCTGACGCCGGTGTGTCTTGCGCTTGGCGTGGGAATTGGCTTCCTGGGGAGCATGTTCTCCGTGAGAAAGCATCTTAGAGTGTAGACACCGTAAATTACAAGCAACGTAAGAGTGGTAACGTATGAGAAAAAAGAGAATAACGACGCGGGTTCTTTTGCTTAGCCTGACGTTACTGTTCTTGGCAACCTGGCACGGCGACGTGATGACGGGAAGTGCGGCAAAGAGTGGGGATGCATCCATTCTGGAGAGTATCCGGGAAAAGCAAGAACAGATTTCCAAGGCTGAGAAAGAAAAGAACGGTCTGAAAAAGAATTTAAGCGACGTACAAGGGATCAAAAAGAGTCTGGAGTCCAAGAAGAAGGATCTGAATAATTACATTGCGGAGCTGGATGATCAGATTGCCCAGATCGAACAGCGCATGAATGACCTGAAGGAGCAGATTACCGCAAAGGAAGCTGAGATCGTGGAAACGCAGGCCCAGGTGGATGATGCCCTTGCCCGTGAAAAGGGACAGATGGACAGCATGATCGTCCGCGCGCAACAGATGTACGAAAAGAGAAGCAACCTGATGTCTGACCTGTTGTTAAGCGCTTCCGGCATCGGTGATTTCCTCAACAGGGCAGAGTTTATGGAAAAGCTGGTTACTTACGATAAGGAGCAGTGGACAAATTTCCAGAATTACCGTAAGTACGTGGAACTCTGTGAGAGACAGCTGGAGCTCGAAAAAGAAATCCTGGACCAGACGAAGGAAAACGTACAGTTGGAGCAGAACACGCTTGAGATCTTCATGGAACAAAAAAAGCGTGACATTGAAGCATATCAGTCTGACATCGAGAATAAGGAAAAGGCCATCGAAGAGTACGAGGCCATGATCAAGCAGCAGGATGAGGAGATCAAGGCGTTGGAGCTGGCCATTGAGGCAGACAGAAAACGGCTTTCCGTCATGAGAACCTATGACGGAGGTACGTTCCAGTTCCCTCTGGCATCCTATACAAGAGTTAGTGATCCTTACGGATGGCGCATTCACCCGATCCTGAAGGTAAAGCAGTTCCATAACGGAATAGACCTTGCGGCACCGAAGGGAACGGCAATCTATGCCGCCTACAACGGCGTGGTGGTTGCGGCTGCGTACAGCCCGACCATGGGTAACTACGTGATGATCGATCACGGTGACAATCTGTACACGATCTACATGCATGCGTCGACTCTGAAAGTTCAGGCGAATGCGGTGGTCAGCAAGGGCGACACCATTGCGCTTGTGGGTTCTACGGGACGATCCACGGGAAATCACTTACACTTTAGCGTGAGAAAAGACGGAGAGTACGTATCTCCTCTGGATTACATAACGTTACCGTAAAGCCCGTATATGCCGGACGAAAGATTGACGCAAAGAGTAAAGGAGACGGCAGAAAATGGATCAGAATAATCAATATCGTGACATTGATTCTTATCAGGCGATAAATCAAGGGAAAACAAAGAAGAAAAAGGACAGAGGAGCCTTTATCGGCGGCATTGTTGTCGGCATGATCAGCACGCTGGTGATCGCATGCGTGATCATTCTCGCATACTGGCAGGCTGGAAACGTGTCTGCAAGAAAAGCTGACGAAGAAGTGGAAGAGACTACGACCACTACCAAGAAAAAGACTACCCAAAAAACCACGAAGGTCAGCAGCGACGGCTTTGTTACGGATGAGATGGTCACTAAGGTCAACGGTCTTGTGGATGCCATTCGCGAAAAGTACTTTTTGGATGAAGTGACGGATGAACAGCTGGAGAACGGAATCTACAAGGGACTTATGAATTCCTTGGGTGATCCCTATACGGAGTACTATACGGCCCAGGAATACAATGATCTGATGCAGGGCGCGGAAGGAATTTACTACGGTATTGGCGCATACGTGAGCATTGATGAGGAGACGCAGCTGCCAAAGCTTGGCACCATTTTTAAGCAGAGTCCTGCGGAAAAGGCCGGATTGAAGACGGATGACCTGATCTACAAGGTTGACGGTGAGCTTACGTACGGAAAAACGCTTACTGAGGTGGTTTCCTGCATCAAGGGCGAGGAGAATACGAACGTGGTGCTTACCATCATCCGGAACGGGGAGCAGAAGGACGTAACCGCCACGAGAGGAAAGGTGGAGACGCCTACCGTAGAGTATAAGATGCTGGATGACAAGATGGGTTACCTGCAACTCACGGAGTTTGACGACGTGTCGACCAAGCAGTTCCTGGACGGCATGGATGAATTGTATGAGCAGGGAATGCAGGGAATGATCCTGGATCTTAGGGCTAATCCCGGCGGAAATCTTTCCACCGTGGTGCAGATCGCACAGAATCTGCTGCCGAAGGGAACCATCGTCTACACGGAAGATAAGGAAGGCAATAAGCAATATTATAAGAGCAAGGGAAATAATGAGATCCAGATTCCGTTGGTGGTACTGATCGACGGAAATTCCGCAAGTGCTTCCGAGATCCTTGCAGGTGCCATCCAGGACTACAAGAAGGGTACGCTTGTCGGAACCAAGAGCTATGGAAAAGGTATCGTTCAGACCATTTATCCCGCGAGAGACGGATCTGCCATCAAGATCACCACGAGCGGATATTTTACGCCGAACGGAAGAAACATTCACAAGGTTGGCATTGAGCCCGACGTGGTTTGCGAATTCGACAGTGAAATGTATTACAACGAGGAGAATCCGGTCGACAATCAGCTCGAGAAGGCTAAGGAAGTACTGGCTGATCTGATGAAGCAGGCGAAATAAGAGTGAATTTGGAATTGGATTGACGTAAGAGGAAGTACAGAACAAACATTCGATTTGCTCTGTACTTTCTTTGTCGTTTCTGTTATACTGGGAATAGGGCGACAAAACGGGAAGGTGTATTTATGGATCATTTTGCTTTGCATTCGGAATATCAGCCGACGGGTGATCAACCCCAGGCGATCAAGGAATTAGTGGACGGGTTCCGCGCGGGAAATCAGTTTGAGACCCTGCTTGGCGTTACCGGTTCGGGAAAGACGTTTACCATGGCGAACGTGATCGCGGCCTTGAATAAGCCGACGCTCGTCATCGCACATAATAAAACGCTTGCTGCACAGCTCTACGGAGAGTTCAAGGAATTCTTTCCTGAGAACGCCGTGGAGTATTTTGTGTCTTATTATGATTACTATCAGCCCGAGGCGTACGTGCCGCAGTCAGACACTTACATTGCAAAGGATTCTTCCATCAATGACGAGATCGATAAGCTGCGTCTCTCCGCGACGGCATCCCTGACGGAGCGGCGCGACGTGGTGGTCGTGGCCAGCGTGTCCTGCATTTACGGACTGGGCAGTCCGGACGAGTACCAGGACATGGTAGTGAGCCTTCGCCCCGGCATGATGAAGGACAGGGACCAGGTGCTTAGGGATCTTGTGGGCATGCAGTACGTCCGGAACGATCTGGATCTGGAGCGCGGCACGTTCCGCGTAAGGGGCGACGTCCTTGAGATCTATCCCGCGGAGGGCGGCGATTATTTTATCCGGGTGGAATTCTTTGGTGACGAGATCGACCGCATTGCGCAAGTGGAACCGCTCTCGGGAAAGGTTCACGCAACGCTGCAACACGTGGCGATCTTTCCCGCTTCCCATTACGTCGTGGCACCGGAAAAGATCAAGGTTGCCTGCGACAACATCGAGAAGGAATTGGAAGAGCGTGTGAAGTTCTTTAAGTCGGAGGACAAGCTGATCGAGGCACAGCGCATCTCCGAGCGGACGAATTTTGACGTGGAAATGCTCAGGGAGACGGGATTTTGTTCTGGTATTGAGAACTATTCGAGGCATCTCGTGGGCTCAAAGCCCGGGGATCCGCCCATGACGCTGATGGACTTCTTCCCTGATGATTTTCTTATCATCATCGACGAGTCGCACATGACGATCCCGCAGATCGGCGCCATGTTCCACGGCGACCGCTCCAGAAAGACGACGCTGGTGGACTATGGATTCCGCCTGCCCTCGGCACTTGACAACAGGCCCTTGAATTTCGAGGAGTTCGAGGCACATATCGATCAGATGCTGTTTGTTTCCGCGACGCCGTCGAAATATGAGGAGGAGCATGAGCTTCTTCGCACCGAGCAGATCATCCGTCCCACGGGACTCTTGGATCCCGAGGTGAGCGTGCGGCCCGTGGAAGGGCAGATCGATGATCTCGTGGGCGAGATCAACAAAGAGGTTGCAAAGCATAACAAGGTTCTTGTGACGACGCTGACGAAGCACATGGCTGAGGATCTCACGGATTACCTGAAAGAAGTCGGGATCCGCGTGAAATACCTTCACTCAGACATTGACACGCTGGAGCGTGCCCAGATCATCAGGGACATGCGATTGGACGTGTTTGACGTGCTGGTCGGCATCAATCTGCTCAGGGAGGGACTTGACATACCTGAGATTTCTCTCGTTGCGATCCTGGACGCGGACAAGGAAGGCTTCCTTCGAAGCGGAACGTCCCTGATCCAGACGATCGGACGCGCGGCGCGTAACGCTGAAGGCCACGTCATCATGTACGCGGACGTGATCACGGATTCCATGCGGACGGCCATCGACGAGACGAACAGACGTCGCGCCATCCAGCAAAAATATAACGACGAGAACGGCATCACGCCGCAGACGATAAAGAAGGCCGTGCGTGACCTCATCAGCATCTCCAAGGCAGTGGCTAAGGAAGAGATGCGCTTTGAAAAGGATCCGGAGTCGATGAGCAAGAAGGAACTGGAAAAGCTCATCGGTGAAGTACAAAAGAGGATGCAGCGGGCGGCAGCAGATCTCGATTTCGAGAGCGCGGCCGAGCTTCGTGACCAGATGATCGAATTGAAAAAACATTTGAGGGACATGGATTCTTAAGTGGGACGTAGGGTACGCGTCAGCGGGAGGATAGAGAAGTGAAGAAACAGATACAGGAATACGTGAAGTTCATTAAGGGAATCTTAACGGAGGACAAACCGGGGACGGACTGGAAAGAAGTGGCGATGCGTCATCTGGTAAAGATTGAATTTTACCAGCATGAGAGGCTGATCCACCTGATCGTGACGGCGCTCTTTGCGGTGATGGAGGTCATTTGCGTGGCAACGTTGCTTGCGACTTCCAATCTTTGGTCGCTGGCGCTCATGGTCATGATCCTGGTGCTTTTGGTGCCATATATTGGGCATTATTATTTCTTGGAGAATTCCGTACAGGAGCTCTATTTGATCTATGACGTGATCCTTTCGAGGATTCCCGGCGGGGACGCGAACATGCCTTTGGAAGAAGAAACACAGGGCGGGAAGAAATAGGGTTTCCGGAGGAGTGAGCACATGGACGAACAGGAGATAGATGATCTGGTAAAAATGATCGACGGAAAGATGGACGGAGGCGTGAGCAGGCTGTCCGTGGGCTTTCTGGCGAATCAGAAAAAGGATTTTGTAGCGGAAAAACGCATGTATGGAAAGAGAGACGCCTGGGATCCGTGGATCTGGGGCGAAGGATACGGCAGCAGGGAGCAGGACGAGAGCTTTTGACGATAGTCCGGCCGCTGCGTATTGGAAGTAGTGGTTTTAGTGAATAACAAAGACGGAAAGTTGGAGAAATGATGGCAGGCGAGAAAAATGCGCTTCCGAAGTTTGACGCGCGGGATTACATTAAGATCCGCGGCGCGCGGGAGCATAACTTAAAAAACATTGACGTAAACATCCCTAGAAACAAATTGGTAGTTCTGACAGGAATGTCAGGTTCTGGGAAATCTTCTTTGGCATTTGATACGATCTACGCGGAAGGACAGAGACGCTACATGGAGTCTTTATCTTCTTACGCGAGACAATTCCTGGGACAGATGGAGAAACCTGACGTGGAGAGGATTGACGGGCTTTCCCCCGCGATCTCCATCGATCAGAAGTCGACGAACAGGAATCCCCGTTCGACGGTGGGAACCGTGACGGAGATCTATGACTATTTTAGACTTTTGTACGCCAGGATAGGCACGCCGCACTGCCCGAACTGCGGAAGGGTGATCGCAAGGCAGACGGTGGATCAGATGGTGGATCAGATCACGGCCCTCCCGGAGGGGACGAGGCTGCAGCTCCTTGCGCCCGTGGTGCGCGGCAGGAAGGGCCAGCACGAGAAGGTTTTGGAGCGGGCGAGCCGCAGCGGCTACGTGCGTGTCCGGGTTGACGGGAATCTGTACGAGCTGACGGAAGAGATCAAGCTGGATAAAAACATAAAGCATAACATCGAGATCGTAGTGGACAGGCTTGTGGTCAAGCCGGGAATGGAAAGGCGTCTCGCTGATTCCATCGAGAGCGCGCTGAATTTAGCTGACGGGCTTTTGGAGGTTGACGTGATTGACGGCGAAACTATGAGCTTTAGCCAGAATTTTGCCTGCCCGGACTGCGGCGTGAGCATCGGCGAGATCGAGCCCCGGAGCTTTTCCTTTAACAATCCCTTTGGGGCATGCCCTGCCTGCTTTGGTCTGGGGTATAAAATGGAGTTTGACGAGGGACTTCTCATTCCGGACACGTCCCTGTCCATCCGCCAGGGAGCCATCGCTGCCCTTGGCTGGCAGTCCTGCGGGGACAAGGGAAGCTTTACGAACGCGCTTTTACAGGCACTTTGCAAGGAATATAAGTTTGACCTGGACACGCCCTTTGAGAAGTATCCGCAGAAGATCAAGGACGTGCTGATCCACGGAACGAACGGGAAGACCGTGGACGTATATTATGAGGGCCAGCGAGGCCGGGGGATTTACCCCACGGCCTTTGAAGGGCTGATCAAAAACATGGAGAGAAGATACAAGGAAACCTTCTCGGAGGCCATGAAGCAGGAATATGAGACCTTCATGCGCATCACGCCCTGTAAGGAATGTAATGGCATGAGACTGAAGAAGGAATCTCTTGCCGTGACGATATGCGACAAGAATATCCATGAAGTGACAAATCTGTCAGTTATTAATCTCCAGAAGTTCTTACAGGAGATGCAACTTTCACCGCAACAGGAATTCATCGGAAAGCGCGTGTTGAAGGAAATCCGGGCGCGGGTTGGCTTTTTGGTGGACGTAGGCTTGGAATACCTGTCCTTATCCCGCGCGACGGCCAGTCTTTCCGGCGGCGAGGCGCAGAGAATCCGTCTTGCCACCCAGATCGGTTCCGGACTGATGGGCGTTTGTTATATTTTGGATGAGCCCAGCATAGGCTTGCATCAGAGGGATAATGACAAGCTTTTAAACACGTTGAAAAACCTGCGTGATCTCGGCACCACGCTGATCGTCGTGGAGCATGACGAGGATACCATGCTGGCGGCGGATCACATAGTGGACATTGGACCTGGCGCCGGCTCCCACGGAGGAGAGGTGGTCGCACAGGGCACGGCAGAAGAGATCATGAAGGTGCCAGAGTCCATTACGGGACAGTATTTGTCAGGAAAGAAGAAGATCCCCGTGCCGGCAAGCCGCAGAAAACCTGCAAACTGGATCACGGTGAAGGGCGCACAGGAGCACAATCTGAAGAATATTGACGTGAGGATTCCCTTGGGCGTGATGACTTGTGTGACAGGTGTGTCAGGTTCTGGCAAGAGTTCTCTTGTAAACGAGATCCTGTATAAGCGTCTGGCAAAGGAATTAAACCGCGCGCGCATCATTCCCGGAAAACATGCAGACATAGAGGGGATGAAACAGCTTGACAAAGTCATCGCCATCGACCAGTCTCCCATCGGACGCACGCCCAGGTCCAATCCGGCGACGTACACGGGCGTCTTTGACCAGATCCGCGATCTCTTTGCCTCCACCGCGGACGCGAAGGCGAAGGGCTATGCGAAGGGCCGTTTCTCCTTTAACGTAAAGGGCGGACGCTGCGAAGCCTGCAGCGGCGACGGTATCATCAAGATCGAGATGCATTTCCTGCCTGACGTTTACGTGCCTTGTGAGGTCTGCGGTGGAAAACGTTACAATCGCGAGACGCTTGACGTGAAATACAAGGGGAAGAGCATTTTTGACGTGCTTGACATGACTGTGGAGGAAGCACTTTCGTTCTTTGAAAACATGCCATCCATCCGGAATAAGATCCAGACTCTATTTGACGTGGGCCTTGGCTACGTAAAGCTTGGCCAGCCTTCCACGGAACTCTCCGGCGGTGAGGCACAGCGCATCAAACTTGCGACGGAGCTCTCAAGAAGGAGCACGGGCAAGACGATCTATATTTTGGATGAGCCCACGACGGGCCTGCATTTTGCGGACGTCCACAAGCTTGTGGAGATTTTGCATCGTCTCGCGGACGGCGGAAATACCGTGGTCGTGATCGAACACAATCTCGACGTGATCAAGACGGCCGACTATATCATTGACATGGGACCCGAGGGCGGAGACCGCGGAGGTACCGTCATCGCGGAAGGAACCCCGGAAGAGATCGCAAAGAACAAGAAGTCCTATACGGGTGCCTACGTCAAAAAAATGCTGGAGAAGAATTTATGATACAGAGCGATAAGTTGGTGCAGTTCTACTTTACGCAATACCGGGACTGCTCCAAGAGCATGAAAAAGAAGAACAATGACGGCAAGAAAAACTTTGTGCAGAGGATGGACAGGCTGTACAAGGAGCTGAAGGAGTCCAAGAATCCCAAGATCAGCCAGGCGCATCTCGACGAGTATCACCGCATGGTGCGCAGCATGGCCTATTATACCTTCCAGACGGACAATCAGTTTGCCATCATGAAGCTGCGCGACATGATCCTGCCGGAGCTTGTGCGGCTTGACCTCTTGGGAATGAAGCCAGAGGAGCAGGAGCTGGTCACGGCGAAGTTTTTGGATTTTGTCCGCGAGGAATATCCGTATGAGATCTGCCAAAAGTCCCTTAGAAACCTTGCGAAGAATAATGCGGAGAGCGGCATACGAAGTCAGATCATCGGCATGGTGCCCACGAGACCTGAGACGGAGTTCCCGAAGGCATTGGAGATGCAACGCCATTTCATCCTGCACGTGGGTCCCACAAACTGCGGAAAGACCTATCACGCGCTGGAGAGCCTAAAGAGGGCGATGAACGGTGTGTATCTGGGACCGCTCAGACTTTTGGCACTGGAAGTCTATGAGAAGATGAATGACGCCGGCATCCCTTGTACCATGCTGACCGGCGAGGAGAGGATCTATCAGGAGAATTCTTTCATCACCGCGTCCACCATAGAGATGCTGGACATTGAGCAGGAGTATGACGTGGCCGTGATCGATGAGGCGCAGATGATCACGGATCCGGACAGGGGTCATTCCTGGACGAGGGCGATCCTGGGCGTGCAGGCAAAGGAGATCCACGTCTGCATGAGTCCGGCGGCGGAGAAGGTGGTAAAGCATCTGATCTCGCTCTGCGGCGATACGGAAGAAACCAATCACTATGAGAGAAAGACGAAGCTCCTTTGCGAGGACGTGCCGGCGGTTTTCCCGGATGACGTACAGGAAGGGGATGCGGTCATTGCCTTTTCGAAGCGTGCCGTTCTGGACATCGCGGGGCGCCTTGAGAGCGACGGCATCAAGGCCAGCGTGATCTACGGCAGTCTTCCGCCGGAGATCAGAAGGCGTCAGATCCATCTGTTTACGACGCATCAGACGAAGGTGGTGGTCTCGACGGATGCCATAGGCATGGGGTTAAATCTTCCCGTGCGAAGGATCGTCTTTGCGCAGACGACGAAGTTTGACGGAAAGGAGACGGGACCCTTGACGGTGGAGACAATCCATCAGATCGCGGGCCGCGCGGGCCGTTTTGGCATCTATGACACGGGCTACGTCAACGCCGTCGGCGAGGAAAACCTGAATTTCATCAAGGAGAATTTCCCGAAGAAGGAAAAGGAGGTGGAGACGGTCAGCCTTGGCTTCCCGCAGGTGCTTCTCGACATGGATGAGCCGCTGGACGCCATCCTGAAGATCTGGAAGTCCGTTGAAACCCAGCCTCCCTTCGAGAAGATCAGCATAGAAGAAGTATTGTTCCTGTATGAGCGGGCTTATAAGGACCGCAAGGAGATTGACGGATTTGAGGACAAGCACCTGCTCTATCGCATGCTGACCTGTTCCATTGACGTAAAGAACCGGGACATCGTGGAACTTTGGCTCTATTACTGTAAGACCTACACGGCGGACGTAAGCCTGCATTTTCCGGCTTTGATCATGTGTACGGACATAGGCCTGCATAAGTACGAGACCTTTTATAAGCTCTTGGATCTTTATTATCAGTTCTCCATCCGCATGGGCAAGGTGATCGAGCAGGACCGCCTGGACAAGGAGCGTGAGAAGACGGAGGAGACCATCATGCGTCTCCTTGCGAAAGACAAGAACGTCTTTATCCGTAAGTGTCAGTATTGCGGCGCACCGATCCCGCTCTCCAGCTCTTCGCGCATGTGTGACGTCTGCTATGCGGAGATGAAAGCGCACAGGATCGTTGGGGAATCCAGCTTTGGAAAATCGAAAAGGGACGGGATGCGCGGCGATGCCGGCAAGAAGAAGGAATCCCGCGGAGGCGGGCAGCACCGCCGTTATCACCGCCGTCACGGAGATTCCTAAGTTGTTCCAAAATGGACGAGGATCAGGGCGAATTCTAAAAAATTTTAAAATTTTTTTTAGTTCCTCTATGAAAATGACGGGAATTCGGTTATAATGTATTGCGCGTGACTCATTAATTTGATTTTTTTGGAATTTGAATGGAAAGAGGAGTTAAAAATGCAAGGTACGGATATCGGCATTGACCTTGGAACGGCAAGCATACTTGTTTACATAAGAGGGAAGGGCGTGGTGTTAAAGGAGCCCTCCGTGGTTGCGCTCGACCGCGACACAAATAAGATCAAGGCGATCGGTGAGGATGCCAGACTGATGTTGGGACGTACTCCCGGCAACATCGTGGCCATCAGACCCTTACGTCAGGGCGTTATCTCTGATTACACCGTGACGGAGCAGATGATGAAATATTTCATCCAGAAGGCTCTCGGCAAGAAGGTATTCCGTCGCCCCCACATTGCGGTTTGCGTACCCAGTGGCGTAACGGAAGTAGAGAAGAAGGCCGTGGAGGATGCAACGTATCAGACTGGCGCGAAGGAGGTTTCCATCATTGAGGAGCCCATTGCGGCAGCCATTGGCGCGGGCATCGACATTTCCAAGCCCTGCGGCAACATGATCGTGGACATCGGCGGCGGCACCAGCGACATTGCCGTGATCTCCCTTGGAGGCACCGTTGTCAGCGCGTCAATCAAGATCGCCGGTGACGATTTCGACGAGGCGATCGTCCGTTACATGAGAAAGAAACACAATCTCCTCATCGGTGAGAGAACCGCAGAGGACATGAAGATTAAGATCGGATCCTGCTACAAGCGTCCGGAGCCTGACTTTATGGACGTTCGCGGACGTAACCTTGTGACGGGTCTTCCTAAGACCGTCAGCGTGTCTTCCGAGGAGATGGAGGAAGCGCTGAAGGAAGCGACGGCGCAGATCGTGGAGACCATTCACAGCGTGCTAGAGAAGACGCCCCCCGAGCTTGCGGCTGACATTGCGGATCGCGGCATCGTGCTCACCGGCGGCGGAAGTCTTTTGCGCGGTCTGGAGGAGCTGATCTCCGAGAAGACCGGCATCAACTGCATGACGGCAGAGGATCCCATGACTGCCGTGGCAATCGGTACCGGAAAGTTTGTAGAGTTTATGTCGAATTATCGTGAGCCTTAATGGCATTTACCCGGCGAGACGTATCGGATGACGCCGGAATTGGTTGCGCAAAGTCTGTTGAAGAATTGCAATGGACTTTGCGCGTGCTTTTTTCTATTTTCAGAATTTCTATTTTTCTTCCGGATTCCCCGGACAGTGATTTCATCAGAAACGCAGCGTAAAGATTGAAAAGGCTAGGGGCATGCGGATGACCCGTGGCTTTGGAGGTGTGCATGGAAAGCATAAAGGGATACGTGGACCGCATTACGTACCAGAATACGGAGAATGGCTATACCGTGATCCGTCTCCTAATTGGGGAGAAGGAATTGATTTGCGTGGGCTATTGCATGGGCATTTCCCAGGGAGAAACGATCGAAGCCTGGGGAGAATATGAGATGCACCCCACCTATGGCAAGCAATTTCATATTTCGGAGTACGTGGTGACAATGCCCACGGACCGGCTTGGCATGGAACGGTATCTGGGCTCCGGCGCCATCAAGGGCGTGGGAGAAAAGCTTGCAGCCAGGATTGTAAAGACCTTTGGCGACGATACGATGCGCATCATCGAGGAAGAACCGGAAAGGCTTGCACAGATCAAGGGCATCAGCCTCCAGATGGCGCAGAAAATCGCGGTGCAGATGGAAGAAAAAAAGGATCTGCGTGAGGCGATGGTGTATCTCGCGGGCTTTGGGATTTCCAATCATCTGGCAGTAAAAATCTATGAAAAATATCAAACGGACGTCTACCGGATCCTGCGTGAGAATCCCTATCAGCTTGCGGATGACGTACACGGCGTTGGCTTCCGGATCGCGGACGAGATCGCCGCGAAGGTCGGGATCCAAGCGGATTCGGACTATCGGATCCGCTGCGGCATTTTGTACGTGTTGCAGCAGGCGACCATGGAAGGCCACGTTTACCTTCCCTTTGAGGAATTGTTGCCGCGGGCGTCAGAACTCCTGGGGGTATCGGAGGAGGCGGTCCGTCTTCAGGTGGACAACGCGGTGATGGACCGCAAGCTTGTCGCCAAGGGAAATGCAGTTTTCCCGTCCTCTTACTACTATGCGGAGCTTTCCTGCGCCAAAATGCTGCATGACTTAAACGTGTCCATGGATCAGGGGCTGAAGACGCCTTCCCAGGAGGAGGCTTTGAAGAAGCGCCTTGAAAAACTTGCGTCCCGGCAGGGAATGGAACTGGACGAGCTACAGATGCATGCAGTAATGGAGTGCATCCGGAACGGCATTTTCATTCTGACGGGCGGTCCCGGAACGGGAAAGACCACCACCATCAACGTGATCATCCGGTATTTTGAGTCGGAAGGTCTGGACATTTTCCTGGCGGCGCCCACGGGCCGCGCGGCAAAGCGCATGACGGAGACGACGGGATTTGAGGCGAGGACCATCCACCGCATGTTGGAGCTTAACAGCGCGCTGTCGGAGGATGACGGGCACCGCGTCAGTTTCGAGAGAAATGAGGAGAATCCCCTGGAGGCCGACGTGGTGATCATCGACGAGACTTCCATGGTGGACGTGAGGATTTTTCAGGCTCTTTTGAAGGCAATCGTCCCGGGGACAAGGCTGATCCTGGTGGGGGACGCGTCGCAGCTTCCCAGCGTTGGCCCTGGACAGGTGCTTCGTGACCTGTTGAACAGCAAATGCTTTGCCAGCGTTGAATTACAAAAGATTTACCGGCAGGACGAGGGCAGCGACATTGTCGTGAATGCCCATCTGATCGATCAGGGCCGGGAGATCCGCATGGATAATCATTCCAAGGACTTTTTTATGCTGGAGAGAAATGATCCGGCAGTGATCTATAAACACTTGATCCAGTTGATCCGGGACAAGCTTCCCGGCTACGTGCACTGCACGCCCTTTGACGTGCAGGTGCTGACGCCAATGCGCAAGGGACCGCTTGGCTGTGAGACACTCAATGGGATCCTTCAGCAATACTTAAATCCTCCGGAACCCGCGAAGGCCGAGCACGTCTCGGGGGAGGTCACCTATCGCGCCGGCGACAAGGTGATGCAGGTGAAAAATAATTATCAGCTGGAGTGGGAGGTCATTGGCAAATATAACATTGTGATCGACAGGGGAACCGGCGTGTTTAACGGTGACATGGGGCGCATTGCGGAGATTGACGAGACTTCCTCGCAACTTGTCGTTGAGTTTGACGAGGGGAAGCGCGTGACGTATCCCTTTGGGGAATTGGATCAGTTGGAGCTTTCCTACGCCATCACCATACATAAGTCCCAGGGAAGTGAATATCCGGCCGTTCTTTTGCCGCTTCTTGGCGGACCCAAAATGCTGTTTACCAGGAACCTCTTATACACGGCCATTACCAGGGCAAAGAGCTGCGTGACCATTTTGGGAAAAAGCGATACGGTCCGGGAGATGATCGCGAACGGGAAAGAAAACAAGCGTTACACGGCGCTGGAGGAGCGGATCCGTGAATTAAGCGCACGTTAAAATACGGGAGGTTGGCTACGAGGGGAATTGGCTCGGGAAATAACGGAATAAAATGGGCGGAGGCCGCAAAACAACTTCTTTTTCCGAGAAGATGTCCCGTCTGTGACGGCATTGTGACGCCGCAGGGGGAAAAGATCTGTTTTGGCTGCCTGAAAAAGCTTAAGCCGGTCACGGCCCCCTGGTGCATGATCTGTGGAAAAGGTTTGGCGGCGGAGGGGACGCTCTGCGAAGAATGCAGGAAGGGCAGGATGCACGCGTACCGGCGCGCGAGGGCCCTTTACGACTATCCGAGCATTGCACCCTCCGTCTATCGGTTTAAGTACGGCGGCAGGCGGGAATACAAGGATTTTTTCGGGGAGGAAATGGCGCGGTATTTGGGGGAATTTATCCGCGTGACGGGGGCGGAAGGTTTGATCCCGGTGCCCCTGCACCCAAAGCGCATGCGTAAGCGCGGATATAACCAGGCGGCAGAGCTTGCAAAGGTTCTGGGCCGGGAACTGGGCCTTCCCGTATATGAAAATATCCTGTTCCGGGTGAAAAATACGGCTCCCTTAAAGGAACAAAATTATAAAGAAAGACAAAATA
>JAFZNO010000060.1 GCA_017552985.1 Lachnospiraceae bacterium
GGCATGTTGGCTGGATGGTTTGGCGGCATCGTGGATACCGTGATCATGCGGATCGCGGATGCCTTTTTGGCTTTTCCACAAATGGTTCTCGCCATTGCGGTTGCCGGCATTCTGGGCGGCGGCATGATCAATGCCATGCTAGCCATGGGCGTCACGGGATGGACGATCTATGCAAGACTTGCCCGCGCGGAAGTGCTCTCCCTAAAAAAGGAGCCCTATGTTCAGGCGGCAAAGCTTACCGGCTGCGGACCTTTTTCCATCATGTTTAAGACCCTGCTGCCCAATATGTTAGGCCCCATGATCGTAACGGCGGCAACGCAGATCGGCGTTATGATGATCGGCATTGCGGGCCTGTCATTCCTTGGCATTGGCGTGACGGAGCCACAGGCTGAATGGGGCAGCATGATCAATCTGTCCAGGGCATATATCCAGTTGACCCCCTGGGCGGTGCTTGCACCCGCGTGCGCTACGATCCTTACGGTGATGATCTTTAATTACCTGGGGGATTGCATCCGGGATTATCTGGGCGTGGAGGTGGAAACGTGAAAGACGAGATCATCTTGGAAGTATCAAAGCTGCGCGCCGGATATGGAAAGCAAGCGATCACGGAGGACGTTTCGTTCCAGCTTCACCGAGGCGAGATCCTTTGTCTGGCAGGGGAGAGCGGCTGTGGAAAAAGCACCGTGCTAAAGGCGCTCATCGCATCTCCTGAAATAACGGTTTTTGATGGGAAGATCAGCCTTTTGGGAACGGCGCTGGATAGCCTTGCGGCGAAAAAACGCCAGGCTTTTTGCACGGACAAAATGGGTCTTGTGTTTCAAAGTCCGGGAGCGTCCTTCAATCCCATTCGCTCTTATCAAAAGCAATTTGTTGAGACCTTAAAAAGTCATGGAAAATATGATAAGTCATTGTTCCCGCAACAGGTGGAAGAAGCCTTTGCCAAAGTTGACCTAAAGGAAGGGAAAAGGCTTCTGAGGGAATGTCCGTATGCGCTTAGCGGCGGCATGAATCAGCGCATGGCGCTGGCACTGGCCATGCTTCTTGGACAGGAGATCTTGCTGGGCGATGAACCGACAAGTGCCTTGGACGCGACGACGGCACTTCAGGTGGCGCGGGAACTAAAAAAACTACGCGATGAAAACGGCATCTCCCAGATCATTGTGACCCACAATCTGGCGATGGCCGGATTCGTGGCAGACCGCATTGGCATTATGCAGGCAGGAAAGCTTTTAGAGATTGGGGAAGCGTCGCAGATCCTTCATCAGCCGCAGCACCCCTATACCAAGAGCCTTCTGGCTGCCATTCCACGCTTAGGCGGAGAGTTACCCGTGGGAAGGGAGGGTGGCCGAGATGATTCTTGAGGGAAAGGAACTCACAAAGAATTATGCCGGAAAGGATGCGTCCGTCGCCGCTCTAAAGGGCGTCAGCCTGCATTTGAAAAAGGGTGAGATCCTGGGCATTGTTGGCGAGAGCGGCTCCGGAAAATCAACGCTTCTAAAACTGCTGAGCGGCCTGGAAGCGCCAGATTCCGGTGAGATCCGGCTGCATGAAAAGATGCTGTCCCCAAAGCGGACTAAGGAGGATTACAGGACCATGCAAATGATCTTCCAGGACGCTGTCGCATCCTTTCATCCGAGGCGTACCATCGAAGCATCCGTAAGGGAAGCGGTCCGGAATCTTTGCGGGAGAGATGCGAAGTTTGAAAAAGAAGAATTGGCAAAAATGGTCGGCCTTACGCCAGACTTAATGGAAAGAAGGCCCGGAAAGCTGAGCGGCGGTCAGTGCCAGCGCTTTGCGATTGCCCGGGCGATCGCAGTAAAGCCTGAGATCCTGCTCTGTGACGAGATCACGAGCGCGCTGGACGTTTCCACGCAGGCGCAGATCCTGTGTCTCATCTCTGAAATCTGCCGCGGCACGGGAACCTCTGCCATTTTTGTTTCCCATGATCTTGCCGTTGTCAGCTGCCTGTGTGACCGCATCATGGTCATGAAGGACGGCGTAGTCATCGAAGAGGGAGATGCCCGCCAGATCATTGAAAAACCGAAGGAACCGTATACGCAAAGACTGATCGAATCGGTGATGGAGATATCTTAAGATCATTCTGACAAAAGGAGACCTGATGGGACGCGAAGAAGAAATAGAAAACAGAGTACAAAAGTATTGGACGATCCGCACAAAGGATTTTAATACCGTCCGGATGAATGAGCTTCACAGTGACGTCAGCGCAAGATGGGTTACGGAGTTAAAGGAGTTATTACCCAAGGACCGGGTTTTAAACATTCTGGACGCGGGAACCGGAACAGGCTTTTTTGCAGTTTTACTGGCGAAAGAGGGACACTGCGTGACGGGGATCGATCTGACGCCGACCATGCTGGAGGCTGCACGGAAAACGGCAGAGATTTTTGGCGTTGAGGTTTCCTTTTTGCAGATGAACGTACAGGAGACCACGTTCGGGGATGAAACCTTTGACGCCGTAGTGACCAGGAACGTAACGTGGACGTTGCCGGATCCTGAAAAGGCCTATCGGGAATGGCACAGGGTCTTAAAACCTGGCGGGATTTTGTTGAATTTCGATGCGAATTATGCAGATAACGTCCGCAATGAAAACCAAAAGGAATCCTGGGTGAATCCAGAGGGCGTATATGGGCATATTGGCATGACAAATGAACTAATGCAGGAGAACGCGAAGATCACGCTTTCCATGCCGGCCAGCGAGCATCACAGGCCGCAGTGGGATGAGGCGCTGGCGGAAAAGATTGGATTCTCTTCCTGGGGATCGGATGAAACCCTGGGCAAGAGGGTTTTACGTGAAAATGACATGAGTGATGCGCCAATGTTTTTGTTTTGGGCGCGAAAATAAACGCATGGCGATCCGCGACGTCTTTGGGCAAGTATTGTTTTCCTAAGCAGCCATCCCCTTTCGGGTTATTGTAAAAAGTAGTTTATTTCAAAATAAAGTCTGCAATTTCATCCGTCAGTTCTTCCGGAAAGTCAGCCAGCTGATAGTAATTGGAAGTCTTTGCGTCAAGCTTATATCCGGCGTGACTTTGATCGTCAAATACGCGGATCTTCACGAAATCATCCTTGCCAAACGTTTCCTGCCACAGATTGCGGTCAACTTCATAAATCTGGCGATCCAGAAGGCTGTTGAGGATCAGCGTGGGCACGTGGGCGTCCCGGATGGATTTCAGGGTGGTCAGCTTATTGTAGGAAGCCCAGTAGTAGTCGAGGCAGGAGAAGTAGTTCGCTCCTTTTGCAGTTTCTTCCGTAACGGCCGCCGCATTTTCAGCCATTCCCCGATACATGGAAGCAACGGCAGGTGCCTGCTCCGCATACTGGTCGGCAGCGACGTCAGCAAGATGTCTTGCCGTGCCATTCCAAAGGATTAATCCCTTTGCGGGATGGCGGTTAATGAGCTCTGCGGCAATATTGACGCCAAGGCTGTGTCCCAGGTACCAGAGTTCACTGGAAGGATGTTCGCTTTCCAGCCAAGAGATCGCGGAATTCAGATCCGTAAAGTATTCTTCCTCCAGGGTGTCCGTATTCTTACATTCGGAGGCGAAATGAAAGGTTCTCTTTTCGATCCGAAGGGAAGAGATGCCCTTTCCTGCAAGCTCCCGTGACAGGTCTTGAAAGGTGGGAAGAATGCCAATGGTCTCATTGTAATCAGACGGTCCGGAGCCAGGAATGAGAAGGGCTGTCGGTGCATTTTCCTGCGCAGCCTTTACGTATGCGGCGTTCAAAGTAAAATCTCCGCTCTGCAGAGGGAAATAATGCTCCGTAACGCCATTATCCAGCGTGACGTCAAAAGGCTTTTCGATGCGCAGGTCATAGTAAAAACCAGAGATCTGAAGATGATCCAAGGCAAGCTGGAAATCGGCCTTTGCATTCTCAAATACCAAGGTACCGCAATAGCTGCCATTGTTTTCTTTTCCCAATACCTGTTCATTTTCTATGCTCTTGATCTTCCCGAAGACCGGGAAATTCCCACAGAACATAAATTGAAATGCCTCTTCGTCAAACATGGACTTGAGAATGTCGGAAGAATAAGCGTACATGCTGGTAACGTCGCCCTTTTTCCACTCTTGCACGAAGAGAGCGTAAAGCTCTGCATTGGTGGTGGGAGCGGAAGTGATCTCCGCCTCCGTTTCTTCAGTTGAAGCATCCTCGGAGCTTTGCACCGACACAGTACCTTCATCGCTTGCGGATGAGGCAGGGGTGGACTCCATATTGGAAGAGGATTCGAAAGCAGCCGGCGCGCTTTCGCCAGTTTCGGTTGCATTACCGCTGCTGCATGCGGTTAACAGGCAGATCAGCGCTAGGAATAATAGTTTTTTCATATTGTCAATTCTCCATTGATTTCAAGTTTATTTTACGTATACAAAAGTTTCCATAAAGAGCAAGCGATTTACGTAACCCTAGTGTATGATAACAACGCGGAAAAGTCAAAGGAAAATGCTCTGTATGATTCGCTGTCGTCAAAGTAAGTTGCTTGAAGATTTCTCCCATAAGGACTATAATGGTAACATAAATGGATGCCGTGAAAGGAGAAAACATGGGCGAGGAATTAAAGCTAAAAAGAATCAATTGTCCAAACTGTGGAGCGGCGGTGACGTCGGAGACCTGCCCGTATTGCGGCAGCAGGACGGGAATCGATACGGCGGATGCAGAGTTAGATTATCCTGAGTTTATTGGAAAGGATCTGACGGACGTTACGGGGAAATTCTTCATCCGGTTTGGTGCACTTTGGGAGGGGATCACCTTAGGCATGCAGATTTTTCTGATTATACTGGATGCCATGATAAGTCAGGACATAGGATTTTATTTCAAATACGTATATTGTGGAGTGTTTCATCTGATTGGAATTGCCTGTCTCGCCGTGGGAATACGTCAATATCGGGAGAGGTCTGCAGTGGAAAAGGACGGAAAAACCGTGAGCGGCATTTGCCATGGTCTTACGACGGAGAACGTTAAACTACTGATTCCTACGGAGAACGGGCTGAAGTATTTATTTTTTCACGGGAAGGAAGAATATGGACAGATTTTGATCAATGATGAGATCAAGATCAAAGCGTTGGGTAATAAATTTATCGTACTCCGCTAAAACCGTTACAGAAGGATTGTGCATGGAGGATGAAAATGAGTGAAGAGATTAGCAAAAAACGCGTAAAATGCCAGAACTGCGGAGCAGAGGCAATAACGGAAATTTGTCCTTATTGCGGCAGCAGAACGGGTATCGACACGGCGAATACGGAGCTTGATTATCCAGAATTCGCAGGAAAAGACCTGACAACGGTAAACGGGCGTGAATTCATTTTGTTTGGGGGTTTTTGGGTACTTATTATCGTAACCCTTCTAAGTGCCTTAATGGTGATGCAAAGCAAAACCGGAGAAAGCTTTGGCTTCTTTTTTAATTTTATTTTTCCCAGTATTTTTTTCGTTTTGGGAATGGTTTTTATTGTAATGGGGATTCGGCAGTTATTGGAAAGGGCACTCGTGATGAAACGAGGGGAAACGGTGAAAGGCATTTGTTATGGTTATGCGCAGGATACCGTAAAGCTCTTAATACCAACGGAAAAGGGACCGCAATACTTGTTTGTTCAAAAGCGTAAAGAGTATCGCCAATTTGTGGTCAATGACACCGTAAAGCTAAAGATGCTTGAAAACAAATACGTTGTATTGGATGAAGAAATCTAGACGCGTCCGGCGGCGTGAAAATGGAACAGGGGAGGCGGTACAAAACCGTCTCCCCTGTTTTGTTTGATGGTTCTTATTTTCTCTTGTCGGCGTCATACTTTGCCTGCATGATCACGGACTGTAGCTCGGTGAACATTTCGCTGTACCGGCCAACCTTCTTGCCGAGCGTTACGGTGCCGGCGTAAAGGGACAGCGGGATCTGGCGGCCTTCGAAATCAATAGGTTCGCCATTGTGGGAAAGGATCTGCTCTGCCAGGTTCTTGGCATAAGCTTCATCCTCGCTGTTCGTAAGGAGCGCAAACTCGTCTCCGCCGATGCGGAAAATAACGTCGTCATCGCCGGCTACGGCTTCCATTCTGTGCATGCTCTCTAAGATCGCAAGATCGCCGGCCTTATGGGAAATCTCGTTGATGGGCACGAGATGGTCGATGTCGCAGCAGACAAACCAACAATTCTTCCTGCTCCGAAAAAGATCATATAATTCACTGATATCAAATTTCAATCTACTCATAAATTTCTCCTCTCCTGATTCCAAGGGAACGCGAACCCTTGGGAATAACTCCAGTACGCGCTTATTTTCGCGGTATTTGGACGGTAAACAGTTCCAGGTCTGACAGAAGACCCGCGTGAACGCTTCGTTACTCGAATAACCATAGGTGAGCGCCACGTCCAACAGATTCATTTCAGGGCATTCTATCAGCGTGCGTGCGGCTTTTGTCATTCTCCTGCGGATCACGTAGTCCCGCACGGATATGTGGTTAACTTGTCGGAATAACTTTTCAATTGTGGATTTGGAACAGTAGCAGGCTGCGGCCACGTCCTCCGTGTGGAGGTCTTCCTGCAGGTGCTGTTCCACGTATTCCAGTGCTTCGGCCAAAAGCTCCAGTTTACTCATCTTGGTTCTCCTTTTTGGTGGAAGGGATGGTTGCGGCATCCCTCCGGTGCATTCCTAGGAATCAATCGATTGTAACTTTAGTATAACAGAGGTTTTTCTTTTCGTCTTGATTTTTTGAGTAAATTTCCCGGTACGTGCATTTTAAGCAAAAAAGACAGTGGAGTGAGCAAAAAATTAGTTGTCTGGGCGCCCCCTGCGGGGGTATGATGGAAAAGAAGGTAATGAAATCTTTTGACGTGGGAGGAGCATATGGGGAAACATTTTAAGAATTTTAAGACCGTGGTCTATATTCCTGCGGCGGTGGCAGAGGCGTTCACGCGGGAAAAGCTGGAAAAGGATTATGATTTCCTTGAAAAGTATATTGGGCTGGACAAGGTGTATCTCGAGACGCACCGCGGGGACTGTGACGTGGAGGATGCCCAGATCGAAATGATCAAATCCTTTTTGGAAAGCAAGGAGGTTGAGGTTTCCGGTGGCCTAACGACCATCATTGGGGACATCGAGGGATCAGAGCCTGGAAAACAAAGACTGTTCGGAACCTTCTGTTATACGGACGCCGCCATGAGAAAGAAACTGATCGATATGTCGGAGACCGTTGCCAAGCAGTTCGACGAGGTCATTTTGGATGACTTTTATTTTACGAATTGTAGCTGCGCGAGCTGCATCAAGGCGAAGGGAGACCGTGATTGGGTGACGTTTAGGAGAGACCTGATGCGCGACGTATCGGAGAATCTGATCGTGAAGCCCATGAAGGCCGTAAATCCGAAGGTAAAGGTGGTCATCAAGTATCCCAACTGGCGGGAATCCTATCACTTTACGGGATACGTGCCAGAGGTGCAGAGAGATATCTTCGATGCCACCTACACCGGAACGGAGACCAGGAGCGTGGCGTATACTGATCAGCACCTGCCGGAATATTTGAGTTACTCGCTGGTGCGTTATTTTGAAAATGCGTGGCCTGGAAGAAATGGCGGCGGATGGTTTGACACTTATCAGTGCTGGTCCGTGGATCGTTATCTGGAGCAGGCATATCTCACCGCGTTTGCAGGCGCGAAGGAGCTGATGCACTTTATGTGGGCAGATCTGATCGATAATCCTTACGTTGCGGCCATGGGAATGCAACTTACGAAGATCGATCAGATGATGGAAAACGTTGGAAAGCCCGTGGGCGTACCCACTTACGTTCCCTTTGCTTCCAGCGGCGAGAACCATTTGGAAATGCGGCTCGGCATGCTGGGCATCCCCATGGAGCCGACGCCATTCTTTCCAGAGAATGCAAAGAGCATTTTCCTGACGGAGAGTTCCCTGGCGGACAAGGACGTGATCGGGAAGCTTCGCAAGTTCGTGGAAGAGGGCGGCGATGCCGTGATCACAACGGGATTTTTGAGGGAAGCCGGTGATGCGCTCAGGGCCGCCGGTCTTACGGAGGCGAGACTTACCGGCCGCAAATATGCCGTGACGCGCTATCACGTGACGGGGGAGATGGCAGGCTATGCAGAGCACCGCTATCCCGTTCTGTTCCCTGAGATCGTGCATGGAAACAATGATTCCTGGTCCTTACTGAACGGCGGAGACGGAGACCTGCATGCTTCCCTGTTCCTGCGCAGCACTTATGGAAAGGGCAGGCTGTATACCTTCGCCATTCCGGAGAATGACAGCGATCTGTATCAGATGCCAAAGTCTGCGATCGACGTGGTAAAGCGCGTGCTCTGCGGCAAGGATTACGTTACGGGCAGATTGTTCTCTTCCTTTACCTACGAGGATGGCAGCATGATCCTGTATCGCTACGTAAAGGGCGACAACCGCGCGGATAAGGTGACGGTAAGAACGGGAAAGAAAGTAAAGGCCCTGGTTGATGAGCAGTCAGGCTGGAAGATACCCGTTACGGAGCTTAGGCATTTCTCCTTTATGGGAGAGTGGAAGGAATACGTGGCTGAGATCATTCTTACGCCGGGCGTATTCAAGAAGTATCATTGGGAAGAAGAGTAAAGGATTCCTAATAGTAAAGGAAGAAGCGGAGTCTGGTCAGTGACCGGCTCCGCTTTTTGTGCGATAAAGTTTGTTAAAGGCATTTCCATGGCTTTACGAATTTTAAACTTGACAGTGATAAGATTAAGAGATAGAATCTAAGCAGTGATAAGATAGATGACAATTTCGGATTATGATCGGTTGGGAGGGCAAGTATGAGCGAAAAACCATATCATCACGGGAACTTAAAAATGGAATTATTGGAAAAGGGTCTCGCGTTTGTGGATGAGCACGGCGTGGAAGAACTTTCCATGCGAAAGCTGGCGGAGGTTTGCGGCGTCAGCAGCGCGGCGCCCTATGCGCATTTTCAAAATAAGGAGGATTTCCTGATCCAGGCGCAACGGTTTATTACGGAGCAGTTTACCGAAACTTTGCAAGAGTGTATTGCGGCCGTGAAAGATAAAAAGAAGATTCTTTTGGAATTGGGGAAGCGCTACGTGATCTTCTTTTATGAGAATCCCTCATACTATCACTTTTTGTTTTCTCACGGAAGGGTAGAACTCACGGAGTATCCGCCTTATCAGTTATTTGCTGAGGTTGTGGAAGAAGCATTTTCTGAGATGGGAGTGAAAAAGAAAGCACGGCGGAAAAAGATGCTGGCGCTGTGGTCCATGGTGCACGGTCTATCGGGATTGTCTGCCATGAAGGGCGTATTGGATGGGGATGATCTGGAAAAGGAGATCGAAGGAATCTTAAATGCCGTGGAAATCTAAGCAGCATGGAAATGAGGAAAAAACTATGATCGCGATATACTTAAGTGGAACTGGAAATACAAAGCATTGCGTGGAGAAGCTGATCTCCGGGATCGATCCGGAGGCGGAAATGATCCCGATGGAACGGGCGGACGTCACGGAGAAGCTAAAGGAAGCAGGGGAAGTGCTGTTGGCTTATCCGACGCAGTTTTCCAATTGCCCATACGCAGTAAGGGATTTTATCAATAAGAATCAGGCGCTGTGGCAGGAAAAGCAGGTTCTTTGCATGACGACCATGGGCGCGTTTTCCGGAGACGGTGCGGGATGCAGCGCACGTCTCTTGAAGAAATACGGGGCAAAGGTGGTCGGAGGCCTTCAGGTACGCATGCCGGATGCCGTTTGTGATAATAAGATGCTAAAGAAATCCTTAGAGGATAATAGGAAGCTTGTCCGGGAGGCGGACGCAAAGCTCGAGAGGGTGGCCAGGGAGATTAAGGAACGGGGCCGTTATCCCCAGGAGGGTTTAAGCTTCGCTTCGCACCTTGCGGGATTGTTTGGCCAAAGACTTTGGTTTTATGGGAAAACAACAGGCTATTCAAAAAAATTAAAGATCAGTGATGCCTGCGTGGGATGCGGACTCTGTGTTCAGAACTGTCCCATGCATAATCTTACCATGAAGGATGGAAAGGCGATTGCCGGAGACCGTTGTACCATGTGTTATCGCTGCATCAGTCATTGCCCGAAGCAGGCGATCACGCTTTTAGGAAAACAGGTTTATGAGCAATGTCAGTTTGAAAAATATGCGAAAAAATAATGGTTGCAATATTGACGGGATTATAGTAGAATGGACTCCGCAAGGGCTATATATCGCATGACGAGGTATAAAAAGCGGAAAATCAAGGAAGAGAGGGGTACGCAAGTGAGGACGGAGAAGATGGGTAATGAAGTAACGAAAGGGAATGGAAAAGGGTTTCATTTACTATATTTGTGGGGATTGTTTTACGTGATCATGACGTATGTATACCCGGTGATCACCTTTATGACCGTGCCAAAGGTGGATGCGTCCGTGAATTCCAGCGCGGAATATAAGGAAATGGCGAAGGTGCAAAATGGAGCTTTGGGTTCAGACCTTCCGCTGGTGGTTTTGGCAATCCCCGTGGTGTTGCTGATCATGAACATTGTGATCGTGGCGTGGTCTAAGAATTTGCACAGACGCGTCTTTCTGGTGACGGCAGAGATGATCAAGTATCTTCTGATACCGTTTTATATCATGGGCGGCATTGTAATCGTCATCTTTTTCCTGTTGATGTTCACGCCGGTGGTCATCATGATCTTTGTATCTCCCATAGTGATTGGCGCCCTCTCCGTGTTAGGATGGGTTTCCCTGGCGGGAAGCGCTCCGTTTATGATCGCCTATCTCTCAAAGGCCGTGAAGGATAAAAAGCTTGGAAAGCCCTTTGCGCTATTGATTGGCTTTCTCCAGTTCTTCTTTGCCATGGACGTGATCACGACCATCATTTGTGCCATAAAAGAGAAGAAAACGAAGGAATAAAATGAGCAAAATGACGATACGTAAAACGTTTTAAAAAAATTTTTGAAAATGTGTTGACTTTGAAAAAATTGTGTAGTATATTCAAACCTATATTTTCCGATTTTCAGAAAATGAAACGGAAACGGCAACAAGAAAGTTAAGCCTGAAAGGAGAACCGGCATGCTATTTCTGAACACTGAAATTAGATATAACGCCAAGTGGTCCGTGAACGAATATCCCGTCCATGGAATTATTTTGGTATATCAAAATTCAGAGCGAAAGAGATAGGTTCTTATGATGACGCAGGGCGTTGTTGATAAGATTATACGGTGTTTGAAGAAAACCCCACTTATCTCGTGCAGATAAGTGGGGTTTGTTGTTTATAGCGAGGAACGAAATCAAGCAGCTGCGAAGCAGCGACAGCTGCCAATGGCAGCTGGATTTTATGAGTATTGAAAACAAGCGACCGCAAAGGGAGGAAAAAGGCATGATCATGGAGGACAAGTGGTTTACGTTAAAGGATGGAAGAAAGGCGCTGATCAGAAATCCCAAGGAAGAGGATATCGAGGGAATGCTAAATTATCTTAAGGTATCCGCCGGAGAGACGGAGTTTATTTTGAGATATCCCGAGGAGTGCTCCAAATATACTTATGAGGGAGAGAAAAAACTCTTTGCAGATTGGGAAGCGTCGGAAAATGATCTTGCCCTTGTGTGCCTTGTGGATGGCGAGGTGGCTGGAAATTGCCAAGTTAGAATCAATACCAACCTCAAGACGAGACACAGAGGTTCCATAGGAATCGCTTTGATGAAGAAGTACTGGAATCTGGGGATCGGCAGCATCTTCTTTGAGGAGATGATCGCCTTCGCGAAAGAAAAGCCGGGGGTTACGCAGTTAGAGCTCGAGTTTATCGAGGGAAATATCCGGGCGAGGGCGCTCTATGAAAAGATGGGCTTCCGGATCTATGGCGTTCGGCCCAATGCCATTAAGTTAAAGGATGGCAGATTACTAAACGAGTATCTAATGATCAAGGAATTATAGAGGAGGAGAGACATGAGAGTAACGGTGGAAACGGAGAGAGTGATCTTAAGACCATTGGTACCTGAGGATTATGAAGCGGCATTCAAGTGGTGCGGAGATCCAAAGGTAAACACGTACTTGATCTATCCCTTATATCATAAGGCGGAGGACGTAAGAACCTGGCTTGAGGGCAGGGATTTGGATGATCCGGACAACTATGATCTTGGAATTGTATTAAAGGAAACTGGTGAGCTCATCGGGAGCGGCGGGTTTGTCTATGATCCGGAGAAGGACGTTTGGACCGTTGGTTATAACATCCGCGCAGATCAGTGGGGCAAGGGACTTGTTCCGGAAGCCATGCAGGGACTGCTGGATTTCATCAAAAAGACCAGAAAGGTGAACGCCATCGAAGGCATCTTTGCAAAGGAAAATCATAAGAGCCAGCGCGTCATGGAAAAGCTGGGAATGCATTACGTCTGCGACACGGAGTATGACAAGTTTGACGGCAGTGCCCACTATGAGGCGAAGCTGTTCAGACGGGATTTCGGGGTCATCAGGGACGGTTCCCTTTGAACCGCTTTGACATATATGGGAGGCTGAAATATGAGTGAAAAAATACAGGAAGTACGGGAGCATTATAACATGGATCCTCAGAAAGAATGGGACCGGTTGAAGATAAAGCACCCTCATGAAAAATACATTACCATTCACGTGATGGACAGATATATCAAGCCCGGCGACAAAATACTGGATATCGGCGGCGGTCCCGGGCACTACAGCATTCATTATGCAGGCCAGGGACATGACGTAACGCTTTTGGACCTGAGCGATGAAAACGTCCGCTTTGCCAAGAAAAAGGCAAGGCAGTATGGCGTAAAAATACAAGCTCTTCAGGGAGACGCGATGGATCTTTCCGCGTTTCCCGAATGTTCCTTTGACGTTGTTTTTCTGATGGGTCCGTTATATCATTTAATGGAGGAAGAAAGCAGGCGCAAAGCTATTTTGGAAGCGAAACGCGTTTTGAAGCCCGGTGGTTATCTCTTTAGCAGCTTCATCCTTATGTTCGGCGGCGTGATCTGGGGTCTTAGAGAGATGCCGGAAACCATTCTGTTCCCTGAGGAGCAGGTGCTGTTTGACGTTGCGGCAAAGGGTGAAAGCCTTGCATTTAAGGCGTTTACCTATTCCAACATGGCAACGGTAAGTGAGGCGAAGGAGCTGCTGGCCTCCATTCCAGGGCTACAGACGGTGACCGTCTTTGGGCAGGAGAGCATTCTTGCCGCATATAAAAATACTTTGAAAGCAAGCACCAAAAAGGTTAGGCAGGCATGGTATGACTACGCGCTCCGATATTGTGAGAAGGAAGATTACCTAACCCATTCCGAGCATCTAATGATTGTTTCTAGGGTCAACGGACCCAAAAGGAGCTAAGCATGAAAAAGAAAGTGAGTAAGAGGGAGATCACGCGGACGAGGGCAGTTCAGAATAACTTGTTCGCATGTGGTCTCCTGGGGAAAATATGCCGGCCCTTGGTGGTACATTACGGCATCAGTCAGTTTTTGGGATATTTTGAGTGGCTGTTCTACAGCGCATTCTTCATGCGGTATGTGATCAATTCCCTTGAGAACGGTGACAGCTTTGGGACGATCATGAAATTCGTCGTCATTGTGGCAGTCGTCATGTGCTCCATGAATTTTTACGAGCGAGTCCTGGTTGGTCACGTCTATCCCGTCTGTGAGGCCAAGGTCAATAAAGGCCTCTACGTAAAGCTGTTTCGCAAGTCCAGGAACGTTGAACTGGAATGCTTCGAGAACAGCGATTTCTACGACAAATACACCCTCGCCATGGAGAGGGCGGATGAGCGTCTTATGATGACGGTAAGTGACGTATTTAAGACGGTCTTTGGAGCCATTGCAAGCGTGTGTGCATTTGTTTTCATGTATCAGGTGGATAAGATTTCCGTCCTGTTCATTCTCTTTCCCATCATCGGAAATTTCATTTTCAACAGAAAACTGAGCCATATTGATTACGCGAGAAACAAGGACATGGCGCCGCATAATCGCCGGATCGCCTATGTTAACCGCGTCATGTATCTCCCGGAATATGCGAAGGAAATGCGTCTGACGGACGTGTTCTCCCTGATGAGAAGGCAGTACCGCGAAGCCATCACGGGACTGGCGGACGTGACGAAGAAGTACACGAAAAGAGCCTTGGTGCTTCACTGGATGTACGTCATGTTCACCTTCACCTTTATTTTCGAGGGCCTTTTGATCTATGGCGCCTACAGAACCTTGGTGAGTCAGACCATGAGCCTTGCGGAGCTCGCCGTCATCACCAGCATGATGGTTTCCACCACCTGGATCCTGATCGGTTTTACGGAATCCCTGACCAGCCTCTTTAAGAATGGCTTGTTCGTTGAGTATTTGCGAACCTTTTTGGAGTACAAGGAAAAGATTCCTGAGGATTCGGACGGATTGGATCCCGGCAAGGAGATTAAGTCCATTGAGTTCCGTGACGTATCGTTCTCGTACAAGGACAAGGAGGTGCTGTCCCACGTGAACATGGAATTCCGCGGCGGCAAGACCTACGCGCTGGTTGGTCACAACGGCGCGGGAAAAACGACCATGATCAAGCTTTTGCTGCGATTCTATGATCCCACCTCCGGGACGATCCTGCTAAACGGGCGTGACGTCAGGGAATACAATCTAAGAAAATACAGAGCCTTATTTGCAACCGCATTTCAGGATCACAGAATGTTTTCCATGTCAGTCATGGATAACGTGGTTATGGGCGAGGAAGTTCCTGAGAAGGAAAAGGAGCAAAGGGTTTGCGAGGCATTAAAGCTTTCCGGAGCTTATGACAAGGTGATGAGCCTTCCCAAGGGCGTTCAGACAACGCTGACCCATGAATTTGACGATGAGGGCGCCGTCTTGTCGGGAGGCGAATTCCAGAAGATCGTTGTGGCGAGAGCCTTTGTGAAGGAATGCCCCTTCAAGATCTTTGACGAGCCGAGCAGCGCGCTGGATCCGATCGCGGAGGCAACGCTATTTGACAACATTTATGACACCTGCGCGGATCACACGTTAGTGTTCATTTCACACAGACTTTCCTCCGTGCAGAATGCGGATTGGGTATACCTTTTGTCTGACGGCACCGTGAAGGAAGCCGGAACCCACAAGATGCTCATGGAGCAGAAGGGCCTGTATGCCGACATGTATGCGAAGCAGGCGAAGAACTATCTCGCGCTGAGCAGTGAGGATAAGACCGGAGACGAGGCGGAGGAACAAGGCATCGTCGCATCCGTGGAAGGAGGTGGGCTGGCATGAAAAACGTATGGAAAAATCAGCTTTTCCTCTGGAATCTCTGCTTCAAAACCTGCCCTGGATACATGATCTATTTCCTGTATGACGGTTTCCGTTATCAAGGCATTATCTTCCTGGAGCACGTGCTTGGCATCCGTTACGTTCTGCACTGCGCGGAGTATCAGGAGCCGTTTTGGAAGGCCCTTTTGGTCATTGGTCTCATCTTGATCGTCAACATGATCCAGATCGTGCCGGACGGGTATTTCATCCATGGCTGGAGCTATCGCAGTAAGCCGAAGCTCTACAAGGCGCTGAAGGAAAAGATGTATGAAAAGGCAGCGCAGATCGACCTGAGCTGCTATGACGACCCCAAGTATTATAACGATTTTGTGCTTGCCGTGGCTGAGGCGGAGAGCTCCATCGACCGATTCCTTTCCATGTGCAACATGATCATGCAGGGTTTGACCATCATCTTTACGACGGGCGTGTTTTACCTGCTGACGGACGCGGCGGGCATCCTCTTTGTGTTTGCGTCCTTTGTGCTTAGATACTTCGTTTCGAAGGTGCTAAACAAATTGAATTATGACGTGCGTTTGAAGCTCAATCCTTTGATGAGAAAAAGGAATTACGTAAGCCGCGTATTTTATTTGAATGATTATGCAAAAGAGCTCAGACTCCACCCCAGGGTTGGCGATGCGCTGGAGAAGGAATTCCAGGAGACCAACGACGAGATCATGGAGGAGCAGAGAAAGGTTGGTTTTAAGCGGACCGTGTTGAATTTCACCAGGGATTACGTAGTTGGAGATTTCATCATGGACGGTCTGTACATTACGTATCTGGTGTTCCAGGCGGCCGTGCTGCATACCATTGATTACAGTAATGCGGTGGTGCTTTTTAACCGGACGGGAAGCCTTAGAAGAGGCATGGCAAACATGGCGGATATCTTCCCGAAGGCGCAGGAGAACAGCCTTTACGTTGACAAGATCCGCGCCTTCCTTGACTATGAGCCGAAGATGAAGGCAATGGAGGGCGAGGCCGTTCCGGAAGGTAACGCAGAGCTTGCCTTGGAGCACGTAAGCTTCCGTTATCAGGAGGAGATGGAGGATACCTTAAAAGATATCACTTTGAAGGTGAAACCTGGTGAAAAAATAGCCATTGTAGGGTATAATGGAGCAGGAAAGACAACGTTGATCAAGCTCCTTATGAGACTGTATGATCCCACCGGCGGACGAATCCTTTATCATGGGCAGGACGTAAAGAATTATAAGCCCTATGACTACCGTCACCGCATCGGCGTCGTCTTCCAGGATTATCAGATGTATGGAGCCAGCCTTATGGAGAACGTGGTGATGCGAAGCCTGGAAGACTCCGCACGGGAGACGGAAGCAGTGTCTGATGCGGCGGCGATATCAGCGCTCGAAAGGGCTGGATTTGGTGAGAGATTAAAGTCTCTTCCCAAAGGACTTGAGACGCAGGTAACGGCAGAATTTGATAAAGACGGCGTGAACTTCTCCGGCGGCGAGAGCCAGAAGATCGCAATTTCCAGGGCGTTCTTCAAGGATGCGGACATTCTGATCATGGATGAGCCCAGCAGTGCGTTGGATCCCATCGCCGAATATGAGTTAAACAAGGCAATGGAATCCGCGGCGAAGGGCAAGACCGTGTTCTACATCTCGCACAGGCTTTCCACCACCCGCGACGCGGACAGAATCATTTTGTTGGAAAACGGCCGCATTGCCGAGGAGGGAACCCACGAGAGTCTTCTTGCCATGAACGGCAGATATGCGGAGATGTGGCGCGTACAGGCAGGACGCTACGAAGCGTCATGACAACCTCGTGCTAAATGATAAAGAGGAGAAGGAATACCGTTTCGGAATGGCATAACAGGGAGGAAGAAAATGCAGCAGTATTTATCACGGTTGCCAGATTATGATAATTGTCTTGTAAACCTGGCAAATTCCATCTTAAAGAAATTCGGCGCGGAAACGAGTGCAAAAACGCTTCCGCTTGCAGATCAATACTTGAATAAAGATTATCAAAACGTTGTGGTCCTTCTTCTGGACGCGATGGGGATTTCCATTCTGGAAAAGCATCTGAAGGAGGACGGTTTCTTTCGAAGCCACCTTGCGGGTGCTTATGATTCCGTATATCCTCCGACGACGGTAGCGGCAACCACCTCTATTCTCAGCGGTTTCTACCCCAATGAACACGGCTGGATCGGTTGGGATATCTATTATCCTCAGCTCGATAAGAACGTAACGGTCTTTACCAATCAGGAACAGCTTCAGGAAAAAGCGGGCGCGCTGCCGACGGAAAGCTATTCTGACGGAAGGTCCAAATGGGCAGAGGATTCTCTGATGGAGACGAAACCGGCTGCGGATTTTAACGCAGGTTTTACGTTTACGCCATATCAGAATATTGTTGACAAGATTAATGCGGCCGGCGGGAAAGCCTATGCGGCGATGCCTTTTTTGCCGCCTTTTCCACAGACGATTGAGGCCATTTTGGAGCGTGTAACGAGCCTTTGCAAGGAACCTGGAAAGAAGTTCATTTATGCCTATTGGAATGAGCCGGATTCAACGATGCACAGGACTGGAACCGTGAGCGACAAGACGCACGAAATGATCACGACACTTGAACGGATCGTGGAGGAGAGCGCTGCAAAGCTGGAAAACACCCTGCTCCTTATCACTGCGGATCACAGTCATATTGACTGTGAAAATGTTTGCATCCTGGATTATCCGGAGATCATGGATTGCCTTGTGCGCATGCCTTCCTTTGAGCCGCGTACGTTGAATCTCTTTGTGAAGGAGGAGCGCCGGGAGGAGTTCCCAGCGCTCATGCAGAAGTACTTCGGCGATGAGTTCCTTCTTCTGACTAGGGAGGAAGTGCTGTCAGAGAAGGTGTTTGGAACGGGGAAAAGCCGCGAAGACCTAGGGGCGATGCTAGGTGATTTCGTTGCATTTTCGGTATCACCAAAGGCCATTTTCAATACGCACCTTGAGGCGCAGGAAATGCCTGGCGGGCATGCGGGACTGACCGCGGAGGAGATTCAGATTCCGTTGATCGTCGTCGAGAAATGACGGATTTTCTGTTAGGAAAATGCGAAAGGGATAAGAATGAAACTGTATCATTATTACGAGAAAAGCATAGGTCCTTTTCATAGCATTTCAGAGCTTTCGGATGAGGAAGCGAAGGCATTACTGCAGCGCATTCGAAAGGAAAAGCCGAATGCTTTTATCGCGCTTAGACCCGAAGATTACGTGGAAAAGAGAAGGCGTTTCGAGGGTATTTTGCGGGAGGAATTCTTAAAAAAGGGAGGACTGATCGAGCGTGAAACGCCGCATTACTTTGTGGTGGAGGCAGTTCCTTTTTTTGAAAAATGGTACGAGCAGACGGCATTTGTCGAGATGGATGCGGAGCAGTTGGATCTGCGGACGGTGTCATTTACTTACGGGGATTCTCATCCGACTTTCAGCGGTAACGTGAAGGATGGAAAAGAATACCGGAATCGCTTGTATACCTATGAAGAGATCCTTGGGATAATTGAAAAATATGGGCTTCCACAGATTTGGAATCCAGATTTCAAGCACGGACCGGAGTGTTACGTAGAGGTACAGGTTTGGAGTGACAGAGGATTGGAACCGTGGGTGAATCAGCCGTTATGGCACGGAAGCCCATATTTACTCGACAAACTTGTGCCGCAGCAGGCATACGATTTCGGCTTTGAGCAGGGATGCCAACTGGCCGTCTATGCCACAAACAATAAGGAGATGGCGATCTGTTTTGCGTTGGGCTGTGAGGATGATCGGCCAGGAATCGAAGGCAGACGGATGATGATGCCGGAATATGGCAACCGTATGGTTTTTGAGGGCTGCCATCCGAAGTACGGCGCGAAGGGATACCTCTATCAGCTTGATCCGAAAGGCTTTGTTCACGCCATGGGATCCCAGTGGGTTTGCCATCACGAAGTGATGCCCGTGAAAACCATCGAGATCAACGTAGATGACTACTTGGATCTATGCATCGTTAGGAGATGAATTACGGGCAATTCCATGAACGGCCGCGTGCTTGTGAAAAGAAGATACGAAGCGGAAATTTAAGCGATAAATGAAGGGTAGTGATAGTTTGAAAGAATACGTAAAGGCAAGCATAAAAGACGTTGACGTTGTATTTAATATTGTTCAGGAGTCAATTAAAAGCACGTATCCCAAGTATTATCCGAAAGAAGTGGTAGATTTTTTCTGCGAGCTGCATTGTAAGGATAACATTACAAAGGATATTCATGATGGGTTGGTTGGCATGTTGCTGGTAGATGGCGTTTGCGTTGGTACGGGTTGTTTTAGAGAAAACCATATCACCAGAGTGTACGTATCGCCTGCGCAGCAGGGCAAGGGGTATGGCTCGTACGTAATGAATTGTTTGGAGTCAATCATTTCAGCAAACTATTCGAAAGCGGTATTGGATGCTTCTTTGCCGGCAAGTCATTTATATGAGAAGCGGGGTTATTCAACCATAGAACATTGTAAACGTCCCGTAAAAAATGACGTTATTCTTGTGTATGAAGTAATGGAGAAAGAATTAAAAACCAATCAAACAAGAATCGACTATGACGGCAGAAAATTTATCCCGATGGAAAACACGGAGAATGGGGAAGTAGATGGTAATACGATATTCCATTATCATCAGAATGGTAATGATTTTAGTGCCGATTATTCCGGGGGCGAAATCAAGAAGGGATATATGATCGGAAAGGTAAGCGATAACGGCGAACTGGATTTTTATTATGAGCACGTAAACGTGGATGACGTAATAAGAGCCGGCAAGTGTCACAGCGTACCAAGACTTAACAATGACGGAAAATTGGAATTGCATGAGGAATGGCAGTGGCTTAACGGAGATTGTACCTCGGGAAAATCAGTTGTGGTTGAGCCGTAAAATGGTTATTAGAATAATTCGTTAATTTCATGAAAGATTTGGGAGGTGTTGACAAATGAATGATCAAGAAATTGTTGAATCTGAAAGACTCATCATGAGGCGCTTGATGCCTGAGGATTATAAAGTTATGACCGCCTGGGACATGGATGAGAGAGTCTATAAATATCTATTAGGCTCTGCATGTAAAACGCCGGAAGAGCCACTTGCGTGGTTACCTAAGAAGGATCCCACTTCAAAAGTTAACATACTGATGCTGGTGTCTGAAAAAGAAGACGGACATGCGGTGGGAATTTATGCGCTTAACCATGACGTTGAACGAGACGTCTGGTCATTGTCCTATGTCAACAGGTACGATGACTGGGGCAAAGGTTATACGGTAGAAGGCATGAAGGCTCTAATGGAACATGCCGTAAAAGCTTATGGAGCGCGCATGTTTGAAGGCGAGTGTGCGAAAGAAAACATAGGCAGCAGAAGAGTTATGGAGAAGTTGGGGATGGTGTACGATCACAGTTCGTCATATACAAAGAGTGATGGCAGTGCTACCTTCGAATCAGACGTATTTACTCTAACGGTTTCAGATAATTAGACGTGGCTTTAAAATGAATTTCTTGTTCCAGTGGAAGGCGTAAAACGAAAATTGGCCATGGATGAAAGACATGCGGCGGGTTGGGTTATGCCCGGGAAATGGCTGTTGAGAGGATGAAGGATGATAAGATTTGCAAGAGAAGAGGAATTGGAGAAAATAAATGAGCTCCGAAAAGAAGTGAATGACGTGCACGTGGAAGGGCGGCCAGATATCTTTAAACCTGGGTTTGACGAGGTGTTGCGGGATTATATCTATGAGATCTGGAAGGATCCCAATAAGGACATTGTGGTTGCGGAACGGAACGGAGAGATCTGCGGGGTTGCGGTGCTGAATTGCATTTACAAACCGGGAAGTCCCTTTATGTTTCCCAGGGATTTTATGGACGTGGATGAGTTTTGCGTGGCGAAAAAGTACAGACGGCAGGGCGTTGCGACGGAACTGATCGAGTTCATCAAGAAATATGCGAAGGACAAAGGGTTTCAGAGGTTAGAGCTAAACATGTGGGAGTTTAATGAGGGGGCGTTAAAGTTCTACGAGTCCGTGGGTTTTGAAACCTATCGGAGGTACATGGAGGTCAAACTATAAACTTAGGAATTTAGTCTGACGGTCTATGCCTGAGCATGCTTAGAGAAGGATGGAAGGTTTAGTAAATTGACTTTGTGATTTAAAAACGCAAGGAGGGTTACGCATGAAGTATCAGAGGAAGGAAAACAGAACCTGGCTGGAAGATGAGGATGGGACGAGGATCGGATATATTGATCATCCCGAGGTGCGGCCAGGTGTAGTGAATTTTGAGCATACCATCGTGGAGGATGCGTACTCGGGACGTGGGATCGCGGGGGAATTGACAAAGACCGTGGCGGAGCAGCTTCGGAAGGACGGTATCAAGGCAGAGCTTTCCTGTTCCTATTCCATCCAGTGGTTTGCAAAGCATCCGGAATATGCGGACGTGCTGGCGGATCCTGAGGCGGAAGCGCAAAAGGCACAGATGCTGGCAGGCCCGGCCTGTGGGATCCGAAGAAAAACAAAATGAAGATATTCTCTTAGCAAAAGAAACGTGCGAGGAGGCCTATATGAACGGGATTTCTTACGTTAGATGCGATGGAACGAACGAGGATTTCATTGAGAACTGCAGATTGCTTGACGAGGATTTGGACAGGCGGGTCGGCAAGGTCATTCAACGCGATAAATACAAGCAATATAACCTGCTGGATAAGATTCATGAAGCAATCGTTGTCTATCAGGACGGAAAGCCCATTGGAGGAGGCGCCGTCAGACCTTATGATGAAACGGCGATCGAGTTAAAGAGAGTATTTGTGAGACCAAGTGCCCAAGGGAATGGCGTAGGAACGGAACTGGTATCCAAGCTGATCGAATGGGCGACGGAACTGGGGTATCAAAGAATGATCCTGGAGACGGGTGATCTGCTTGCGGAATCCGTTCACGTTTATTCGAAGCTGGGATTCCGTAAGATCCCCAATTACGGCGCTTACGTAAATATGCCGGAGTCTTTGTGCATGGGGCTGGAGTTGCAGGGCCAGAAGCCGGAACCTGCGGAAGATGGATGGGCGAATGATTAGAGAATAACAGGAGAGTTAGGCATGAAAAAGATTGGCTTAGTGGGCGGGACGGGCCCGGAATCAACGTTGTCATATTACAAAAAGCTGAATGAGGAGATCGACAGGCTGACAAATGAAAAGAACATGCCTGACGTTGCCATAGAGAGCGTCAATTTCCGCAGGGCGTGGGAGTATGTCGTGAACGGGGACCGAGAGGCTCTGACGGAGTATCTGGCGGAGAAGATCCGGATCCTTAAGGCAGGCGGCGCAGAGGTGATCTCGCTTACGGCCGTCACCATGCACATGGTTTTTGAAGAGTTGGAAAAAAGGACTGGTGTCACTCTTGTCAGCATTCCGAGGGCCGTATGCGAAGAGATTGTGAAGGCCGGCATCAAGAAGGTTGGGCTTCTCGGGACCATGACGACAATGGAGCAGGACTACGTGAAAAAAGACCTGATCGCGGCCGGAGTTGAGGTTTTCGTGCCGGATGAGCAAGAGAGAGCCTTGGTGGCAAAGAGGATTTACGAGGAGCTTGAGAAGGGGATCGTAAAAGAAAGTACTTTGCAGGAATTTCAGCAGTTGATCGGGAAGATGAAGGCTGAGGACGGAATTGAGGGCGTGATCCTTGGATGCACGGAATTGCCGCTTCTTTTGAATTCCGGGAATTGTCCGGTTCCATGCTTTGACAGCGTGGAGATCCACGTGCGAAAGCTGGAGAAACTTGTTTTGGAAGACTAGGTTGAGGAGAAAAAGCATGAAATTATATTTGACAAGCGCTATTGGCGGTGACGTCAAGGAAGACGGCATACGGAAGCCGGCGCCGCTGCTTCCGTTTAACGGATTTACACATTTTTTGAAGCAGGATTGGGTGGAGAATGCAAAGGTTTTGATCATTTCAGCTTCGCCGGCAGAGTATGAAAGAAATGATTCCATCCTTCGGTGCCTGCGGGAAGCCTTTCCCATGAGCGGACTGAGCATCTCCCGCATGGAGATTTGCGATGACAGAAATCTTGCCGGCGCGGACCGCATTGGAGAAATGGACGTAGTGTTACTCTCTGGCGGGCACGTGCCGACGCAAAATGCCTTTTTTCAAAAGATTGGATTAAAAGAGAAATTGAAGGACTTTCAAGGCATTGTGATCGCGTACAGCGCAGGCTCCATGAACTGTGCGGAGCTCGTCTATGCCAGTCCGGAAGCAGACGGGGAGGCGCTGGATCCGGATTACAAGCGTTGGATCCCCGGACTGGGTTTGACAAACGTCAATATTTTTCCGCATTTTGAGGTTCTCAGGGAGGATTGGCTGGACGGTATGCGCGTGGTGGAGGACATTGTCTTTCAGGACAGTTACGTGCATGAGATCATTGCCATGAATAACGGAACCTTTATTATGGTTGATGAAAATGGCAAGCATACGTTGTTTGGCGAGGCTTATCGCATCAAGGACGGTAAGATGGAGCAGATCTGTCAACATGGAGCGTCAGTGGAGTTTAATTGTCAGTGATAAGTGGGTCAATCAGAACCGTCCCCGTTGACCCATAAGGAGGCAAAAAATGGAAGATTTGGAAGTGATGCGCGCGCAGGAGGAATGGCAGCGCGCGGGAGCATACAGCGTAAGGATTCAGGGCATGAACCGCCAGCACCACATTTCCCTGCGGGATGAATTTGATGAGCATGACGGGGAAGGAACAAAGTATATTATTCTTCTCGATCAGGGCTATCCGGTTGCGACGTGCAGGTTTTATGAGATTGGGGGAAACGCGGTGACGATCGGAAGGGTCGTGGTTCTTCCGGAATATCGCGAGCATCATTTGGGAGAACGGGTGATCAGGGAAGCGGAAGGCTGGATCAAAGAGCTTGGATACAAAGAGATCCTCGTGGACAGCCGCACGGTAGCCGTTGGGTTTTATGAAAAACTCGGCTATGAAAAAAACAGTGATGAGGTCTATATGAGCGGCGTTTTTGAGTGCGTGAAGATGCAGAAGGCGTTATAGCGCAGGGCAGAGAGCGGATTGCCTCGGTTGAAATGGATTTATGGAAGGGGGAGTGAAAATGCCTTTGGTTCGGGTTGAGATCATCAAGGGGAAGAGCGCGGAATATAAGAAAACCTTATTGGACTGCATTCATGAAGGTTTGATGGAAAGCATCGGCATCGCCGATTGGGACAGGTTTCAGAGGATCATTGAGATCGAGAGGGCTGATTTTGAAACCGCGCCCGAGAAGACGGAACAATTTACTTACGCAGAGATCACGATGTTTCAGGGGAGAAGCAAAGAGCAGAAAAAAGCCTTGATCGAGACGGTGACGCAAAAGCTGAACGAAAAACTTGGCATTGCGCCGACGGACGTTTTTATCGTGATCCATGAACCGCCCAATGAAAACTGGGGACTCGGAGGGAAACAAAGGGAATAGGGCGGCAAAAATAAAAAACGAAAAGAAGGATATTGGGGAGAAAAAAAGAAGAAAAAATGGTATAATGAAAAATACGGATTAAAACAAGACGAAAGGAAGAAGAGGGTATGGCAATAACGTATTTTTGCTCGGAAGAGATCGCGGAAAAGAGTTGGATGATCAAAAACATTGGGGGATCAACGCCGGCGATCTGTTATCTTGTGGAGGGAAAGGATTATGCGCTGTTGATCGATTCCATCATAGGAATCGGCAATCTGAAAGCCTATTGTGAGACATTGACGAAGAAGCCGGTCCGGGTTGTCAACACCCATGCGCATTCGGATCATATCGGCGGCAATTTCCATTTTGATCATTGTTTTTTGCACCATCGCGACATTGGTTTCTTTTACAATTGCGTCGGACTCAAAAAAGAGAACGTATTCGAATATGCGCAGAACATGGCTCCTGAGGAGTTCCGTGATCAGATGGTTCTCGATGATAATTTTGCGGACTGGGATCCCATCAAGATTTTCCCCTTATATGACGGAGATGAATTTGATCTGGGAGACAGGATCATTGAGGTTGTGGAGGTCGGCGGACATACGGCTGGCTCCATCGCTTTGATCGACCATAAGTCCAGGATCTGCTATTCCGGAGATTGCTGCAATGGCAACACGCTCCTTGAGTTCTCAAATTCCTTGCCTGTTGTCACGTACTTGAAGAATCTCCTGCACTTAAAGGAGCATCAGTCCGAATTTGACAAAATGTACGGCGGTCACGAGATCTTTGACGCATCCATCCTTGACGAAGCGATCGAGACGGTGGCAAAGGTCGTCGCCGGGACGGATGATAAGTATGAAGTGACGGGAATGATGGGAACACCCGTATTCTATGCGGCTGCGAAGAAGAAGGGGGAATATGCCCGGGCTGACGGAAAGCGCTTTAACATGAGCTACGTACCGTCGCAGGTCTATGGCCCCACAGAGACAAAGCAGGTTTTTAACGCAGAGGTATTGTTCCCGGAAGAGGATTGATCGTCGTTTGCTTTGGAGGGTAAAATGATTAAGGCTGTGATTTTTGACATGTTCGAAACCTTGGTGACGTTATATCGGTCGCCGCAATATTTTGGAAAAGACATGGCAAAGGATCTTGGGTTGACGGAGGAAAGATTTCGGGTGATCTGGGATAAAAGCGAGCGTGAAAGAAGCTTGGGGATTCTTTCCCATGAAGACGTCATCGCGCGGATCATGGAACAAAACGGGATCTATTCGGCAGAACTGCTTCAAAAAATTACCGCGAGACGATCCAGGGCAAAGGTGGAAGCCTTTATGCATCTGCATGAGGAGATCATTCCCATGCTGGAGGAGCTAAAGCGAAGAGACGTTAAGATCGGATTGATCAGCAATTGCTTTTCTGAAGAGACGTTTGCCATCCGGGGGAGTAAGTTATATCCATACTTTGACGCATGTATGTTGTCCTACGAGCAGGGCGTCATGAAGCCGGATAAGGAGATATTTTACCGTTGCGTAAAGAAATTAAACGTATCGGCCGAAGAGTGTCTGTACGTTGGCGACGGCGGCAGCAGGGAACTGGAGACGGCAACGGAGATAGGAATGAAGGCGCTCCAGGCCACGTGGTATTTTGAAGACAACGAAAGCGGCGGGTTCACCCGCAATCCGCGATTTCCCGCATTAGACCGTCCCTTGGAAATATTTCAATATCTCACATTTTTCTCCGTACTGTTTGGAACGAGAGAACCGCTTCATTTCCGGGAAACCGGCAGGGACGGTGCGGCGTTGGACCTGCGGATCAGGATCAGGGGAAGCGTGGGCGTCTATGGGTTTGACGCAGAAAGATATTTTGGGAAAGAAGATATCTCGCAGGCAGTCAGAGAGCAGCTTCCTGGTGTCATCCAAAAGGGATTTGATCATTGGACGGAAGAAAAAAGTGTTATGCAAAGCGACTTAAAAGCAGTGCTTTATCCAATGATCGAAAAGGGGCTTGCAGACGTTGGGATCAAGGTAAAGACGGAAAACGTCGTCTGTCAGCTGACGGAAGATTCCCAGGAACAATACAATAACGCACCGGGGGTTTTGGCTTCGCAGCAGGAGAGCGGCGGCATCCGCTTACTTTTTGCGTCCGATTCCTTTAAGGGATCCCTTACCAGCATGGAGACGGCGGAGCTTCTGACAAAAGCGGCAAAAGAAGTGTTTGAAAACGCGGAATGTACGGGCATTCCCGTGGCAGACGGAGGAGAAGGTACCGTAGACGCTCTTCTTAGCGCGACGGGCGGAGAAAAGATTTACGTAAACGTGCATGGTCCGCTGATGGAAAACGTGAAGGCGTGCTACGGAAAGATCGATGATAAAAAAGCAGTGATCGAGATGGCGGCAGCTTCGGGGCTGACGCTCATCCCGCAGGAAAAAAGAGATCCCATGCGCACCACGACCTATGGGACGGGAGAACTTCTTCGCAATGCCTTGGAGAAAGGGTTTGAAGAGATTTACGTATGCATCGGCGGAAGTGCGACGAACGACGGCGGCATGGGTTGCGGCAAGGCTCTTGGCATTCGGTTTTTGGATCAGGACGGCAAGGAGCTTGAAGGCACCGGAAAGGACTTGGAGAAGGTCCGCACTATTGATGCGTCAGGTTTGGATTCCCGTTGGAAGAAGGTAAAACTGACGATCGCGTGTGACGTAACAAATCCGCTTTGCGGGGAAAATGGGGCGACCCGTACGTTTGCACCTCAGAAAGGCGCAGACGCACAGACGGTGGAATTCCTTGAAAAGGGCATGCAGAATTACCGTGACGTGATAAAAAGGCAGTTTGGGAAAGATCCCGATCAAATTTCCGGCGCTGGCGCGGCGGGTGGATTGGGAGCCATGCTGATGATCCTCTTGGGCGGAACGATGCGTTCCGGGATCGAGACGGTTTTGGATTTAAATAATTTTGACCGGTTGCTGCAAAATACCGATTTTGTGATCACCGGGGAAGGCCGCACGGATTGGCAGAGCGCTGGCGGTAAGGTATTGTGGGGCGTCGGAGAGAGGGCGAAAAAGGCAGGCGTGCCAGTGATCGCACTCAGTGGATCCCTGGGGCCTGGCTATGAAAAGGTCTATGAGCACGGCATTACGTCCATCATGACAACGGTGGATGGCCCCATGTCACTTGAGGAAGCGATGAGCCGTGCGAAAGAGCTGTATTATCAGGCGGCGATCAGAACGTTCCGCTTGATCAAAGCGGGCATTCAATAAGACTAGGGAGGAGAGCAAGATGGAACGGCAAAAGAAACCGGAAGTAGTCTATCACGGAAGTCAGTACTTATTTGACGTGGTAAAGCCCATGCAGGCCCATGGACAATGTGAAGCGGAAGCGCAGACGGGAATCTATGCCGCCGCGACAAAGGAAGAAGTCATTCCGTTTGCCATGCCGTTCCGATGGTATCCGGACTCGCCTGAGGGGAAGCTAAGGTTTGACAGCGACGGGATCAACAGCTTCTTGCAGTATGGTTCGATCGATCCAAACGGAAAGGGATATATCTACGTTCTGCCGTCGGATACGTTTGAACTTGTGGATCAGTGGGAATGGGTTTCCAGGGTGGAAGTAAAGCCCATCGAGGTCATTGAAGTTAGCGTCAAGGATTATTGGCATACCATTACCTTTTCGGAGGAGGCGAAGGAGATCCAAAGAAAGCTGTACGGAGCTGTTTAATTTAGAGCTAAGGTTATGGTATGTGGCGGATTCAGGTACAGCGGGGAAGCCCGTTAGGAGGTTGAGGAATGGACGAAAAGCAGGAATATTACGTTCGCAGGAGAAGCAGGGCCGTGGCGATCGTTGTCCGGGACGGAAAGATTTTGATGGAGCGAGTGTTTTATTTTGGACGCGAGTTTTATACGGTTCCCGGCGGGGGAATTGAACCGGGCGAGACGCCAGAGCAGGCAGCGATCCGGGAGTTGAAGGAAGAATGTGGTCTTGACGGAAGGATCGTAAAGCCCTTGAGTACGGTTCATAAAGAGAATGGCAGCGCGGAATATTCCTTTGAGGTGGAAGTGTCAAAGGATCAGGAAGCGATCACGGGATATGATCCTGAGGAATCCACGGAGAACCCTCCGCTCAAGGAGGTACTTTGGCTTGGCCTGGATGAGATCAGTGAGAAGGACAGGGCTTTTCTTTGGGCCTATGGGCTGATGCAGGTGGAGGGATTCTTTGAAATCATTCAGGGTTGGGGCGACGAGATCAGTTATCCGGGCGCAAATAAGGAGTGACGGACGATGAGCTTATTTTATGAAAAAGAGGGCATTTCGATCTATCAGGAGGATAATCTGGAGCTGCTTCGGACGCTTCCGGAGGGATGCGTTAACTTGATTTATTGCGACATTCTGTATAATACCGGGAAGGCGTTTGATGATTATTCCGATGACCTTGGGAATCCGGAGGAGGCGACGGAGTGGTACAGGCCGCGCATTCAGGAGATGAAGCGCGTGCTTGCTTCAAACGGCAGCATTTTCATTCATTGCAATTGGCGCATGGATTCCTATATGCGCATCCTGATGGATGAGATCTTTGGGACGAATTGTTTTCGAAACAGAATCTATCGTCAGCACAGCAAGGAAAGAGGTTTCTATGCCAATTTTGATTCCCAGGTGGATGTCATCCTGTACTACGTAAAAAACCCGCGAAGCTTTGTGTTTCATGAGCTTCGCGGCGATTCCAGGCGGATTGTCCCGCTTTTTGAAAACGGGGATTTGGAAGGAAGGGACGACGTTCGCTGCATTGACGGGAACGTTATCGACTTGAAGGCTTTGAATAAGCATTGGCTTGTGAGCGTGCCACAGTTTGAACGCCTGAAAGAGGCGGGAGAGGTGCAGCTCATCAAAGGATTGCCCTACCGCTTTTCCAACGTGATTCCGGTTGGAAATCTTTGGAATGAGCCGGAAATGCTAGATACTTATGCGAGGACGGACGTGGCGGATGCCTATGACACGCCAAAGCCTGAAGCCGTATTGGACAGGATCATTCGCATCGCGTCTGATCCGGATGACGTGGTCGCGGATTTCTTTTTGGGCGGAGGGACAACGGCGGTTGTTGCGAAAAAACTTGGAAGACGCTTTATTGGGTGTGACATATCGGCGAAGGCATGCGAAGTAACCACCAAAAAGCTTGGGGTCGAAGGAACCGTCCCCCATGACCCAAGGAGGGCAAGAGAATGAAGAAATGGTATGATGAAGAATATGAATTCACGGTAGAGGTAACGGGTTTTCTTCACGGGGATCACACGGAACACTATTGCCGTAACGGTGAAGAGATTGGGGATACGTACAAGTGTACTTACGGTTGTCCCGTAAATCAGGACGGATGTGGGATCTGCTCCAAGACGATGATGATGCTCTATCCGTTAATGGAGGCGGTCAGAAGCGGCGGCGATCTTGAGAACTTGGGCGGTGACGGCAAGTATTCCAAAACCGTCGTATGTCCGGATGGCTGCGTGATATTTAAGCTGACGGCCAAGCCTCTTGGAAATGAGAATTTTCACAAGGGCGGATTTTGGAGTTATCCGGATGAAACGACTTAACGCGTAAGGCACAAGGATTGGAAAGGAGAACCGGCAAATTGGAGCTTTGGGATTTGTATGATCGTGACGGAAAAGTGACCGGGGAAACCTGGGAGAGAAAGCATGGGAATTATCAGATCATCCCGGATGGCCGGTATCACATGGTTTGTGATATCTTGGTACGACACGTTGACGGCACGTATTTGTTGACAAAACGGGATATGAGCAAGGACGTCTATCCTGGTTATTGGGAGGCAAGCGCCGGTGGTTCGGCAGTTGCGGGAGAGGATCCCATTACGTGTGCGAAGCGGGAATTATTTGAAGAGACTGGCATTACGGCCGAGGAATTTCAGTTGGTCGGTCACAGCTTCCGGGACAAGAGCCACAGCATGTTTTATTCCTATCTGGTGACCGTGGACTGTCCAAAGGATTCCATCGTACTGCAAGAGGGTGAGACAACGGAATACCGATGGGTTGACGCCATGGGGCTCTTGGAATACGTGGATTCTGAGCTTGCGATAAAGACGCATAATGACAGATATGCGGCGTATTTCGCCATGCTGCGCGAAGAAAAAGACGTTGACGAAGGTGGAGAAAGATGAAGGTTTTGATCATTCCCATGGCGGCCATGGCAGAGACGGCGGGGCCCGGCAGCAGGTGTAAGCTCCTGGCGGAAGCGTTTTGCAGGGCTGGAATGGAAGTCTGTACCCGCATGGCCAGGGACGTGAATTTTGCGGAGATCGATGACGTAAGGAATTATGCGCTTGACGTGCCAACGCCCATGGGCATGCCAAGCATTACGGCAAACCTATTTTTCCCGCTGGTGCAAAAGCTCGGGATCACCGCGAGAAAAACGGTGAAAAGCTTTGACCAGGTGTTGTTTTTTACGGGAAATCTAGACAAGAGATATCTTCGAAGGAGCGTTGAAAGCATTCGCGCAGCCATCCGGGATTTCCGTCCGGACGTTGTGTACAGTGAATTTAACGTTTCGGCGATCATCGCGGCAAAGCTTGAAAACGTAAGACTTTTTACGACGGTGAGTTTTCCGACCCAGAAGGAATATGCCTGTGAGCCGAAGCTGGCAAAGGGATTGAACCAACTGCTCGCGGAGTGGAAGCTTCCGGCAACGTCATCGGCGTTGGAATTGTTTGAGTGGGCGGACGAATGCTTTTGTCCCAGCATTCCGGAACTGGAACCCTTCGAGAAGAAAAACGTTGTTTTTCTTGGGGCACTGAAACATCATGAAATGAAAAAGGATGGAAAGCGCGACAAGATCATTGTTTATATGGGGAATGGGACCATTTCCGCTTCCAAAATGCTAAAGGAAGTTAAAGCGGCATTTGATCGCGCGCCGTATCAGATCTACGTGGCATCGAAGTCGTTGGAGCCCATGGAGGCGGGAAATCTTCACGTCGCGCCGAGATGGGATTTCAACAAGCTGCTGGATGAGGCGGTGTTGTTTCTCAATCACGGCGGGCAAAACAGCATGGTGGACGGGCTGCTTCACGGCGTGCCGCAGATCATGGTTCCCGGAAAGGTTTTTGAGAGACAATACAATGCGAGATCCCTGGAAAAGGCGGGAGCGGGAAAGCTGCTCTCCCATGAAGAATTTCGCAGCGACGTGATCCGAAGGCTGGCAGAGGAGACCATTGCTTCGGAGGAAATGCGTGAAAGGGCATGCATGATGGGAGAAAAAATGATGCAGGCCGGCGGCGTTCAAAATTTGGTTGCACGTTTGAGAGGAGAGAAAGATGGTAGGATTGATCGTGGCGCGTTCGAAGAATAACGTGATCGGAAAGAATGGACAGATTCCCTGGAGAATCAAGGGAGAGCAGAAACAGTTTAAGGAATTGACGACGGGAAATGCCATTGTGATGGGAAGAAAATCCTATGAAGAGATTGGGCATCCCCTGCCCAACCGGTTGAATATCATTGTGTCGAGAACGAAGAAATTCGAGGGGGAGAACTTGATCACGGCTTCTTCCGTGCAGGAGGCCATCGCCCTTGCAAAAGAAAAAGACGAGAACCTGAACGTATATATTGCGGGTGGTTACGGGCTGTACAAGGAAGCGATTCCCTTTGTTGACAAGATGTATATTACGGAAGTTGACCTTGTCGTAGAGGACGGGGACGTGTTCTTCCCGGAGTTTGACGCTGATGAATTTGATCTTGAGATCGGTGAGACTGGCGGGGAGGAGATCAAGTTCACGCGCACGGTCTACGTGAGACGTGCAGGTGAAAAGGCGAAAGATAAGGCAGATGCAGCGCAGATCACATACAAAAGGCTGACGGAAGCGGAGCTGGAAACGTTTATCAACATGCGGATCACCCAGCTGACGGAGGAATATGAAGTAGAGGGAAAGAGGCCGCCGGAGGACGTGAACCTTAAGACGGCACTGGAGGATTTTTATCACAGACACATGGCGGACGGCACGTTTGTTTCCTGGCTTGCGCTGGATGGGGACAAGATCATTGGTACGAGCGGCATGTCCTTTGTGGAAAAGCCCCCGTATTTTAGCTGCCCGACGGGAAGACTTGGACTGTTGTCCAGCATGTTTACGAATCCCAATTACAGGCGCATGGGCATTGCAAAGGAATTGCTCCACCGGGTTGTGGAGGAGGCGAGGAGCTATGGCTGCGGAGCCGTATGGATCACCGCTTCCAACATGGGCGTAAAGCTTTATACGGCATATGGGTTCGAGCATAACGGGAACTTTATGCAGTATAAGCTGTAATCCATAATAAGCGAATGCGATGCGGTTGCACGGTTGCAGTAAGCCTTCGCAAGATGAGAAGGGAGACCAAAGATGACAAAGCCTAAAATGCTTCTCTTTGATTATGGGCAGACGCTGGTGGCGGAGGCGCCATTTGACGGCGTCAAGGGCACGGCGGCAGTCATGCGGCATGCCGTGAGAAATAAGTATGGTAAGACGCCCGAGGAAGTGCAAGCCTACGCGGACAAGCTCAATCAGGAGATCGGACGCTTTGATCCGGGAAAGCGGCATTTGTTTCAGTATGAGATGCCGAACCGCATGTTCTCCCGGTTTTTGTACGAATCCCAGGGGATTGAGATCGACCTGAGTCCGGAGGAGTGCGACACCGTGTTCTGGGATGCCGCGGCGCCCGGAAAGCCTACGGAAGGAATCAGGGAATTCCTTTCCTTCTTAAGGGAAAACCAGATCCGCACGGCCGTCCTTAGTAACATTTCTTACAGCGGGAAAGCTGTTGAAAGAAGAATCCGGGAATGCATTCCGGATCATGAGTTTGAGTTTTTGATCGCGACCAGCGAGTACTTATACCGCAAGCCAAACCGTCATATTTTTGAGCTTGCGTTGGAGAAGGCGGAGCTCAGATCTGAGGAGGTATGGTACGTCGGGGATCAATACCGGTGTGACGTCGAGGGCGCAAAAGGAGCGGGATTATTCCCTATATGGTATATTGGTTCGATCGATCTCAAATACGAGCCTGCCGATGACGTCATGACGATCAAAAGCTGGCAGGAACTAAAGAAGTATATGCAAAATGAAGCGTGAGGTAATGCGCTGGACAAAAGGGGAACCGGCAGATGATCAAGGCATTTTTTGTTGATTTTTACGGGACGATCGTGCATGAGGACGGCGAGGTGATTAAGAAGATCACCGAGATCATCAGCGCGACGGGAAAAGCAGAAGACAAGGGAGAGATTGATGCATTCTGGTGGAAGGATTTCCAGACCATGTTCCTGAATTCCCACGGCGATACGTTTGAGACGCAAAGGGCGTTGGAGGAAAAATCCCTGGTGCATACGCTGGAGCGATTCTCTTCTGACGCGGATGCAAAAAAATTAAGCGAAATGATGTTTGCACATTGGGTCAAGCCGCCGATCTTTGAGGATTCGCATGCATTTTTCGAAAAGAGCCCGCTTCCGGTTTACGTGGTTTCCAACATTGACACGGCAGACATATTACAGGCGATCGCGTATCATAATCTGCATCCGGCAGGGGTCTTTACGTCGGAGGACGCAAGAAGCTACAAGCCGCGGAAGGAATTGTTTGAGTTGGCGCTCCGTGAAGCGAAGCTGAAACCGGAGGAAGTGATCCATATTGGCGATTCCGTGAGCAGCGACGTGAAAGGGGCGAGTGCCCTTGGCATCAAGACGCTGTGGCTCAATCGGTTTGGAAAGCCGGTGCCAGAGGGGATTAACTGCATAACTACTTTGAAGGATGCGCTAAAGTTATATGGGGATGGAGGAGCAAAATGAATTTTGAAGCGTTTGTAAAGGACATTCAGGAGAATCAATGGAACGTGTTTGGCGTTGAGGTCTATGAGAATGGGGTGCTGACGCATGGCTACGGGGATACGGAGGAAAATCTCCATGAACTGTATTCAGCGACAAAGACGGTGCTTTCCATTGCCGTTGGGATCACGCATGACATGGGGTTGATCGATCTTGACCGGTGCATTCTGGATTATCTGCCGAAGGAAAAAGTTGCTAAAATGTCGGCGAAGCAGGAAGAAACCTTTCGGAAGATCACGGTGAAAAGGCTTCTAACCATGTCCGTGGGGGACCTTCCCTTCCGTGCGGAGGGTGAGAGCTGGATCGATTTTGCACTTTCCTGTGAGATCAGCCATCCGGAGGAGAAAACGTTTAATTACACCAACATCAATTCCTATCTGGTTGGCGTGGCGCTGACGGAAATCCTGGGACGCGACCTTGGAGCCTTTATCGAAGAGAAGATTTTTGAACCCTTGGGCATCAAGCGATTTGAATACGCCAGATGTCCGGAAGGGTATTTTTACGGCGCGTCAGGCATGCGGCTGACGGTGCATGATTTTAGCAAGATCGGGCTTTTGCTATACAATAAGGGCACGTATCAGGGACGGCGCATTCTGTCGGAAGAGTATGATGAGCTGGCCACCAGCGTTCAGATGCAAAACCGCGAGGGCGGTTACGGTTATTTTGTCTGGAAGTATCGGGACGGCTTTAGCATCAATGGAAGACAGAAGCAGAAATGCTACGTTCTTCCAAAGCGGGGACTTGTGATCACCCAGCTCTGCGACATCGACGATCCCGGCAATGATCTCAGGGACAGCATGGAACGCTGGATTCTCGACGCGTAGCAGCATGCCTGACGGAACGTGTCGCCAGACACGTTTTTGAGGAGAAGATGGACGCTGGCAAGGATACGTGATATTGTGGATATGTTGAAGGCTGATTTGTAAAGGCATGATGAAAAGGGGTAGCATAAATGAACAGGGAAGAGCTTCGGAAATTCTATGAAAAAAATATGTACGGAATCTGGCGGGAAGGCGAGCAAGTGACGTATGAACTGTTGGGCGAGGATCCAAAGGGAAACGATCCTGCGGCCGGACCTTGGAATCCATTTGCGGTGGTTGGCGGAGAGCTGGTAAAGATCAAGGCGGAGGCGCGGGGGCGCAAGGCCGAATTTATCGTCCATGCATATTTGCCCAAGGAAGAAGACAGAAAACGCTATCCGAAGGGTTCACCCTTTATCATCTGCATGCATCCGATCCAGCCAAAAGATTATGTTTTGTCGCAGGGCTATGCGCTTTTCTTCCTGGAGGGGCGCCAGATTGCATCAGACGACGTAAAACGTCAGGGGGCCTTTTATGATCTGTATCCCTATGGCGAAGAAGAGGCAGAACAGACGGGCGTATTGATGGCGTGGGCCTGGGGCGCTTCGAAGGTGCTGGATGCGGTTTACGCAGGTCTGGATAAGGAATTTTCGCTGGATGCGGACGCGTCCATGGTGACGGGCGTATCGCGGTGCGGAAAGGCAACGGCAGTCTGCGGCGCCTTTGACGGGCGCTTCCGCATGACAATTCCTGCCTGCTCCGGTGCGGGCGGACTTGCCCTGTATAATTTTGTTTCCGAGGGGAAGACCTATGACCTTCGAAAAGTGGGAGGCCCCGCGGAGTATACCTATGGGAAAAACGAGCCCTTGGATTGCCTGCAGTCAGAGGCGGAGAGAGGCTGGTTTAATGACAAATTCCTGCAGTACAAAAACCCGTCGGACATTCCGGTGGAACAGGAAAACCTGCCCATCATGGCGATGGATGCAAATCGTTATTATTTCATCATTGCAGCCTGCACGGGCGAGGATTGGGTGAATGCGCCTGCCATGTGGGAGTGCTATAAGAGAGCGAATGAAACATACGAAAAAGAAGGTCTTGGAGATCATCTTGTCCTGAATTTCCACAAGGTGGGACATGCCGTTCTGGAAGAGGACGCGGAGGCCTTCGTCAAGTATTTTAATCATATGTATTACGGGATGGAGACCGGCGTAAACGTGGATCAGCTGAAGACCACCGTTTTCGCGGGCCAGGAGGACGGTAATGCCTCCATTTTAAGGCTCCGGCCGTATAAGAGCAGTGACGGTAAACTGATCGCCGAGTGGGCAGGAAAGGACGAAGCGGTCTATTATAAGTGGAGCTCAGGCATGCTCGGGGATTTCCCCTTATCTGCGGAAAAGCTGAATGACGTTTATCTATATCAAAATGGATTCTGCAAGGAAGAGGACAACTTCTATCCCATGGTGGCATTTGACGAGAGCGGCATCGTCGGACATTTTATCATGCGATATCTGAACGATGATCACGACGTTATCCGGTTTGGCTGGGTGATCGTTGATGATTCAAAGCGCGGCAAGGGGTATGGCAAGAGAATGCTGGAGATGGGACTTACGTATGCCTTCAAGATTCTGAAGGCAAAGAAGGTGACCATTGGCGTTTTTGAGAATAACGCACCAGCCTATGCCTGCTATAAATCTCTGGGATTCCGGGAGGTGCCGCAAGAGGAGTATCATACGCTGAATTATAAGGGTGAAGAATGGAAGGTCATTGAATTGGAGGCTCAAAATGGATGATGACAACCTATTTGGTTTCCTGTTAGGGATTTTGGTTTTGGCGTGGCTCGTGGCGTCCGTGGGCGGTTTGATCTTCTGCTTAGCGAATGACTTGACGCCCATGGTTTTTATAATCATGGGACAGTTGCTGGCGGTATTTGGGCTGTATCTGGTTATTTCCGGCATTGTCAAAGAAGATTTTCAACCGGGTACGTTGGTACTTCTTATGGTGGGAATCATCAGTTTAGCCTTCGGTTGCATTCAACAATTCGGTACGGAAGAGAATATTGAAAGCATGAATAAACTTATGGGCTGGATCGTAATAGCTCTCTTCTTTCTGCTGGGGATCGCGCTGATAGTCATCGGAGTGGTAAAATACGTAAAGTATGAGAAAGAGCGACCCAGCCCCATCGACGCCGTCTGCGTGCGGATGGAAGAAAAGATGGTGGATGAAAAGATTTTGGTTTGTCCGGTCTATGAATTTACTTTTCAGGGAGAAACCATCATGCTAACGGATGAAGCTCCGGAGAGAATACACGGAGTGAACGTTGGTGATTCCAGAAAGGTTTACCTGAATTCGTATAATTCCGGTACGTATGGGTTTGAAAAAGACGTGTGCATTGAGGGCGCCGGATGTATTGCAATTGGAGTGGTGGTCTCGGGATGCATTGGATTAACCTTGCTTTTAATGTATTGGTTTGGTGCATTTGGTTAATGGTTAGACGGGAGGTTCAGGAAGAGTGGGAAACGGAAGGAAATATGGGGTTGGAAGTATTCTTGCAGGCATTGTTTTCTTGATATGGTTCTTTGCCTCCATCGGTGCAATGATCTATTTTTCCCGGCATGACATGGGAGCGTTGGTGGTTACCCTCTTTGGACAGTTCTTTTTGGTGATGGGCACGGCTGCGATCATCTCCGGCATTGCGAACAAGGATTTCCAGCCAATCACGCTGATTTTTCCATTAATTGGCATCGCGTGCATGGTCGGGGGATGCATTTTTCAATTTGGCAGTGAGACCGTCATTAAGCACTTAGAAAATGCATTGCCATATTTGCTCCTTTCCGTATTCCTTATCGTGGGCGTTTCATTGGTCCTGACCACCTACGTTGGTTCCAAAAGAAGGCACGAGAGATGTAATTATTGCATCTCCGCGACCTGCGTGGACCTAAAGTCTCAATATCATGACGGGTCGCGCATTTATTGCCCCGTATATGAAGTGTATTTTCGCGGTGAAACGATCCAGATCAGTAGCAACGTCTTTTCCAACATAAACCGGATTTCGGTTGGAGAGACACGAGAGATCTATCTCAATCCAGAGAAACCGACGGACTTTTATGAACCTAAGGAAGAGAAGGCAATCAATATCTTTAAGTACGTCATGGGAGGGCTGTTTACCGCCGCAGCGGTATTTGCATTGATAATGATGATATATGTTGTAAAGTGAGGAGAGGGAATGAAATATTACAGAGTACATACGGCAGACATAGCATGGATCACGCAGCAGCCGAGAGGATTGTTTACGGCAATTGGAAAGCTGGTGGACGCGAAGACGCTGACGGAAGAGGAAGAAAAAGAGTATTGGAAGAACAGGGAATATTTTGAAAAAGAATTGCCGGTACCGCCCTTTTATGACCAGGGAAATCCTGATAAGGCGATCACTTGGTTTAAGGATACGGAGGCGGGAAATAGGATTTTCCGTGAGATGATTTTTTATCGCAAAATGGCTGATAAATATGGCTTGAAACTGTTTCTCTCAGAGTGTGAGGAATTGCCGGGAGAGGTAATCTATGAGGACGATTTCCAGATCGCGGTGAAGAATCAAAAGGAAAACTTGAAGGTCACCGTAAAGGAGTTACGTTAAAAAGAAAAACGTGTCAGTAGAACCGTCCCCATGACACAATAAATGACTAGAACGGAGGAAAATGACGTGATCAGGGAAATTAAGGAAACGGAAGTGAAGGAGTGCGTAGAAGTCATCAGGAAAAGCTTCCAAACGGTTGCAGACGAGTTTGGCATCACGAAGGAGAACGCGCCGAGATTTACCGCGTTTGCAACGGATGAAGAAAGGCTCAGCGGGCAACTAAACGGTGAGCACCGGCCAATGTATGGTTATTTTTTGGAGGATAAGCTGGTCGGCTATTATTCCCTGGCGATCATGGGCGGGAAGACCTGTGAGCTCAACAATCTTAGCGTGTTGCCAGAGTTCAGGCACAAGGGGATTGGCGGGGAACTGCTAAAGCATGCCTTTGAAAAGGGAAAAGAGCTCGGATGCAACCTGATGCGGATCGGGATCGTGGATGAGAATAAGGTACTTCGCAAATGGTATGAAGGATACGGAGTGGAACATACAGGCTCCATGAAATTTGATTTCTTTCCGTTCACTGCCGGATTTATGATGAAAAGGCTTGTGGAGCCCAAACCGTGGGACGAAAAGGAAGCAGGTCTTTACCGCTATGAAACGCACCTTCACACGGTGGAGGGCAGTGCGTGCGGCGTGACTCCCGGCAGGGAATATCCTGCCATCTTCAAGGAAAGAGGATATGACGGCATTTTCATCACGGATCATTTCTTCCACGGAAATACGCGTCCCTCCAGGGAGTTACCCTGGCCTGAGTACGTAGACGCTTATATGAAGGGCTATGAGGAAGCAAAGAAGGCTGGAGATGAGATCGGATTTAAAGTCTTTTTCGGAATTGAGGAGAATTTCGAAGGGGATGAATTCATGATCTACGGCGTGGACAAGGAATTCCTTTTGGCTCATCCAGAGATCCCGCATTGGACGCGTGAGGACATGATCAAGGCGGTTCATGAGGCGGGAGGAGCCGTGATGCAGGCCCATCCTTTCCGCGACCGCGATTACATCAAAAAGATTCACTTGTATCCGGAGAACGTGGAGGGAATTGAAGGCATCAACACGGCGAACACGGCGAATGATAATTTAGCCGCCTTATGCTATGCCTTGCATTTTGGCTTGATGATACAGGCAGGTTCCGACACCCATTTCAAGTGGGCCATCGGGGACGGGAATGGCGGTATCCTGTATGAGAAGCCCATCACGTCGGAGCTGGATTACGCTGACAGGCTGCGCCGCCGCGAGAGACCGAAGATTTTCTATCCGGAAGAGCTCTTTGAAGGTTTGGGCGGGCTCAAGGTAAAGCTTCCCGTGGAGATCCACAGGAATGGCGCTTGGGAGGATATGGATCTCGAGGAGATCAAGCAATGGTTCCTTGAAGCGGGAGCAGCCGTGGAGGACGCGCCTGCGCAGCCGGAAGGGATCGTGCATGAGATCGTCAAGAAGTTGAAGGGACGAGAAGGTTTAGAATAATTGCACGTCGACGTATCCCGGCAGGACAAAAACGGCAGATGAGGGAGAGGGATTCCCATGAAGGAAATCAAGATCAATGATAAAATAAGTTATATTGAGTGCTCTGAGGATCCTCTGTCTGCCGACGTTGGAATCATACGGGAGCCAGACGGCATTTGGCTGTATGACGTGGGAAATGACGTAAGAAACCTGGAGGGACTGGACGGGAAATACAATGTCGTACTGTCGCATTTTCACCTGGATCACGTGGGGAGCCTTGAGAAGCTAAACGTTCGAACGCTTTTCTTGTCCAAGGAGACGCAAAAGCACGTGAACCTGCAGGGCGTGATCACGGAGACGGACGTTTACGTGGGAAATCTCCATATTTTCCCGCTTCGCTCCAGCCATGCAAAAGGAAGTCTCGGATTGGAAGTGGACGAGACGTACGCATTCGTCGGAGACGCGTTGTACTGTAAGGCAAAGGATGGAAAGTATTGTTATAATGCGCAGCTTCTGCGGGAAGAAATCGAGAAGCTAAAGAGCTTAAAGGCACCGTGGCTTTTGGCAAGCCATCATCCGGGGTTGATCCGGAAAAAGGATGAAGTGATCGCGGAGCTGGAAGAAATATACGCAAAGCGCGTGCAGGGAAGCCCTGTGATTTTTCTTTCGTGAGGAGAGATGATGGATTTTCATGCTTTGATGATGACAAAAGAATATGATTTTTTGAGGACAAACGAGAGGCTTGGCGACAGGATCATGTTGCTGGGACTTGGCGGGAGTTATTCATACGGGACGAACCGCGAGGGGAGCGACATAGATTTTCGCGGCGTGACCCTGCAGCTTCCGTCGGATCTCATCGGCATGACGGAGTTTGAACAGTATGAGGATGAGGGGACGGACACGGTCATCTACGGTTTTAACAAGCTCATCCGACTGCTCCTGGAGTGTAATCCGAACACCTGTGAGATGCTCGGGCTCGATGAGGATCAGTATTTGATCAAGACGAAGCTGGGTCAGGAGCTGATCGATCAGACACCCCTGTTTTTGTCAAAGCGCGCGATCAAGTCCTTTGGAGGATATGCGGACATGCAGCTTCGCCGGCTGCAAAACGCCATCGCGCGGGATACGCTTCCGCAGGAGGAAAGGGAGCAGCATATCTATAAATCCGTGATGCATGCGCTGGAGGATTTTAACCTGCGTCATGCGGGAACGGATCTGGACGGGATCCGGCTGTACGTTGACAAAGCCGTGAACCCGGAACTGGAGACGGAGATCTTTGTGGATGCCAATTACAAGCATTATCCGCTCCGGGATTACAGCGAACTTTGGGGAACCATGCGGACGGTGGTGCGCGATTACGATAAAATCGGAAAGCGCAACAAAAAGAAGGATGACAATCATCTGAACAAGCATGCCATGCACTTGGTAAGACTCTTCATGATGGCAATTGACATTCTTGAAAAAGGAGAGATCCGCACCCACAGAACGGATGACCTGCCGCTTCTTTTGTCAATCCGGCGGGGAGATTTCATGCAGGAGGACGGAACGTATTCCAAGGCATTTTATGAGATGCTGGAGGAGTATGAGAGGAAGCTGGAGGAGGCGGCGGCGAAGACAAAGCTGCCGGACCAGCCGGAAATGGAAAAAGTTGAAAAATTTGTTGAGCGCGTGAATCGTTACGTGGTCACGGGAGAGCTATGAGAGACATATTAAAAGAAATTCAAGAAAAACTGGATGAGATAGAGAAGAAGGAGAACGTAAAGATCCTTCATGCAGTGGAATCAGGGAGCCGTTCCTGGGGATTTGCTTCGCCGGACAGCGATTACGACGTAAGATTTGTTTACGTGAGACCCAAAGAGGCGTATCTTAGTATTGAGGAGCCCAAGGACGTGATCGAGTATCAGCTGGACGAAGTCTTGGACATTAACGGCTGGGATTTGAAAAAGGCGCTAAAGCTTTTTGCCAAAGGGAATGCGACGCTATTTGAGTGGAGCGGATCCCCCGTGATCTACCGGACGACGCCAGAGTGGGAAAGGATCCGGGAGGTATCCAAACAATACTTTTCGGAAAAGACGGCAGTCTGTCACTATTACGGAACGGCAAAGTCCACTTACGTGGAGCATCTGCAGGGTGACATGGTGCGTTATAAAAAATATTTTTACGCGCTCCGGCCCCTGCTTGCCGCAGAATATATCGAACGGTATCACGAGGCGCCGCCGGTACTGTTTGCGGATCTCTTAAACATGGAGCTTCCGGAAACCTTCCGAAGCGCGTTAGATGAGCTTTTGGAGGTCAAGAAGCGGACGACGGAAAAGGAAATGAACCCGCAGATGCCGGCGATCCGGGAGTTTATTGAAACGGAGCTGAAAAAGCAAAAGGAAATTGGCGACGGGCTGCCAAATGATCACAACAAAGACTTAAGGGCGTTAGACGGGATTTTCCGCGAAATATTGGAAACCCTTTGGAAATAAAAGGAGTGATAAGCATGGATTATCAAGAGTTCATAAATGCAGTCGATAAAGTGGCATGCGTGATATCCGTTCAGAAAAATGCGGACGGAACTTATGGAGAACTGTGCAATGAGGCTTCTAACCTGCTTTATCTGAAATCCGTAAACGTTTTGCCGGAGAATTACGTTCCGGGGGTGCCATATTATCAATACATTGGCAGGGATCACAATTTTGAGGCGATGGCGATGCGGTGCATCCTTGAAAACAGATTGATCCATTCCTACGTCGATGCGGAATTTTACAATGCCTGGCTTGATCTTTACATGATGCCGCTTCAATCGGAGGAAGAAGACAGGGGCTATTGTCTCTTCACCTACGAGATGAGTCCCAAGATTGATTCCAGAAAGCTGGCTGCCATTTCGCCGCAGGTGGCGTGGCAGGTCATTAGGACCGCCATGAAATTCCGGGAAACGCCAGACTTTGCCAATGCCGTGCAGGCAGTCATCGACGATCTTAGGGAGAGCTGTAAGGCAAACAGGTGTTGCCTTCTGTTGACGGATTTTGAGCAGCGCACTTGTTCCGTGCTGGGCGACAGCGTGATCGAAGGAGATGACACGCCGAGGATGAGTACCTACGTCAACGATGCGTTCTTTACGATCGTTGAGACGTGGACAGACGCGATCGCCGGAAGCAATTGCTACATCATCCATGATGAGAAGGACATGGAAAAGCTCAAGGATGGAAATCCTCCATGGTATTATTCCATGAAGGCGGCAGGCGTCCAAAATCTTGTGTTATATCCACTCAGATATAACGGGAAGACCCTGGGATACGTGTGGGCTACGAATTTTGACGACGCTGAAACGCTGAACATCAAAGCGACGCTGGAGGTTTCCACGTTTATTCTTGCAACGGAGATTGCCAACCATCTCATGTTCCAGGAGATGAAGCGTCTGAGTGATGAGGATCTTCTGACGGGGCTGTTAAACCGTAATGCCATGAATAACAGGATCTCGGAGCTCACGTGTGGCGAGAAGGTTCTGCAGAAGCCATATGGCATCGTCTTTGTGGATCTAAACGGCCTGAAAAAGGTGAATGATCAAGGCGGACACGTGGCAGGAGATGAATTCTTGAGGACGGCAGCAAATATTCTGAAGGACGTATATCATGACTGTGACGTTTACAGGATTGGCGGAGATGAATTCCTGATCTTCTCCACGGAACTTTCCCAGGAGGAATTTAACCGCAGGATAGAAACGCTGCGCATTCGGGCGGAGGAATCAGAAGAGGTTAGGTTTGCCATTGGTTCCTGCTATGCAGACGCGAAAGAGGACGTGCGCGACGCAATGCGTCTTGCGGATGAGCGAATGTACGAAGATAAGGAGAAATATTATCAGCAGCATCCGGAAGATTGATGCGTAACTGGAAAATGATGGTTAGAATGGGCTTGAGGTCAGAAAGGAGCCAGGGGATGCAGAAGGTAAAATGGGGGATTTTGGGAACGGCTAACATCGCAAAGTGGTGTACGATCCCGGGAATGAAGCAGGCGGAAAGCTGTGAGCTATACGCGATCGCCGGAAGGAGCCTTGAGAAGGCACGGCGCTTTGCAAGCGACTATGGCATCCCAAAGGCTTACGGAAGCTATGACGAACTGATCGCCGATGCGGACGTGCAGGCAGTTTATATTCCGCTTCCGAACGACATTCACCTCAAGTGGGTGAAGACGGCGCTGCAAGCCGGAAAGCACGTGCTGTGTGAAAAACCGCTGGCAATGAATGCGCTGGAAGCAAAGGAAATGTATCGCACGGCGAAGGAATGCGGCGTACTGCTCATGGAGGCGTATGCTTATCTGCACAGCCCTTACGTGGAAGAGTTGAAGAAGGACGTAAAGAGTGGCATCATTGGCGACGTGAACTATATTGACACGGCATTTGTCACTCAGGGTTATAAGGAGGATTTCAGGCTCCATAAGGAATTTGGCGGCGGAGCCACGTATGACCTCGGATGCTATTGCACGACGATGATCCTAACGCTGACGGAGGCGCAGGAAGAGGCAAAGGGAGAAGGCGCACGTGAGGATGCTCTTGCGCTGGATTTTGTCAAGGCCAGCGCTGAATTTACGGACCTGGGCGTGGACTTTATGACGGCGGGCCTGATAAAGTTCCAAAATGGCGTCAGGGCATCTTTTAACGTGGGAATGAATCTTGGGGAAAACTCGAATTCCAGATTCGACAGGCTATATATTCACGGCTCCAAGGGATGCATCCGGTCGGAGGTGGAATATAATCAGGAGGGGAACGTTTCCTATCGGATTTATACGCCGGAAGGCATGAAGGAAAAGACGGTCTTTGTTCCGCAGAACTACGCGCTTGAGGTGGAACAGCTCAGCAGGTGCATCCTGTACGGCGAGAAGCCCCACGTAACGCCTGAGTTCTCCATCCGTAACGCGGAGCTGATCGACAAAATCCTTCAAGAAATAAATTACTAATCGTGTCACTGGCGTGCCCTGCGGCACGTATACGGAAGTGAGAATATGGAGAATTTACTATTTAGCCTAAATGCGACGGCACCGATCTTTGCCATGATGGTGCTGGGATATCTCTTTCGGAAGATTGGCCTGATCGATGAAAAGGCGGCGAATTGGATGAACAAGTTTACGTTCAAGATCACGCTGCCGGTGTTGGTGTTTAAGGATCTTGCCAGTCAGGATTTTGCAGGAACCTGGAATGGAAAATTCGTGTTGTTTTGCTTTGTCGTGACGAGCGTCAGCATTGCAGTGATCGCTTTGTTTTCGAAGCTGATCGTCAAGGACAGGGGAAAACGCGGGGAATTCATTCAGGCGTCCTATCGCAGCAGCGCGGCGCTTCTTGGGATCGCGTTCATTCACAACATTTACGGCGATGCGGCCAGCGGCATGGGACCATTGATGATCCTCGGCAGCGTGCCGCTCTATAACGTTTTCGCGGTGATCGTGCTGATGCTGACGGCGCAGCCGCAGGGCGACGCGGCGGGAGTGCAAGACGACGCAAACGGGCAGAGAGCGTCAAGGGCTCAGGGTGACGCGGCTTCGCAGGGTACGTCAGGAAGCAAGGCGCGGGATAACGGCGCCCTGATAAAAAAGACGTTGCTGGGAATTATCACCAATCCCATTATTATCGGGATTGCCGTCGGGCTGTTGTGGTCTTTGATCCGCATTCCGCAGCCTAAGATCTTCCAGACGGTCGTTACGAATCTTTCAGCGCTGGCAACACCCTTGGGACTGATGTCCATGGGAGCGACCTTTGAGTTTAAGAAGGCCGCCAAAGACATAAGGCCGGCGCTGATTGCGGCATTTATCAAACTCTTTGCGCTGGCGGCAATCTTTTTGCCGGTCGCAGTTGCCCTTGGTTTCGCAGGGGAGCAGATCGTTGCGATCCTCGTGATGCTCGGAAGCGCTACGACGGTGAGCTGCTATATCATGGCAAAAAGCATGGGGCATGAAGGGACGCTGAGCAGCAGCGTGATCATGCTGACGACCTTTGGATGCTCGTTTTCTTTAACCTTGTGGCTGTTTGTTTTGAGAAGCATTGGGGTGATCTGATTCATCACGTGCGTGGAGGCGACGTTCATGAAAGAGGAACAGGAGAAAAAACGCGGCTTACCGAAAATCAATACCATCCACTACGGCGGGGCATGGATCGCGGCGGGATTACTCGTCGGAGCGGTTCTTCCTGCCGTTTTTTGGTTTTTGTTTCATAAGGTTTTCTGGATTTTGGTGATCATTGGAGCGCTGCTCCTGATCGCTTTTGCAGTGGTGTTTGCCATTGAAATGCATCAGGATTTTGGGGCCGTGCCATATTATGAAAAGCACTTGAGGGAGACGGCACCCTTTGATCCCCAGACGCAGTATGCGGTGATCCGGAGTTCAATCTGCACGGGGGAGAAAGTTGCGGGATTTAAGAATAAGACGGACGGACATTTTACGGAAGTCATGCTGATCCGCTCTCCGGAGGAGGAAAAAAGATTTAAAGAGATCTATGGTTTGGAAGAAGTTAAGACGGAATACTAACAAAAAATGGGCAGAATTCCTCAATTATTTGCTATTATTTTTCTTGGAAAAAGCGTAAGCTGAAATAGTAAATTGATTTTGGACTTATAGTGCATTTTTTGCGGAAGGAGAAGGGTATGGAGAATTTTAGTTTCTATTCACCGACGTATTTTGCGTTTGGCAAGGACGCAGAGAATCAGGCAGGAAACTTGGTAAAGCAGTTTGGGGGAAGTAAGGTCCTGATCCATTTCGGCGGCGGAAGCGTGGTGCGCTCCGGGCTGTTAGACAGGGTGAAGAAATCTTTGGCGGATGCGGACGTTCCGTTTGTTGAACTGGGCGGCGTAAAACCGAACCCCAGAAGCGGATTGGTATATGAGGGCATAGAGCTTTGTAAGAAGGAAGGCGTGGATTTCATCCTTGCCGTGGGCGGCGGAAGCACGATCGATTCCGCGAAGGCCATTGCGGCCGGTACCGTTTATGACGGTGATTTCTGGGATTTCTACAGCGGAAAGCCCATCACGAAGGCTTTGCCCGTGGGTACGGTGCTTACGATCGCCGCAGCGGGAAGCGAGGGAAGCCCTGACTCCGTGATCACGAAGGAAGAAGGCATGTTTAAGCGCGGCGCGAGCGGAAATGCGATCCGCCCGAAGTTCAGTATTTTGAATCCGGCGCTGACGCAGACGCTTCCGGCATACCAGACGGCAGCAGGCGCGACGGACATCATGGCACACCTTTATGAGAGATATCTTACGAACTCCAAGGAAGTGGAAGTGACGGACAGACTGATCGAGGCGCTGCTTCTTACCATGGTGCACGAGACGCCGCGAGTGATCGAGAATCCCGACAATTATGACGCACGGGCCAACATTATGTGGGCCGGCATGATGGCGCACAATAATTCCTGCGGCGTTGGAAGAAGTCAGGACTGGAACAGTCATAACATTGAGCATGAACTGTCAGCGTTATATGACTGCGCCCACGGCGCCGGGCTTGCGGTAACGATGCCCGCCGTATTTAAGTACGTAATGCATCATAACATAATGCGCTTCGCGCAGGTGGCCGTTCGCGTGTGGGGCTGCCAGATGGATTTTGAGCATCCCGAAGTGACTGCGCTTGCAGGAATCAAGGCATTCCAGAATTTCCTGATCTCGATTGGCATGCCGAAGAACTTTGAAGAGCTTGGCGCGAAGGAAGAGGACATTCCAAAGCTGGTGTCCGTACTTTGCAGGGGCGACGGAAGAACGGGTTCCATCTCCGGCTTTGTAACGCTGAATGAAGAGGATTGCACGAAGATTTACCAGATGATGATCTAGAATGAAAAAGCCTTGGGATATTGTTTCCCAAGGCTTTTTTGTGCCGTTTATCGCAACAGGTTTTCGCAAGTGGCTTACACTTGACGCTACAAAGTATCATGGGATATACTCATATATGGATTCTTGATCCGTATTCATGAAAGAGAAATATTTGTATTCTATTACGTAGTATGGCCTAAATCCTCGAGGGGAAGGTTTGAATGGTCTTTCCTCAGGCATGTGTGCCAAGCGTCGGTACTTAGGCACGGTATTGTTGTGCCTTAGTACCGCTACGCTGCACTCATAGCGCGAGCGTGCCTGAGGGAAGACCTTCAAACCAAACCCCGAGTTAATTAAGGGGAAATTATGAGAAGTATTTTGGTGGTGGATGATGATCAGGCGATCAATAAGATGGTGCGGGAATACCTGGTGAGCAAGGGGTATCGCACGGACGGCGCGTACTCGGGGACGGAAGCGGTGATGCTGCTTGAGCGGAACCGGTATGAGCTGGTGGTTTTGGATCTGATGCTTCCCGGAATGACGGGAGAGGAGGTCCTGGATTATATTGTAAAGAATTGCCCGACGCCCGTGATCGCGTTGTCGGCGAAGGATGACGTGGCGAGCAAGCTGGTGCTTCTGAAGGGCGGCGCGGAGGATTACGTGACGAAGCCCTTTGATCCGGAGGAACTCCTTGCGAGGATTGAGATCGTGCTGCGCCGCAATCACGCGGCTCCCGCAAAGAGGGTGCTTTCCTACGGCAACCTGGAGCTGGATCCCGAGGCAAAGAGTCTGACGCAGCTGGATCAGCCCGTGGCGCTGACGAAAAATGAATTTGCCATTTTGGAGATGATGATGGAGCGCCCTTCCGTCGTGTTTACGAAGGAGATGATCTATGAGAAGCTCTGGAATGAACAGCCGGACGCCAGCGATAACACGATCAGCGTTCACGTGAGCAACATCCGGAAGAAACTGGCGGCATTGGAGCCGGACCGCTCCTACGTAAAAACCGTCTGGGGCATTGGATTTAAGATGGATTCTTTATGAATTCCTTAAACTTTTGTAAATGATTTTCTTAAACTCTTCCCGTATTCTGAGAGTTGTAAAGAGCAAAACCCGTTGAGGAAAAAGGAAGGTTTAAGGAGGAATTAACGATGTTAAATGCAATGAGGGCTTCATTTTACAAGATGTTTCGCGACAAGGCTTTTGGGCTTTGCCTGATTGGGACGGCGGGCTGGGCGCTGGTTGTGATCATGGCGCAGGTGCTTACCAGCCATGCACGCGGCATTGAGGACGTGTCACAGCTGGCAAACCGCTGGTATGGTTTCATCGGTTTGCACGTGATAGAAGTTCCGCTGATCATAAGCGCAGTGCTTCTGTTTTCGGGTGAATTCCGCGACAGATCCTGGAAGCTTCTGATCGCAAAGGGAATTTCCAAGACCAGCTACTTTCTTTCCAAGCTGGTCAGCATGCTTTGCCTAACCGTGATCCTTAGTTTCATATCCATTTTGACGCTGGCGATCTGCAACGTGATTTTGCTCCATGCGACGATGGATGCGGCATACGTGGGAAACGTGATCAAGTTCTTTTTGGGAGAAACGTTGGCGCATTTTTCCATCGCAGTTCTGGTCATCGCCTTGATCTGCATCATCAAGCGCGGCGAGATCGCTTCGATCATCAGTCTGTTTTTGATGGTATTCGGTTACGTGATGCTTTCCGGCGTTGAAAAAGCATTGTCCTTAGGAGAGGTGATCACGGATTTCTGGGCCTTTTCCCAGACGGCATTTGTGGAGTTTAACGGTCCCGTCGCATGGGGAAGGATCCTGATCTCGTTTCTTGGGTATCTGGTGATCTGCAGCCTGGCCGCGATCGCATTCCTGAGCCGTAAAGACATAGATTAACTGGTTTTTGCAATGTAAAACTTTATGAATTCCTTAAACGTTTTTGAAAACTTTCCTTAAACTCTCACGGGATAATGATCTTAAAAGAGGTTGCAGACGAAGGGAGAAAAAAGATGAGCAACATTGTAAAAACAAAGGCACTGACGAAGAAATATCATGGGTTTGCTGCCGTGGACGGCGTAAACATGAGCATAGAAAAGGGCGACGTATACGCACTGATCGGCGAGAACGGCGCCGGAAAATCCACTTTGATGAAAATGCTGAGCGGTCTTGCCGCTCCGACCTCCGGAGAGGTGATCCTGTTTGAAAACAAGCATCCGGAGGTGGCGCGTTTCCGCATGGGTTGTCTCATAGATTCCCCGGCACTGGATTCGAGACTTACCGTACGCGACAATCTGGAAATGTTTTCCAGGGCATTTGGCTGCCATAAGGAGGGAGAGGTGGACCGGATCCTGGAGCTGGTTGGCATGAAGGCTAACGCCAACAAGGTCATTAAGAAGACCTCTCTTGGCATGAAGCAAAGACTTGCGATCGGAATTGCGCTTCTGGGTTCCCCTGATTTCCTGATCCTCGACGAGCCCATGAATGGACTCGATCCCATGGGAATTCAGGAGATCCGCCAGCTCTTAAAGAAGCTGAATGCGGAGAATCAGACCACGATCCTGATCTCGAGCCATCTCTTGGACGAGGTGTCCAAGGTGGCGACCCGCTATGGATTTATGAAGGCCGGTCATTTGATCCAGGAGCTTTCCAATGAGGAGCTGGAGGAGAAGAGCAAAACCTGCTTAAGACTTAAGGTTTCCGATACGGCAAAGGCAGCCATGGTCTGCGAAAAAGAGCTTGGCACGAACAATTACGAGGTGATCGATGCCGAGTACGTAAGACTCTTTGATTACGTTGACGAGTCAGCCAAGGTCGTTACGGCAATGGTGCGCGGCGGCGTGGAAGTGGGCGAGATGGTTCGCGTTGGCGAGAGTCTGGAAGAGTTCTTTAACAATTTGATGACGGCGAGGGAAGAGCAATGAAAAACATGATCAGAGCCTCTTTCTATAAGCTGTTTCACGACAAGGCGACGTGGATCAGCCTTGCCGGAACTGCGGCGTGGTCGCTTTTTGTCAGTGTGATGCTGACTTGGATCGCTGACGGAAAGCTCAACGCGTCGGACGCCATGGTCGCAGAGAAATACTGGAGAGATTTTATGGGTTACCATGCCGTGATGGTACCGCTCCTGGTAAGCTCCATCGTGCTGTTTACCTCGGAGTTTAAGGATAAATCCTGGAAGTTATTCGTGGCTAAGGGAATCTCCAGGGCAGGCTATTACTTTTCCAAGTTGCCCTGCATTTTAACGCTTGCCGTAATGCTTAGCTTTGTTGCCATTACAATTGGCGCGGCCTATGGCGTGGCCGTGTTGGGAATGCAGTTTAACGCGATACTTGCAGTTCTTTTGATAAGATATTTTATGCTGCAGTCGGTCGCTCACGGCACCGCTGCAGTTTTGATCCTGACGATCTATTTTTTGATAAAGGTCAGCGAAGTGTCATCCTCGATCAATACGGTTCTTTTGATGTTTGGGACCATGGCACTTTCCAAAATCGAGACGGCCCTGTCGCTTGGCGACGCGCTGACGGGCGTTTGGGCCTTTGCACAGCCTTTGCGCGTAAGCTTTGCAGGCGCGGATGATTGGATCTGGATTTTGATCGTTTTTGCGGCGTATCTGGCGGCATGCAGCCTTGCAGTGATCCTGTTTGGCGTGCGCGGCGACGTAGAATAAAAGACTTAAGGAGGGAAGGACGTGAGCTTAGGGACGGGAATCATAATTGCAATTCTGGGGCTCCTTTGCCTCCTTCTGGTTTGTTGCCTGATCTTCATGCGGCGGCAGATCATCAGACTCCGGCAGTTTGTGGAAACCTTGCAGGAGGGCGATACGTCGATCATGGTGCCGGTTGATTTTCAGACGCCGGAGATCGGAAAACTGGTGGATGAGATCAATCTTCTCGTGGATAAGTACCGAAAGAGCATCGCGGAGCTAAAGCACAAGGATGAGACCATCAAGGAGACCATCACGAATCTTGCCCATGACGTGAGAACGCCGCTGACTTCCATTGAAGGATATGCGAAGATCTTGAAGAATTCAGGCAATCTTTCAAAGGGGGACTTGGAGGCGGTTGAAACCATATTGGAGCGGTCCGACACGTTGAAGCGCCTCTTGAACCAGCTCTTTGACTTCGCAAGGCTCGAGTCGGATTCCTTTGAATATCACGAAGTTCCGCTGGACCTAAATGCAATTCTCCGGAAGACGGCGGTTTCGTTTTATTCGAATTTTGAGGCCAAGGGAGAAGAGCCTGAGATTCAGATCGCGGAGGAGGAATTCCGGTGCGTGGCCGATCCGGATGCCGTGACGAGAATCTTCTCCAACATTATCTTCAATGCATTGGTGCATGGGAAAACGAACTATTCCATAGCCTCCTGGCAAGAGCCGGAGGCTTATGCCTTTTGTTTCCGGAATGATGCGGGAGACATTGCCCCGGAGGATTTGGACAGGCTGTTTGACCGGTTCTTTACAACGGACAAGTCGCGCTCCAAAAAGACGACGGGGCTGGGACTTGCCATTGCGAAAAAGATCGTGACGCACATGGGCGGCGAGATCAAGGCAGAACTAAAAGACGGATTGTTTGGCATTGCCATCCGGATTCCGAAGGGGTGAGGACATGTGGAGGATCAAACATATTTTTGACGGTGATTTTGGATGTGAAGAACGGGCGCCGGGGCAGGAAGACCTTGTCTCGGTGACGATCGTAAGTGACGGCGGAGAAGAAAAGTACGTGACGGTTGCGGACGCGTGGCTTCGGGAGCGGGGACTTGACGTGGGAAGCGCGTGGCCGGAGGAAACGTAAAACAAGAGGGGATTTCAAAAAAGGAGGCAGGGTATGGCAGAGGTAATTCAGATCAATGAAAACACTTGGCGCGTGGAAGACGGGATGGTACGATTCTTTGTGCTGGAGGGCACGGAAAAGGCACTGATGATCGACAGTGGCATGACTACGCCGGATGCGATCGAGATCGCAAAAACGGTCACGAAGAAGCCGCTTGAGCTTATGAACACGCACGCGGACAGGGATCACGTATCAGGAAACGGTGCGTTTGAATGGTGTTACGCGAGTCCTGCGGAGGAGGCAAACTATCGCGTGGCAGGCGGCAAGGGAGAGATCCGGCCGATTAAGGACGGCGACGTGATCGATCTGGGCGGGCGTCCCTTAGAGATCATTGACATTCCGGGGCACACGCCGGGAAGCGTTGCGATCCTTGACGTCAATGCAAGAGTGCTGATCTCCGGCGATTCCGTGCAGGCTGGAACGATCTTCATGTTTGGAGAGAAGCGCAGTTTTACGGATTATATTGCCAGCATGAAAAAACTCCTTGGTTACGTGGAGCGTTTTGACGTGGTATATCCCTCTCACGGCACGTTTCCGGTGGAGCCTTCTTTGATCAGTCAGCTGATTGGCGGCGCGGAGGAAATCGTTGCGGGGAAGGCACAGGGCAAGCCCGTTGACATGTTTGGGAACAAGGTTACGCTGTACCAGTTCCCCTATGCGGGCTTTTTTGGCGAGTTGCGCCAGTAATGACAAAGGTGGTATAATGGCATGAATGAAAAAGACATCGATGAACTGATCAAAATGATCGACGGTAAGATGGAAGACGGCGTCGGCAGACTTAAAGTGAACTTTACGGAATCCCAGGAAGCAGGCGTGGTTAAGGAGCAGCATCATCTGGGACGCTGCGACGTGGGCAGCCCTTGGGCGAAGGGAACCGTGACGAATTGTGACGCCATCGATTTTAATCCATTAGGCGAGGAGGGCCGCGTTAAGCGGGTGAAAAGTGATGGCGAAGAATAAAGGGCAAAAGGAACAAACGACGCAAACGGAAGAAAGAAAGCTGACAAAGGCTGAGCAAAGAAGATTGGAAGCATTTAAGAAACTGGAAGAAGAAATGCTCCAAAATGGTTATGAAAAGAAAGACTTAACGACGACGGCATTAAAGGCCAATACGCTTGGATGCCTGTACGGAGCAATTCTGGCACTGATTGTTTTCTTGATTGGCTTCGCGTTTGGAGCCAGGTTGGAAGGTGACGGGGAAAATCCGTGGAACATGTTGTTGGTAGTGCTTTTTGCGGTTTTGATCGTTGTGCATGAATTGATCCATGGCATTACGTGGGGATTGTTTGCAAAAGGCGGTTTTAAGAAGAACATAGAATTTGGATTTATTGTTCAATATATGACACCGTACTGTACATGTAAGGCGGCTCTGAAAAAGTGGGCTTACGTAATCGGCAGTCTGATGCCGTGCATCGTGCTGGGAATAGGCGTTTGCGTTTTGGCGTTCTTTTTGCATCATGGTCCAACCTTTATTCTTGGCGCGCTCATGATCGTGTCGGCGGGCGGGGATCTGCTGGTAACGCAGATGATTTTGATGCATAAAACAAAGGCGAAGGAAGTACTATATTTGGATCATCCTACGGACATAGGACTGGTCACTTTTGAAAAATAATACATAGAAAACGTGCCGCAGGGCACGCTAGTGACACGGATGAAGGAGAAGTAGGAGATGACGGATTTTATTGCAAGAATTGCGTTGACGCAGCAGTTTTCGAAGGATCATGAGGGAGACCTGGGAGGCTTCGCGGCGAAAGTGATGGAGTATTTTCCGGAAGAGGCGGAGGCCGTTTTGGAGATCGGCCGGTTTACCTATGCCTGTTACTTGTTGAAGGCAGAGACGAAATCAGAGTGCCGGTGGTTTTTGGAACAGGCGTGGGAGAAGGCCTTTCCTGGAGAGCCCTTTGCGGAAATCCAGATTTCTGAGATCGGTGACGTCGAGACGGATGGCAAGTCGAAGTATACAAAGGGCATTTATACGAATTTTTACGGAATGGACGACTTCGTACGGCGCATTACGGAGCTGTTGGAGAGGCTGCCGTATATAAGAGAGCTGGGAGCAGAGGACGTCATAAAGAAGCAAAATTATCTTTGTGCCATTGATTCCGGCTGCGGTTTCTCGACGCTGATCTCGGGGCTTTCGACGGTTCTGATCGCGCACGAAGTATTTCCGAAGCCTGAGGATGGCACGGATTACGCGTATGCAGAGTTTGTGATGGGGGCGGAGGAGAAGAACGGACATTTTGACGAGGACTCAGCGATCGACCTTTTGAGGGATGAAGATAATAAGAAGAACCTGCACGTGATCGGCATTGATATCTCTTATTTCCTGGAGGGGAATAAGACGGATGAACTCCGGAGATTTGTGAGACGCCTTGAGGACTTGCAGAGGGATTACGTTTTTGTCTTCCGCATTCCGTTTTTGGAGAAGAAGGCCTTTGACGAGATCAGGACCGTGCTTTCTGACATGATGCTCCTTGAGACGATCCAGATCCCGCCCTATTCCGATCTGTGCCTGATGGAATTTTTGTGGGAGAATCTGAATAAGGCAAAGCTTATGCCTGACGTTGCCATCAATGAAATGGCGATCGAAAAGATCCATCAGGAAAAGATGGACGGACGGTTTTACGGTTATAAGAGCGTGGAGAAGATCGCCAATGAGATCATCCTGCGGAAGATTGCTGACAATGCAAGGAAAAAGGCGGAAGGCGCGGAGGTGGATCCCTTCACCTTGAATCCAGAAGACATAGCCGGTCTTGTCCATGAGGAAAGAGGAAAAGCAACGGGTTACGCGGCTCTTGCGGAACTGATCGGCATGGAAGACATCACCGTCCGCATCAGGGAGATCATTGCGCAGATCAAGGTTGCCATGGCAAACGAAAAGCTGGATCGCCCCAGCATTCACATGCGTTTTACGGGAGCTCCCGGAACGGGAAAAACCACCGTGGCAAGGATCATTGGACAGATCATGAGAGAAGAGGGAATTCTCCGGAAGGGCGCGTTCTTTGAGTACAGCGGAAGAGACTTGGTGGCGGAATACGTGGGACAGACGGCGGTAAAGACGTCGACGATCTGCCGGGACTCTTACGGTTCCGTACTTTTCATCGACGAAGCATACTCTCTTTATACGGAGGATCATTCCAACAATGATTTCGGAAAGGAAGCGATCACGACGCTGATCTCCGAGATGGAGAATCACAGGGATGACATGTTAGTAGTCATGGCAGGTTACACGGATGAGATGGAGACGCTGATGAAGGCGAACCCCGGCATCCGAAGCAGAATGCCCGTGATCCTGCATTTCCCGAATTACAGCAAAAAGCAACTGTTTGACATCTTTATGCTAATGGTGAGAAAGCATTTCGCCTTTGATCCCGGGCTTGAGGAAGAGTCGCACAAGTACTTTATGGCGCTCTCGGATAAGTATCTGGAGTCCAAGGAATTTGCGAATGCAAGATTCGTGAGAAATCTGTATGAGAGAACTTGGTCGAAGGCAGCACTTAGATGTAGTCTTGCAGGCGTAAGCAACATTGTACTGACGAGGGAAGATTTCATTGCCGCCAGCGGCGAAAAGGAATTTAACGAGAAAATAGAAGTGCAGAAGGTTGTGGGATTTAAGTAAAGAATAAGATGGGGCAGAGCCGGATCAGGGGATCCAACTCTGCCCTCTTTTTTTACATTACTATGGTCGATACTTCAATCTTTGCAGGATTCTCTTTTTCTGCCTTACATGCCTTGGTCATAAAGAAGATGCAGCCTGCGAGGCCAAGAACGCCAACGATCATCAGGGTGATTGCAACGGCGTTGGACTCGATGGTGAAGAGCTTATAATTTACGATAACGGCATAGCTGTTGATCAATACGTGCATCATGATGGTGGGCAGGATGGATCCGGTTTTGATCCGGACGTAGCTAAGAAGCAGGCCTACGGTGAAGGCGAAGAGGATCCAAATGATCTGTCCGTGCATGAGACCAAAGAGTACGGAGGTGATCAAGGCTACGACAACGTTAGGCATAACTTTCTGGAGCCTGGAAAAGAGCACGCCGCGGAAGATCACTTCCTCCAAAACGGGAACCAAGAAGGCATTGGTCAGGAATGCCTGCCACAAGGAGTATGCATAAAGATTCTGGGATGCTTCCGTGAATTCCTCCACGCTCTCGCTGGGAAGGAAACCCATGCTCATGTTTACGGTGAAGATCACGAAGAGTGCACCGAGTGCGGCGGCAAGGGATTTTGCGGCGGGTATCTTCTTGAGATCCAATTCTTTGGCAACGTTCTTCCTGCGGATCGCAAAGAAAGCGATCAGGAAGACCAAGGTAAAGATGGCGCGTACCGCAAGGTCGATCCACATGCGGCTTGCGTAAAAGTTATTGGCGTATGCAATGGTTTCTTCCTGCGTTAACTGTAGACCTGCGGCCTTGATCTCAGCGCCCGCCTGCATGCCGATCAAGAATTGAACCAGGAAGCCAACGACTAACTGGCCAAAGAGATAGAGAATAAAATAACAGATAGCTTTTCCAATTTGTTTCATAACGTTTTCCCCTTCTTTTTGTTGCTAAGGCAATCATTTTCTGAATGCCTTGCGTTGTTTTCTTGTTGAACCCACCATAGCGCAGGCAGGTTGTTTTCGGGGAAAAACTGTTGTAAACGGTAAAAAACACGTCGCGAATTGTTAAATCGGGAGGAACCCCGCGTTAGAATGCCTCGCCCTCCACAAAGGAATACAAGGATTCCTTCAGCGATTTCAGATTGCTTCTGCTGACGGGCAGGCTCGCGCCGTTTTCCATAATGACTTCAGACTTTACGATCTTTTTAACTTTGGCTAGGGAGATCAGGTAACCCCTGTGAATGCGGAAGAACCCGTCATCCCGAAGTTGTTCTTCAAAATCACCCATGTTGGCGCGGACCAGGTGTTCCTCGCCGCGCAAATAGATCATGACGTACTGGTTCTGCGCCTCAAAGTATAATACGTCAGCGACGTTCAAACGAAGCTCCTCGCCCTCTGACTTGATCATGAGCTGACGTTTTGCCGTATTCTTGTCCATCACGTATTTTAATACCTCGCGAAGCTTGTCTTCACGGATTGGCTTCGTCAGATAGCGCAAGGCATTCACTTCATAACCTTCCAGCGCGTATTCCACGTGTGACGTCAGGAATACGATAAAAACGTTCTCGCTTCGCTGGCGAAGCTTCTTGGCCAGGGTGATCCCGTCCATGGAAGGCATTTCGATGTCCAAAAAGATGACGCCATAGGGATTGGCGTCGAATCTCTCCAAAAGCTTCTTTCCTTCTGAAAACACGTCCACGATCACGTCCATGCTGTTATAAATCTTATCGATCAGGTTCCGGATTTGTTCCTGAAAGATTTCTTCGTCATCACAAACTGCGACTCTCATAAAATGAACTCCTTTGTAAAACAACGTTTTGAGGCAGTACGGTCTATTTGCCCAATTATACCAAAAAACGGGGAAAAAAGAAAGTCACCGGTGATTTTGACGTTGGAAAGAATTTTAGGTATAATAAGAAAAGATTTTACGTGAGAGGCGACGCTATGAAAAAGAACCGGATCATACAGATCATTTTTTCCATTATCTTTTTTTACTTTATTTTGACAGTTTTGCTTTTTGTTGCCGAGACGGTGTCGAAGGGGACGGAAAGCAGCATCACGAATCTTGGCGACGCCGCATGGTATTTGCTGGCGACGCTGACGACCGTTGGATACGGCGACGTGACGCCGGTCACCATGGCGGGAAAGACCATCGGGGCAATCATGATGGTTTCCAGTGCAGGCGTTCTGACGTTCCTGCTGGGCCTGACGTTTACGGTGCTCTTTGGGCGCCTTTTGCCCTGCTTTTTGCTCTGGTGCGTGCGTCACAGAAACTGGTACGTGTTCTCGACGCTGGATGAGAGCACGCAGATCCTGGCCAGCAGACTGGCAAAGGAAGATCCCAGGGCAGCATACGTCTTTTGCGGCAGGGAGGAGACGATCTCCCAGGAGTATTTTCCGACCATGAAGCATCACGTGATCATCGATGAGCCGACGGAGGTCGTGATCAAAAGGCAGGATCCGTCGAAACGATGCAACGTATTCTTTATGACAAAGAACGGCTGGGAGAATGACGCCCTCGGGCGTGGCCTGTTAAAGAGGGGAAAGCGCCCTGGACTTAAGGTATTCTGCGATGCGGATCACGCGCCGGATCACGTGCCTGACGGAATGGTTTTATTCCATCGCCCGGACTCCATTGCGCGAAGCTATTGGACGAGCTTTCCAGTGGAGACGAATGAGAAAGTGATCCTGCTTGTCGGTGACGGGAAGGTTGCCCGCCAGATCCTGGAGAGGGGCATTCTCATCAACGTGCTTCCCTGGGAACAATCCCTGGAGTACCACGTGTTTGGGGATTGGACGGAATTCCAGAGGGATCATTATGAGCTTGGTAAGATTGTCGGGATCGGCGTTAAGCCAGTGGACGAAGACGGTTTATTCTTTGAAGGGCAGGCGTGGAATGCGTCCCCTGCGCTCCTGGCAAGTGCAAGCCGCATCATTTTCTGCGCTGACGAAGAGGAGGTCAACCTCTCCCGCATGACGGAGCTACGGCGGCATTTCCCGACGAGGGCGCAGGTGGATGCATACACTTCCAAGGCGGATGACCGCTGCAGAAACTTTGGCGGGGACGATCAGTTGCTGACGGGCGAGATCGTCATGCAGGAAAAACTGAACCGCATGGCGGTCAAGCTGAATGAGTTTTATTGTAATAAGACGGGCAGTGGTACGGGCTGGATGGAGCTTTCTGAGTTCCACAGGCAGTCGAACATCGCCGCGGCCGATCATTTGCTTACGAAGATCCGGTTGCTCCTGCCTCAGGAGAACGTTACGCAGGTGACGCCGGAGGTTTGCGCTACGGCATTCGCGAGATATTGCGAGCTTTCCGCCGAGCGGAAGGAAGCCTGCAGGTGGCTGGAGCATAAGCGCTGGATGCGATTCCACGTGATGAACAATTGGAGTTACGCGCCCGTAAGGGATAATCAGCTTCGTCATCACCCCATGCTGGTATCGTATGAGGAACTGACGGAGCAGGAACAGGCATTGGATGATTCAGCTTGGGAGATACTAGGGGAGATCAAGTAAAATGGCAGTAGACATGACGGTAATTCTTATATCAGCTGCATTCTTTCTGGCGTTGGTGCTCTACGTGGCACTGGAACAGGAGCAGCGGGAACGGATCACGAGCATTGCATTCTTTATCGCTGCGGCAGGCGGAATCGTGATCTATGGCTTTAGTTATTCACACGGACATAACGGCATGTTTGACCGATTCACGGCCGTGCTCCGGACCATGATCGACGTGGGACGCATGTTTGTGGGCATGAATAACGAGGCTGCCTTCCGGGAGGCCCTTGCGAAGATGGGATTCTCTGATTCCGCATGGCTTTTCCTGTTTTGGGGCGTACACTTTTTTGCATATTATTCCATGGCCAGCGCAGCCGTGCTTGCCTTGGGAAAGGGCGCGATCAGAAAGCTCCAGCAGCTTCTTTTGAATGTGCGTGATTTGGAGATCATCTATGGCATCACGGACAGTTCCCTGACCCTTGGAAGACACGTGGCGTCGGACAAGCATAAATCCGTGATATTTATCGGGCGTGCGGATGCTTCGCAGGAACTGGCCATCCGCCAGATGGGAGCGCTTCTGTATTCGGATGACGTGGCACTGGAGCCCCAGGAAGCTTTCTTAAAAAGGCTCTCTTTAAGGCGTCACGACCGTAAGCTGCACGTATACGCGCTTTCTGAAAATGAGGATGCAAACATCAAGTACGCGGTTCATTTACTTGCATTGTTGAAAAAGGCTGAAATGGAGCCGCAGAGGACTTCCCTGGTGCTTCTTGGCCAGGAGGAGCGTCACGGCGGCGACCTACAGGCGACGAGAGATCACTATGGATATGGTGAGGTAAAGGCGTTTGACCACTCGGAGCTGACAGCGCGTCTTCTCGTTCAAAAATATCCGATCAGCAAGGCCGTGGAGTTTGATGACGACGGACTTGCAAAGCAGGACGTGGAGGTCTTGCTGGTGGGCTTTGGCCCCATGGGACAGGAGGTTCTGAAGAAGCTGATCGCAAACGGACAGTTTGAGGGCAGCACCTTTCATGCCCACGTGTTTGATCCCAATTGCGGGATCGTAGACGGATTTTATCGCAGAAGATATGCGGCAATGCTGAAAGCTTATGACGTGACGTTCCATTCCGGCAGCGGCAGAAGCATGCAGTTCTGTGATTTTCTGGAGGAACATGCCCAGAGCCTTACGTATATCGTGGTGGCAATCGGAAACCTGAAAAAGGGCGGCGAGATCGCGTATGCCATCTTGGATTTCCTCGCAAAATCAAAGAGAAAACTGCCGGTATATCAATGCTGTAATGACACGGTGGTCTGCTATCAGGATCATTTGGAGAGTGAGTACGCCAGCCTGCATGACGCAGACATTTTGTTTGGCGGCACCATGGACGATCTCGCCATGAAGATCAACCATTATTATAACGATCCGGAAGGGTCACCCAAGGAACAGTGGATGGCATGTGATTACTTTAGCCGCATGAGCTGCCGCGCCAGCGCGGATTTCCTGTCTGCTTACTTAAACAGACTGTGCGAGGATCATTCCAAGGATTTGACGGACGAGAAAGTGGAGAATATGGCAAAGACGGAGCATCTGCGCTGGAATGCGTTCCACTACAGCATGGGCTACGTCAGAATGAGCGACGAGACTTGGGCGGCAAGGGCGGAACAGTTCCGCAAGGAAGTGGCGGTCGGAGGCGTGGGACACGTCAGGATTTCCAAGGATGCCGCAGAAAAGCAGCACGCCTGTCTGGTAAGCTGGGACGAGCTGGATGAACTGTCTGCAAAGGAGAATGAAGTTACGGGAAAATCCGTGGATTACAAGCAGATGGACCGCGATAACGTGAAAGTTGTTTTGAAGCTACTTAAGGAAGACGAGAAATAGTTATATTTTAGGAGTTGGAAGATGGCATTTCTGTTTGACGTACCGGAATACAAAAAAATCAGAGTGATCATTGACACGGATGCCGCCTGTGAAGCGGACGATCCCTTTGCGATCGTGCAGGCGCTTCTTAGTCCAAAGCTGATCGTGAAGGGCATTTTGGCAGAGCATTTTCGGGAAGAGGGCTCCATGGAGAGAAGTTATCAGGAGATCCAGACGATCCTGGATTGCATGGACGTGAAGAACGTGCCGGCATTTCACGGGCAGACGGGACCTGCTCCCGAGGGCTTTTTCGACAAGCAAGAGGCTTGCAGTGCGAAGAGTTCTGGGGCCGAAACTGCGCTGAAGGATGCGGAGCTCTCTGAGGGCGTGCGTTTTCTGATCGAAGAGGCCCTGCGCGAGGATGAAAAACCATTGTTCGTATTGTGTCAGGGAGCGATCACGAACGTGGCGGTTGCCATAAAAACCTGCCCTGAGATCATAAAGCGAATGACGGTCATTTGGATCGGAACCCACGGCGAGGCTCCTCACGCAGCTCCCTTCCGTGAATTTAACGCGGGGAATGACGTGAATGCGGCAAACTTTTTACTATCCTGCGGCGGTGACGTCTGGGTGGTTCCCTCCACGGTTTACGGGACGATCACCATTGGCATTGCGGAGATCCAAAGAAGAATTTTGCCCTGCGGAAAGATCGGAGAGCATCTCTTCTGGAACCTTGTGAATTATAACAATTCCGAATTTTCGGGATGGACAAAGGGAGAAAGTTGGTCTCTTGGGGATTCTCCCGCGATCGCGCTGGCCCTCAATCCGGATTGCGGCCACTTTAAGTACGTGCCGGCGCCCGTGGTGGCGGAGGATACGTCTTCCGTCGCCTGGGATGAACCCTTGGCGGGGAAGCAAAGTGAGGTAACCCAGCCGGGAGAAACCTGTAAGCGCCCTATGGTAAAAATGTATTATGACGTGGACTCCAGATACATTCTGGAGGACTTAATCGCAAAGCTGGAATTATTTTGTAAATAAATAGTTCGCTTTATCTTTCCATATTAGACCAAACAAGTCAATCCGTAAGATAAGGTTTGTCGTTGTGTGGTAAACGTGGTATGCTTAACGTGATGAGCGTAAATATGTAAAAAGATACCTAGGGTTTAGGAAATATGAAAAGAGAAAACGTAAATAAAAAGAGACGATTTGTTTGTTTTGCGGCGGGGCTGTTGTGCCTTTCGCTGACGGCCTGCGGCGAGAAGGAGCCGCAGGGCATTTTACAGGGCGTGCCCATTTCTGCAGAGGAAGACAGCGGTGAAGTGGTAAGGAAATCCGTGGAAGATTCCTTGGCCGAAAAGACGATGGAAGCAAATGACCTGACTTTGGAACTTGCGGATTCCGCAGAGGAGCTGATCACGGAGAGCGTGGTGGCGACGGGAAGTGCAGTGAGCCTTCTTCAGGCAGATGGAAATACGCTGGAAACAAGAGTGATGACGCCTGCGGGATATGAGCGGGTGCCAGTGGAGGAAGGAAGCTTTGAAGAGTATTTGCGCCAGTATCCCATGAAACCGGCGGGATCGAAGGTGCATCTCTATGACGGAACGGAGAAGGGGAATCAATCAGCTCACGCTGCCGTGTTTGACCTTCCCATCGAAGATTATGACCTGCAGCAGTGCGCGGATTCCGTGATGAGAATGTATGCCGAGTATTTTTGGGCGACGGAGCAGTATGACAGGATCAAATTCCATTTTACGAATGGATTTTTGGTGGAATATTCCAAGTGGCGTGACGGAAACCGCATAACCGTCAATGGAAATAACGTATCGTGGATCAAGTCGAAATCCAAGGATACCTCCTATGAGTGCTTTGTCAGGTACCTAAAGACGATCTTTTGTTATGCGGGAACGCTTTCCATGGAAAAGGAATCTGAACCGACAGTCACCACGCTGTTAAAGGCGGGGGACGTGTTCCTGAATGGGGGAAGTCCCGGGCACGTGGTGATGGTGGTGGACGTCTGCGAGAACGAAGACGGCAAGAAGGCATTCTTGCTGGCGCAGGGCTACATGCCCGCACAGGAATTTCACCTCTTGAAAAATGACCGTCATCCGGAGGATCCCTGGTATTATCAGGAAGAGATCAAGTATCCTTTCAGCACGCCGGAATACACTTTCCAAGAGGGTAGCATGCGGAGCTTGAATTATTGATCCCAAGAAAGGAATTGTTTGGGCGCGGATTGCGGAAGATGACAAGGAAGAACGCGTGAATTCACGGGAATGGGAGGAAATGCCATGAGTAGTTTCGAGAACTTGAGAATTGTGGACAATTTCTATCAGACTTCGTTGTTTTTTCCCATGCCAACGGTGGTGATCAGTACGCTGTGCGAGGATGGAACCACCAATTTGGGACCTTATTCCTTGGTTCAGCCGTATTACGTGGCAGGCAAGGACTTTTACGCAATGCTGCTAAGCTGCAGGAACTCTTCCAATACGGCCCAGAATATCCTTAGAAACGGTAAGTGTGCCATCAACTTTATTGATGATAATCCCAAGACCTTTAAGGAGGCGGTAAAGCTTTCCTGGCCAGGCGACAAGCCTTCAGAGAAAATGCCAAAATGCAACTTTAAGTTGGAAAAGAGCATGATCGAAGAGGAAACGCCGGAGGATCATCGGCCCATGGTCATGACGGATGCAATCGAGGTGATAGAGTGTACCTGGGTGCGGGAGCTTGACGGCGCTGACGTTGATCAGCCTGGAGAACTTTCGGGATATGAAGGTCCGTATCATGATTTTAACGGGATCACGAGCAAGTTTGGAGCCCATTTTATCTTAAAGATTGACAAGATCCTGATGAAAAAGAAATATCGCGATGCCATCATTAATGGCGTGAAGGCAGGGGATTTTCCTCCGCTTCCCGTAGATTATGGTTACCGGGACAGTAAGAATTTCTGGTTTCACCGGAAGACCCGCATGCGCGCGGAGCTTTTACAGGTGCGAAATGCTTCCCTGGCATCCGTGAGATACGCCGCAGATCGCGCTGATGATAAGGTCAAATTCACGGATGACGCATTACAGACGATCCTGGGCGTACCTAGGGTATTTCTGCCAGTTGTTCTAAAGGGATGCGTGGAATGGGCGAGGGAAAACGACGTCCAGCTTGTCACGGCAGAACACATGAAGATCATTAATGACAAACGCGCGAAGGAAAAGAATAAAAAGAATTAATTCTTTCCTTTGGCGAAGGCGCTGCTGATGGTGACGACGCCGCCAAAGAGCACGCCTGCCACGGGCCAGATGATCCAAGATCTGTCCCAATCGTCGGTGATAAAACTCCACGCAAGGAAAATTGCAACGATAAGAGTCCAATAGACGGTGCTGACGGCGCCAGTCACGGGGCTCTTTTTCTTTTGGCTGAGCGTATAATCGCCCTCTTGAAGGAGCTTGTCATAAGCTCCATTCATGGATCCGGAGCGAACCAGAAGGTTCACGCCAACGCTCACAAAGAGCAGCAGGGTGGATACCATAAAGAGTACCAAGTATTCCGGCGCTTCCAGGAAGGAAACCGTCAGCAGGGGGATCGGACTGATGATGCAAAGAATTACGCCGAGGGCGGTCAAAATAACGTTGGTCTGCTCGTTAGCCTTCTTCCGTTCCCTTACCATGCCAGTTACGCCGTAGAGCGTTTCAATGGGACTCTTTTCTAGGTATTCAAAGCGCTTCATCTTTGCGCCGAGGAGGATAAACACAAACACGGCGATCGCAATGAGGATCAGCAGGGAGATCACCCCGAAGCCTGCCATTAGCCCTTCACTTAAAGGAAAGCCTGGTATCTGCGAAAGAGCTAGGAAAAACAGCAACAGTGCCGGGGCAAAGATGCAAAGACTCACCATGCTCGCCATCTTAGGTGCTACTTCTTCCGTCAGTTCGAGAAACTCATTTGCCTCTTCGAGAGAGACGCGAACCACGGCTTCCGAGGAAGCGTCGGCGGAGGATGCGTCGAAAGAGGAACTGATGCTTTCCGGTTCCATGTCATCCTTCAATAAGTAATCCGTGGTCACGCCGAAGAGTTCTGCCATCTTGATGATTTTCTGGATGTCGGGGATTGCCTGCGCGCTCTCCCATTTTGAAATGGACTGTCTGGAGACGGAGAGCTGCTCCGCAAGTTCCTCCTGGGACCATCCGTTCTTTTTTCTTTCATTCATAATTTTATCTGCTAAGATCATAATTTTTCCCCTTTCCTTTCTTCCGATCGTGCCTTGGGAAGGCCGTCGGTCTGTTCCTGCGGTTGGATGAATTTTGTTTCGCTTAAGCAAGTTCATCGTACCATGAAGGTGGGTTGCAAGCCATAAACCGGACTTTTCAATTTGTCAACTGGCGGTTGCAATTCCCGTAAAATAAGGGTTTTCCATAAGTTTATCACATTTTGGGACTGAAAAAAAGAAAAGTTTAAAAGAGACTTGACGTTTGAGGTCGACAAATGTAGAATAAAGACAGGTCGACATGTGTCGACTAAATGACGTGGACGAAATTTCCGAGGAGAAGGATGATCATGACGGACGTAAAATTAAGCGAGAGTGAATACCGATTGATGGACGTGATCTGGGAGAAGGAACCAATCTCAGCGATGGAGCTTTCCGGGATCTGTCTGGAAAAATATGACTGGAAAAAATCAACCGTTTACACCATGTTAAAGCGCATGGGGGAAAAAGGGCTGCTTTTATTTGAGAACAAAAAGGTGGAGGCGCTGGTGGAAAGGGATCAGGTAAATAAGTCCGAGGGTGAGTCCCTCCTTCACAAGGCGTACGGCGGGTCCCTTCCGGATTTCTTTGCGGCTTTTTTACAGGACAGGAAGCTGACAAAGGATGAGGCAGAGCGGTTACAAAAGTTGATCGAGGAGGCGAAGGAATGACGCAGTTTTTTCAAAACTATTTTGTCATGGCGTTGGAAGCGTCGATCGTCATTTTGTTCGTGCTTCTGTTAAGGCCAATATTTAAGAAGTTTTCAAACAGGCTCGCCAGTCTTTTGTGGGTTGTGGTGCTGTTCCGGCTCTTGTGCCCGTATGCAGTTGAAGTGCCTGCGCCTGCGTTCTTGGGACAATTTATGGCGCAGAACCTGCTGACTTCTGCGGAAGACGTGGAATCCGTAACGGGCGATGTCTTGCTCAATGGCGCGGAGGATGTCAGTCAAGGCGCTCAGATGGCTAAGGTTCAAGGCGATGCGTTGCAGGGAGTGGACCCGCTGAAAGCCGACGGACAGGGTTTGCCGGGTGCTGTTGGACAGGGCTCTCAGGATGCGTCGAAGTCAGGAAATCAGATCTCAGAGTTCCTGCAAAAAGCGGGTGCTTTGGGCGGTGAGACCTTAGAGGATCCGGATGGTAGCGATGACCCGCTTGCAACGAACCTGGAAGGGAAAGGAGAGCTCTCCTTGAACGCTTCAGACGGCGAAGTGGATCAGGAGCTGGGGATTGAGGACGCGCAGGGCGTGACGGAAGTGGCTTCGCAGACGGTAGATAATGCGGAGGATCATGCAAAACAAGGCACGGAGAACCCCTCAGCACAGGCGTGGGTAAAGCAAGACGGTGCGAATGCAGAGATGGAAACCGGTAAGACCGGCACGCAGCATGGCAATGTTTTCGCTAGTTGGTGGACGGCAGTGCGCGAGTGGTTTCAGAGCGTGCAGGGAAAGAGCTTTGTCACCGTGCTTGGCGTGATCTGGTGCTTTGGAACAATCCTGCTGTTCGCTTTTGGAATCACGCGCTATGCAAAACTGACAAAGCAGCTTGGGGAGGCGATCCCTGCCGGCGAGTGGAAGAAATATCCCGTAAAGATCAGCGACGTATCGGGCGTTCCCATGTCCTTTGGCGTACTTCGTCCTGGGATCTACGTGCCGGTGAAGTTTGAGGAAAAAGCGGAAGGAAATGCGGAAATGATCCTTTGCCATGAGGGCGTGCATCTAAAGCGCCGTGATCCGCTGTGGAAGATCATTTCCCTGATGGCGCTGTGCCTGCACTGGTGGAACCCGCTGGTATGGATCAGCATTTACCTGTTCAATAAAGACATGGAGATGGCCTGTGACGAGGGCGTTTTGTCGCAGATCGGCCAAGAGAAGAAATCGGATTACGCGAAGGCGATCCTGCACTTTGCGGCCAACAAAAGCGGCGTATCACTGGCGGCAACCTTCGGTGAGAGCAACGCGGAGAGCCGGATCCGGGAAGCCTTGAAATTCAAAAAACGGCCCCTTGGAATGACCATTGTCATGGCATGTCTTGTTGTGCTTTTGGCGGGATGTCTTGCGACAAAGCCTGGCGTTGACAAGGAAGAATCATCAGGTAAGGAAGAGACCACGGAAGATACTGCCAAGGGTCAGGCAAACCCGGAGCCGACGGAAACGTTGCCGGAATTAACTAATGACATGATCACGGAGATCACCAATCTGGACCAGGCAATCCAGGCAGATTTGCATTTCCGCGACGTTGTGAAGAACCGGACTGCACCGGCGAACGTTCCCTATTTTGGGTTTGATGAGGGCAGGTATGAGATATTTTACCTGGACCAACTGGCGGAAGACTTGAGGAAGTGGCAACCTGAGAAATATTTGGCACTCCAGAAAGGGGATCCCGTGACTGCCTTGGAGACGTTTCTTCCCTTAAAGGGCGGCAGCGGTAAGGCTTGGCAGGAATCTTTTAGCAGCGTGATCGTGGCTTATACGTTTGCGAACGGTGAGACGGCGCATTACTACATGGCACAAAAAGGCGGGATTTGGTATCCCTACATTCTCGTTGAAAAAACGCTCGCTGACCCGTTGCTAGAGGAGTCTTCCAGAAAACTCTTACTCACTAGAATGGATCAGATCGCAAGGCAGAAGCAGGAGCTTGCCGCGACAACGGCAGAGCAGCTTCGCGGCGTGACGCTTCAGATAGAGGAAGTGATCCGGGCCGGAAATTATGGGGAACCGATAAGTGAAGACTGTCAAGAAATCTATATTTGCTGGAATCCGGAGAAATATGGGGAATATGGCGTCATAGAGGAGCTTCCAAAGGAGGACGCATGCCTTTACGGATTCTATGACGGAAATGCCATGATGCTTCGCGTGGGCGATCAGGCATATCCCATTCATGGCTATTGGATGAACGTTCACAGTGAACTGCCCAAGATCTATTGCGGAGACTACGATCAGGACGGACAGAAGGAGTTTGCGCTGATCACCCTGGGAAAAACTGGTACGGGAGTCTATGGGAACCAGCTTCGCATTCTGGAGATCACGGAAAATGGGCTGGAGACATACGAGCCCAAGAGCCAGAGAATGTTTGGGCAGTTGGAGGAGATGGTCAGATATCAATATGATGAAAAGAATCTCATGCTGAGCGTAATGACAACGGACGGCAAAGAGGCATACGCTTCCCTGGAGGGGATTACGGCATTGGCATCGGGAGAAGATCAGTTACTATGGTATGGTTATGGGGAGTCAGAAGTCTTTTCCGTGGTGGATGATTATCTTTTCTATGACGTGGCCGGAGAAGTCATGCTGGCAAACAGGGAAGCGCCGGAATATGGCGGGATTGACCTGGAATGTCGCCTGGACTATCGCCCGAACGGAAGCTTTATCGTCAGTGACGTTGAATTAAAAGAGGCATGGACGGAGCCCGTCCAGAAGGTCGACTTATCGGAAGCTTTTGCGGGGGAGAGCATTATCTCGCGTGAAAAAGCGGATCTGAATCAAGACGGCGTGCCGGATTGGGTTGTCACCAGCGTAACCTATCAGGAGGAGAACCGGAACGTAAGCTGGAAGGACCGGTTAACGCAGGGAGAGATTTGTTTCATCAGAGTATATGACGGCGCAACACAGGAGCAGTCATGGAAGAACAAAGACGTGGCGCAAGATGCATTTGATAAAAAGAGCGTTCTGTGGGAGAAGACTTTGGCGAACGCCCACGCGGGAAATGGCATGATCTTCCTTTGCGAGAAGGATGGAAAGAATTATCTTTTAGAGGAAAACCACGCCATGTTCCAAGGAATCAAAGATGCGGAATATTCCGTATTTGCGTTAGACGAACTTGGCCAGACGCGCAAGGTTGATTCGGCAAAGGTTACGGATATTTCCCTCGCGACGCCGGAAGATGCGCTTAACGTTTCTGACATGGTCAGATACACGGAAAAACTGAATGAGTGGACCAAGAATGCGAAGCTTCTGGTGAGCGCAGACGTGGATCTAGGTACTCAGATTGGCGGAAAATATGACGTGACTGAGATTTGGCAGGACATATATGCCACCGTTGAACAGCTTTATGCCATGATCAACTACGAGGACAGCCGGTTGGGCAGCGAGATTCCTGAAATCATTCCCTTACAGGGCATGACGAACCTGAGAGAAAGCCTGAACTCCCTGAATGAGTGCTGGAAGGCATGTGCGGAATACGTAAAGTACTGTGATAACAAAGACAAGATTCTGGTGGACCTGCAGAAAGGGCAGAACGTATACACCTGTCACCTAACCCACGGCAGAACGCCGGACGTGATCACGGTAGATTATGAAAGCAGCATGAATGACGCGGACCGCGCCGTGACTATTGAGGCGAAGGCGCATAATGGAAAGGTTCTTTGTGAATTGTCCCTTTACGTGGACACTCCGGCGATGCAGACGCTTTACCTTACCTTGTTTGAGGATCTGGTTTACGTGGTGCAGTGCACTTCGTACAAAGAGCCCGCAGAGAACATGAGCTTCGAGAGCTTTAAGGTATTTTATTTCGACGCCAACGGGAACGAGCAGGTGGTCTGCGAAAGAATCGCGGATTCCTCTTCTAAGAGTTTCGGGAAGGACAAGCTAGAATATGTTAATGCGCTGGAACCTTATATGAAGAAAGCTAGTCACCTGGTCAGCGTTAAGGATGGCAATGTGATAATAAAACAGAAACCGTAAATAAGTTTGAGAATCAGCAGGATGCGAAAGGCCCCTGCTGATTTTTTGTGCCGGAATTTATCAGTCGTTTTCAAAAAATTCAAAAGATTTTCTAAGTTGCTGTAATTTTTCCTCAAAAAACGCTACTATAGGATTGTAACGGAGGTGAGGAAGTGGAAGATCAGCTGATTGTCAATTTGTTTTTTGAGCGCTCAGAGAAAGCAATCTCCGAGCTTGCAAATAAATACGGGAAGAGATGCAAAGCCCTGGCCGTAAGGATCCTTGAGAACGAAGAGGATGCGGAGGAATGCGTGAATGACGCGTATCTTGCGGCATGGAATAACATTCCGCCGGAGCATCCGACATTTCTTGGAGCGTACGTCGCCCGCATCACGAGAAACCTGTCCTTGAGCAAGGTGCGTGCGGATTTGGCGCTAAAGCGAAAGTCTGAGTATGACGTGTGCGTGGAGGAATTGGAGGAAGTTCTCCGCAGCAAGGAAAACGTGGAGGACGCCATCCTCACGGGGGAGCTGAAGGGAGCGATCAATCACTTCTTGGAAAAACAGGAGAAGACGGACAGGATCATCTTCGTAAACCGTTATTGGTTTTGCAAGAACGCGAACGAGATTGCGAAGGAAATTGGGCAGAGCACAAATTACGTCAACGTGCGATTGCACCGATTGAAGGAAAGACTGCAAAAATACTTGAAAGCGGAGGAACTGATCGGATGAATCAAAAGGAAGTCATAAAGAGAGCGGGTGCGGCGGAAGCGTTTCTTGCCGGGCTCGACGACAAATTCATAGAAGAGGCGATGCTTGGTACGGGACAGGGAGATGCCGGTAAAGTCATTGCCTTCCAAAAGAAGGGGAAGGAAGCGAAGAAAAACCCCATGGCAAGGGTGCTAAAGATCGCAGCATGCGTGGCAGCAGTGCTGGTCGTTGGGTTCTCATCCCTCTCCGTTGCGACGGCAACGGGGAGCCTGAAGGCCTATGAATATTTATATAAGCTGAATCCCTATTTGGCACAAAAGATGGTGCCCGTGGAGACGTCTAGCGTGGATCAGGGCATTGAGATGCGGATCGCCGGCATCTGCGTGGAAGGCGATATTGTGGACGCGTACGTAACGATGCAGGATCTTGAGGGAGACCGCATAGACGGCACGGCGGATCTTTTCGACAGCTATAGCATCGAGACCAACTGTGATCAGTGGGGCGGATGCAGCCTGGTGGATTATGACGAAGAGACGCGCACGGCCACTTTCTTACTCAAGATGGGTCTGTATGACCGGCAGCTAGGCGGAAAGAAAATGACGTTCCGCGTAAGGCGCTTCCTCTCCGGAAAACAGGAGATTGAGACGGTGCTTTCGCAGATCGACCTTAAGGCCATGTCTAAGGAAGAGGCCAACGCCCTGCCAAAGGAAGAACTGGAAAAGAAGATTGGAAGCAAACGGTCCAACGTGGTGTATTCCAGTGAAGATGAGCTGGTGCCGAGGTGCCTGGTGCCCAACGAGGCCCAGGAATGCAGGATCGCAGACGGCGCGAGCATCACGGCGTACGGGATCGTGGATGGAAAGCTGCACGTACAAGTGTATTACGAGGACGTGCACGGAAGGGACGACCACGGCGACGTTCACTTAGTGCAGCCTGACGGGAAGTGGATCCTGCGCGAGGCGGCGGTGAATTTTTGGGATAAGGAGCGGATTGGCCGGTATGAAGAATATGTTTTCGACGTCCCGGTGCAGGAGCTTGACCAATATGAAGTCGGCGGATATTTCTCACTGGGCGCAAAGCTGTATGAGGGAGACTGGAAAATCTCATTCCCTTTCACGAACGTGGAGAGCATGGAAGTAAAATAATTTTTTTGATGATAGGTATTGACAATTCGGACTCAAACGGGTACAATACCCTTGTTGTGACACAGAAACTGATCGATCAAGTGTCATGCGAGCTTTGAGTCCGATTGCCCAGATAGCTCAGTTGGTAGA
>JAFZNO010000061.1 GCA_017552985.1 Lachnospiraceae bacterium
ATTATCAGGAGGTTGATCGCGAAGGACTTCTCAAGCAGCTTGGAATCACTATGAAGCTTACCGAATCGGTTCTTGAAGACGAAGGCATGCATGTTTTTGAGTGGTGGGGCGGAGAATATCGTCCGTTAGAAGAATTGATAGCGGAGATGGACGAAGTGAAAAAGAACAACATAAAAGAGAATTTGGATTTCTAAAAAACGAGGTCTTTTCGCCATACAGAAGCGGCGAAGGAGGTCTTTGCGTAAACTTTTATACTTTAATGCCTGGGAAAAGCAATTATCCATATCATCAGCATTTTGGAAAGGAAGAAGTTTTTTATGTCATCTCAGGATCGGCCACGTTAAAGACCTCCAAAGGTGACGTCGAGGTGAAGGAGGGAGACGTTATCTTGATTCCGCCAAATGAAAACGGTGGTCACATGCTGACGAACACCTCAGACATGCCACTGGTTTACTTGGACGTGGACACATATTCGCCTTCGGACGTCATCCTCTATCCAGACTCCGGAAACGTGAGATTTCTGGCAGGAGACATGCAAAAGTCCTTCAAAATGAATTCGGAAGTGAATTATTTGGATGGAGAATAGGGGAGACGCACTATGTAAATGTTCTTTTTGTGTGTAGTCAGAATAAGCGAAGAAGTTTGACAGTTCTAACTAGGAGGACATGTATGGATTATCAAATGGAAAACCTGATCCTTCGTTTCGTTAAAGAGGATGATCTGTCCGAGGTCGCTCGCATGTGGCCTGCTGATCATCATCCGCTTTCAAATAAGGAGGCGATGGAAGCCATCTCCTATATGAGTGGAAATTACGCAAGGAATACCAAAGGCAGCATATATCATCTGTGCCTTGCGGTTTGTCAATCAAATAATCCTGGACGCATTATGGGCTGGTGTGGATTGGATGGTAGCAGAAATCATACGGAGCCAGAAATCTTTATTCTGCTGGACGAACCATACCGTGGCAAAGGTTATGGTACGCTGTGTGTGAAGGAAATGTTGCGAATTGCTACGGAGGACTATGCGATTTTGAGCGTGCACGGAGGCTGTGCCAAAGAGAATATCTCTTCCATCCGGGCTATGGAAAAGAGCGGAATGAAGCAATATGGCACGGAAGAAAACGGTGATCCACTGTTCCGGTTTTGTGCAAAATAAAGACGATGTACCTCCGCAAATAGAATGATAAGACAAAGATTAGGGGAATGGGGATGAAAAGAGAACTTGGAATTGCGCGCTGCGGGTTAGCGTGTTGCTTATGCTCTGAGAACGTTACCTGCAAAGGATGTAAACGGGATGGCTTCATGGAGCTTTCCTGGTGCAAAGATGCAGAATGGTGCGAGGTTCGCAAATGCGGAATCAATAAGAACATAAGTGGCTGTTACGAATGTGAGCCTGCGGAATGTCGGAAAGGGCTGTATGCGGAGAAGATAAAGCCCCGTGCATTCGCGGAATTCGCCAGACGATATGGCATAGAAGAATTATTAGATTGTCTTGAACGAAATGAGCGGGCGGGGATTGTTTATCATCGTGAAGGAATTATGGGTGACTATGATGATTTCGATGATTTAGAGGAACTTATCAGCTTTATCAGAACAGGAAAAAGGAAGGCATTTGAAATGAGACTTTCTCGTTAAGGAGGTTGAAAAAAGGATAATATTCTTGCAAAAGCAAACGACTCTACTTTCCGTAGGTTGTTATGAGGGCTCTGGTGCAATATCCTTTGTGTAATAAAATGATATCACGGGAGGATTTAAGATGAACCAGTATATTACAGGGGCAGCAATTAAAGAACTGCGGGAACAGAGAAAAATGACACAGCTTCAGCTTGCCGAGATTCTGAAGGTGAGCGATAAAACCATCTCGAAATGGGAAACTGCGAAGGGTTATCCGGATATCACGCTTCTGGAACCGATAGCGGATGCATTTGGAATATCAGTTCCGGAGCTGATCTCCGGCCATCAGATTAAAAACGAAAACGTATCTGCCAATATGATGCGGTCAAAGTTTTACGTTTGTCCGATTTGCGGAAATTTGATTCATGGCATGGGCGAGGCAGTTATCCATTGTCACGGGATCCAGCTTCTGCCTGCAGAGACGGAACAGACAGATGAACGTCATATGGTCTTTATAGAGCGCGTGGAGGATGAGTATTTTGTTAAGATCGATCATGAAATGGCCAAGACCCATTACATATCCTTCATTGCGGCTGTATCTTCGGATCGCTGTCAGATGGTGAAACTGTATCCGGAAGGAGAAGCCGAGGCGAGATTTAAGATCAGCGGCGTGCGGAAAATCTATTTCTACTGCAATCACGACGGTTTGTTTTGTCAGGATGTTGTGAAAGGTATTGACGATAAAGAGAGCGGATATCAAAAGTCTATTTTGGTGGCAAAATGATAGAGGATTTATCATGATAAATAATTATGACATAAAAGCACGAATTACAATAACGGGTATGGATGAGTGTTTTTCGGGATATAGGCCGGCTCACTTGATTAATGATTACCTTACTACTGGGATTCATACTTATATTGGCACGCATTCTTTGAAAAAAGGTGAAAGTACCGAAGGATACGTTACGTTTATTTCACCCGAGCACTATAAACATACCATAAAAGTTGGTGATCAGATCTCCTTTCAAGATGGATCTAGGAGGGTAGGATATTTAGAAGTCTTGGAAATATTCAATGATTTATTGAAAGCATACGATAAGAATTGAAGTGAAGGACGCCATAAAAAAGAATTATCATTCGAAAAGGGACAAAAGGGATGCGGCTTGTTTGGCAAAACATCCGGATGCCAGCGCCATTTATGCTTTGATAAGCAACAGGAAGCTGTCAAAGGCTGAATGGATTGTTGATTTTGTGGTTCAGCCAGGAATTGTTGAGGTTTTGGACCGGATGAAGGGCATCGCCGGGTTTTATTTGGTGGAAAAAGGAAGCAGGCAGTATTTCGTGAAGGTTACCAAGGAATTCATCACAACCCACGAATTGCCGGGCAAAGTCGATGGAAAACGGTTCGTGATCGGGAACCATCGATATACGAAAGGATATCGGATAGTATAGTATTAGACAGTGCAGTAGACAAGCTGCTATTTTTTGAAAGGTCGATGAATGTGATCTAAAGATCGTTGAGATCGTCACGTCAGTTCCATAGTCCGTTTTGGTGGGAGGTATACGTTATGAACGTACAGGTATGGACTGGTATCCTGTGCCCTACTTGCTGGCCTTCGCCGCCGGTGCCATGATCTACGTGGTGGTGGAGGAACTGATCCCGGAGATGTCTGAAGGAAAACACTCCAACATAGGCACGGTGGCATTTGCGCTGGGTTTTGTGTTGATGATGGTGCTGGACGTGGCGTTGGGATAAAAGAGGTATGTTAGAAAATGGATCAGAAGCAACGATCCAAGATGAGCGGTCATCTTTCGGTTTTGCAGACGTACGATTGGGAGGGCATGATGAAGAAAAACTCAAAATTATTGATTATTTGGATGCTCATGATGACGCTTCTCTCCGGGTGCATCGGCGTGGGAAGCGTAACTTATGATCAGGAGACGGAATCCAGTCAGGAGGCGGAATCCGTTCAAGTGACGGAATCCAGTCAGGAGGCCGAATCTATTCAAGCGACGGAATCTGCCCAAGGGGCTGAATCCAGTCAGGCAGCGGGTATGGAAAGCCCTGAGGATTTGATCCAGTATGAGGTGGAAGACACTCTGTCATTGGATCGCTATGAGGCATTCTATAGGTTCGTGTCAAAATCAAGAGATGACGAATGGGCGTCATTCCAGTGTAGCGATTTTGATGGGAAAGATGGAACTGAGTTGTTCGCCGTGAAAAATGAACCGGATGGCTCTGAAGAAGGGAAAAGGCGGTATTTTGTCATATATTGGGAGGATCAAAAACTTATCGTTACGGAGATGGATCCCTCGGCGAAGAGCGTTCACGGGGGGCGGATGAACCAAATGGGATACGAGACCAAAGACTCCATCCTTGACGCTCTTTTTGAAAGGATTCCTGACAAGGAAAGGCAAAATGAACTGGCGCTCGCGAAGAAACAAGAGGAGGAGCAGAATCTCTTTCATTTGATCGTCGACCTTGTATGGATAGATGATAACTGGTCTAAGCAATCGAAGGAAAGTTGTGATGCGATCAAGGATTACTTAGTCGTATCTAACTTGGGTGAGAAAATAAACTATCAGCGTTCTAATAAAACCTTCCGGCATAGGATGCCCATAACGGAAGTGACGGAGTTTTACAAGGAAATTTTGGGGATTGAAAGACAGTATGATCTTACCCATGACAGCACTTCTGAGGTCGGCGTGCGTAGAATTAATGAGTATCTGTACGCTTATAATGGGGTTGGCTGGGGCGATTACGCCGAGATCAAAGACGTGGAGAGAAGAGATAGTGAAGTGATCATCCATGCGACCATCATGAACGCATACACAGATGAACGTATGGCAGAAATGACGGTCAACTTGACGCCGGATGACGGAAAATATGAATACAAGCTTCAGGGTTATGAAGTTTCGTATAATTTCTGCTTCGACCCGGAAACAGGCAAAAAGCTGGAGGAGTTCAAGACAGATGATCTTCGGATTCAATATTTCTTGGAGGAGAAGCGAAGTGCCGGTGGGACTGTCCCAGTGATCAAGAATCTGTGTTTTAGAGAGAATGACGAGAAGCAGTTCACGGCAAACGCAAAGAAGCTTCTGACGGAGCTAAAAAAGGAATATAATGCCAATCCGGGAAGTGACGGAAGCAACATTGCCGTGAAGAGCACCTTGCTTGCAGAATATGAATTTGCCAATAACTCCATAATTCTCATTTACGAGGATGCGGTATATGGTAAGGTTCCACCCCAAACGGGTAACGGCTCAGAATACGGATATTACCTGAATTATTACGTTTTGACTCCCGGCAACGTGTTTGAGTCCGGTGAACTTTTCCATTATAATGAGTCGTTTGGCAAGATGCCTGCAGACAGAAAAGGAAGCTCTCGCTGTTGTCATTATTTCCTTGGAAATGATCCGATGGGGAATCTTAAGCTGGATGGTTATAAGTATGTCGCCCAGTCGGAGGATTTTTCCAAAGAGACCATGTTTTACGCGTCAATTGGCCGAAGTCACGACATGACGTTCGATGAAAACGGCGGTGAGAATTACGATGAAGATTATTACGTATATGGCGCATTCTTTTATCCAGACGGAAGTAGATTTTTAAATCTATATGATACTTGGCAGGTTGCTACTTTGAATTATATTTCAAACGGGTTTTTCCTTAAGACGCCCGATGGAGTCCCCTTGTTTGAGGAAAGAGTGGGGACTTGGGATTCACGCTATTACGTCGAAGGGAAGGGATTGACCTATAAACAGATGATACCGAATACCACGGAGACATTCTGTGACGTTACGCTCGGCGCAAAGGCAAAACTGATCGGACAAATTGAACGCTGGAGTTGGACGAGTGGGCGCATCACGGTAAATCTGGTATTCCGCACAGACGACGCAGAAGTGAGTTTTAACCTGTACGATTACGAGATTTATTGGTAAGCGATTGGATTTGCCCATGAAGGAGTAGACCATGGTACACATAAATACTGATTCAAATGAAAAGTCTGCAAGTGAAGGGGACGATTCCTTAAGGATTTATCTTGAAGACGGGGAGATCAAAATAAAAGGGACCATTCATCTTGGCTACATAGGTTCCTTTACGGATTCACAGATTGAAATCACAGACTCCCTGGAAGAGATAAGGGAATGGGACATTGTAGAGGAATATTATAATCCGGATTGCTCGGATGAGGAGCTTATCGATTTCTTAAACACGTACTTCAGAACGGTTATCCAAAAAATAGAACAGAATCTTGATAATATCAACGGTACGTTTTTGCTGCAAGTATTTACGGACATGGATAACTGTGAATTGGACTTCATGACGATCGACGGACTGTTTGATGAAGAGAAGCTGTTTTACGGGAATGAAGAGGACATAGCTGAGATCTATAATCCCGTAAGGACGGGATTGCACAGCCTGTCCCCGTACCTCGAGACACCCAATGACGGTACCATTCCTAAAGGACATTTAGAGAGTCTTCTCCGGTCTTTTTATCCGACGTTTAACTTTGATCATTTTCTTCAAAACATTGTTCCAGAATACGTCGGATTAGATGACGGGGAGATTTCTTTCCAATGTTCGGATAATTTTGATTGTGCAATTCTATGCGGCGCATATGCGGTTTTGGATGAAGAACTGGCCTTCTCAGATTGGCATAATTATTAGACTGGAAGATTTCGGAAAGACAGGGAGACGGTCATTCTTTACGGATGCGACGAGTGCCGGCTTTATGCGGCGGCACTTGTGATCGAGGAACTGGTAAATAAATAAGGGGGAAATATCAATGAAGTTTAAGTTAATTAAAAAGAAGATTCATGCAAGGAGCCTTGGTCTGATGATTGCATCATGCCTGCTTTTATGTGCCTGCACAAACATGGCTGGAGCTGACGGGCAAGGCGGAACCGTGACTGGGGACGGGGTAGAGATCAGCAGTACGGTGGAAGGAAACGGAAGCGGCTTAGATGGAAATGGCGGTACCGAAGGTATCGGGAACGTCATTAGCGGAGACAGCGAGGATGGTCCTTTGTTTGACGATGCGACGATTTTCCGGGACGTGGAGAACGGCAAGGAACTGGCCGGGATCCTGAATGAGATCGTGGCAGGGGGCCAGCTATATCCCGTGAAGGCGCAGGAGGCGTGGACTGATTTCACCATTTCAGCCAGAACAAAGAAGGGCAGCAAAATGATCAGCAAGGTAAACATTGACGGTCAGAGCGCACTCCGGATCGGGAATACCTATTACCCTTATGATGAAAGGCTGGATAAATTCGCACCTAGAGATGCCTTGACGGATGAAGTGATCAACCGGCTCCTACGCCAATCCGTGGAGTGCAATGAGCCGGTGGAGGACATGGATTACGTAGCTTTGGCAGAAAAGCTTGTCTATCCCTGGCTTGACACGCTAAAGACGGAAGAGGGCAGATACAAGTTGGAAAAATATACGCCGGATCATACCACGCTGGAAGCCAAGGGCTACGTGGGAAATGGAACGGAATTTTGCGCATCGGTTTATTTCGAGACGGACATAGAGGATGACGCTTCGGCCTTTTACAGCAAGGACGGTTATGATACGTTCTATCATTATTACCATGGCCCCATGGTCTACGTACGGTGCCATTATGAGAATGGTCGCTGTGAGGTGGTTGCTTATGACGATGCATTCCTTGCGGATCTTACAAGTGATCTAAACGGAACCAGTGCAGGTGCCGGCCAATATCCCACGTTTTGGGAGTTTTATGATGACGCAGAGAACCTGGAGAAACTGATGAAGGAGGCAAAAAGACCGCAGGACGGAGAACCGGTGGCAGGATCTCCCATTATGCTCGCAGACGGACAGATCGGTTATGTCTTCATTTGCCCCCGAAACGATGCAACGTGGGACGTGCAGGGCAAATCCTACGGGATATTTGACAATTATTTCAGTACGGCGCAGGAGGCGACCTATTCATCCCCCATTGATTACAAGGATGGCTCCGGTGCCTGTACGGAACAATACGGGAAGTCCTTTGACCTCATTTGGGATGATTATAATGGTGACGGCAATCCGGAATATGCCATCAAGCAGGATGCAGAGGATGAGGATGAAAATGGTGCGCGTTATGAAGTGCGTTGTATGTCCAATGACATGACGCCCCGCAGCAGCCGCTTTGATTTTTACATGGCTGGCAGGCATGAAGAGTGCATTCATTTGCAGATGACCGAATCAGGAGTTGTCATTTGGGACCTGGTGGATGGCGTAATGACGCCGAACAAGAGTGTTGAGGACTTCAGAATGTATTCCAGACGGTATTACTTGCCGGGAAACATGAGGGGATATACCGACGAGCAGGAGATTCAGTGCTTTTTCTGGAACAATACGAACAAAGAGGTTTCCACTGGCAGCACTTACTATGTCGAGCGTCTGGACGGAGAAGAGTGGGTAAAGGTATCGGAAGAAAAGAAGATAAAGAGCGTAAAATGTCCGGCTTACAGGGACGTAACGCTAACCTTTGACATATCGGACGTTCCGCGCACGAACGGCGAGTATCGCATTGTGCTAGGAGAGGAGAAGGTTTGCGGAGGGTTCTATTTCCGGGGCGACAGGATCAGTGCCCGGATCTTGCAGGATAAAACTTCCGTAACCATTATCAACGACGGCACGGCATCCCTCAGAATCTATGATCTGTGCTGGATCAAGTATGGACAGGAGGCAGGCAAGATCAATAATGGAGGAAAAGATTTTGGTATTGTTCCTGCCGGCGAGAGGAAAAGGATAGCACTCTCTCCCCTGTCAACCTTTGATGGAATGTATTCCGTCAGGGCGGACGTGGGTATGATTTTGGAGAGTGATGCGGTGGAATACCGTTACTTCCAGTATTTTGGCGATGCGGCAGTTTCAGAACGCGACGGAAAGATTGTGCTTACGGTGGACGTCAAAAAGGACGTGACTGGTGACGCGAGCGTTGAGTGGTTTACCGGGAATGACTGGGAAAGAACGGGGCTTGTGACGGAAAACCTGGAGCTGAAGGCAGGAAAGCAGGAGATCGTCTTTACTAACCGCTCGGAGATAGACCTGAATTCCGAGGAGTATGAGGAATTCTACCAAGGTTTTATAGAGGAGCTTTCCAAAGCGGAAGAGGACGGCATGCTGGACCAGCTAAGTGAAGAGGAACGGGAAGAATACAAAAAGATTGCGAAAATGAGCAAGGAGGAACTCTTTTATTACGTATCGGGAACGGTTCCCAGTGAAACCTTGCTGACAGTTCCCCTGAGAATTAACATTGCGAATGAATACGTCTACGTCAACCTGCAGTAGCCGAAAATAAATCCAGCACATAGGGGTTTTTTGCTCCCGTGGGCGAGATTGGAAGCAGAAGGCAACAAAAGCAGCTGAAAACCAGGAAATAGTTGCCTATATAGGCGAAATGGAAAGCAGAAGGCAACAAAAGCAGCTGAAAACCAGGAAATAGTTGCCTATATAGGCGAAATGGAAAGCAGAAGGCAACAAAAGCAGCTGAAAACCAGGAAATAGTTGCCTATATAGGCGAAATG
>JAFZNO010000062.1 GCA_017552985.1 Lachnospiraceae bacterium
TGGTATCCTTCCGCTTTGGCAAACGGCATTTGATAGAACGCTTCCGGAGGATATGTATTCACAATCGACGTAATCTGCTGAAACAGATCTTCTCTCAGTTCAATAAGAATGTCGATTCCTTCCCGAAAAGTCGCCGCTTTCCCTATCAAGGATTGCATTTTCTTATTCTTTTCCGACCATTCTTTATTCATATGCAGCCTCCAATATGAATTGAATGTGACAATAGTTCTATAGCTTCGACCCGACTCGAGACATCGAGACTACTACCTCGCAATGCACCGTTTGCGCAAACTGGTCGACACCGCGGATCTTTTGGATCTCATAGCCGCCGTCGCAAAGGACTTTCAGGTCCCGCGCAAGAGTGGCGCTGTCGCAGCTGACGTAAACGATGCGGGGAGGCTGCATCTTCAACATGGTGGAGAGGCAGGCCTCGTCGCAGCCCTTGCGTGGAGGATCGACCACGATGACGTCGGGATGAAGCATGTCATTCACAACGCCGGTCTCCAGCTTGCCTTCATAATATGCCGGCAGCACTTCCTCTGCCTTTCCGACAAAGAACTTCGCATTCGAAATTCCATTCCGGAGGGCATTCTCCCGCGCATCCAAAATAGCCTGCTCCACGATCTCCACGCCGTAAACCTGCTTCGCCTTGCGGGCAAGGAAAAGCGAGATGGTGCCAATGCCGCAGTACAGGTCCCAGACGGTTTCTTTTCCCGTGAGACCGGCATATTCCAGCGCCAGGCTGTAGAGCTTCTCCGTCTGGACGGGATTCACTTGGTAAAAAGATAGCGGGGAAATCTTGAAGGTTAAGGCATCCCCCGTAAAGGGATAGCCCTCTGACTTCATGTCGCGCACGTGGATCACGTCATCGATGGTGGGCTCGCCCCAGATGGTCTGCACCTCCCGGCCAAGGATCACGTTCGTGTTCTCGGAATTAAAGTTCACGGAGATGCTCTTCATGCCGGGAATCCTTGCCAACGTTTCCACAAGTTTTTTCTGCGCCGGCAAGATCTCTTTTTCATGCATTTCCGTCGCAAAAGCACCCTTTTGAGGTTTCTTCTTCGACCTTTCGCCTGCTTTCGTCATAACGTCCGAGGGATTACGGTTGATCACGATGCAGACCATGAGTTCGCCGCTGGTAAAGCCCTTGCGAATGAGAATATGGCGCACAAGACCCTTGCCAGTCGTCTCATCATAAGCGGTCACCTTGTTCTCACGCATATATTCCAAAATGATTTCCAAGATTTTCTGATTTTCCGGCGCTCCCAACAGACAATCCGTATTCGCGATGATGCTATGGGTTCTGCCGGCATAAAAGCCCGTGATCACGTTTCCGTCGCGGTCCGTGCCCACGGGATACTGCGCCTTGTTGCGATAATGCAGTGGCTCGTCCATGCCAACGATCGCATCCATCTTTGCATCCACAAATTCCGGCGCAAAGCCGCCGATGCGGATCAGATTATTCCGGATCTTCTGATGCTTAAACTCCAGCTGTTTTTCGTAGCTGAGGGCCTGCAACTGGCAGCCGCCACACTGTCTGTAAAACTTGCAGGAAGACGTTACACGAAAAGGAGAAGGTGTCTCCACCTTCTCTAGTCTCGCATACGCATAGGTCTTCTTACTTTTCATGATCTTCGCCGTCACGGTATCGCCCGGAACCGCATCTTTCACAAAGAGGGTAAAGCCGTCCACCTTGCCGATGCCCTCTCCTTCCGAACCAACGTCTTCGATCGTTACCGTGACCAGGTCATTTTTCTGATATTCTTTCATGCCTTATCCTTCTAAAAATCAATCTTCGTCGCCTTCAGATTGGATTCAAACAGCCGGTTATAACCCAGCCATTCCATGTTTCCGGCGCTGCTGTTCAAGATTTCCTTAAAGGTCTCCATCTTTGCATCCACGTCATCCGCGTAATTCAGCGCCACGGCCTCAATGATCGCAGGAAGCTTCGGGGAACCAAATTCATATTTTCCATGATGTGCCAGGATGCAGTGCTGCACCTGGACAAGCAATTGATGCGGGAAGTCCGGGATCAGCGCGGCCTTTTCCGCCACCATCTGGGAGCCCATCACAATATGTCCGAGGAATTGTCCGTCATCCGTGTAATCATTGATCGGGAAGGCGGAGAGCTCTTTTACCTTTCCGATGTCATGGCACATGGCCGCCGTAAGAAGCAGGTCTCTCTTTAAGATGGGGTACGCCGTGCAATAATAGTCACAGAGCTTGGTAACGCTTAAGGTATGCTCCAAAAGACCTCCGACAAAACCGTGATGAATGGCCTTCGCCGCGGAGGAAGCGCGAAATGCCTTTGCAAAATCCTGATCCTGCACGAAAAAGCTTTCCAGAAGCTGTTTTAAGTACTTGTTCCGGATGCTTCCAATGATGCCGAGAAGCTCCTGGAACATGCCGTCGACGCTCTTCTCACTCACGGGCAGATAGTCTGCGGGATTGTATTCTCCCTCGCGGCAAACGCGGATGCGCTTAACGTTGACCTGAAGCGCTCCCATAAAGCTGTTGACCTCTCCGACCACTTCCACGTAATCCATTGCGTCAAACTCAGCGATTCCCGGGTTGTTGGGATCCCACACCTTGGCATCCATGGTACCCGTCTTATCCTGAAGGATCACGTTCTCGTAGCTTTTTCCGTTTTTGGTAACCGCGGATTGCTTATGCTTGCAAAGATATACGTCACTGATGCGGTCGCCTTCTTTTAATTCATTTAAGTATTTCATGTCCGTTCCTTTCCGTCATGCATTTCTTTATTTCAACTCTCCAAGCTGAACGTCCATCTGCATTTCCTTATATCCGTTCAGCGTTTGGCGAAGAATCTTTACGCGAATCGTCGTATCCGGCGTCTTGTTGTTCAAGATGGTTATGTAGTCAGGGAAATTGTTCACGTCGCGGTCATCGATCTGGATGATCAGGTCACCCTTTTGGATCCCCGCACGCATGGCGGGAGAGTCCAGAGCCACGTCCTTTACGTAAGCACCGTAGGGAACCTTGAGCTCTTCGTGAACGTTTAGGGCAACGGAGGTTCCGTAAATTCCAAAATAAGCAAAGGGCTGATTGTTGGAAAGCTTTTCCATCCGCTTTTTAAGGTCTGAGACACCATATGCGGTAATGACGTTTTCCATGCCTCTTTCATTATAACGCTGGGTGATGAATCCTATAAACTGTCCGTATAAGTCGAACAGCGCGCCGTCCGCGTTGGGACTTCCCACGATGTCCGTCTGCAAAAGCTTATAGTTCACGTCCTCGTCAGAGGCCTGTCCGGACGTGGAAGTGATGATGCCAAAGCCTGCGGAATTCACGCTTCCCATCGGGCTTCCGAGAGCTATGATGGGCATGCCAACCATGTCCCTGTAGTTCGAGGATCCAATCTTCGCAACGGCAATGGTCTCCTTCAAGAACTCCTCGGGAAGTGCTTCAACGGGTACCGAAACAACCGCAAGCCCCGTGCTGGGATCCTTTCTCTTAAACTCAGCCGTCGTAACGGCTCCGTTACAAAACTCAACGTTCAGGCGCTGCGCATTCTCCAATGAGGAATAGTCCGTCAGGATCATCAGTTCCTTGGTGTTGTTGACAATGATGATGCCGGATGCACGGTTTTTCATCTCATTGACGTTATCAAACCAGTCCACCCGGGACGTGATGCCCGTCAGGGTTACCATGGATTTTTGCATCTGTCTGGCATATTCCGACATGGCATTATACATCTGTCTGTAATTGATCTGATCCAATTGGATCTGCGACAGAATGTCACGGATCTGCTCCTCCGTAAGCTCCGGAGCGAAAGGATCCATTTCTTCAGGTCCTCTTACAACCGGCGAATTCGTAGGCGCAACCGTCTCCTGGGGACTCTCAATGAGCATTTCCTCGGGAGACATCTCCTCCGTCTCCTCCGGAAAATAGATTTTCGGAAGCTCTTTTTCCGGATTCATCCAGCGACTGAGAACCGGTTCCAGAGACAAAAAGATCACGCATGCCACCAAGCCAAACAGCACTGCCATGGCCGCCGTAAAGAGCATTCTCCGCACCAATTTTCCCTTATTGATGGGCCGCTCTTTGATCTTCTCTATCATAAAATCACTTTGCGCGTTCGGATCTTTCTCTGCCATAGTTTTCCCTCCAAATCTATACACAAGTATATCGAAAGAATGGGCAAAAGTAAAGGGCTTTCCCTTTACCTAGGAAAACCCCGTGCGTCTTATAAAGCTCCTTTTTTATGGTATGGACTGTCTGGTATCATGCATATTCTGGGGCGATTAAGATCATAATCCCAACTGTGATAGGGTCCGCCTTCGCAATATTTCTCATTGGGACATGCCTGGCATTCCTTGCATTTTTGAGAAAGCGGCGTGCGGAAAATCTGAAATCTGTTCAGCCATACGTCCGTAAAATCATCCTTCAACACGTTGCCCTGGATGGTCTCCGGCCTGCGCTCAATGTCCAGACAGGCACCAATGTCGCCGTTTGCCATTATGCTGGCCGCATATACGCCTGCATTGCATAAATAATACCACTCCCTGACCTCTTTTTCATAAGCAAGGCCTAAGTAATGCGAACAGCTGTAGGTCACCTCATAACCCGCTTCCCGTTTCTCCTTGATATAGTTCAACATCTGAAGCTGTTGTTCCATCGAAAGCGCATATTCCGGGAAATCCAAAGCCCGCCCGATGGGTTCCATGCCCAAAATCCTCCAGGAATCCACGTTCAAGTCTACGAGGAATGCAAACAACTCCTCCAGATTGGGAAGATTCTTGGTCGTCACCACCGTTGTCACCTGAACCTCTTCGAAATTCTGTTCCAAAAGATTCTTTATGCCTTCCACTGCGCGCATAAATGCATTGGGCGTGCGCCGGAACTGATCATGATACTCCTGCGTTCCGTCAAGGCTGACGGATATGGTCGTCATGCCGGCTTCCTTTAATTTTCTTGCCACGTCCTTTGTAATTAAAGTGCCGTTACTGGTCATGCCCCAGGCAAAACCTAATTTTTTCGCATAATTCACGATTTCAAAGAATTCTTTGCGCAACAAAGGTTCACCGCCGGTAATGATTAACGCGGGCAACTTTCCCGCGAAATCTTTTGCAATCTTTTCCAGCACGGAATAATAAACTTGAACCGGTAATTCCTCGGACGCTACTTCTCCGCACCTGCTGCCGCAATGAATACAGTTTTCATTGCATTTTAAGGTTAATTCCAAAAATAAAAAGCGCAGTTGGGGATCCTTGCGCAATGCTTTGTGATACTGCGCAAGGATCTCTAACTCCGCTATTTTCTGATTCATTCCAAGCTCTTCAGAATGACTCATAGGTCGTTCTCTTCCATACTTTCGTCAAACACTTCCACGTCGAACGTTGCATTGATCTCCGTGGCTTCCTGATTCTCTGCATCAAAAACTGCCACCGTTCTTCCGCTCATGTCACGGGTATAATGATCGGGCGGACTACCATATGCGCAGGCATTCATGTTTAACGCAGCCGTGAAAACGGCCCCGGCGATAATCGCCTTTTTAACGCCTTTTTTCATTTTCATAATGCGCCCTCCTTTGGTAAGTAGCATTATACCACAAAACCAAAACAAAATCAAGTGTTGGGGTTTCCGTCGGAGCCATTCGGGAAGTTCGGCATATTATCGAAGTTACCATCGAAGTTTTTCGGGAAATTCGGCATATTATCGAAGTTACCGTCGAAGTCTTTCGGGAAGTTCGGCATATTATCGAAGTTACCGTCAAAGCCCTCTGGCATTTCAGGCAGTCCCTCGAAATTACCGTTGAAACCCTCCGGGAAGCTGGGTTTTTCCTTTGATCCGTCGCCCTGGTCATCCTTTCCGCCTCTGCCGGGACCGCCAAAGTTACCACGATTATCGCCATTTGGACCGCCGAAACCTCCAGGACCGCCAAATCCAAAGGATTGACCGTAAAGCAATTCGTCCAGGGTAAAGGTCTTTGTCTCACTGCCCATGGTCAGCGTATAAGTCTTTCCCTGCTCCATGAGGGGGCTGCTGACAACAACGGAAGCATATTTTCTGGTGGAAGTAAATTCCAGGATCACGTTGCCGTCACTGTCCTTTAACTGTACGGTTTCACCGGCATTATGGGTGGAATCCGCCTTTAGGATCGCACTGCCCTGGGTGCTCTTCGAGAAATTCATTGCCATGCCGGAAGAGCCGATGGCGATCACGCTTCCGCCCGTGATCTCTCCAACGCCATCGTAATCAATGGCACCATTCATGGCATTTTCCGGACCGGCCACGTAAGTCTCGCCGCCCTTTACGTACAGGCTTCCGTTGGCATCAATGCCGTCTCCCTGGGCATCTATGGTGATCCTGCCGCCCGAGATCAGCACGTAAACGTCGGAAGTCGTCTTACTTGCATCCTTAGATTCGTTTCCGCCCTTAGACTTGGTTCCGTCTTTCGATCCCGTTCCGTCTTTCGATCCAGACCTGCCGCCGAATCCGCCTCCAAATCCTCCGCCGAAACCTCCCTCGAAGGAAGATCCGCTTCCGTCGGAAGCGTTTATGCCGTCATCACTTGCGCGGACGGTTACGTCACCGCCGGCAATCTCCACGATCGCTGCCTCCAAACCCTCCTTGCTCTTTTGCAGATCGATGGTTCCGTCTGCGATCACCAGCTTGGTCTCACCGTGAATGCCGTCATCCTCTGCGGAAATGGTGATCTTTCCACCGGCAATATATACGTATCCCTTCTCTGCGTCCTCATCATTACCGGAGTGAAGGCCATCCTTCACGGAAGTGACGGTGATCGTGCCGTCAGCAACGCGGATGCTGTCCTTTCCGGAAATGCCGTGTGCGCCAGCCTTGATCTCATAGGTCCCGCTCGTGATCTTCAGATCATCCTTGGAGACAATGCCATGTCCCGTTTCTGAGCTGACGGTCAGAGTTCCGTTACCGTTCAGGGTTAAGTCGCACTTGGAATAAATCGCGCCGTCAATATTATTGTCATCGATGGCCTGAAATTCGCCATCATTCGTGATCTGGTTCTTGCTGCCCTCCGCCATGGTGATAAAGAGCTTGTCGGCAGTCTTGCCATAAATGGCAGCCGTTCCGGATTTCTTCAGCGTCACGCCGTCCAGGATCAGCTGCACCTTTGCGTCGTCAGGCGCTTCCACGCGGATGGAACCATTGTAGGTGCCGCGCAGGAGATAATATCCTTCGGCTTTGATAACGACGGTGCCGTCTTCGATCGAAACTACTTCACTCTCACAGGAAGCCTCCCCGCCGTTTAACGTGATCAAAACACATTCCGATTCCTCATAATCCGTTTTCACGTCACGCTTTGAAAACATGTCGCTGACGTCCAGCGTCGTCACCTCCGCAGACTTTGAAGCAAGCACCTGCTGGCTTGTTCCACCCTGCACCGGCTTGTCGTCCGCATTTGATTCTGCCTGCGATGCCCCCTGCTCCGTGGAAACGCTTGCATCCGTCTTATCCTGCGCATTGCTGCATCCGCTTATGAATAATGCACCTGAAAGGATCATCGTTGCCAAGACCCTTGTAAACTTTCGTAAAATCTCTTTTCTTTTCATAACCAAATCCTCCCATATTTCATGCCTTTCCAAAGGCCCGTACGTTCTTTTTCTTTTTACCCACTACTCTATCATAACTCAGCCTGCTGCGTCTTGTCACGCTTTGAAAGTGAGATTTCCAAATTTCCGTTCCGCGTGCGAAGCTTGTCTAAAAACTCCTTTTCTTTTCCGATCTCCTTTAAGGTGATGCCGTAAGTAAGCTTGAAAAGGCTTCCCATGTTAGTCGTCTTAACGTTTGTCAGTTCGTGCTCCGTCGTATACTGTTCCATGATCTCCTCAAACACGGTCTCGTAATCCAGATTCTCCGGAATGGTCACGTGAAGCGTTTTCTCCATCGGCAAACTCTTTTTCGTCCCGATGCCAAGTCCCACGTAAGCCAGGAAAACAATGCTCATGATGATCGTAAACAGGAAGGCGTACCCGATGTATCCCATTCCCAGGATCAAGCCTGATCCCATCGCCAGGAAGATGGCGCAGATCTCTTTTGCGCTGCCGGGTGCCGAGCGGAATCTCACGAGGCTAAAGGCTCCCGCAACCGCAATGCCCGTCCCCACGTTGCCGTTTACCATCATGATCACCACACATACCACCGCGGGCAGGATCGCCAGCGAAAGGAAAAAGCTCTGAGAGTGATTTGCCTTATAGGTCGTAACCATGGCCAAAAAGAATCCGATCAAAAGCGCTGCTCCCAGGCAGATAATAAAATCGCCAACCTGCAGGGATGCGGTGCTGGCTGTCTCGTCAAAAACTCCTTGAAATAAAGTATTCATACGCTCATCCTACCTTTCTCTTTTGCTGAAAAGCATTGCCGTATTTCGAAAAAGAAATCTGATAGATTCCCAGTTCTGAAAGGCTCCGCGCCAGCCACATGGGCATCGCGCCTCCGACCTTGATCTCCGCAAGGGTTTGGTCCTTCTCCAGCAATGCATTACCATAGGCCTCCTGCCGCAAGCTTAAATCCGTTTCCCGCCACAGAATGTTTTCGTCAAACGTGATCCGAAGATCGGACCCATCCAGATCATAAAAGGCTTCCCTCTCATAGGAGATCACCATTGCCGGCATGAGATTTTGATAAAAGGACTTAAAGTAATCTATCTCTTCCGTGATCTGATCCGACTTTGAAAACGGTTTTCCCTTTGAGAAATATTCCATCGCTTCCTGCTCCGTGGCGGTGGTCCTTCTCTTGTATACAATACCGTCATATTTCTTCTTCAGCTCCACGAAAACGATGCCGTCGCTCGTCGCCGTGCCATAGCTGCGAAGCCGTAACTTCTCCTTGTAGACGGGCTTTTCCAGAGATCTGCGGATCAAAAGATATTCCGGCGTGTCATAATATACGTTCATAATGGTCGTCCTGCCATACTGATCCAACGCCATATGAGGCTCCATCGCCTTCAGCAGACCCTCCTTCTGCCCCCTATTTAACATATATTTCAACTCATATCTCTTAAACGTATCCTGATAACTCATAGGCTTTCCTCCCTTTCTTGAATCCCATTCTACGTCACGAACCTAAAATAAACCTTAAACATCCTAAAACTTTATGTTTATCTGCCTGTTGATTCATCGAAAGTTATATAATGACATGGCAACAGGCAAACCTGTCTTACGTATAGCTTGGGAACTTCCTAATTCGACGAACTGGCTGAAGTTCTATTTTTGATTTGACAAGGGGCAGCTAGGGTTAGGGAGGCCGGGGAGGCCCGCAGCCCATACTTGTAAACAATTAGCCGGCGGTTCTTAGCGAATTGGAGTACTATGGCGACGCCATCATTTATAAGCGTCGCCGCCATAGTGCGAACAATGAGCTTAGAACCGTCCGTGCCGTTTACAAGTATGGGCTGCGGGCCTCCCCGGCCTCCCTGACCCAGCTGACCCCCAAAAAAACCCCAGAAATCTCAGTTTCTGGGGGATGGAGGAAATTTTATCCTAGCGGCAACGTTGCCTTGAATTCAATGGATGCGCCATCCTTGCTGACGGCGGTGATCTTACCGTGATGGGCTTCCACGATGGAGCGAACGATGGAAAGTCCTATGCCGGAGCCGCCAGTCTTGGAATTCCGGGAGCGATCCGGACGATAGAAACGCTCAAATAATTCCTCCTTATTTCCCACGTCAATCTGATCTACCGTATTCCATAGCACGATCTCGGCTTTCTTTCCTTTCTGGCACAGGGAAAGTCGGATTTTCGGCTTTCCTGCTTTTGAGGCTTCCGCGCCTTCCTCCGCCGGCGATTTGATCGAAGCATATTTCATGGCATTGTCCAAAAGCAGCCCCGTCATCTGACGGATCTGCTTCTCATCGCCCGTCATGGAAACGTTCTCCGCCACGTCGATCACAAATTCCTTGCCGCTTTGTTCCGCCACGGGAAGATAAGCCTGCGCCGTGTCTATCAGTGCATCGCTCAGGGAGAATTTCTCCTTTGCAACCTCCTTTTGTTCATCAAGGCGCGACAGCGTCACCATCTGTTCCACAAGACCGATCATGCGCTCCAGCTGCTTTTTGATGCTCTTGCTCCACTGGGATTCCTCCGACTCCATCTCCATGACTTCCAGATTTGCGGAGATAATGGTAAGGGGCGTTTTCAATTCATGGCTGGCATCCGTAACAAACTGCTTCTGCTTCCGATAGCTTTGTTCCACGGGCTTAAATACCTTCTTGGAAAAGAACAGCACCAGAAGAAAAACGGCCAAAAGTCCGAGGGCCGATGCGCCGATGCTAGTGACTAAAACCTTGCGGAAATTTGCCAGATCCGTTGCACTGTCGACGAAAAGAACGAAGTAACCATCGTCGGTTTTCGTGATCCGGTAACGGTATTCATCATAAAAACCATTCAACGATTGCTTGTTATTTAATTTTTTATAGATGGTTTGCGCATAGGTCTTTGCGGTCTCTTCATCGATGGATGCGATCATGGCGCCATCCGTCTTTGTCACTTCGCCATTGCTGTTAAGCGTCACGGAGAAAAAGCGCGTCTCGTAAGGCATCTCACGGGTAAAGCCTTCCCAGGGCATAAATCCTTTCCGGTTCTTCCCAAAGGACGCATCCTGCATCTGCTTTTCAGGAAATGCGTTATCTCTTTCCCGTGGCTGCTTTTCCATGTTAAAAAACGCCGGAAATCTTCCGTTATTGTCGGAAAGAAGGGCTAAAATTTCATCCTTCTTTTGCACCGTGCCCGTGTAATTCAATATGTTCAAGGTTCCAATGATCACGACCAAAACTGCCAGCGTGGAGCACATGGCAACCAGAATGAATTGTCTTCGAAGCTTTTGTATCATTGCTTTTTATCCTTTTCCAAAGCTAAAGTTTGCAGTTGTTTACTTCTTTTCCAGGGAATAGCCCTGATTGCGCACGGCCTTGATCTCTATGTCCGCGCCGAGGGCCGCCAGTTTTTTCCGGAGATTGGAAACGTAAACCCAGACAACGCCGATCTCGGTGTCGGAATCATATCCCCAAACCTTTTCCATAAAGCGGTCCGTGGAGATGATCTGTCCGGGATTCACGATCAGCATTTCCATCATCTGAAAATCCTTGTTGGCCAGGCGGATCTTCTCCTCCCCAACGGAGAGCTCAAAGGTTGAACGGTTTAAGGTGACGTTTCCAAGGGTAAGCACATTGTCCGTAAGGGTGCTTTGACGTCTTGTCATGGCACGCACCCGGGCAAGTAATTCCTTCATGGCAAAGGGCTTTCCCAGATAATCGTCTGCGCCGGAATCAAGTCCTTCCACACGGTCGTCCACCTGCGTTTTCGCCGTAAGAAGAAGCACCGGAACCTGATTTTTGTGGGCCCTGAGGGTTCGGAGCACTTCCAGTCCACTTTTCTTGGGCATCATAATGTCAAGGATGATGCCGTCATATTCCTGTCCCTCCGCATAATCTAAGGCATCCTGACCATTATACACCGCATCCACGGAATAGTTGTTTCGCCGAAGCACCGCCGTCAAGGCTTCGCTCAATTCTTCCTCATCTTCCGCCAAAAGTAATCTCATGGGTTACTCCTTTCTAAAACTTAGTTGTTTCTCAAGGTTTTTCATTCTATTGTTCCACGTTAGATTCATTTTATCATGGAAACCTTAAATCTGCATTAAATTTATGCGCAAAGGTTGCACAAGAAAAAAAATAATGCGTTTCTTTCATAAATGTGTTAAAATAACGAGGAAAGATGGCGTTTTGCGCATTTTTGCCGTCTTAGAAGAAAGGATTTTTTAGGTCATCATGAACGAGAAAGTATTAAAAACCTTAGAATATAATAAGATCATCGACCTGCTGGCGCAGAAGGCCGATTCCGAACCGGGAAGGAAACTTTGCCGGGAACTTTTGCCGTCCACGGACATTGACGAGATCCGCACGGCGCAAGGCGAGACGAGGGACGCCATCTCCAAGATCTTTAAGTCTGGCAGCACCTCCTTTGGAAGCAACAAAGATCTCGGTTTTTCCATCCGTTCCTTAGAGATCGGCAGCACGCTCTCTTCTTCTGAATTATTGAAGATCGCGGGGTTGTTGGACAACGTTAACCGCATTAAGACTTATGGGAAGAAGGAACGCGAGGATGCGCCGGAGGATCTGCTGGATCCTTATTTCACGGCGCTCACGCCCCTGGTGCAGGTTGCAAACGAGATCAATCGCTGCATCATCGGCGAGGATGAGTTTGCGGATGACGCAAGTCCAAAGCTCAAGAGCATCCGCCGCAGCATCCAGGTCACGGGGGAGAAGATCCACAATCAGTTAAATTCCATGTTGACGGGCCCTTACCGCACCTATCTGCAGGATGCGGTGATCACCATGCGCAATAATCGCTACTGCATTCCCGTCAAGTCAGAATACAAGGGACAGGTGACGGGCATGGTGCACGACCAGTCCTCGAGCGGTTCCACGTTTTTCATCGAGCCTGCTGCCATCGTAAACCTCAACAATCAGCTGAAGGAGCTAGACCTTCAGGAGAAGGAAGAAATCGAGCACATTCTCGCGGAGCTGAGTTACCTCTGCGCAGGTCATACGGAAGAACTCGCAGTGAACCAGCGCACCATGACAAAGCTGGACTTCATCTTTGCAAAGGCAAAGCTGGCGCTGGATCAAAACGCGACGGAACCGCAGTTTAACCGCAAGCATATCATCAATATCCGCAAAGGTCGTCATCCCTTGTTGGATAAGAAAAAGGTTGTTCCCATCGACATTCATCTTGGCCGCGACTTCGACCTCCTGATCATCACGGGACCGAACACCGGCGGTAAGACCGTATCCTTAAAAACCGTGGGACTCTTTACGCTGATGGGCCAGGCGGGTTTGCATATTCCGGCATTGGATCGCTCAGAGCTTTCCGTCTTTACGGAGGTCTTCGCGGACATTGGCGACGAACAGAGCATTGAGCAGAGCTTATCCACCTTCTCCTCTCACATGACCAGCATTGTCCACATTTTGAAGCATGCGGACGAGCATTCCCTGTGTCTGTTTGATGAGCTCGGAGCCGGAACGGATCCGACGGAGGGCGCTGCACTTGCGATCTCCATCTTAAATTACCTGCATGACCGCGGTATCCGCACCATGGCAACCACGCATTATAGTGAGCTGAAGATCTACGCGCTCTCTACGGATTTCGTGCAGAACGCCTGCTGTGAATTCAGCGTGGAAACCCTGCAGCCGACTTATAAGCTTCTGATCGGCATTCCCGGAAAGAGTAACGCTTTCGCGATCTCTTCCAAACTGGGCCTTCCGGATGACATTATCAATGCCGCAAAGGAACAGATCAGCAAGGAAGAGACCAGCTTTGAGGACGTGATCGCGGATCTGGAAGAAAACCGCGTCCGCATGGAGAGAGAGCGTCAGGAGATCGAGAAAAAGAAAGAAAACATCCGTCTCCTGGAAGAACAGTTAAAACAGAAAAACGAAAAGATCGACAAAGCCAAGGACAAGATCCTGCGCGAGGCCAACGAAAAGGCACGTGAGATCCTGCAGGACGCAAAGGACGTTGCAGACGAGACCATTCGCGACTTCAATAAGGCCAGCGCCATGGGCATCGACATGAAGACCCTGGAGCAAAAGCGTCAGGCAGTTCGCGACAAGATCAAGGAAAAGAACGACAAGCTCTCCCTTGGACAAAAGCCCGCACAGACTTCAAACGGCGTGAAGGGCCTTGATCCCAAGAAGCTCATGAAGGGTGATTCCGTAAAGATCGTTTCCATGAACCTGAAGGGAACCGTCAGCACCCTGCCGGACGCAAAGGGAAATCTCTTCGTACAATGCGGCATCATGCGCATGCAGACCAACGTATCTGACTTAGTCATGATCAAGGAAGAGGATTTCAATGATCCGAAGCCAAACCGTGGTCAGACGACCGGCATCGGCAAGATCAAAATGTCGAAATCCCTGTCCGTTTCACCTGAGATCAATCTTCTCGGCAAGACCGTGGACGAGGCCTTGACGGAACTTGATAAATATTTGGATGATGCATATCTTGCACACCTTCCGAGCGTTCGCATCGTACACGGAAAAGGTACGGGAGCCCTTCGGAATGCCGTACACTCCCATCTGAAAAAGCTGCGGACCATTAAGGAATTCCGCCTGGGCGAATTCGGCGAAGGCGATGCCGGCGTGACGATTGCAACGTTTAAGTAAAGGAGATGGCCATGGCTACAAAACAAAAAATCTTGATCGTAGATGATGACAACAACATTGCAGAGCTGATCTCCCTGTATTTGACGAAGGAATGCTTTGAGACCACCATCGTCAATGACGGGGAGTCCGTACTGCCCATTGTGGAAAAGGATCCGCCGAATCTGATCCTCTTAGACCTCATGCTTCCCGGCATGGACGGCTACCAGGTCTGCCGCGAGGTTCGCGCGAAACATGAGATTCCCATTATCATGCTCTCCGCCAAGGGCGAGGTGTTTGACAAGGTACTTGGCTTAGAGCTCGGCGCGGATGATTACGTGGAAAAGCCCTTTGATTCCAAGGAGATGGTGGCACGCGTAAAGGCCGTGCTCCGGCGCTATAAGACGGCTGCGCCCGCTCCTGCCCCGGAACCCGTGGAGCAATTTGTGGAAAAGAAGGTGGAATATCCCGATCTCACCATCAATCTTACGAATTATTCCGTGACGTACATGGGCCACAACGTGGACATGCCGCCGAAGGAGTTAGAGCTTCTCTACTGCCTCGCCGCTTCCCCGAACCGCGTGTATACCAGAGAACAGCTTCTTGACCAAGTCTGGGGTTACGAGTACATTGGCGATTCCAGGACCGTGGACGTTCACATCAAGCGTCTTCGCGAAAAGATCAAGGATCACGACAACTGGAAGATCACTACGGTACACAGCGTTGGCTATAAGTTTGAAGTAAAAAGATAATGAGCCGCGCGCCATGCGCAAAGGAAAGTCTAAAAGCCCATGAAAAAAACGCTATATTTAAAATTTTTGTTGGCTTATCTCATCTTTGGCATCTTTGGCTTCATTGTGGTATCCACCTTCAGTCCCGGCATGGTGAGGGATCATTTCGTTAAGGATTCCGCCGAGCGGTTTTACTCGGAAGCCAATCTGATCGCCAGTACGTACGCCAGCGAGCTTTATAACAGCGAGATTGACTTGATTACCGTAAAGGAACAGATCGATGCCCTGGCGCTGTATTTGAATGCCTCCATTCAGATCATCAATCCTTCCGGACGCGTCATCTTGGACAGTGAAAAAGAGATCAACGTGGAAGAGATCAACGTGATCGCGAATTTTGATCCAACGGTCACGGAAAACTCATATTACGTGATAGACCGTTTTTTCAATACGTTTGACAAACAATATCTGTCCGTGATCGCCCCGATCACGTCCGACTTTAAGGTAAAGGGTTACGTGATCATTCACTATGCGATCAGCGAGATCGATCGGATGAGTAATCGCTTGACGGGCATCTTTATGATCACGTTTGGCATCCTGTTCTTTCTCTCCCTGATCATTTTGATCTTCTTTACGGAGATTGTTTACGTGCCACTTCGCAAGATCACGCATGCAACGGAACAATATGCATCCGGAAACATGCACTATGAGTTTCAGATCGACAGTGACGATGAGATTGGTTATCTGGCTGCCTGCTTGAATTACATGGCCAGTGAGATCGCACGTGCGGAGGACAACCAAAAGAAATTCGTGGCGAACGTATCCCACGACTTCCGCTCTCCCTTAACTTCCATCAAGGGATACCTGGAGGCCATGCTGGACGGAACGATCCCGCCGGAGATGTATGAAAAATATCTGGGAATCGTACTAAATGAGACGGAACGACTGACAAAGCTTACGAACAGCCTGCTCACGCTGAATAACCTGAACACGAAGGGCATGCTGTTAGAGAAAACGGACTTTGACATCAACAACGTGATCCGGAACATTGCCGCATCCTTCGAAGGCTCCTGCCTTAAGAAGAAGCTTGCCATTGAGGTGATCCTGACGGGCGAGGAAATGTACGTGAACGCCGACATGGAGAAGATCAAGCAGGTAATCTACAATCTTCTGGACAATGCCATCAAGTTCAGTCATCACGACAGCGTGATCACCATCGAGACCACGGAAAAGAAGAATAAGATCTTCGTCTCCGTCAAGGATAACGGCATCGGTATTCCGAAGGATGACTTAAAGCTGATCTTCGAACGGTTTTACAAGTCGGATCTCTCCCGCGGTAAGGATAAGAAGGGCACGGGCCTTGGTCTTTCCATCGTAAAAGAGATCATCAATTCACATAACGAAAACATCAACGTCATCAGCACGGAGGGCGTTGGTACGGAGTTTGTTTTCTCCCTGCCGATGTCCAAGCACCAGAAAACCGATGAAGGATGAAGATTTAGGGATGAAAAAAGCAGGGAGGCGAAATTGCTTCCCTGCTTCTTTTATTTCCTAAATTTCTGTCTTCTTGCCACGTTAACGTCCGGCAACTTGATGGCTATGCCTTCTTCTTGTTCTTTCCCATCAAGGTCTGGATGCCTTCGATCACGAGGATGATGGCAAGGACGATGAGGAGGATGCCAAGTACGATCTGTGCGTAAGGACCCCAGTCTGCGCCACCCGCCTGAATGGCAGTAATCTGATTCTTAACGGTCAGAAGTAAGGAACAGATGGTAACAACCATCATGAACGCCATGGGGAACAGGAACATCTTGTTGTTCTTTCCAATGTTGCCAAGCCAGGTTGCCACTGCCAGGAGACCAAGTCCTGCAAGGAGCTGGTTTGCTGCACCAAAGAGGCCCCAGATCTTGTTCCATCCGGTTAAGCCAAGAAGGATGCCAAGAACTACGGTTAAAACAGTTGCAAAATAAGGATTTACCAAAATCTTCTTGTAGCCAGACTTGATGTCCTTCGGGGTCTGTCCAGGCTCCAGCCAGAACTCCTGGAACATAAATCTTGCAAGACGAGTTGCAGTATCCAGGGAAGTCAGACAGAATGCGGAGTATGCTAGAACGAGCAGGGTATAAAGGATATTTTCTGCACCTGCAAGTCCGGGAATCGTGGCAACCATCTTAGAAATACCGCCTGCGAAAATGCCTGTAGGTCCGGACAGCTGAGCACTGTCAGGATTTGCTGCATTCCACTGCTTTGCATATGCGATTGCACACAGAGTTAAGATTGCAAGTACGCACTCCAGAAGCATGCCACCGTATGCGATGGGCTTTGCGTCCTTTTCCTTGTCCAGCTGCTTGGAGGTGGTACCAGAGGAAACCAGGGAGTGGAATCCGGAGATGGCACCGCAGGCAACGGTGGTGAACAGGATCGGGAACAATAACTGTCCATTTACAGAGAAACCGGCAAATGCGGGGAAGGATGCAGAATCAATGTTTGGATGAGCGCCAATAACGCCAAAAGCAGCAATGATCAGCATCGCATACAGAAGGAAAGAACTTAAGTAATCACGAGGCTGAAGCAGAATCCAAACGGGAGTTACGGATGCAATGGCAATATAAATACCAACAATAATCATCCAAGTGTTCGTGGTCAGGTAAATGGGATGGAAATTCATGCCAATTACGAGACAGAGCACGATCGCAACAACGCCCACGATCGTAGAGATCAGCATGGGTGCGTTCCGACGATATACCGCAAAACCGAAGATGATGGCAATCACGATAAAGAGCAGGGATACCATTGCAACGGATGCGTTTGCGGAGCTGGCTGCCTTATCGATAACGCCATCCTTTACGGATGCTCCGAAGGTGCCTGCCACGATGGATGCAAATGCTGCTACTACAAGGATCAAGGTCAGGTACGAGAAAATAATGAAAAGTCTCTTTGCGCGACGGCTCATGTTTGCGGAGATAATTTCTCCGATAGACTGTCCCTTATGCCGGATGGAAGCAAAAAGGGCGCCAAAGTCGTGTACGCCGCCAAAGAAGATGCCGCCGACCAACACCCAGAGGGTTACGGGCAACCAACCGAACATGGCTGCGCTGATCGGTCCAGTGATGGGGCCTGCGCCTGCGATGGATGAAAAATGATGACCCATCAAAACGGGAGCCTTAGCGGGAACGTAATCTACGCCGTCTTCCAGCGTATGTGCGGGAGTCTCTTCCTTATTCTCCCCTACGCCCCACTGCTTGCAAAGCCATCCACCGTAGAGGACATAACCGGTTAGGAGAACGGCGATGCAAATGATGAGCAGTACTAATGTGTTCATTCAAAAATCATCTCCTTTTCTTATTAGAATTGAACAACACCTTTTTCATTACTTTTTCCACGCTTCTACCGCCTGCATTTGAAGACATTTGATTATTTTGAACCTCTAACACGGCCGTATGAAGATCCATCCATCCGTGGAAAGAGAAACGAAAACTTTTGAATTTGCGGCATTTTTTCAATGCCTTTCTTGCGTCCTCATCGCAAGAATTACAAACAAACATTGGCGTAATATAGGTATACATGTGACCCGGACCGACGTGGGCCATTTTCATGCCTTCTTCCCAGGCATGCTCCCTACACTTTTCGAACAGTTCCAGCGTTAGCACGTCTGTCTGGAACAGAAATAAGAATTCCTCGGAATTTTCCGACCAGAGCTCAGCCTTCTGGGACAGGACGTATTTTTGGGATTTTTCATAATATTCGCAGATGGCGCAAAGCGGCAAGCCTTCCGGCCTTTCGCCCGCTTCCAATTGCTTTACGTTATAATATGCCTGAAAACTGGATAATAATCTCTCCGTCGCACTTTCAATCGTGTATTCCATGGATTTTTCTCACAAATTCTATCTATTCCCCGTCCCTTGTTCCTGACGCGACTGCTTATTCCTAAAAATACCGTAAATTAATTATAAAATCATATTTAATATACTCTTTACGTCTTAATAATTCAATATAAAAACCCAAAAAGTCTGAAAAAAATATTGAGAATCAAGACAAAAAAAGCTATAATAAAAAAAATCATTGAAATGCGAAGAAGGTGTCTTATGGAACAAAATCAGGAAACAAAAGAAACGACTTCACCATCCCAAAAAAAGAAAAAAAATGGTCCCGGTCATTTGAAGGAACGGAACCATTTTGACGCGAAAGACATGATCCTTCTCGTGGTCATGCTGATCGTAATTTACAGTATTATGACTTGGGTGAAGTTTTTGGCGGAGGAAAAAACAAATGCCGAAAACGCCAGTCAGGAAACCGTAGTGGAGTCAATCCAAAATGGCGTGGAATAAAAAATGGGAGCCTTAGCTCCCATTTTTGTTATTCTTCAGATTCAAAAACCTTCGGTGCGGCGTATTCTTCGTCCGTGATGACGGGCTTGATGGTTTCTCCGTCCACAATGACGGAAATGGACAGGGCAGGTCCCGTCACCAAGCCGGTATTTCCCAAGGCAGCGATCACGTCGCCTCTTTTCACTTCGTCACCCGGCTTCACCGTATATTCACTCAAATGCCAGTATCTGACCTTCGCGCCATTTTCCGCTGCCAAGACCACGTAATAACCATACGGGATCTCATAATCACACTCTTCGATAACGCCGTCAGAAACGGCAAGGATCTCATCCCCCTTTGTGCCTGCAAAACAGGCAACGTATAATTTTTGCCCCTTGACGGTAGATTCGCAGAAGGTCTCATAATAGACGTCCTTTACGGGACAGATCCACGTATCATATGCCATTCTCACCAGCGGCAAGGTCTCCCGTTCTCCGTCCTTAAACTCCTTTGTGATTTCTTCGGTCTGCGTTTCTTCCTTCGGGGCCACGAATTGCTCCAGCTCCGTCCTCACTGCCGCCGTGGACTGCACTTCAGCTTCACTGGTTCCACGTCGTCCAATGATGCCAAGCTTCGCCAGGATTCCTGCCGCCGCGATGAACAGGCATAAAACGCACAATGAGCCAAAGGCAAGTCTCTTTTGCTTAAAAATACAAATCCGCGTGGAGTTCTCCACTGTTTCCTCCGTCAGTTGATTTAGAGTCTGTTTTACTTTTTCTTCATAGGAATGTGGCAGCGACAGCTTTTCATTCCTTGCTTTCTCATAAATGACGTCATCAAAAGCGTCTTTCATAATTCTTCTCCTTTTTCACGGAATCATAATTCCAAATGGTTTCTCAATGCTTCCCTTCCCCTGGAAAGCCTTGATTTTACGGTTCCCTGCGTAAGATGCAGTATCTTGCTGATCTCCTTTACGGAAAAGCCAAAATAATAATATAAAACGATAATCTTGGAATGCTTTTCCTTTAGATTCATCACGGCGTTCCAAAGCTCCGACTCCGATCCATCATACGCGTTTACGGTTTCTCCCACGTCTTCCAGGGAATCCATAAGCTCCACCCTTTTCTTCTTCCGCAGAAAAGTCTTTGCGTTATTCGCTATGATCGTCATGATCCAAAACTTAAACTTTGTCGGATCCTTCAAGGTACTAAGGCGCTCCCAAGCCGTCAGAATGGCATCTCCCACCACGTCCTCCGCATCATGTTCATTTTTCAAAATGCTGAGGGCCAATCGATACATTTGAGACTGATATTCTATTATTAGTCGTTCGAATTCGTCCTTTCTCATTTTGATTAATTCGCCATATCCTTTCTCCTTTGCCATGTTTATTTGAAACATGTTTCACCTATTAGACTTCCGGCCTTCGCAAATGGTTCCATTTGAAATAAAAAACCCCGGCAAAAATTGCCGAGGTCTTTAACCAAGTTACTCGCTCTCTTCCTTCGCGTAGAGGAGCTTTAGAATGATCGGCGTGGATATGCTCGAGCATATGATCAGAAGGATCACGGCAGTAAAGTATACCGGAGTGAGAAGTCCTACGGACAAGCCCTTCTGTGATACGATCAGGGCAACCTCACCGCGCGTCATCATGCCGACGCCAATTTTCAAGCTGTCTTTGAAGTTAAACCGGCAAAGCTTTGCCATCAGGCCGCAGCCAATGATCTTGGTGATCAGAGCTACAAGCACAAATCCGATGGAGAAAATGACAATGCCCGCGTCAATGTTGTCGATACTGGTCTTCAGGCCGATGCTGGCGAAGAAAACGGGTCCGAACAGCATGTAGGAATTGATGTCAATCTTTTCGTCAATGTACTGGGAATCCTGGATGGAGCAAAGGATAATGCCCGCAACGTAAGCGCCGGTAATGTCCGCGATGCCAAACCATTTTTCCGCGCCGTAAGCAAAGGCAAAGCACAGTGCCAGACCAAGGATCGGGATTCTTCTGGTGTGGGGGTAGCGCTGATCTAGTTTCTGGAAGACTAGGTACAGGATAAATCCAACGCCAACGGCAGCCAGGAAGAACAAAAGCGTGGAGACTACGACGCCCATGGGATCCGTGTCCGGATTCTTGAAACCGATGACGAAGGTCAGAACGATAATGCCGATGACGTCATCGATAATGGCGGCGCTTAGGATCGTCGTTCCGACCTTACCCTTTAGCTTTCCTAGCTCTTTTAGGGCCTGCACCGTGATGCTGACGCTCGTTGCGGTCATGATCACGCCCACAAATACGGCCTTGTAGAATTCCTCGGAACCCCAAGGCGCCATGTCATATAGGCAAAAGTACAGCAAGGTTCCGCCCACCAGGGGAACAAACACGCCCGCGCAGGCAATAAGGAAAGCAATCGGACCCGTCTTCATCAGATCCTTTAGGTTCGTCTCCAAGCCTGCGGAGAACATGAGAAGCACCACGCCGATCTCCGCCATGTGGGACAGGAACTCCGTCTGCTCCACCAATCCCAAGATACTGGGACCGATGAGAAGTCCCGCTATGATCTCTCCGACCACCTGCGGAGCCTTCAGTTTTCTGGCCACGATTCCAAAGAACTTTGCAAATATGACAATGATCGCTAGATCACGAAAAATCAAAAATGATTCCATTTTCTTTACACCTCTTTATTCTCTTATTCTCAGCATATATTTATTCTCTGCCTTTATTTACGTTTTCTTATTCTAAGTTTCTATTTATGTTTTTTCTTATTCTCAGCATATTCATTATACACGTTTCGAAAATGAAATCAAGAACAGTTTTTCTTTTCATAATTTTATCTCCCCGTTTTCGATCCCCACCTTGTCAAAAGGCAACTAGCACTGGCATACAGTTTGTTTAGGCTGTTTCAAGGGAAATTTTCGCATTAGAAGATCTCGGTTTGTCGAGCTAAAGTGGACCATGGGGACGGGGTTAGCAGGCCATTTTTTGACCCATTAACCCCGTCCCTGCGGGCCACCAAGATAAGCAATAGCTTCCAGTTTGTAAAATTAAATACAAATGAAGATGAGGGTACGTGATAAACATACCCTCATCTTCATACTTATGATCTTGTGCTTAGTGACCTTAGTGTCGGCAGGAGATTACTCGTCCTCTTCTTCCTTCGGGAGGTTGATTTCCTTGTCGGGATCATCCTCGAAGTCTTCCATCGCCATCATTTCGGATTCTGCGTATTCCGCATCAACGCTGGCTTCCGCATCCTCAATGTTGTCGAATTCCTGATTTCCGTCGGAAATCTTTTCGCGAACCTTCGCGATCTGGGCGATGGTCACGCCGTCCTTCAAGTTCATCATCTTCACGCCGGAGGTGATTCTTCCGAGCTTGGAGATGTCCTGCATGCGCAACTGAATGATGATGCCTTCGGTGGTGATCATCATGATCTCATTGTCATCATTCACGGCCTTTACGCCTACGACAAAGCCCGTCTTGTCCGTAATTTTATAGCACTTCACGCCCTTACCGCCGCGCTTTTGCACGTTGAATTCCTTCAGGTAGGTGCGCTTTCCAAGACCATTCTCGGAAACGATAAGAAGCGAATCACCCTGACTCTGGAGCTGCATGCCGATGATCTCATCCTGATCCTCTAAGTTCATGCCTATCACGCCCATGGAGGTTCTTCCGGTAGGACGTACGTCAGTCTCCTTAAAGCGGATGCACTGTCCAAATCTCGTAACGAGGAAGATCTCGTCATCGTTCTTGGTGGTCTTTACTTCGATCAGCTCATCGTCATCGCGGAGATTGATCGCTGCGAGGCCATTCTTTCTCACGTTCTCATATTCCACAAGGGAAGTCTTCTTTACGATACCCTTCTTGGTCACCATGAAGAGGTTCTTTTCGTCCTCGTATTCCTTGATCGGGATCATGGCGGTGATCTTCTCTCCGGGATTTAACTGGAGAAGGTTGACGATCGCCGTTCCGCGGGCAGTTCTTCCTGCCTCAGGGATCTCGTATGCCTTCAGGCGGTATACGCGGCCCATGTTGGTAAAGAAGTTCAGGTAATGATGATTTGTGGTCATCAGCAGGTCTTCGATGTAGTCATCCTCGATGGTCTGCATGCCCTTGATGCCCTTGCCGCCGCGGTTCTGGGCCTTGAAATTATCCACCGTCATGCGCTTGACGTAACCAAGTTTCGTCATGGCGATGATCGTATTTTCATGAGGGATCATGTCCTCGATGGAAATGTCAAACTCGTCAAAGCCGATCTTACTTCTTCTGTCATCGCCGTACTTGATGGCGATGATCTGGATCTCTTCCTTGATCACGCCAAGGAGGAGTTTTTCATCAGCAAGGATGGCCTTTAATTCTGCGATCTTTGCAACCAATTCCTTATGCTCGTCCTCAAGCTTAGCCCTTTCCAAACCTGTCAGGGCACGCAGTCTCATGTCAACGATGGCCTGCGCCTGCACGTCGGAGAGCTCAAAACGCTGGATCAAACGATCCTTTGCTTCCTGGGTATTCTGGCTGCTGCGGATGATGGAGATCACTTCGTCAATGAAATCCAGTGCCTTCAAGAGGCCTTGTAAAATGTGGTCGCGCTCCTCCGCCTTGTTCAGATCGTACTTGGTGCGGCGGGTAACCACGTCCTCCTGGTGCCCAATGTAGTAATTCAGCATGTCGAGGAGGCTCATGACCTTGGGCTCGTTGTTAACAAGGGCCAGCATGATCACGCCAAAGGTATCCTGCAGCTGCGTGTGCTTATAAAGCTGGTTCAACACCACGTTCGGATTTGCGTCACGGCGAAGCTCGATCACGACTCTTACGCCCTCGCGGTTTGACTCGTCGCGGATGTCCGTGATGCCGTCGATCTTTTTCAGCTTAACCAGCTCAGCGATCTTAATGATCAGATTCGCCTTATTCACCATATAGGGAAGCTCCGTGGCGATGATCTGATTCTTTCCGTTGGGAAGGGTTTCAATGTTGGTCACGGCGCGAACGCGGATCTTGCCGCGGCCCGTGCGGTATGCTTCTTCACAGCCTCTGGTTCCGAGGATCAAACCGCCCGTAGGGAAATCAGGCGCTTTTATGATCTCCAGAATTTCGTCGATGGAGGTCTCACGGTTTTCCTGAACCCTGTTGTCGATGATCTTTACAACGGCCTGCACCACTTCGCGAAGATTGTGGGGAGGAATGTTGGTAGCCATGCCGACGGCAATACCAGTGGTACCGTTTACCAAGAGATTAGGATATCGGCTGGGCAAAACAACGGGTTCTTTCTCCGTGTCGTCAAAGTTCGGCACAAAGTCTACGGTATCCTTTCCAATGTCGGCAAGGAGCTCCATGCTGATCTTGGAAAGTCTTGCTTCCGTGTAACGCATGGCAGCCGCGCCGTCACCGTCCATGGAACCAAAGTTTCCGTGACCGTCCACGAGAGGATATCTGGTATTCCAGTCCTGCGCCATGTTAACCAAGGCGCCATAGATGGAACTGTCGCCGTGAGGATGGTATTTACCCATGGTGTCACCGACAATACGCGCACTCTTACGATGCGGCTTGTCCGGTCCGTTATTCAGCTCGATCATGGAGTAGAGCACGCGCCTCTGTACGGGCTTTAAGCCGTCTCGCACGTCAGGAAGCGCGCGGGCCGCGATAACGCTCATGGCATAATCGATGTAAAATGTCTCCATTCTCTCTTTCAGATCGACCTCATGGATCTTATCGATCTCATTTGGCTTCTGATCAAAAACGTCGTCGTTCATGATTCCTCTTTCTGTCCGGGTGGACATTTATATTTCCGATACTCTTCAAAACTTGAATGTCATAAGAGAAGATTAAATATCCAAATTCTTTACAAACTTTGCGTTCTCTTCAATAAACTCACGGCGGGGTTCCACCTTATCGCCCATGAGCGTCGTGAAGGTCAGATCCAGTTCGGATTCAGACTCCTCGTCGTAACCCACGCGAAGCAGGATTCTTCTCTCGGGATCCATGGTGGTCTCCCAAAGCTGTTCCGCATCCATCTCGCCCAGACCTTTATAACGTTGGATCTTGTTGTTCTGGTCACGGCCAACTTCCTTCAAAATGTTGTCCAGTTCTTCATCGCTGTAGGCATACCAGATCTTCTTATTCTTCTCCAGCTTATACAGAGGAGGTTTTGCAAGGAACACGTGGCCCTGTTTGATCAATTCCGGCATGAAGCGATAGATGAACGTAAGGAGCAGAGTGCTGATGTGAGCACCGTCCACGTCGGCATCGGTCATGAGAATGATCTTATTGTAACGAAGCTTTGTGATGTCAAAGTCTTCGTGAATGCCGGTGCCGAAGGCCGTGATCATGGCCTTGATTTCCGCATTGGCATAAATCTTGTCAAGTCTTGCCTTTTCCACGTTTAGGATTTTGCCTCGAAGGGGCAAGATTGCCTGCGTCGCACGGCTTCTTGCGGTCTTTGCGCTTCCGCCTGCGGAATCTCCCTCTACGATGTAGATCTCGCAGTTCTGGGGATCCTTGTCGGAACAGTCAGCAAGCTTTCCGGGAAGTGCCATGCCGTCAAGGGCAGTCTTTCTTCTGGTCAGGTCCCTTGCCTTTCTGGCTGCCTCTCTTGCACGCTGCGCAAGAATGGATTTCTCACAGATGGATTTTGCTACCGTGGGATTTAACTCAAGGAAGTAGGTGAGCTGTTCGCTGACAGTGTTATCAACGGCTCCCCTTGCCTCACTGTTTCCAAGCTTTTGCTTTGTCTGGCCCTCAAACTGAGGATCTTCGATCTTAACGCTGACAATTGCGGTCAGGCCCTCACGAATGTCCTCACCGGAAAGGTTCGGCTCATTGTCTTTTAAGAGCTTTGCCGTTCTCGCATAATCATTAAACGTCTTTGTGATCGCGTTTCTAAAGCCCTGGAGGTGTGTTCCGCCCTCGGGCGTGTTAATGTTATTTACAAAGCTGAATACGCTTTCGTTGTAGGAATCATTGTGCTGGAAGGCAACTTCAACGTAAACGCCGTTCTTTTCTCCCTCAAAGTAAAGGATGTTGTCGTAAAGAGGCGTCTTGCTCTTGTTAAGATATTCCACGAATTCCTTGATGCCGCCCTCATAGAAGAACTCAATGACCTTCTGCTTGCGGCCGTTTTCTAAGGTGATCACGTGGGATTTCCCAATCTGGCCGCCGGTTTTCGTCTTTTTAGCAACGGAATTTTCCTCCGTTCCAAAAAGATCCTTGGATTCTTCGATTGCCTGATCTGCCTCTTCCTCAGCTAAAGTATTATCATTCTCCTGATCTTCCTGCTCCGCCTTCTGAAGCTTTTGATCATCAAAGGCTCTGTCTAAAAGATCACTGATCTGGCTGTTTTCAAAGCTCTCCGCAGCTTCTTCTTCCTGACGGTCGTCCCTTAAAATAATGCGAAGACCCTTAGTCAAAAAGGCCATTTCGCGAAGTCTTCTCTTTAATACTTCAAAATCATATTCCGTTGTTTCGGTAAAAATCGTATCATCTGGAAGGAAGGTTACCTTCGTTCCCGTTTTTTCAGCGGGACAGGTTCCAATCTCTTTTAAGGGATAGCATACGTGACCTCTTTCATAGCGCTGCTTGTAAATTTTTCCTTCCTGGCAGATTTCAACCTCAAGCCAGTTGGATAGAGCATTTACAACGGAAGCGCCAACTCCATGAAGACCTCCGGAAACCTTATATCCTCCACCGCCAAACTTTCCACCGGCATGCAAAATGGTAAATACCACTTCCACGGCAGGAATTCCGGCTTTATGGTTGATGCCGACGGGAATTCCTCTTCCGTTATCAATGACGGTCACGGAATTATCCTCGTTGATGGTCACGTCTATGGTATCACAAAAACCAGCCAAAGCCTCATCCACCGCATTGTCTACGATCTCATAAACAAGATGGTGAAGTCCTCTGCTGGAGGTGGTTCCAATATACATGCCAGGTCTTTTCCGAACGGCTTCCAAACCTTCCAGAATCTGGATCTGGTCCGCCCCATATTCGTGATCAACCATGGTACTGCTAAGATTTTCTTCGCTCATGAAGTTACTCCTTACGTCTTACTCTTTCTCTTCACTCATTTTTTCAACGGATCCATTCGTCACCTTAAAAACTCTGTCAATCTCAAAGCGATTATTGACAAATTCCTCCAAACCGGTGCAGGTGATGATGGTCTGAATGTTTCCGATGCTGTTTAACAAATAATTTTGGCGATTGCTGTCAAGCTCTGACAATACGTCATCCAAAAGCAGGATCGGCGTATCTTTCGTGATCTTTTTCACCAATTCAATCTCAGAAAGCTTTAAGGAAAGGGCCGCCGTTCTCTGTTGGCCTTGGGATCCAAACTTCCGGATGTCCACGTCGCCGATCAGAAAACTAAAGTCATCCCTGTGAGGACCGACCGTCGTCATCTTTGACCTGACGTCTCGCTCCTGGTTTTCCAAAAGCTTTTTCTCAAAATCTTCTATCTGGACGTCGGGTTCATAAACAATCTTAATTTTTTCCCTTCCGCCGGAAAGACTGAAATGAATTCCTTCAATGATCTCATTCAGCTGTTCCACAAAGAGTTTTCTTCTCTCTATGATCTTACTTCCGTAAGAAACCAGCTGCATGTCCCAAATATTTAAGGTTTCCCGAAGCTGAGGATTAAAATACATGTCCTTCAGCAAGGTATTTCTCTGTTCTACGATCTTATTGTAATTACTAAGATTATAAAAATAAAAACTATCCAGCTGGCAGAGCTCCATGTCGACAAAACGTCTTCTCTCCGAAGGACCATTTTTGATAATTCCAAGATCTTCCGGCGAAAAGAACACAACATTACAAAGCCCAATCAGATCCGCCGCTTTTTTAACCCTTTGTCCGTCAATCGCAAGTCCCTTTGACTTGCTTTTCCTAAGATGCATGTCTATGCGGGTTTCCACGTTCTCTTTCTCGATCACGGTTCTGACGTGAGCTTCTTCTTTGTTGAAATTTATAATGTCCCTGTCCTTGCTGCCTTTGTGAGATTTAGTCGTGGCAGAAACGTAAATGGCTTCCAGGATGTTTGTCTTTCCCTGCGCGTTATCTCCGTACAAAATATTGGTACCGGGACTAAATTCCATGGAAAGATGATCATAATTTCTGTAATCAGACAACTCAATGGATTTAATGATCATTTATCTTACTCAACCTTCACTTTGTTGCCCTGATATTCCACAATATCCCCGGCCACTATTTTTCTTCCTCTTCTGGTATCTATTTCTCCATTTACCTTCACAAGTCCGTCTTGAATCACGTACTTTGCATCCACTCCGGACTCCACAAGCCCGGCAAGCTTTAAAACCTGCCCAAGCTTTATAAACTCGTCCTTAATCTTAACTACTTCCATACCTTTTACCTTTTTAAGAAACCGTCGTAAAGTTTACCGGCAATACCAGATAAATGTAAGACTCGTCATCATTCTTGATGAAGCAAGGTGCCTTGGAATTCACCATGTAGAGATCAACTTCCTCGTCATCAATGACTCTGAGAGCATCGATCAGGAACTTCGGGTTAAATCCGATCATCAGATCCTTACCCTGTTTCTCAACGTCGATGTCTTCATTCATGCTGCCAAGGGTAGAATTGATCTTAAGTTCAATAAATCCGTCGCTAACGTTGATGATAATGGGCTTCTTGTCTCCTTCCTTCACAAGAAGGGTAGCTCTGTCGATACAGTTGAGAAGCTCTTTCTTATTGACCGTTACCTTGGTCTCATAATCACTCGAAAGCATCTGCTCTACCTTGAAGTATTCGCCCTCAATCAATCTGGAAACAACTAAAGTATCATCAAACTCAAACAACACGTGATTGTTCGTAAAAGAAATGGTTACGTCCTTATCCGCATCTCCGGGAATGATCTTCGAAATTTCATTCAAGGTCTTTCCGGGAACAATCAGACGAGCAGGATCATAATGATCCTTCAGCTGGATCTTACGAATGGAAATTCTGTGGCCGTCAAGGGAAACCACCTTTAACTCATTTCCATTGATATCAAACAATTCACCAGTCATCAGCTTGTTGTTCTCATTGTCAGAGATGGAAAAGATCGTCTGACGGATCACTTCCTTCAGGGTAAACTGGCTGATCAAAATCTGATGATTCTTTTCTACGATGGGAAGATAAGAGAAATCCTCTCCTGATTTTCCAATAATGGTAAAATTAGACTTTTCACATTTGATAAAGGTCTTGAAGGATCCGTCGGACTCGATGGTAACGTCACTGTCCGGAAGCTTTCTGATAATGTCCAGGAACATCTTTGCATCTAAGGCAATAATGCCTTTTTCGATCACTTCACCTTCAATGGTGGTCTCCATGCCAAGCTCCATGTCATTGGCAGTCAACTTAATATAATTTTTTGTAGCATCTACAAGAATACATTCAAGAATAGACATCGTCGTCTTGTTGGGAACGGCTTTTGATACAATCTGTAAACCAGCCAAAAGATTTGATTTTGAACATACGAATTTCATAACGTGCATATCTCCCTTCGCGTCATTGTACCTGTCTGTTGGACCCCTATGATATAAAATAAAAAAGAAAGTTCGTATTATTCTTAGTAATAGGAGTTGATATGTGCAAAACTACTCTTATTGTACCATTTTTAAGGGAAAAATGGAATGGAAAACGAGTGAATAATTTCAGAAAAACTCAAATTTTTTCAAAAGTTATTCACGTTTGAGAAGGGTTAATTTTCTTCTCAATAATTTCAATTTTGTTCTGAAGATCCTTGTTTGTGGATATTTCTGCTTCTATTTTGGAACAACCGTGGATAACCGTGGTATGATCTTTTTTATTAAGAAGCTTTGCAATGTTTGTGTATGAGGTATCCGTAAGCTTCCGGCAGAGATACATGATGATCTGCCTGGGAACAACAAACTCGGAATTTCTTTTTTTGGAAGTAATGTCCTCAGATTTAACGCCAAAATGCTCTGAAACCACGTCAATAATGAGATTTGGCGTAATTTCATTGGATTTATTGGGATCGATCATATCCTTTAAGGCTTCTTCCGCAACGGCCAGGGTAATGTCCTGGTCAAGCTTGTTGAGCTTTGCAAAGGCAACGATCTTGTTGAATGCGCCTTCCAGCTCACGAATGTTGGATTTAATGTTGTTTGCAATGTATTGAATGACTTCTTCGGAAATGATCTTTTCACAGGATTCCGCATTCTTTCGAAGAATGGCAACCTTCGTCTCATAATCAGGCGGCTGGATGTCTGCAGTCAGACCCCACTCGAATCTGGAACGGAATCTTTCATCCAAAGCGCTCATTTGTCTGGGAGGCTTATCAGAAGAAAGAATGATCTGCTTTCCGGCTGCATGAAGAACGTTGAAGGTATTGAAGAACTCTTCCTGGGTACTTTCCTTACCTATAATAAATTGAACGTCATCGACCATGAGCACGTCGACGGTTCTGTACTTTTCACGAAGCTTCGTCATGGAAGCTGCATTACCGCTTCTGATGGATTCGATCACTTCATTCGTGAATTCCTCACTGGTTACGTAGAGAACCTTCATGTTGGGATGGTTGTCCAGGATCATGTGGCCGATGGAGTGCATCAAGTGCGTTTTTCCAAGTCCGGGACCACCATAGAGATACAAAGGATTGTAAGTGATCTCAGGATAGGATTCCGCTACGGCCAAGGAAGAAGCGTGTGCAAATTTATTGTTGCTTCCAACGACAAAAGTTTCAAAACGATATCTTGGAATAAGATTTGCGTTTTCGTGAGTCACGTTATTTATGGATCCATGATCGGCAATCTTTTCGGAAATGCTGGCAGCTCCGGCGGAAGGAATCTTATTTTCCAATAAGAAGTTCACGTCATAATCATGGTCAAACATTTCCGTAATGGTAACTTTAAAGAAATTAGTAAATTTTTTTGAAATGTAATCCAGGGCACTTGCCTGATCCGACGGGATAAGAATGTTTACGACGTCATCCTTAACACTGTAGAACTCTAAGGATTCAATCCAAGTACGATAAGAAATGTCAGAAAGATCGTACTCCCTCCTGACACTTTCCTTGATGTCATTCCATTTTTCCTTCATGATTTCCATAAAAAAACACCTGAACCTTCCCAAACTAGTTTGGTAAAATGACTTGAAAAGACATATAAGCCGACATTAAACCATCGTACTAATTCTATAATAAATCTGGAAATATTTCAAATGATAGTTTTGAACGTCCTTTTTGAAAAAGTTATCCACGTATTGTTGATAATTATGTTTATAAGTGAGAAATCTTTCTATGAACGTGGATATTTACGTAAAAGGGTGGATAAGTTATCCTTAAGCTTGTGAATCAATATTAAGTGCATTTTTCGGGGTAATTCACGTCTGTTTTCACAAAAAATGAGAGTTTTTTAACTAGATATCCACATTAAGTGAATAATATGTGGATATCTGATTTCATCATTTTTTACGTGTATATGTACGTGGATAAGTGAAAAATGCGAAAAAATTTATTTTTTTGTATTCTCTTTTTTCTTTATTTTTCGGGATTTTTATAAATTTTTTCTTGACGTGGCTCGTTATTTTTTATACAATCAATATGCTATTTTCCTGTAAAAGTAAAGGAGGTGCCTTATCATGAAGATGACATTTCAGCCTAAAAAGCGTTCCCATGCCAGAGTCCATGGCTTTAGAGCTAGAATGAGTACTCCCGGCGGAAGAAAAGTGTTAGCAGCAAGACGTGCAAAGGGAAGAAAAAAGATTTCTGCTTAACGATATAAACTGCTATGGGTCACAGCAATGTGACCTTTTTTTCTATAAAATTTGAGCAGGAAATCTTCATTAAATTAATTATGAAATTTTCGGAATCCTTAAAAAAGAATCACCAATTCCAGTTTGTTTACAAGAATGGCAGATCTTATGCCAACAAATATTTTGTAATGATCATAAAGGAAAATGGCCTTGAAATTAACAGGCTTGGAATCAGCGTGAGCAAAAAAGTTGGAAACAGTGTGGTAAGACATCGCATTGCCAGACTGGTTCGGGAAAGCTATCGATTACATGAGAGCGTATTCAATAGTGGTTTGGATATTGTAGTCGTTGCGAGAAGCACTGCTGCAGAGGCGAATTATTTTGAAGTGGAAAGTGCCCTGCTCCATCTTGCAAAGCTCCATAAGATCATAAAAGTTTATCTATATTGAAACTTGTTTATGAAAAAAATTTTTATCGCTATTATAAAATTATACCAGAAATATTTTTCTCCAATGAAGAGAACGAAATGTCCTTACGTTCCAAGTTGTTCCTGTTATGGCTTGGAAGCCGTTGAAAAACACGGTGCATTCAAGGGAGGGCTTTTGGCTATTTGGAGAATTTTACGATGCAATCCTTTTTCGAAAGGAGGATATGATCCAGTTCCTGAAAAGATCAGATACCTTTCTATTAGGAAGAAATAGCGATGCCAGGAGGATAAATGGAATTTGTTTCTTTAACACAAAACTCTACTTTTATCATTGGTTGGGTGGCGAAGATCCTTGGCTATATCATGGAAGGAATTTTTACGGTCCTTGACGCGATCGGAATTCCTAACATTGGTCTTGCGATCATTCTCTTTACGATCGTCGTAAACCTGTTAATGTTGCCGCTCACCATTAAGCAACAAAAGTTTTCAAAGCTTTCCGCAAAGATGCAGCCGGAGATCCAGGCCGTTCAGAACAAGTATAAGGGCAGAAAAGATCAGAATTCCCAGATGGCTTTGAATCAGGAAATTCAAATGATCTATGCAAAATACGGCGTATCCCCTACCGGAAGCTGTATGTATCTTTTGATCCAGATGCCGATCTTGTTTGCATTGTATCGCGTTATCTACAGCATTCCTGCTTACGTTACCAAAATTGGAAATACCTTTGGCATACTTGCAGAAAGAATCATTAGCGATGATAATGCTTATTTCTTAAAGAATTCAGGCATTGACAGCGTTAAGTCTACCGTTGACATGTTTACGAAAAACATGAATAACGACCTTTACAAGGGCGTGATCGACGTTCTGAACAGATTATCTTCTACGGATCTTGCCACCATAGCTGATCATTACAAACTTAATTCTTTAATGTCTGACGGTAATATGGTCCTTGGTAAGGGTGGTCTTCTTGAGACCTATAACAATTTCCTTGGGTTAAACATTGGAAATGCGCCTAGTAACATTGTAAAAGAAGCTTGGGACGTAGGTGCGTGGGGACTTGTGATCGGAGCTCTCTTGATTCCTTTACTCTCTGCTTTGACGCAGTTCATCAGCGTTAAGTTGATGCCTCAGCAGCCTAAGAGCGGTAATGAGCAGGCAGATTCCATGGCTGAATCCATGAAGACAATGAACATGGTCATGCCGATCATGTCCGCAATCTTCTGTTATACGTTTGCAGCCGGCATGGGCCTTTACTGGATTGCAGGTAACGTTGTCCGTACCATTCAGCAGGTCATCATCAACAAGCACATTGATAAGATGGATTTTGACCAGATCATTAGTCAGAATAAGGAAAAGAGTGCCAAGAAGCTTGAAAAAATGAAGCTTCAGCAGGAACGTCTGAATGCTTATGCACAGATGAACACCAAGAACATTCAGACTCAGCAGCCTAGAAAGAACTTGCAGAACAAGGCACAGGTAAGTTCTTCCGTTTCTGAAAAGGAAATCGAGAAGGCCATGAAGGATGCCGAAGAAGCAGCTTCCACCAGTACTAAGACCGGATCCGGAAGCATGTTTGAAAAGGCTGGCATGGTAAAGAAGTACAATGACAGGAATAAATAAGGAATTACGTTAATTATTGGAGGATAAGTAAAATGGAATATAAAGAGTTTACTGCTAAAACAGTTAGCGAAGCCATTACGGATGCTTGCCAGGAATTTGGAGTTACCAGCGATCGCCTTGTATATGAAGTCATTGAGAAAGAATCTGCTGGATTTTTAGGCATTGGTTCTAAGCCTGCCACCATTAAGGCAGCCATCAAGGAAGAAGAGGAAGAGAAAAAGGTGGAAGTTGCCGTTGCTGCTACTCCCGCTTCCTTCGAAGAAAGTGCAAAGACCTTTTTGAGAGACGTATTTGAAGCAATGAAGATGGAAGTTGCCATAACTGCAAAGTTCGACGAGGCAGAAAGAAATCTTGACGTAGAGCTTAGCGGCGACGACATGGGAATGCTCATCGGTAAGAGAGGCGCAACCCTGGATTCCCTTCAGTATCTGGTATCTCTTGTTGTTAATAAGAACACGGATGATTACATTCGCGTAAAGGTTGATACTGAGAATTACCGCGAGAGAAGAAAGGAAACCCTTGAGAATCTTGCAAAGAACATCGCTTACAAGGTAAAGAGAACGAAGCGTCCCGTTTCCTTGGAGCCCATGAATCCTTATGAAAGAAGGATCATCCACTCTGCTCTTCAGAATGACAAGTACGTTACGACTCACAGCGAAGGTGAAGATCCCTTCAGAAGAGTAATTGTTTCACTGAAGAAATAAGAACGTGATCAGCATAATATAGGGCTGTCTACCGCATGAGGTATACGTTATGAGAGAATTCATGAATATGGGTGGTTGGGCTATATTATTCTGTGTTGTTGCGATTGTCGTAATGTTAATCTTAGGAGCATTATTATTTGGATGTCTGGGATTAAGTATTATGTTGATCATCATTGGTCGCAAGAAACAGAAAAAAGCACCTTATTTCATAGCCTCAGCCATATGTGCCTTTATATCATTGTTAACGTTCCTTGGAATTTTACTTTATTTTGCAATATATAAGTAGATCATGATCTTATTTACGTCAATCAATTAAATTTATTTAGTCACGTATATGAAAAACAGAAAACCAAGCGTTACTTAGCATCTTGAAGCATGAAAAGTGACAATTGGTTTTCTTTGCTATGTTAAAGATTTTTAGGGAGGGAAATATTATGACGTTTCAAAATGATACCATAGCTGCCATAGCTACTGCCCTCTCTGATTCAGGGATTGGAATTGTAAGGATCAGTGGCGATAAGGCTATAGAGATTGCTGATATCCTGATCCGGTCCAAAAGTGGTAAAAGATTTATCGCTTCGGCAAAAAGTCATACCATACAATATGGATTTGTGGTTTGCGAAAAAGATGGAATCCTTGAAAATGAAATGGATACGAAATCTGGAAAAATGATTGATGAGGTAATGGTTTCGGTTTTTCGCGCTCCGAAGAGTTATACAAAGGAAGACGTGGTGGAGATCAATTGTCATGGCGGCGTTCTTGTGACAAAAAAGGTGTTGGAGCTGGTGCTCCATTCCGGTGCCAGATTGGCTGAGCCCGGAGAATTCACGAAAAGAGCTTTTCTGAATGGAAGGATCGATCTTGCGGAAGCCGAAGCCGTCATGGATCTCATTCATTCCAAAAATGAAATGGCAATGAAGGCTTCCACTTCGCAGCTTCGGGGAGATCTCTCCAATAAGATCAGATTGCTTCGCGAAGAGATCCTTTATGAGATTGCCTTTATTGAATCAGCCTTGGATGACCCGGAGCATATTAGCCTGGATGGATATCCTGAAAGATTGAACGGAAAATGTGATCATCTGATCTCTGAAGTGCAAAGGCTCCTTGACAGCGCGGAAAACGGAAGGATGGTCAAGGAAGGCATTTCCACGGTCATTCTCGGAAAACCCAATGCCGGAAAGTCTTCGCTTCTCAACATGATCCTTGGTCAGGAAAGAGCCATTGTCACTGACGTGGCCGGAACAACAAGAGACGCCCTTGAGGAATACGTAAACCTTCGCGGCATCCATCTGAACATGATCGACACGGCCGGAATCCGCGACACCGATGACCTGGTGGAAAAGATTGGCGTTGAAAAAGCCAGGAAATATGCCATGGATGCGGATCTGATATTATACGTCGTGGACACTTCCGTTGCACTGGATGATAATGACAAAGAAATTCTTTCGATGATCAATGGCAAGAAAACGATTTTTCTGTTGAACAAGTCTGACTTGGAACAGAAGGTAAGCGAGAATGACATTCTTTCCCTGCTTCATTTTGTAGAAGATGGGAATCAGAAGGATTCAATGAAAGAGAATTCCTTGAAGTCCGAGAAAATGGAATCTGGAATTTCCATGATCTCCACTTCCGCTGCTCTTGGGGAAGGCTTGGATTTATTGGAAAAAGAGATTGAAAAATTATTTTTCCATGGCGACGTAAAACAAAATGATCAAGTGATGATCACGAATCTCCGCCATAAGCAGGAATTAGAAAATGCGAAGAATGCGCTTTTGCTTGTAAAGAAAAGCTTAGAGGACGGCATGCCGGAGGACTTCTACTCCATCGACCTCATGCAAGCCTATGCAAGTCTTGGAAGCATCGTCGGCGAAGAAGTCGGGGATGATCTTGTGGATGAGATCTTCTCTAAGTTTTGCATGGGGAAGTAAAGATCTGAAAAGACGTTCCAAACCATCCTCTCGAGGTAATGGAAAGTGGAACGTGATGAATTAAGGAACTTAATGAAGATAAGTAATTAGATAGGAATTAAGATAAGTAATAAGGTATTAGGGGAAGTACGTACTAAAGGAAGTACAAAGGTACTATTACGGGAAGCAATTAGGGTAAGGAAAATAATAAGGTAACAAAGAAATAATAAGGGAAGTAATAAAGCACTAAGTAAAGTAATAAGGAAATAAGGGAAGAAGTTGTAAGAGGTAGGAACGTGAGTGAGATAAGGGAAAAGGTTGACGTGTGCGTGGTTGGCGCGGGACATGCCGGGTGTGAGGCTGCCCTCGCCTGCGCGAGACTTGGATTAGAAACCGTGATCTTTACGGTGAGCGTAGACAGCATTGCGCTGATGCCCTGTAATCCCAACGTGGGCGGTTCCTCTAAGGGACACTTAGTCCGGGAACTGGACGCGCTTGGCGGCGAGATGGGAAAAAACATAGATAAGACTTTCATTCAGTCAAAGATGCTGAACGTTTCCAAAGGACCTGCGGTGCATTCCCTTCGCGCGCAGGCTGACAAGGCGGAGTACTCTCGCGCCATGCGAAAAGTGCTGGAAAGTCAGGAGCACCTTACCATCAAACAGGCCGAAGTCTGCGAGTTATTATGGGAAGAAATTAATAGTAATGAAGAACATAATAATAAAAGTTTCACGGGTCAAGAAAATTCAAATGATGATTCTTTGAATGGAAAAGGTTTGATTGATAAAAGAGTGATCGGCGTGAAAACCTTTACCGGTGCGATCTATGAGTGTAAGGGCGTGGTGCTTTGTACCGGTACTTATCTTCGCGCGAGATGTCTTTGCGGTGAAGCCATTACTTATACAGGTCCCAACGGTCTGCAGGCTGCAACGCATCTGACGGATTCCCTGAAGGAAATGGGAATTGAGCTTCGTCGCTTTAAGACTGGAACGCCTGCCAGAATGGATGGCAGAACTATTGACTACTCGAAGATGGAGGAGCAGTTTGGCGATGAGAGGATCATACCCTTCTCCTTCTCCACGGATCCCGAAAGCATTCAGAAGGAACAGGCATCCTGCTGGTTAACCTACACTAACAAGGCAACCCATGACATTATCCGTGCCAATCTTGACCGCTCTCCCATTTACGCCGGAATCATTGAAGGAACGGGTCCCAGATACTGTCCGTCCATCGAAGACAAGGTCGTGAAGTTTGCGGAGAAGGAAAGGCATCAGGTTTTCCTTGAGCCGGAGGGATTACACACCCATGAGATGTACGTGGGCGGCATGTCCTCTTCTCTTCCTGAGGACGTACAGCTTGCCATGTACCGCACGGTTCCCGGACTGGAGCATTGTAAGATCGTCCGCAATGCCTATGCGATCGAATATGATTGCATTAATGCAAAGCAGTTAAACCCTTCTTTGGAATTCAAGAAGATCAAGGGTTTGTTCGCCGGCGGTCAGTTCAACGGAAGCAGCGGTTATGAGGAAGCGGCCTGCCAGGGATTGGTGGCCGGAATCAATGCCGCCATGGAAATTCAAGGCAGAGATTTTCTTGTGATGGACCGCTCGGAAAGTTACATCGGAGTGTTGATCGACGATCTGGTTACAAAGGATAACCGGGAGCCTTACCGGATGATGACTTCCAGGGCGGAGTATCGTCTGCTTCTCCGTCAGGACAATGCAGACCGGAGACTTCGCAAAAAGGGTTATGAGATCGGTTTGATCACTGAGGAAGAATATCAAGATCTCTTATGTAAGGAAAAACTGATCGAGCTGGAAATTGCAAGATTAAAAGAAACAAAGGTTGGAGCTAATAAAGAAATTCAAAGCTTTTTGGAACGTCATGAAAGCATGAGCCTAAAGACGGCAGCTTCCCTTGCGGAACTTATCTGCAGACCGGAACTGGATTATGCGATGATCGAGGAAATTGACGTTGGGCGTGCGGAAGCTTACAAAAATTATTGTTCCATGGAGCAGGTCCGGAGTCGTTATTTGACTGCGGACGGAAAGCTTTCCAAGGAGATCATCGATCAAGTTGAGATCGAGATCAAATATGAAGGATACATTGTACGTCAAAAGCGTCAGGTAGAACAATATAAGAAGCTGGAAAAGAAAATGATCCCTGCGGATCTCAATTATGATGACGTTCCTTCCCTTCGCCTGGAAGCAAGACAAAAGCTGAAGGAATTTCGTCCCGTTTCCCTTGGACAGGCATCCAGAATTTCCGGCGTCTCTCCTGCTGACGTTTCCGTACTGCATATTTATTTGGAAAGACGGCAAAGGAATTCTTGATCTGAATGAACGTAGCTGCGGGAGTCCCAGACGGAGTTGTTAATGAATTTTGGAGAACGGACATGTTAATGGAAAAATACGATACTTCTCTATTTTGTAAGGATTTGGAAGAATTAGGATTATCGCTGTCAGAAAAGCAAGTTGAACAGTTTTTACGCTACTATGAATTGTTGGTGGAATGGAATGAGAAGATTAATCTCACTGCCATCACGGAATACAACGACGTAATGAAAAAACATTTTGTAGACAGTGTATCCCTATGTAAGGCGATGGATTTGAATAATGCCATGACCGTGATCGACGTAGGTACTGGCGCCGGCTTTCCGGGGCTGGCACTGAAGATTGCTTTTCCTAATCTAAAGATAACATTGTTGGATTCCTTAAATAAAAGAATTCTTTTTCTGAACCAGGTGATCGATGAATTAGGATTAACCGGCATTGAGGCCATGCATGGCCGTGCGGAGGATTATGCCGGAAAGACAGAGTTCAGGGAGAGCTATGATCTTTGCGTCTCCAGGGCAGTTGCTAATCTTACGACCCTCTCTGAATACTGTCTTCCTTTTGTAAAGCTTGGCGGATCCTTTATTTCTTATAAGTCAGAGAAAATTGAGGAAGAAATGACGCAGGCAAGGAATGCCATTCTTCTCTTAGGCGGGGAAGTACAAAGGCAGGAAGAGTTTATTCTCCCTTCTTCCGATATTTATCGCAATCTTGTTGTGATTGGGAAAAAGAAGAATACGCCCAAGAAATACCCTAGAAAAGCTGGTCTTCCATCTAAAGAACCCCTATATTCATAACAAATGTTGCTAAATGTTTATAATCTGTAAACTTTAAGAGTTTACAGATTATTTTTATTGCGCTATAATAAAAACTGGTGATATGTAATTATCGCCTTGATCAGAAAACGAAAGATTAGAAATATAGAACATATGTTCTATTTGAGGATAAATACATGAATGATTCATCTAGATTAAAATTGCAATCCATCTTAACTTCTTTAGAAACGGAAGCTGATCCCATCGCCATGCGATTAGAGGATTATCACGGTGAAATCTCCAGATTAGAGAAAGTTTTGGAGTCTTTGATGAAAAATGTTTCAGAGGCTGACATTGTCTTCTCTCCCAGATCCGGTAAGCTAAACGAAGAAGTAAAGCAAAGACAGATGGAATTGGATCTTTTAAAGAGAAAATGTGCAGCTTTACAGAATCGTTATGATCAGATCAATCAGAATATTGATCTTCTGGTTGACGTGCTCGCCTCCGACAGTGACGTTGAAACGACGAAAAGCGGTCTGGTTTATCAGGAGCAAGACCGTCACCGCATTGCGCGTGATCTTCACGACACTGCTCTGCAACATATGTCCTATCTCGTTACGAAATTGGAATCCTGCAAGAATTTTATTGATACGGATCCAATCAAGGCAAAAATGGAACTTTCCATTGCCAGACATAACCTGAACGAATCTATTGACGAAATCCGGGGTGTTATTTATAATCTTCGTCCCATGGCCATGGATTCTGAAGGTTTTAACTCAGCCGTAGCAAAGTTCGTGCAGTCATTTAATGAAGAAAAGAAATATGAAATAACTTCTGATATTGAAGACATCCTTTGCGACGACCAGTTGATTCTCGTAACTATGTACAGGATAATTGAGGAATGCTTTTCGAACATTAAGAAGCATGCCGAAGCATATAAGATCCATCTGATCATCCAGGAACAGATCGGACTCTATTATATTTATGTTGAAGATGACGGCAGAGGATTTGACGTGGATAAGGTATTCCTAAATGATAAATTGCAGTTTGGACTTTCCATTATGAAAGAAAGAGTTGCTCTCTTGGGAGGATCAGTAACTATTAATTCAGCTCCAAATGCCGGAACAAAAATCAAGGTTTTGATCCCTGCACCTAAGAAAAACTAACGTTATATTTCAAAATACCATAAACTAGATATTGTGTTATAGGGAGGAATGTTTCACGTGAAACATTCCTCTTCTGTTATCTAAATCTTGTATTTAAATTTCTAAAAACACTACATCATGTTTCACGTGAAACATTCGACGCAAAATCTTGTAAAGGGGTAGTGAAACACTTGGGAAACATTGTCGTGAAACAAGCGAAAAATGAAAAAGTAAAACACAAGATATAGTGGTCAAGAGAAATCTGACGAAAAGAATCGAAAAAAATACTAAGAAAAAAGAAGGAATTCTGTGTAATAATATGGTAGTCATGGTTTTTAAAAAGTGATATAATGAAAAAACAAGAATGAGAAAGGTGTGGTTCTAGACTATGGGAAAGGTAATAGCAGTTGCAAATCAAAAAGGCGGCGTTGGAAAAACTACTACTACGATCAATCTGGCAGCCGGCCTGGCAGTAAAAGGAAAGAAAGTACTGATCATCGACACGGATCCTCAGGGGAATGCCACCAGTGGATTTGGCGTTGATAAGAATGACCTGGAAAATACCATATATGAACTAATGCTTGGGGAATGTTCCATTAAGGATTGTCTGATCAAGGACGTAGTTAAGAATGTTTCCGTTATTCCCGCTAACGTAAATCTGGCTGCTGCTGAGATTGAATTGATTGGCGTCAATGAAAAGGAATACATTCTAAAGAATGAGGTGGATTACGTTAAGGATGATTTTGATTTCATCGTAATCGACTGCCCTCCTTCCTTAAATATGCTGACGATCAATGCCATGACTACGGCTGACAGCGTATTGGTTCCAATCCAATGTGAGTTTTATGCGTTGGAAGGATTGAGCCAGCTGATCCATACAATCAACCTGGTAAGGGATAGACTGAATCCAAAGCTTGACATTGAAGGCGTAGTATTTACCATGTACGATGCAAGAACGAATCTTTCAGCTCAGGTTGTAGATAACGTAAAGGCTAATTTACGGCACAGAATCTATCAAACCTTGATTCCCAGAAACGTACGGCTTGCGGAAGCGCCCAGCTTTGGCATGCCGATCACGCTGTATGATCCGAAATCTGCAGGTGCAGAGGCCTATTTGAAATTGGCCGAGGAAGTAATTTCAACAAGTAAAAAGAATTCATAAAAGGAGACGTACCTATGGCAGTTCGAGGAGGACTTGGTAAGGGACTGGATTCCCTGATCCCCGCAAAAAAAGAAGAAAAAAAGATTACTACTCCAGCTGAAAAGAAGGAAGAAAAAGGCATAGAGAGTATTGTAAAGATTACAAAGGTTGAACCAAATCGCAGTCAGCCCAGAAAGAATTTTGACGAGGATGCCCTGCAGGAACTGGCTGATTCCATTAAGCAGTTCGGCGTGATCCAGCCCATCCTGGTACAGGATCGCAAGGATCACTATGAGATCATCGCCGGCGAGCGCAGATGGCGTGCGGCAAAGATGGCTGGTCTCAAGGAAGTTCCCGTTATTATCCGTGATTATTCGGAGCAGGAAATTGTTGAGATCTCCCTGATCGAGAACATTCAGCGTGAAGACCTGAATCCCATCGAAGAAGCTCAGGCTTATAAGCGCCTTTTGGATGAATTCCACTTAAAACAAGACGAACTTGCGGATCGCGTATCCAAGAGCAGGGTTGCCGTGGCAAACTCCATCCGTCTTTTGAAGCTTTCCAATGACGTGCAGCAGATGGTCATTGATGAGATGATCAGTCCCGGACATGCCAGGGCGCTGATCGGAATCGAGAATCTTCAGGAGCAGTATAACCTTGCACAGCGAATCTTTGATGAGAAGCTCAGCGTTCGCGAAGTGGAAAAGCTCGTAAAGAACTATCAAAAGCCTGCAAAGAAGAAAAAGAAGCTGGATGATAAGACTTTGCTGGCAATTTACCACGAAGAAGAAGAGAAAATGAAGAAAAAACTTGGGACGAAGGTCTCCGTGATCTCAAAGGGCGAAGGTACCGGAAAGATCGAGATCGAGTTTTACAGTCATGATGATTTTGAAAGACTGTTGGATCTGATCGGAAATCCCAAATTTCTGTAATAACGTAAGTAAAATCTAACAGAATATATGTTGTTATGTAATACATAACATCTCAGCAGGAAAAAATGATGTTATTTTAAATAAGTAAATAACAGAATGATAATAACATATATTATTATGTAGCACATAACATAAAACAACAAATTTTTCCTGTTAATTATTTTAAACAGATTCCGATATAAGTTAAATCAACATAACTTAATGTGGAATTCCACGTTCCTTAATATAGGTAGATAATACATGTAAATATATATACATAAATATATATGCAAAAATACGTGGTTATATATTGTAATATTTTGAAATATATCGAAATATATGGAAATATACGGAATGCCATGGAACGTGGGAGATCAAGAAACGAAAGAAGATAAGGGGCGATCACTTGAATAACAGTCAATTTTTGAGTAAAATCGGCCTTGGTAATTTTGATCTGGGATATCTATTGATCCTGACGATACTTCTTATGATCCTTACGATCGTGATGAGTATCCTGGTTTTGAAACAGAGGCATGACGTTAAGATGCTCCAGTTTCGCATGAAGCGTCTGATGAACGGAAAGGACGCGGAGAGTCTGGAGGATCAGATTGCTTTTTTGATCAAGGATCATAATACGTTAAAAAAAGTAGTGGATCTGAGCAAGAAGGACATTGAGGCTTTGTTCCATCACATTGGCCGCGCTTATCAGAAAACCGGTCTTGTAAAATATGACGCGTTTCAGCAGATGGGCGGGCAGCTCAGTTTTTGCCTGGTGCTTCTGGACATGAATAATAATGGATTCATTATCAATTCCGTTCACAGCACGGAAGGATCCTACTGTTATACCAAGGAGATAAAAAATGGCATCGGCGACGTAAGCTTTGGAAAGGAAGAGAAGGAAGCGTTGGCGATGGCCATAGGTAAAGAGGAATAAAAAAACTTTGCAAAAACAGTATAATGTTTTACAATGTTGTAAGTACTTTGGATTTGATATTTTTTTAGGAGGATAACATAGATGATCGACATTAAGTTTTTAAGAGAGAATCCTGACGTTGTGAAGGAAAACATCAAGAAGAAATTTCAGGACGTGAAGCTTCCGATGGTGGATGAGGTGATCGCGCTGGATGCCGAGAGCAGAAAGACCCAGCAGGAGGCAGACAACCTTCGCAGCCAGAAGAATAAGATTGCAAAGCAGATCGGCGGTCTGATGGGCCAGATCAAGAAGGCAGAGGCTGCCGGAAATGCCGAGGAAGCGGAAGAGAAGAAGAAAGAGGCTGAAAGATTAAAGATCCAGAGCGTGGCTGATGAAGCGCGTCTTGCGGAGCTGGAGGCAAAGGAGCCTGAGCTGCAGGCTAGGATCCGCGAGATCATGTATAAGATCCCCAACATTATTGACGCTTCCGTGCCCGTAGGCCGGGATGATTCGGAGAACGTGGAGATCGAGAAATTTGGTGAGCCCGTGGTTCCTGCATTTGAGATCCCTCATCATGCTGACATCTTAAAGAGCATCAGCGGTTTGGACAAGGAGTCCGCAGGACGCACCAGCGGCGACGGCTTCTATTATCTGATGGGCGATGCGGCAAGACTGCATTCCGCAATGCTGAGCTATGCAAGAGATTTCATGATCGACAAGGGCTTCATTTATTGCGTTCCACCCTTCATGATCCGCAGTGACGTGGTAAACGGCGTAATGAGCTTTGCTGAGATGGAGGCCATGATGTATAAGATTGAGGGCGAGGACCTGTTCCTCATTGGTACCTCCGAGCATTCCATGATCGGCAAGTTTAAGGGCGAGATCGTAAAGGAGGACAGCCTTCCCATCACGATGACCTCTTACTCTCCTTGCTTTAGAAAGGAAGTTGGTTCCCACGGCCTTGAGGAGCGCGGCCTGTATCGCGTGCATCAGTTTGAAAAGCAGGAGATGGTGGTTCTCTGTAAGCCGGAGGAATCCATGGACTGGTACAACAAGATGTGGAGCTACACCGTGGAGTTCTTTAGAAGCCTTGACGTTCCCGTGCGCACGCTGGAGTGCTGCAGCGGTGACTTGGCTGATTTGAAGGTAAAGAGCTGTGACGTGGAGGCGTGGAGCCCTCGTCAGCAGAAATACTTTGAGGTTGGTTCCTGTTCCACGCTTGGCGACGCACAGGCAAGAAGACTTGGCATCCGCACCAAGGGTGAGAAGGGTACGTATTTTGTGCATACCTTGAACAATACCGTTCTGGCAACGCCCAGAGGACTGATCGCCGTTCTTGAGAACAACTTAAATGAGGATGGCAGCATCAGCATTCCCAAGGCACTGCAGCCTTATATGGGCGGTAAGGAAAAGATCGTTCCCACTCAGAAATAAA
>JAFZNO010000063.1 GCA_017552985.1 Lachnospiraceae bacterium
ACGAAGGAGCAGGTGGACGAGGCCGTAAAATATGAGACGGCAACGGAGGACGAGAAGGATTATGCCTCCGTGATTGCTTCCGCGCCGCTCCATTCTTACGCAGGACAGTGTACCTACTGCGGACATTGCAAGCCTTGCCCCGTGAACATCGACATCGCCATGGTCAATAAGTTCTATGACCTTGCAACGCAGCAGCCTGCCGTCCCGGAGAGCGTGCAGGCCCATTATGAGGCGCTGGGAATTACTGCCAGCGCCTGCATCGGATGCAAGGGCTGCGAGGGAAGATGCCCCTTTGGCGTAAAGATCGCCGATCGCATGAAAAAGACGGCGGAACTTTTTGGGAAGTAACAAAATAAAAATTTATGGGAAATACCTACACGGAAACAGTGTAGGTATTTTATTGATATTTTGAACGAAGATACAAAAGAGACATTTCTGTCTGATTTAATTCCCCGGTAAGTATATTCCATGGTAGAGTATATCGGCATTGACATTATTATTTCATACAGATATAATGTTATCAACCACATAATAAATAATGATTAAGAAAGTATTGAATTAGTAGAATAAAGAGTAGTTTTCTGTCTTGTAATAAAGCTTATGAGAGGGCGCGTAGTATGAGCGTAATTATGTTTTCGGGAGTACATGGGGTTGGGAAAGGATATTTTTTAGAAAAAAACAAAAACAGTTTGCAGCAGTATAAGATTTATTCTGCCAGCAAACTCATTGAAAAATATCAGCCTTCAACAGATGCGGGATATAAAAAAGTGAGTGACGTAAATCACAATCAGGAGATTTTGATCAGAGCAATAAGAGAAGAAGCGATATTGAATGAAACCAATTGCATTATTGACGGTCATTTATGTATCTATAACGCGAAGGGAGAAGTTGAACGAGTTCCTGAGTATTTCTTCGTAAAGGCAGGTATAACGGGAATTGTTCTTTTACAGGATGATCCGCAAGTTATTTGTAATAGGATTAGCCTTAGGGATTCCGAGCAAATACGCGTTGAGGATATTGGGAAAATGCAGGACGAAGAAGAAAAATACGCACATGAATTACAAGAGAAATTTCAAATAGTTTGCAAGGTAATATCACATAAATGCACTGGCAAGCAGTTGAAAAGCTTGCTGCTGGAAATGGGAGGACAAACCTAATGAATAATATTGAACATAGAACCTTTGCAGAAATAGATTTACAGGATCCCTTTTTTCAATCATTAAGGGATGATTACGATGGATTTGACGATTGGTTTGGCAGAAAACATGATCAGGATGCTTTTGTACAATATGATGATAATCATGAAATTATAGGGTTTTTATATCTAAAAGTGGAAGAGAATCTTGTGGATGACATAGTACCCAACATTCAGGCAAAGAAGATTTTAAAGGTGGGGACTTTTAAGATTGAGGCTCACGGTACAAAAATGGGTGAACAGTTTATTAAGATAATTTCGGATTATGCCGTCAGTGAGCAAGTGGATGTCTGCTATGTCACTATTTTTGATAAACATGCGTCTTTAATCAACTTGGTGCAACAGTTTGGGTTTAATTTTTACGGAACCAAGGAGAATGGCAGTAAAAAGGAAAACGTATATCTTAAACATATGAAGATGACTACAGGGAACATCAATAAGGATTTTCCGCTGGTTAATAGTTGCCATGCAAACAAATACTTGCTAAGTATATATCCCAAATACCATTCCGTCATGTTTCCGGATTCCATACTTACAACTGAGAATAAAAAAATTATAAAGGACGTGTCGTATACAAATTCCATTCACAAAATATACGTATGCACGATGTCCCAAGTAGAGGATTTTAAATATGGTGACATTGTGGTGGTTTATCGAACGGCTGAATATGGCAAGAATGCAGAATATTCATCGGTAGCCACGTCTATTTGCGTTGTGGAGGAAGTAAAAAAACAAAGTGAGTTTAGTAGCTTTGATAAGTTTTACGAATATGCATGTAAATATAGCGTTTTCGACAGGGATGATTTACGTAAATGGTATAACAAAGGTGGTTGTAAGGCCATCAAAATGACCTACAATGGTGCATTTAAGAAGAGAATAGTACGCCATGAACTTGCAGAAAAGATAGGACTTGACCGGGATGAGTACTGGGGATGCATGAAATTAACGGATGATCAGTTTCGACAAATTGTCACGATAGGAGACGTTGCAGGATTAATTTGTTAAAAAATACAGCGAGAACGTAAGTTCGAAACATAGTTGCAAAACAGACTTGCTTATAGTATAATGGCATTGTAATAAAAATTTTTCCAAAGACTATTAACACTAAAATGATTATGTGAAACGGAGCAAGACTATGTGCGCGATATTATTGTCAATTAATCCCATTCACGTTGAAAATATTATGAACGGAACGAAAAGTTACGAGTTTCGAAAAAGGGCTTGCAAGAAACAGGTGGACAAAATCTTGATTTATTCTACGACTCCAGTTATGAAAGTAGTTGGCGAAGCAGAAATAGAGGACGTGTTGATAGATAAACCAGAGATTATTTGGAAAAAGACGCAAAAAAAATCTGGTATTGATAAGGTTTTTTTTGATCAGTATTATGCAGATAGAAAGCAGGCAGTCGCATACAAGTTGAAAAACATAAAAAAATATGAGAAACCACGAGAACTAAAGGAGTATGGGATAAATAGTGCTCCACAGTCTTATCAGTATGTTGAAACTTGAGCATGGATTTCTTGGTTTGTTTTTTGATGGAATATTGGAAAATGACATAAAGACGAAATAAGGGGTCGCCTATGGATTCTCATTTAGGCGATCCCTATTATTTTATGCGACATTACGAAATTTTTTGATTACTTTTTCAGCTTTTTGTAGAAAAAATAATATGTCGTGCGTAATAAGGTTAGATGTAGAATACACGAACCACGAGTAGCTTTTTCGATGGGAGGTGAGCCCGTTGTTTCACAAAAATACCATCCAGATAGTTGGAACCTCGTAGATAGGATCACGGAAAGGGGAACGATGATGAGGAATAGATTATATGTGATAGCGTCATTTCTGATTTGTACAATTGCTATTTTGCTGATTACTGAAAATGTACTTGCGACAGAGAAGAGAATGGTTTCTTTTTATACCGTAGAGAATTCATATGTAAATGATTATCTTCGTGATAAAATCAACGATATCGCAAACGGAATAGTTTTGATTGAAAAACAGACAAGGGGAGACATTGCATTTGGGTGTCCCATGAAAGTCCTAAATTCTGACGGCATGTTTCTGGTTCCGATATTTATGAGTGGGGATTGTAAATATCTTCTTACCGTCACCGTATTAAATGACGATGAGGTTGTTTCGTCTTTTTGTAGCGCAGGCTCCGAGATTATAAACGGTTTGTCGGAAGGAAGGTATTATTTGCTGCAGTCAGATGGAAACATATATGTGGTAAGTGAAAACGGTACTTACCTTTTCGGTGCGGAAACGGAAGATGCTTCCCGTGAAAACTATCCCGTTTTTGACGAAAACCTGATAAATGACATTGAAACGGTCAATATTAGAGATTATTATGATATCATAACGGTTTCTACAACTGGAATGAGAAGCTTAATGTCAAAAGAATTAAGTACAGTTCCGTATAATCAAAATTATGGAGACGCGATCCATGGCTGTTGCTGGTTGTCTTGTGCAAAGTCTATCAGTGAATACTATGGAGCGACTAATTTAGAGTTTTCGGCACTTCATGATCCGGTTCATGATTATTGGGACGGAAACGGTGTGTTTCAGCACCATCCATTCTATGGATGTACAGGAGGATCTTTGACTGACATGTTAATGGCCATCGATCTCGGATCGTCAAAAGAACCTAGTTATGTGAACATGGGTGTTTCGGCGTCTAGTACGCTTACGTCAATCAATAATGATATTCCAATACTTGCGTTATGGCAAGAGACAGGTACTAATTCGGGTCATGCTACAGTTGTTACAGGTTACATGTATGATAACGCAACGGGCAGTTTTATATATGGGATGATGGATCCTAACTATCAATCAAGGGTATATGTTCTGTCTTCATATTCTGCGACATCCCTAACATACACATATGTGTATACGATTCAAAATCAACAGATTATGAAAGTGTTTTCATGGGATAAGGGCGTTGGAGGCTGGCATTAGGCAATTAATAGTCAGATAAATCAGCATGTGCCGTAAGAAAATGAGGTGGATTAAAATGTTATTTCGGAAAAGTCATCGCTTTTTGGCACTGATGATCGCCTGCCTGCTGCTGTCATCCTGCGTTGGAAAGACGGATTTGAACAAGAAAAGCGACAAAACGAACTCGGTCATGCAGGAAAAGCCAGTAAGCGTAAGCGAAGAGGAATTAAATGAGATCAATGAGTTCATGAGTTATTTTATGACATTTCCAGTGATTTGGGACTTTGATCAGCGGGACATGTCCGGAGCAGTGGATTATTTCGCTCAAAAGTGGGTATGGGCGGATGTTACTGATCTAGAATATGATGCTGAAGCGAAGGTGTTTTATGCGAACGCTGATGACTTTGCCGAGAAAATGGGGCGGTATTTTGTCATGTCCGATAATGCGTTTGAGAGGATAGATGAGGAAACGCAACAAGGCAAAATCAAGATTTGTGCCAACAATGACCTGCCATGGGGATTTTCCTTCAGGATAGATATGGCAGAGGAAAGGGAAGGGGCCTATTTCGTGCACGGATACAATGCGGAAATTACGGAGAACCCCTCCCGAAAAGACGATGAATTGTTTATAGGTAGCAAGGCGGATCCTTTCCTTGAGTTTAATGCGGTAATCGTGCGGGATAAATCAGATGGAAAATTACGGTTAAAGGAACTAGACGGTCTGGAAGACGGACCTGGCGTCAAGTTGAATGTTTCGGAAATAAGCGACGCTGACATGGAAGAACTGAAGGAGTTTACGGAGATTTTTTCACAGGGACCGGTTTTAGAACAGTTTAACCTTAACAATCTGACTGGAGTCTTTGATTTTGCCGCGCAAGTAATCCTGCAAACAAATCCGGAAGTCGTTCGGGAAACGGATGACGGACGCTGCGTCGTACAGCTTTCTGAGCTGATAAGCTTTATGGAACAATACTTTTATCTTCCAAAGGGATTTGAGAAGCACCTACCAAAGGAAGGGGAAGGAAATGACGGTTATCCGTGTCTTGCAAAGAACGGCGTCGTGTTTATAAAGAATGAAAACATTTCGGGATTTGAACTGCGACCGGATTCTCCGGTTGTTCAAAATGACAGGCATTTACGCTATGGCGCTTATAATGTGAATGCGGAAAAGCTGAGAGATGAATTGGTTGCAGAAGGTACGGCTTCGTCTGCCATAGAGACTGCCGTTAAGGAACAATATCCATTTGAGCTTGTTGTCATAAGGGCTGTGCGCGGCACGGACGGAAAACTACGGCTGTTGTATTTTATGCCATATTATTTGTGACAGATTTTAGTGCTTAATCCTGTAGGGGAGTTACATTAGTGAAATATTTAAATTTAATTTTTTTAAGATATCGTTGCATTTTTTTGTCATATTCTTGTGATGGGAGTGGACATGTCTGGAAAAACATCGGCTTTAAACGGAAGAGAAGCGAAAGAGCGCTTTCAAAGATTATATGAGGAAAATTGTGGATTAATGCTATGCGTTGCAAACGGCATTCTTCATAACCAGGAAGATGCAGAAGACGCCGTGCATTCGGCATTTTTAAGCATTGCGGACTGTTTTGACAAGATCGAAATCATGAATGGCAGGAAAGTAAAAGGGTTGTGCGTACTTATAGTAAAACATAAGGCCATTGACATAATAAGAATGCGAAAAAGAATAAGTTATGAAGCGGTGGAGGACATGGATTTGCATAGCGACAATCCAGAGGAATCGCCGGAAGCATGCCTGGAATTAAAGGAACAAAAGGAATATGTTAAAAATATGTTGGGGCGTTTGCCTGAGATTTCAAAAAAGATATTAATCATGAAGTATTATTACGGACTTGACAATTCAGAGATTTCTCGCCTTTTGAACATGAATAAAAAAGCTGTAGAGATGCGTATTTTTCGTGCTTACAATAAAATCAGGGAGATGATCGATCGTGGTGATGAATAATAAAATGACTAAGAACAGTCTCAAGTTCAAAGAGCAATTAAGTGAAGAATTACTTCGTGAAGCAGTAAGTGAATTGTATGAGAAAGAACTTTCGGAGATTAACGAATATAAAATGGAGGAAGATGAGTTTTCCGTGTCTGCAGACTTTTGTGGCAAGATAGATAAGCTAGGTAGAAGGATTTTACGTAAAAAGGCAAAGAAAAAGTTGATTCCTTATGGCTTAGGCGTGTTGATTTGCATTATAGCGCTTAGTGCAATGCTTTATCCAGAAAGAATTGCAAGAGCTAGTCATTCCGTATTGTCTTGGTTTCAGGATCACGCAAGTATTCAGTTTAAAAAACAAAATGAAAATTGCAACATTGCGGCATACGTACTTACATATGTGCCAGAGGGATTTACTTTGTTGGAAGAGCAACAGGGCGGAAAAAGTGGATTCAGCATATACGTAAACTCAGAGAATGAGATGCTGAGTTTTAACTATGCTCCGAGCGATGCAAGCATCAACGTAAACTCTGAAAATATTACTTACGAAGAAATCAAAACGGAAGACGGAAGGATGTCATTTTATTTCGTGTCCCACGGAAACATTAAGGAAACAAGTTTTATCTGGTTGTCGGATGACGAGACGACTATGTTTACGATCAATGTGGATGGAGAAGTGAATGTAGAAGAGATGTTAAAACTCCGTGAAGGAGTGATGGCGAAATAAAACAAAATAAAGCAGTAAACGCAAAATTACCGAGTTTAGTCGCGATAACTACTATAGGATAGGATGAATCGGATGAAAAAGAACACAGAAATTTATTTGGTCGGAATTTTGATAATTGCCTCTCTAATGGGTGGGTGTAATAGGAATAAAGAATTTTCGCGAGAAAGACATGATGACGAAGTAAATGAGAAATATGTTTGCACGGCAAACGTGAAACTGGAAGCAGGACGGGAAGAAGAGGCTGGTAACGGAAAGACATTCTTGTTCATGGGTAATGGAAAAGCGTACAGAATTACCAATTATTTTGCGGAGCAGTATTCAGACAGTGAGACGGAAGTGGTAAGTGCGGATGCTTTGGGAATGAAAGATGCCGTTTGTTGGCCTTTTGAAGAAACGGGATACCTTACCGGCGCGGGATGCGCTGCCTTGAAAGGTGAATTTACTACCATTCTTATGGAGCGGGGGCAAACGGAAGGGAAGACTTTTCGGGTGGAGACCCGGGGGAAGACCGGTCTGGTGGCAAAGACCGTAAAGCTCGACCTTCAAAATGCCTATGGAGAATTGGGACCGGAAACCGTAACCATGGATGCTGAAGGCTATATACACTTGGCAGGAGAAGCATTATGGGATGATAATTCGGAATACCAGATTTATTCGCCGGAAGGGGAAAAGCTATGGAGCAAAGAATTCTCTAAAGAAACCTTTTGGAGAATGCTCATTTTGCCGGACGGATCCGTTGCCGTGGACTCAAGAAGGAAGGACAAGGAACAGAGCTACCAACATCAGATTACGCAGATTGACGTAAAGACTGGTAAGGAATACATTCTGTTTCAATATGCGGAGGAGAATGATAAGGGATGGGAAACCATTAGGGCAGCGAACCGTTTGGATCAGGAAAGATGGCTGTTGGTAAAGCAGGCAGGTATCTACGCTTGTGACAATTCAGGAAAAGAACAGGGATGTCTTTATTCTTTCAAGAAGCACGGAATTGAAATAAATGACGTAAGGAACGTATCTGCTGATGCAGCGGGAAACATTTCCTTGCTGATTCAAAATCAGCAGGGTGCCTTTTTTATGTATTTGGTACCTGTGCCAGAGGAGATTCACGTGACGGAACTGGCCGTGCCCAAAGGGGTGCAGGCATACAACGCAGCCGTCGCGGAATTTAATCTGAGGCATCCTGACCGTCAGATTGTTATTAGGGATGATTATGACAAGACGCAGCTTCTGACAATGCTTGTGGCAGGAGACGGGCCGGCGATGATTGACTCAAGGCTTGTTTCCTTCCACGACCAGACGGAATATTGGGAACCCCTGAATGAAATATATGACGAGCTTGGTTTGACTGACGTTTTGAATGAGGCGGCCGTGAAACTTGGGGCGGTTGATCATACGTATTATGGAATAGTGCTTGATTTTTACGTTCAGACGCTGATTTCCGCATCAGAAGAAGAAAACTGGAATTTTGAGGCTTTCCTTCGTTGCCTGGAAGAGGATGGGGTAAAGTACGTGACGGATAATGCCATGGGAGAAAGCAAGGAATGGATCGCGTGCGGGCTCCTTGACGGCGGAGTGGAGGACAGCCTTTATTTTGACGTAAATGATCGGGATTTTCAGGTTAATACGGAAGGGTTGCGAAATGCCTTACGGCTGATACGTTCGCATGGACCGGGACAAACGGAGATACCTTACGTTGAGGGCTTAAACGAAGGCGAGGTTCTCTGTAATTTGGTCTATGTCTTCAAGCCTTCAGACCTGGTCTTTTATCATCAGACATATGGCGAGAAAGCAAAAATCAAGGGATTTCCAAGAAAGAATGGAGCAAAGAATCTAATCAGCAGTTCGCATGTTTGCGTGATCCGTAAAACCGCCAGCGCGGCGGAGAAAGAGACGGCCAGAGAATTTGCGAAGCTTCTTTTGTCAAGGGAAATGCAGGCTGCCATGACAAGAGAGGATGACTTCCAACTTAGCATTCGGACGGACGTGCTTAAGGAACAGGTCTATGCCGTGGAGGATAAAACCTGGGCGTGTCCAGCGGGCTTTTACGAAATGGGCAGATATCTTGAGCAACCTGACAATGAGGCAAATTATGCGGAATTGACGGAGATCATAAAGAATTCCGTTGCAATATATGATAACGAGGATCCTTACAAGAGCATTTTGGAAGAAGAGTTTTCAAAGTATTTTGCCGGTGAACAGAGTGAGGATACAGTAATTGATCATCTAAAAAATAGGGTGCTGTTGTATATACAAGAAAATAATACATAATAGCAAATGCGAATAACGTGTCAGTAGACACGGCCCCGTGACACGCCTTAAACAAACAATAATGAATCGTTAAACAAATCTTAAAGATCATGACGGCGGAAAAGAATTATTATCATATTAAGCAGTAGTAGTTTGTTCGCCATAGGAGGAATCTGTCATGAGAAAGGTTAGTCTCACGTGGATTGGAGTCATGATCTTATTTTTGTTGACGTTTGGCGGTTGCATGGGGAAAGAAAAAAAGGAAAATGACGATGGTTTGAAAAGTTCTGTTGATGGACACGAAGGGCTGTTTTTCGCAGAAGATTTGAAGTGGAAGGATAATTCCCTGGATGTCTATTCTGCAGCATTTATTATGCCCATGAAAAAGACGGAACCAGAAAATTCCGTGGGCGGAATCAATCAGTACGTTTTAGGAAAAGAAGGTGCGTGTATCCTTTCCAAGCACTATTTTGAGGGACTCAGTGATAATTGGGATGAACTGAAGACGTTTGCGGACAACGGAACGGAGACGTCGCACAGGTTAAACTTTTGGGAAGGAAACAATCAGGCTTGGGTGGTTGGAAGCATCTATGACAGCGATCATTACTTAATGATGAACGTGGAGCCTGGGGATGATGAGAGACTCTTGTATGTCTTTTTTGAGACGGATGAGAGCGTAAACATAGTAAATAGTTTTTATTTAAGCGGACTTGACGAGAAAAAGTATGAAATCCCAAGCCAGATGATGGTTGACAACTCGGGAAACGTTCACGTAGTAGTGACAGACGTTTCGGATCATCTGGCGCGCTATTACGTGGCATCTCCGTCAGACGGCAAACTTATGGAAGCTTACAAGGAGGATTCTCAGGGAATCTATCCCAAACTATTCTATCTGAAGGATGGGCGAGTGGGCCTGTGTAGCGGAAGCAAGCTGATGACGGTGAATGGATCGGGAACGATGGACGTGCTTGCTACCGCGAAGGGGGATTTTTTAAAGTGTATTCTTTTGGATGAAAACACGCTCTTGTATGCAGACGGCACTGGTTTGTACGAAAGAAACCTTATCGGAGGAGAACCGGAGTTACTCTATCTTTGGGAGAATCATGGACTAAGAATCCATAAAGTTATTGAACTGCAATGCATGGGAAATCAGGAGATCCGCATGCTGTACGAAACCCAGGAGGGAGTTGAGTATATAAAGCTGAAACCGACGACGGAGCAGGTTTCGGTGACGGAGATTGAATTTGCGGTATCGTCCTCCGCCAAAACGAAATATGAAGGGATTGTTGCGAATTTCAATAAAAAATATCCAGCCTGTCACGTGAAGTTAGAAGAATACGCATTCTCTGACAATAGGCTTCTGACAAAGCTGATGGCGGGAGAAGGACCGCAGCTTCTGGATACGTTTCTTACGGGCTTTGAAGATCATGCGGACTGGTGGGAACCGTTGGATGATTTTTATTCAAACCTCGGTTTGGATCAGAAGCTGATTCCGCAGACCATGGAATATGCCAAGATAGACGGAAAGTATTACGGCGTCGTTCCGGATTTTTTCCTGCAGACCATGATATCCTTTGATGAATCCTTGGAAGGATGGGATTATGAGACGTTCTTGGATTATTTATGCGGGAATGCATCCAAGGCAATATTTAATCCGGTAAACGGAAGTGATGGATATTCCTTTGCGACGCTCTTTTTACACGACCTGAGTCAGACCTTTTTGTATAATGCAGATACAGGTACCACGAATTTTGACGGTGAGGCGTTTCAAAAGATCCTCAATCTTGCGGATCGGTATGAGAAAGCAGAAAATCAGGGAGATGCGGAAGATTTCCGGGCGGGAAACTCCCCCTGTGCGGTTGTAAGTATTTGCGAACCCGCAGATTTAGCCCTTCTTCGCATTTGGGGAGAGAATCAACTGCATTACGTTGGCTATCCGGCGCAAACGGGTTCCGTAACGTACCTGATGGGCGCAGAACCTTTGTGCGTGCGCGCGAATGCGGACGTGGAGGAAAAGCGTCTTGCCCTTACTTTCCTAAACTTTTTGCTTTCGTATGATACGCAGAGGAATGCCGTGATCACGGAAAAAGCTCTGAATTTTAACATGAGTGCCCGCAAGGACGTCCTGGAAGAGGAGATAAAGGAAATGAATGGGGATTCCATGCCCTTCATAAATGGCTTTCCCCAGATTCCTCTAGGCGATAAGGTTGACGTTGCAACGGATTCCCATACCCTGAGCAAGTTGTTGGAGAATGCCGTCCCAAAACGATATGCGCCCAAAGAACTAAGTAAAATCTGGATGGAGGAAGTTGGCGGATATCTGGAAGGAAGCATTACGCGAAAAGCATTGACAGAGCATTTGACGAATCGCGTGAAACTGTATCTGAAGGAAAATAATTAAGCTGGTGACGATTAGTTAGTGTTATACTTTTGGGGGTTGACGGCATGAAAGGACATGGCAAAAAGAGATGCGTTGGCAGTTTGCTGCTCGTGGTCACCCTGTTCCTTTGCGGCTGTAATGCAGGAAACAAGCCGGCTGACGGTCAAACAAAAACGGAAAGCAGCGTGACGGAAGAAACCTATTTTGACTTCCTTGACGAGACCAATCTGGCATGGGAAGACAATGCCTTGGATGACTTGCGTGCCGTCATTAACCTCCCGCTTCCTCAGGGCAAGGCGACGGACGGAGAACAATCCGTGGGGAGGGGAATTCAGCTGCGTGAGAACGGTTGCATTTGTTGCATGACCCATCGGTATGATAATTCTGCGAAAAACTGGACGGAAATTCATGAGATATCGAAGGATGGAAACGAAATTTCCCATGCGTTTGAACC
>JAFZNO010000064.1 GCA_017552985.1 Lachnospiraceae bacterium
GCCTATTCAAATGCCTTGCGGACAAATCCCGCATACAGATCCTAAAATCCCTTATGGAAGAGGACATGTACGTGGAACGCCTGTCGGAGCGCCTCAACCTGACCCCGGCGACCATCTCCTTCCACCTAAAGAAGCTGGTGGACGCGGGCGCGGTCAAGTCGCGCAGGGACCAGTATTACACCATGTACGCCATTAACGGCGACGTGTTCAATGTTTCAATCCTCGACATCCTAAAGGAAAAGTCTGAGGAGAAATCACTCCAGGACGAGCGCGACGAAGCTTACCGCAAGAAAGTGATAGATGCTTTCTTTGAATACGGAAAGTTAAAGAGCATCCCATCTCAGCGAAAGAAAGAGCTTATCGTCCTCGAAGAGATCGCGAAGGCTTTTGAAAAAGGCCGCGATTACACCGAGCGGGAGGTCAATCTCATCATCGCTGACTTTAACGACGACTTCTGTACCATCCGTCGCGACATGATATCCGAAAAAATCTTAACCCGCAACAACATGCTCTATAGGAAACTTTAAAGGAAAAAGCAGCGTTCCGATCTTGGATGCGCTGCTTTTTTGATCCTATATCCCCGTGATCTACTATTTTGATCCTCTAACCCCGTCCCTACTATGCCTTTCGGATCGGGTGACGGATCACGGTCCGTAGCTTTTCAGGCGCTACCTTCCGTGCGTCACTTAAGTATATCTCGTGATGGAGTCTTTCGTCCGTTACGTCCAACACATACCCCTGCTCCTCCATAAAGCGATGCATCGCCTCCACGGTGGCAGGCTCGTCATCATAGGAACCCACGTGCATGCACTGCACGCAAAGCCCCTCGTCGTACGTGAAGAATTCTGCCTTCGAAAAATCCTGTTTTTTCTTTGCTGCAGCCTCTTTGAGTGCCCAGTCAAAATCAGCCTTCGTGACAAAATCCGGCAGTCGGATGACGGAAATCCAGTGGAAATCGGACTTGCGGGCATAGTCAATGCCTTTTATTCCGTCTTGCCACCAGAATCCTTCCAAGGGCGGTACCACATAATCAAAGTATCCGTCGATCTGATGGTCACCCTTCTTGCTCATTTTGATTGTGAAGGCAATTCCGTACAGCAATCCTATAGCCTGCTTATATTCACCATCTTCCTGATTCGGATCACCGCAGCCGCGCACGGCAATATAATTCATGCTCGGCACAGTTACGATACCGGGCTTATTCTTCGGCAAATAAAACTCCTTATACTCCTTTTTGAAATCAAAAGTCATCAAAGCTTACCTCCCCGCATCCTTTTCTTCAAAAGGTTTATTCCAGGAACCTATCTCAATCAGATTCCCTTCCGGATCAGCAATATAACAGGTTCTCTGTCCCCATGGTTCAAGCTCAGGCTCCAAGACTGACGTTGCACCATTCTCTACCGCATTCTTGAAAGCAACATCAACCTCATCAAACGTGTCAACGTAAAGGGCGATTTCCGAATGCCCATTCAGCCCCTTAACGTACTCATATCGGTGGCTTGTCATCTTCTCAAAATCTTTCCTGCCATATAGCAAAAACAATGTTCCGTCTTTCACAAGATATACGTTGGAAGCATCCTCTGCCTCCTGGATCTCAAATCCAAGCACGTCCCTGTAAAAGCGGATCATCTTCGTCATGTCCTCAACCAATAATCCAAAACCGTCCAATCTCATAACCCTATGTCCTCCTCGTAAATTTTTGCCACTTTTTGCATCATCTGCGCGATTTTCCTTCTTGCCTCTTTCGGTTCGAGCACTTCTGCCTTATCCCCGAAGGTCAAAAGCCAGGTAATCAGATTATCCTCGTTTGTGTAGTCCGTCGCAAAAAGAAGCCTGCCGTCATCTGCTTCCGTAAAACAACTAGGACCAAATTCCTCCACCAGCCTCCATTTTACGTCCGGCGCAAAAAGAACCTTTACGCTGATCCCTCCGGGAAAGACCTTCTCTGCCGAAAGATCCGGCAGCGGAACGCTTCTGCAGGTGAACTTCTGGTCCGTCTCGCTTACCCGATCCATGCGGTTTAGCTTAAACAGCCGGAAATCCTTCCGGTTAAGACACCAGCCGTACACGTACCAACTTGACCACTTGAACACTACATAAAATGGCTCTATAGTGCGTTCTCCCTCCCCAGAAGGTGCATAATAGTGAAACTTAAGAAAATGCCTGTTCTCAATCGCATCCTGAATGGTTGCGATCTTCGGGGCCAGCGATGCCTTGTACCACGACGAAAGGTCGATCAGGATGGAATCCTTGCCACTGATCAGTTCGGAGGAACCCGCCTGTATCTTCTCCATCAGCTGTCCGTAATATCCGCTCCCGCTTACGCTGTCAAGACTTCTAAGCCCCGCCAGGATCATTTGCATGTCCCGGGAAGTCAGAAGCGTCCTGTCCATGCGGTATCCACTCATTATGCTGATGCCGCCCCCCGCCCCCTGCGTCGTGCAGATCGGTATTCCGGCTTTGCAGAGTGCCTCCACGTCCCTGTTGATCGTTCTTCTGGACACTTCAAAATGCTCCGCAAGCTCCGGTGCAGTCGTCATTTCTTTTTGCAACAGTATCGATAATATTCCAATCAGCCTGTCAATCTTCACTTGATCACCTTCTTCACGTATCATACCAAACTTAACATGTCATCTGTATGTCATGTTTAAAATTCTTTTTTTCCCGTACCTTGCTTTTTTCAAGATACGGGAAATTCCTAATCATTAGGGAACAACTCATTTAACAAACTGGTTGCTTGAAGCTTTTTATCCGCAGGTACATAAATTTTCAATCTATCCTGAAGCCCTGTTTTTAAGCTTAGCCCCGCGCCATTCACTGGAATTGTCACATACTGAATGCCATTGTCTCTTAAAACTTGTCCAAGCATCTCAGCCCACATGGTTTCTTTTTCTGCTAATAACTCAAAACCATTATCCATAAATTGTCCCTCCTCATGTTTTTTACCGCAAAATGTCTTTATATACATAAATAATCTACATCCAAAGCTGCGAGCAGCAATCCAATGTTTGTAACGAAAAGTCCCGATTTATGCAAGCGGACTTGCACAATTATCTCTGCATGTATTCATCCCTTAATGCCGTCAAGTGATCTATGACGTTAGCATTCCATGAAATCATTGCCGGAAGCTTCTCGCATGGAAACTCCCTGCAAAGCCCACAGAATTGTACGCCATGTTCCCTTGCACATGCATGTACTTTGCACCTGCCTGATTCAGCCCATTCCGGAACCCGTCCATCTGCCTCAATGCAACCAGGGCATGAACCCTCAATCTTTTTTGTGCAACCTACGCAACATTCACCGCATGCAGTAATCGTTGTAAAATCAGTCATATCATTCCCCTAATCCGTACATCCCAAAATATAATCGTTCATGTTCATTACAACCTATAATCCTTGACCACCTGCAAAATTGCGGCAATGCCATCGACATAAATCGACTTTTTCTGCCTCTCTTGAATAATTTTATCACAAAATCAAAGTTTCTGGCAACACTCCCACATGGCAGATTATTCCCGTCAATGCCAATAGAAAAAGCCCTGAAACGCATTCGTTTCAAGGCTCTTCACAATAAATTCGTAACTGCTGGCAGCCGGACTTGAAGGCTGGGATAAAACAAAGAAACCAATAGAATAAGGAGGTTTGAAGCACCGATTTTTCAAAGTTCACCTATTGGTCTACCTTTTGCCAATGCGATGTCATCTTTTTTCAATGGGCATCAAAGGAGAGTTCTTATTCTATCTCCTTATAATGTCGAACGACCATAATACCGGGAATCTCCATAATACTTGTCTTTCAACCTATATCAATAGATATGTTGTTCTATGCTTCTACAACTGTTCATACAACTCTCATACAACTGTTTATACAACTCTAATTGTATAAGTTAATTCCTTTTTTGCGATTCCAGCTATTTTGCCTCAACAAGAACATAATGTGATAAGTGACCCGTTCCGCTTTTTTCAATCAATCCTCGTGTCATTAAGCGATTCAACGCTACAGATGCTCCTTGCTGCGTTTTTATAGCAGTAATAGTAATAACCTGTTTTGCAGTAATAAATCCATTCTCTTTAATATAATTATATATCAATCTGTCCGTCTCATTATGAAACTTCGGTTCATTGATTTCCATATCTGAAAGATCAAGTTGTTCAGGCGATGGCTTATAATTCTTATTGATAACATAAGTGGTCCAGCGCCCTTTCCATTCTGACAATAATATCCCTTTTTCGACAAGTTCACTAAGAAGTCTTCCAATATCGGTAGGATGCATGTCAAGAATCTGTTGTAATCTCTGATTGGTAACAGAGTTTTCAAGATATGCCGTCCCCAAAACAAGCTGTTCTTCAGATGATAGTTTTTGATATGCTCTCACCCCTAACAATCTGGATAAAAAAGCGGTGCATTCTTCAGGCATTAAAGCCAATGTGTACAGTTTCAAATCCACTTGTTGAAGTTCTGAGTCCTCATATAAATCAGGATCTCGCCATTTTTCACCTCGCCAAGCATCTAGGATGGTCGGAAATCCGGATCCAGCATTGTCTCCATATCCTATCATGCGCAACATGGTTTGAATTCTTGGATTACGAGCTTTTGAATTTCCCCCTTCGTAAATTCGACGCAAGGGAAGCTTCAAACTCCCTGGATTGGAAAAAAGAAAACCTTTTTCTTCCTTCTCAACTTTCAACACGCCTGAAATCATGTAATCTGAATGAATCAACATATTTACCATGCCTTCGCGCACGGCTTTATGCACAGGGGTATCGTCTATTCTAGTCATACCCTCTAATTTGAATGGCCGTTTAATATCTTTCGTCAGTTTTGGAATCACCATCCAAAGAAAATTACACAGATTATTCTCCCAAGTTCCATCATATGTAAGGCGATCACTCCACCGCATGTCATCTTCTAAGTTCGTTTTATCAAAATAATCCATACGGATATTATCAAAATACTCCCTGATTGCAATCCCCTTTCCAAACATTAGAAGTCCAGCCGGCGTTAAACCTTCCGCCTTAGTCCTTCTATCCACAATATACCCACCCAGATTCTTCAAAAATGTTTTGTCATCATCCTTGTTCCATACATGATCAGGATTCTTGGTAGAAAATCGAATTCTATACCCTTTTAGCGTTTCGGCATCAATGTCATCCATGGTATAGCCTTCCAATAGCCCACCGTCATTGCCTTCGTCTTTTGAATCACGGAACATCGCTTTAATCTCGGATTCTTTACAATGATAATCGCCCTCATAATTTCTTTTAAAGGTTCCGTTCATGGGATTTCCATTAATGTATACCGGCCTTTGTGTATAATCAGCTTGAGGAATGTTAATCCAGATAATCGTTTTCCCATTAATGTCACAAGTGCCAACATCCGCATCCTGCAAAATGTTTATGCTTACTTTATTAGCATTGTTCACTATATCCCAAAATTCCTTAATTCGATTATCTGATTTTTCGATGTTCGTAATTGTAAATCTCTTTTCCGGATCTTTTTCCTTCAAATGCTCCTCAACCCCAAAAAGAATGGTTCCGCCAACAGTATTTGCAAACGCAGAATATGTTTCCCACATCGAGTTTGGAAGGGTGCTTTCCGCTTTTTTACACTCGAGAGTAAGGTGCTCTCCATATTTCAAAAGGTCATGAATACTTTCTGCTGTAACCATTATGCATGCTCCTTTATAATTCTTATGTCAATCCAATGTTATATTCAACAACTTTTTTGCCTTGCTTTTTTTATTAATTCTATCTGCTCTTTACTCAATGGCTCTTTTGAATAGATCCAATCCCGAGCACCTGCAGCCACATACATTTGAATTTCCTTTACTTGATCGTCACTTAAATATGTAAACCAGTCATTCCCTATATATTTACGATCCTCCATCGGAAATAAATACAATACGAGCCTGGATGTTAACGGAAAAACGATCGCCCTAGGCCTGTTAAACTGTTCATTTTCCTTTGGTGGCCACATAATAACCGGTCTATCAGAAGATATTATTACATCATTCGGAGCAATTCCTATTTGAAAGAACATGCCGCAAAGTCTGTCTGTAGCAGAACGAATAATAGTATTTTCATTCCATTCCGGAATATCACTTATTGGCAATAAATTTAGTAGCGTAAAGTTCCTCATATCATTTAAGGTCATGTCAGGATTAGTTTGCTGTAGGGATTCTATTCCCATTTGAATTGTATTCGGGTCGCGAAATTGTAATGCGGTCATAAATATAATCAAGATAGACTTATCTTCATCCGATAGAATCGTTGGACAATTCAAGCACTTTTCATTTTGGGATTTCTCCTTTATAGATCTTATTACTGTCGATGCTTCATTTTCAATTCTAGAAAATGTTTTCTCGATTATATTCCTCGCAATGAATTCTCCCGTCTTATCTCTTAACTCATAAAGATTTTTCTTAAAGCAAATACTTTTCACATTTACTGAAGTATCGGACTGCTTCATCGTTTCCAAATTGAACTGCCATATAAAAGCGTTTTCCTTTTTTCCCTTTGTTCTTATATAAGAAAACTCTCTTAAATACATTCGAGGAACATAGTGCTCATCTTCCGTAAACTCAGATCCTTTGGGCATAGTACTCTCCAACATGTTGTTTAATGTGTCGTTTGTATCCATCGAATAAGCTGACATAAAAATGTGTTTTATCTAAGTCATTGATGCCGATTTTTGCATCTTATTTTGCATCTTAATCGAGTTCATAAGTGCCTCCTGTTTGTTTCAGTCCATATACCCAAAATGTTCTCTTACCTTCTTATGGGTACTCTGGTCAGTAAGCTTATAGGCAACCATAGGAACCGTGGTCAGTCCTTTCTCCCAATAGCCATCCTTTTCATCATCTACATAATTCTTCCATTCAACTCGGATAAATATTTCCTTATCAGTGTCAAGGCTTGACTTTGCAGTTGGCTGAATCCACGGAACGGTCATAATAGATTTATCTTCACCGTTCACATTTACAGTAAATGCCTTCATCGGCACTGCTGCCGCCTTGCACTCTCCAATGCCCACAAAACCACATCCAGCAATATGGCAATAAACAATATCGCCTTTCTGGATATTCTGCAGGTACTTTCCCGTACCGCCAACATTGGATGAAAGGAATCCGTATTTTATAGCATCTGGCCAGCTTCTTTCGTAATATTCAACCGTAAATTCAGAGGCTTTATCATTCTTAAAGAATTCTTTTTCCACCTCATCATCCCATCCGCCGGCAAGTTCCTTGATTGCATCAGGGTTCCAAATATCACTGGCCATTTGCAGATAGATTTTTGTCCTTTCTGCGATGCTGGCTTTTGTAAATTTCGGAATCGGTGAAAAACCGTATTCCTTTGCCAATGGTTTGAACTGCGGATTGTTCTCATAAGCAACGGTATTCAATGCCTGCGCCAGAATATTATCTCCGACATACTTTACCACCTTCTGCGAATAGTTCATATCCTGATAACTACGGTTTTTATCCCTAGTCAGAATGATAAGGTTACCGAGCATCTGACGGCTTTCCTGAAAGTCATCAGCATCTGCAAACTCATCGCTATAACTGTCAAAGTCGTCGGGGAGGATATGTTCAATATCGTAGGTATTGCCCTTCATCTGCCGATCCACATAAGTATCGAACTGTGATGGATTGCCCATGCGAACATTCACAAATGATGTAAATCGAGCAAGCAGATGAAGCATGTATCTACCCGAGAACTGATTTAGGCGGAACCTTGTAAGGCCATCAATGCTGACATCCATGCGACGCAGTACCCTTACAAGAACCTTTCCAATTGTCTGGCAGTCCTTATTACGGATTTCCTTCATCACTCGGAACAGCAGATACTTATTTGTGTTCCAGTTTACCTTTTTGAAATTGAAAATACGGATAGATGCAAAGATGTCGATAAACTTGGATACCATCTGGATTTTACGCTTTACAACATCATCCGAGTCATCATTGGCAACAGCCGCAATAATCAACATGATCTGGTAATTCAGATCACGATTTGCGTTATAGAAAACTTCCTCATATACGGGGTTCAATTTCTCTCCATATCCTTTAATGCAAAGATAAAGATCCGTTGCCCTTGTCATTTCCGTCATGACAAACTCCTTGTAGTCATAAGACTTCTGGAGTTTCATTTTTGAAGCAGCGTTATCTCGGACCCATGTATGAAACTTCTCGCCAAGAAGCTCAAAATCCTCATCACTAGCGCCGCGTTTTCCTTCACGAAGCGTCTCTGCATATTTGGCACGGAGCCAAACGGATATAAACTCCACATCCTCAGTGTTTACCATACCGCTAGTATCCAAATTAGATGCACTCTTTATTCTGCTGATATTATCCTGCCATTTATGATTCACCGTGACCTTATCACCATCAGCCACTTTCTGCGTGATAAAACCTTTCATCATCTCAGAACTGTTAAGGCTGAGTCCGCGATCATTCATGGTAACGAAAATTGTATAAGCATCTTCATCGTTATCAGTATCTATTTCCAAAAGCAGGACCTTACCAATAAGCCAATAGATAAAATACGGTAGGGCTTCTCCCTTCAGTTCATCAGGAAACAGTTCATCGATATCCAGATAGCGTCGGAGCATCGTCTCCTCGCTCTCGTTTTGAGGCTTATAGAGCAGATCATTTTTGTATAAAGCCTGGAAGCAGGCCTCGCGTTCTTCAACATTAAGGTTAAAAAGCTTCTTTCCAAAATGATCATGGTAGATCATATTGTCAAATTGAATGATCTCTTGTCCCGGCTTAGCCTGTGACTTCTGCAGATTATTCAGATAAATCAGAAGAAGGGTAAGCGTAGTGAGACGCTGCTGTCCATCCACTATTCTGTAGGACGGTCCCGTAACACAAAGAATATGTCCCAAGAAGTAAAAGCCATACTCTGCGACTTCTTCCGGTGTATCATGCTTGTCTGGGTCATAATAGTTATCAAAGCAGTTCTGAAGGTCATCTATCATCTGCTCGACTTGTTTTTTACCCCAGCGGTATTCACGCTGGAACACATCCACCGTAAAGCTGCGGTCTGCCAAAATTTTGGAAAGAATGTCCGTCTTTTCAATCTTTTTATTCACAGCGTTTTACCTCTCCTTCTGGTTTTGTTCTATGCCTAGCAACGAATAAACAATATTTTCTATGTTGTCATAGAAGATGACAGCTTGGTTCCTGTCATTTTTGCAGTAAGTTTATCTGCATCCACCATATCGTTAAGTCTCACATCCACATACTTAATCTACTCGTGCAATCACCTTACCAGTACAATTTCCTATAAATCTCTTCCTTCTCCTCTGCCTTAATCTGTGATTTCCACATATCAATTCTACTACGAATCCTTTTTGCATGCTGTAAGAATTTCGTTCCCTGAACATCTTCCATTAATGATTCAAGAAAACAGATTCTCCTTTGTAAATCAGGGATGATTGTCTCCACCATACCACCCCAATGATTGGTATCAAGTGGTAGTTTTTCAAACAATTCGTAATCGTCGTTTAACGACAGGAATTTTTGAAAAGCGTGTTTTTTTAGGGATACCTCTCTGCCCGCTAATGCTTTGAACAAAAGAATTATTTGGGGAGTATCTTTATACATTTCTATTGTATGCATAACCCACATTTCTTGTCTTTTGATTAGCTCATCATCCCCTTGCCTATGAGATAGTATTTCTCCAAAAACATCCTCCATTCTCCATTCATAATAGTAATCATTACACTCTTCACACATTCGAATGTAAATCTTGTCAAAAAAAGTCATGTAATGATCGCTTTTCCATATCAATTGATAATATCTTTGATTATTCTCTCTGCTTTTCTTTATTGATTTACAAACTATTTCTGCATACTCATCTATCCAGCTTTCGTCAGTTTCTAATAATTCAATCAAGAAACTACCTTTAACATCTGTCATACCAACCGTATCAATCATATAAAAGAATAGATCTTTCAATAGACTCATATTATGTGCATATAGTTTGGTAATCTCTTTTGGTGAGTATACATGCTCATTAAAAAGACATGTCAAATACATCTCAGTCATGAATCCATTGTAATTTCGCTTATCCAAAATAATACTTGAAGCACTTATATAAGCATCCCCATCCACCTTTAGGTATTTATCAAGGAAGCGCATATTTCTATATCCTGATCGACATATGTCCTTGTCTGAATCGTCTTTTAGAAAACATAGCAACTGTTGGTAAACGCTATCTGTCACATATTCCTCAGGAATCAATGTAAAATAATCAAACTGCCATTTGTTTCTTCGTATTGGATCAGTGATGGACGAAACATCTATCCATAACTGATTTATTGTCATACATCGGAACATGGCTTGTAAAGGAGCTTCAATATTGCATCCTTCCCATTCTTCTCTCAACACATATTTGTACACAACCGTAGCTTTATTACAATCCTGACATAGAGAATAAATTATTCGATTTATCCCCTCAGTAATGGAATATTTTGTTTTTTCTCCAAGTGAACTGAATAATGATTTACTCGTTACGAGGAAGTTGCCAATGTCTTCTTTGGATAGACTTTCCGCATACTCATTGATATTGGAATCGCGTTTTTCTTGATATTCCTCATATGATAATTCAGAATATATCCACTTATCATCTAGTCTTTCGTACAATTTCCATTCCGGTAATTCAAAATACTTTGATGAAGCAGAAAAATCTATCTCTCTTTTTTGAAATGCGTTTCGAATATCTCTAGTTACTATGGCACTAAGAATCGGTTTTTTCGTCAATAGCATTACAATTTCTTCTACGAACGGTTTGTCATCCATCAGAATACTTTTATCATTAGCTACCCGTACCAATTTTGAATAACTATCGATCAATGAATATACTTCTTCGTTTAGAACATCTAATTGTATCAATTCTCCGATTATCTTCCAGCAGTTTTTTCTGTACTCTTTTACCCCGTCACTATTAACAATCTGCATTGTATACATTCTAATCGAATTGTCATGTCCCAATTCAGAAGAATGAAACTCAAAAGCAAGGGCTTCTTTAACATATTCAAACGCAATTTGCTGAATAACCTCACTTTCTCGAAGTCCTTCTAGCATTTTCTTTGTAATTATGATTTCATCATAGTAATCAGCACGATATTCTCTTATATCAAAACCATAATTATTCTTTAACCAATTTAATCCTGTAACAGCATTCTCCTCTGTTTTTTTTGTATACTCCATAAACAAATCCATCGCCGTATTAAAATGAATTGTCGTATGGTATCCAGTCAAAAATCCAAGAACTTCATCCTCATTTCTAATAGCATTTTTCTTGAAGTCTATTCGCTTACTATTCAATGCTTGCTGTTCAATTTTATCAATCTTACCCCCTGCAATAACAAAGGCTTCCTCTGGCCAGAACATGTGAAATACCCTGGCAAATTCCTCATAATATGCCATATTATTATCATGAAAATTGTTCCATGTCTTTATAACCTCTTCCTTCATATAATCTCGGACTTCCCTTTTCGAGAAAATATTCAATAAAGTGTTTACAGACTGAATAACTCCATTTCGGAAGTATAGAAACCCATTAGTTAATACCACCGAGAAAGGGATCATTTTCCTCAAGAAAAAAACATAATATAGCATATAATTTGAGAGGCATTGATCCGAAATAGCAGCCACCTGATCCATATGTATTTCTACGACTTCCATGCGAAAGAGTCGGTCTATATTTAATCTAAATCGTTCAGTGTTTATATCAGCAATCTTTAGTATATCATTAAGAAATTCAAGCTTATCAAGCATTACCGCCTTAACTAAAGACAACACTCCAGCCGTAAGACAAAGCTCAGTATCATTGCCAACGCCCTGATCAACTACAGAAGCATAATACTGCTCATAGACCTGAGTAGCATCATGGACAGCATCCAATGAATTTGATTCTATTGCAATCTGACCTGCCATATATGCAATTCTCAGATTTCCTTCTGCAATCTGAACAATAGCATCAACAAACTGTTCATTTCTAATATCGAGATTTGCATCCAAGAATTTCCTAATTGCTTCATCCGAAACAGGTTTGATTTCCAAAAGAGAGGGTTGTACATTTTTCAATACCGCTCTCTTAACTCTTTCTTTAGCATAGTCACGTACCGTCAATACTATTTTGAACTTTGATGTATCTTTCTTAAGATAGTCTAAAATGAGATTTAACTCAGTAAATTCGTTTGCGTCATCAATAAAAAATAAATATCTATCAGCTCCCGGTCTATTGGTATACGAAATCAAATCGTCAAAAATGGGCAAATTATTATTCTTAATGCACAGCAGCCGGTACCCATCGGCAGATGCCACATTTTTAATTGCCTCAATTACGATTCTTGTTTTCCCTACGCCGGCTGGGCCATGAACGATCACTACTTCGTTTTCTCTTATTCTTTGTTTAAGAATTTCTAACTCTTCTCTATCTTGGAAAACAGTATCCAAAGGAGCTGCCGTTTTACTAGAATCATACAGGTGTACAAAATCTGCAACATCAACTATTTGATTCGTGTCAATCGATATTCCAAAAAAATCCCGCGCTAGGGAAGGATAATCCCTATATATCTGCTGAGCAATTTCATCCACACCGTATATAGTCAGTTTAATATCCTTCTGATTACATAATTCATGCAGCTTCTTATCATCACCTGCCGATAGATTTGATGATGTATGACAACAAACTATCTCTGCAATATCTGCACACTGCACTCCCGTTTTACTTGAATCAAAGCATTTTTCAATATCTTCTTGAATTTTCGAATAAATACTTGCCTGCTGGGTGGTATATACAACAAATATGTATTTTCCGTCATTTCTTCTAAAATAAGTGTCAGGATTACCTTTTGTAGTTTTTGTTGTGCCAGCTTTCATTCCCAATCCATGTATAAGGCCATATCGTGCTTTCTGAAATAGAAATGTATCACAAAACTTTTGAAATTCTCCATCCCCCATATGAATTATTGCGTGTTCTATTTCTGTTATTTTTGACAAAATGTCTCTCCTTTTTTCCAATCAACGAGTGCATATAGATGATTATGTCATACATCTCATCCATATAATCATAGTTACTTATAGTATTTCTCAATCATAGCTGTCACACTTTCTTCTCTCTACCAGAATCCTCTTTAATCAAGTTGCCTGCCACTTCTAAATTTATTAACTCCCGTGACAATCCCTAAAGGTGACAGGAATCACCATTTAACTCAGTATCAATATTATTTTTTTAGTTTTTAATGCCTTCTTCATTCTTTCCATATTTAGTCTCTTCCGCTACCATCATCTGACTATTGCCCTCTTCAAAATCATAGGTAACTACATTTTGCTCTGCTCTTGGCATCATATATTCTTTCCCTTCCGGATTATATGTCAGATTAAATACCAAATCAGACAACCATTTTTTGAAGGACGGATTGTCCTGGAACTGTTTGAACAATTCCATATTGTCAGCCATGATTGAGAAGATAACCTGCTGAAGCGCACGCTCACTTTCGGTACGCGCCTCCTGCTGGTCAGAGTTTTTCATGGCATTCTGATACTTTTTATCCTTTGAAACCATCTCAGGAATTGCCAGAATCTGACGCTGTACATTGTCAGCATCATTCCAGTTGATATTTCCGAACATATCATTGAAGTCCATAATAATCTTGGAAAGGACATTATAATCACATTAAAATAATTATATCATTACAGAACAGAATTAAAAAGAAAAACCTACATTTTATCTATCTTTAATTTCATTCAAAGTTCCGAGTATTCTATCGAAATATAATGTTCGTACTTATTTCATGTAAATCCAAATTTGTATCAGGTTACGCGCAATTCCGTCGAAGCTTATATAAAAATCGTAATTGGCAAAGGCTAGTTATGATGAAAACTTTGTAAAGCCATTCTCCCACTCAAAAGTAGCACATCTTCAAAAAGTCCAAGATCCCCCCATAAAGTAGCATCTATATTGTCTTGAGAAAACCTCTCAGGAAGGAGAAACTTGAAAATGAAACGCGACTTAACCGAAAACATGGAGGATAAAGGCTTGGAATTCTTAGCAAACTGCTTGAGTAACTGTACGGAAGACGATATAATGCATCTAGCTAGTGCCGTAGAAAATCTAATGAAAAGAGGAAAACAACAAGAATATCAGAAAAAAATATCATTTGTAAAAAAGTACCATGTAAAGGGAAATGGTGACATAAGATCCATTATTACCATAACCCGCGCTGGAAAAGAATACTACTACACAAGGCTAAAAGGCGAAAAAACGATCACGGCTAAGACACTTGAAGAATTGATCGAAAAACTCTATCAACATTATTCAAAGGAATTTCAGCCGGAGGATTTCAGCGTGGAAAAGGCTTGGAAAATGTATTTGGCAGAGTATCGGTCTATGAATCCTTCCAAGACGAAAACGCTTCGGAACATAGAATCCGAATATGATCGTTTCATTTCAAAGGAGTTTGCCGAGCGAGATATTAGAAAGATCACCGCAGCGGACATTGAACGCTATGCACAAAAGCTCGTTGTGGAAAATGATCTGAAGAAAAAGGCTTTTTTGAATTTTAAGAGCCTGCTGAACCGCATTTTTGACACCGCGGTTTATGAGGGCTGGGTTGCCTACAATCCTGCCAAGAACATTCGAAACATTCGGCTGTTGGAAATGTGCGATCAGAGTCTTTCCGCAAGGGAAACCGAGGATGTGCTGCTATCGGAGGAAGAATGGAACGCCGTGTTTGCCGAAACCGCAAGGCGAAAGAATCTAAATCGCAATAAGGGCTATTACTATTTTGATGCCATGATTCGGCTTCACGCCGAGATCGGCTGCAGGCCCGGTGAATTGTGTGCCATTCGATGGAAGGACATTAAAACGCCAAGCGGAAATCAGGGAAGTCCATCCCTGCACATCCACGCCCAGATTAAAGAAAATGGTTCCGCGAAGAAACGCTATGAGTATGTTCCTGTAACTAAGAATGAAAAGGGGATTTCCAGAGGCGGCCGATACTTCCCCCTCACCCAGAAGATGATGGGCATACTTGAGGAAGTAAAGGTTATGCAGGAAAGCAAGGGAGTCAATACGGAATATGTCTTCGCGCACATTGATGGCTCCTTTATCCTTCCGGAAGCCTATGCCGAGTATGTTCACAGCGTTTTTCAGAGAGTTGGAATTCAAGGCAAAACCAGTTATGTCTTTCGGCGCGGTGTCAATCAGCTTTTGGATGAGAGGGGCGTATCTCCTACCAACCGCGCGAAGCTTTTGGGGCACACGGTGCAGACAAACCTCACTTGCTACACCTTTGGCAGCCGAGATATCGTGGAAATCGGAAGGCAGGCGTTGGAGTCGAAATAACCCTTATTCCACAAGCCTTCCCAAATCCACTCAGCGTTTTTCCACCTTACTCAGCAGTAAATTTTAAGATTTTCCAAAAATGAAAGAGCCTTGAACGCTTATCATTCAAGGCTCTTCACAAAAATACCATAGTGCTGGCAGCCGGACTTGAACCGGCACGGTGTTGCCACCGAGGGATTTTAAGTCCCTTGCGTCTGCCTATTCCGCCATGCCAGCAAACGCATCGCACGGAATCCTTATCATGCGCGGCGGGCCGGAGGGATGCTCCGAAGTCCGTCGGCAATGGATCGCGCGAATGGATGGGGGTGGATTCGAACCACCGAAGCAATTTGCAGCAGATTTACAGTCTGTCCCCTTTGGCCACTCGGGAACCCATCCAAGTGCAAACATGGCATCCTCGGGACTGATCAAAATGTAATGCGCACCATGTCTGACAAGTAGAAATTCTATCATAAGTCCGTGCAAATTGCAAGGTGTAATTTAATAAATAAATCTCCGTTTCCGGCGCATTTCCTCCTCCGGCGTCAAAACCTCCGGCTCGGCCGGTGCGGCGACTGGAGCTTCCTCCGCGGCAACGGGTGCGTGGCGGTCATACTTTAGGATCGTTGCGGAAGTCTTCGGAAGGACGATATGGATGCGGCCCGCGTGCAGCTCATACTCGGGACCGCCGAGGGTGTAGCCTTCCTCGCTGGTCTGGATGAGGGTGCGCATGCGGCCGGTCTTGGGCGTGCCGAGCACCCAGACGTCAACCTCTTTTTCCTGGGGTGCGTCACCATTGTTGATGAGGATCAGGCACTGGCCGTCCTTGTGGAACCGGCCGTATGCCAGGTATTGATATCCCGCGTCCACGTGGCAGAGGGAGCCGCGGCGCAGCTCGTCGTGCACGATGCGAAGGTGGATTACGTCCTTGTGGAAATTGATGAGCTGGACATCCTCCCTGCCCCAGGGGTAGGTGCGGCGGTTATCGGGATCAGTAAAGCCGCAAAGTCCGGCCTCGTCGCCGTAATAGATGGTCGGCGCGCCCATCCAGGTCATCTGGATCACGACGCCCTCCATGAACACGGCCTTGCTCACGCCTTGTTCCGCGGCCTGGGGACCAAGCGTTCCCGTGCGGCCAACCTTGTGGTTGGTGCGGGTCAGGAATCTCGAGTGATCATGGTTGGAAAGCTCATTCATGGCCACCTGCCAGCTGGGCATGGCGAAGTTTGCGCCGTGATGGCGCATGGCACCCCAAAAGGCCTCCGCATTGCCCAGAAGATCCTCGCGGAAGTCATCGCTGTGCTTTTCCATGCCGGTGAGGAACCAGGTCACGGGCTCCATGAAGGCATCGTAGTTCATGACGGTGTCCCATTCATTTCCCTGCAGCCAGTCGCGGGTGCAGCCATAGTGCTCCGCAAGGATCAGGGCGTCTGGCTTCACTTCCTTCACGGCCTTCCGGAATTCCTGCCAGAAATGATGGTTATACTGCGGACTGTGGCCCAGATCTGCCGCCACGTCCAGTCTCCAACCATCCGCGTTGTACGGGGGCGAAACCCACTTGCGTCCCACGTTTAAGATATATTCTTCCAGCTTTCTCGAGCCCTCGTAATTCAGCTTCGGAAGGGTGTCATGACCCCACCAGCCGTCGTAGGTCTCGTTGTACGGCCATGCCGTCTCGCTCTTGAAGTCAAAGTAGTTGCGGTAAGGACTCTCGCTGTCCACGAAAGCGCCCGATTCATATCCCTTGGCATTTTCATAGATGCGCTCGCGGTCAAGCCACTTGTTAAAGGAGCCGCAGTGATTGAAAACGCCGTCGAGAATGACCTTCATGCCGCGCTTGTGCGCTTCTTCGACCACCTTTGCAAAGAGTTGGTTGCTGGCCTCAAGATTCGCCTTGTTGGTCACGCGGTCGATATAACGGCTCGCTTGGCGGTTCTCCTTCTGTCCGGGGGGCAGAAGCTCGCCCTCGTCCGAGACGATCTTGCCAAAGTGCGGATCAATATAATCATAGTCTTGAATGTCATATTTATGATTGGACGGGGAAACAAACAGCGGATTGAAATAGATCACTTCGACGCCAAGACCCTGCAGATAGTCCATCTTGTCGATGACGCCCTGCAGATCGCCGCCGTAGAACTCGCGCACGTCCATGGCGGAGGGATATTGGTACCAGTCCTCCATCTTTTGCACGGGCTCATTGATGTAGCAATACTCATTTGTCAGAACGTCATTGGAGGGATCGCCGTTACAGAAACGGTCCACGTAGATCTGGTACATTACGGCGCCCTTCGCCCAGTCCGGCGTCTTAAATCCAGGAATGACAGGAATGTCATAATACTCGTTGGGCTCGTGCGACAGGCCCCTCACGTCATAATAGGCAACCAAGGTACCCGTCCGGATCTCGAAGTGATAACAGAATTTCTCGTTCTCCAGCTGATATTCACAGGCGTAATAATCAAAGTCATCGTTGGTCTCCACCTTGTTCATCGGGATCTTTTTTCCCTTCGTCACAAGGTAGACGGCATCCACGTTATTTTTGGCCGTGCGGAACCTGATGGTGATCAGGTCATATCCTGCCGGCTCTGCCGGTGTCACGTAATGCTCCGTCGTATCTGAAAACAATGCCCTTAAATTAAAAACTGGCCTCATGGAGCCAATGTATTGCAGACCGAAATCCATGCTTAGCGCTTCCTTCTTGTTTCGCCGGTTAGGCGATACTATTTTATCATCCATTATTTTATCATTATATGTCAGAAAATAAAAGGGGATAAAAAGGTTTTAAAAGTGAAACAGGCTACTTGGGGGTAGCCTGTTTCAGAGAAGGTATTTCTTTCTTATGGGGTATAGCAAAAACTATAATGTATTGGGGGGTTACGTGTATTATAATATCATCCCCCAATACTTTTGCATAGTCTCAAAATTCACAAAGTTCATAAAAGCGAGTATCGAATTTTGTGCAATTCTACCAAAGGTCTTTTGGTTAAATTGTTACAAAATTATTACAAACCCAATCCGGAACCCAGTACGGAGGCAGATGCAGCCGATTTCTGAAACAGCGATTCGAACTCTTCGCGGGTGATTCGCTCTTTTTCAAGAAGGAGTTTTGCACATCCGTGCAGCACTTCCATCTGGCCCTGGATCATCTCTTTTGCCTTTGCGTAGCAGTCATCTACGATCTGCTTCACTTCAACGTCGATCTGGGCGGTCACGGCCTCACTGAAGGACTTCGTGTGTGCCAGGTCGCGTCCGATGAAGACTTCCTCGTCATCGGTATCGTAGCTGATCACGCCAATGTTTTCGGACATGCCGTATCTCGTAACCATTCTGCGGGCGATCTTCGTGGCTTTCTTGATGTCGCTGGACGCGCCGGTCGTAATGTCGCCAAAGATCAACTCCTCCGCAATGCGGCCTCCCAGGGAAACCATGATCTCCTGGAGCATGCGGCCCTTTGTCAGGAACATTTCATCCTTCTCCGGCAGGGGCATGGTGTAGCCTGCTGCGCCTTGGCCGGTGGGCACGATGGAGACGGTGTACACGGGGCCAACGTCCGGCAGAAGGTGGAAGAGGATCGCATGACCGGCCTCGTGATAGGCCGTGATCTTCTTTTCCTTGTCAGACACGATGCGGCTGTGCTTCTCCGTGCCAATGCCGATCTTGATAAATGCTTTGTTAATGTCGCTCTGGGAGATAAATGCCTTGTCTTCCTTTGCGGCGCCGATGGCTGCCTCGTTCATCAGATTCTCAAGGTCAGCACCGGAAAATCCGGCGGTGGTCTGCGCCACGTGCTTCAGGTTAACGTCATCGCCCAAGCTCTTATTCTTGGAATGTACCTTCAAAATTTCCTCGCGGCCGCCCACGTCGGGAACGGACACGGTGACCTTGCGGTCGAAACGGCCGGGACGAAGGATTGCGGGATCAAGAATGTCCACGCGGTTCGTCGCTGCCATGATGATGATTCCTTCATTCTCGCCGAAACCGTCCATCTCAACAAGGAGCTGGTTCAGCGTCTGCTCTCTCTCGTCATGTCCGCCGCCAAGACCGGTACCTCTTCGCCTTGCCACGGCATCGATCTCATCGATGAACACGATGCAGGGAGAATTTCTCTTTGCTTCCGCGAACATGTCCCTCACTCTCGCGGCACCCACGCCGACAAACATTTCCACGAAATCAGAACCGGAAATGCTGAAGAAGGGAACGCCTGCCTCACCGGCAACGGCCTTTGCAAGTAACGTCTTACCAGTTCCGGGAGGGCCCTCGAGCAACACGCCCTTGGGGATTCTCGCGCCAAGCTTGGTGTATTTCTCAGGATTCTTAAGGAAGTCTACGATCTGCTCGAGCTCTTCCTTTTCTTCCCTTAATCCCGCCACGTTCTCAAAGGTTGTCTTCTTCGTGTCCTTGATCATTCTCGCGCGGCTCTTGCCGAAGGCCAACATCTTGTTGTTGCTGGCATTGGCCTGCTCGTTGCTCTGCCCGAAGAAGATCATGAAGAGGAAGATGCCAACCACGATGGCGATGAGCAGCGGCAAAAGTCTTGTCACCACCCAGCTCTCACGCTTTACGTCCGCTATGTCCGGCGCGATGCCGTAGCTCCGGACGAGCGCTTCGGCTTCCTGTATGTTTGTGACGTAGACCCTGCGTATGCTCCCGTCCTTTAGGGAGACGAGAATGGATCCCGTCGGCGTCTCACTGTTCGGCGTGAGCACGACCTTAGTCACTTTGTTTCCCTCCAAGTCCGCAATGAACTTTTCCCTGGAGTATTCCTGCGCCCTGTCCGTGATCTTATTGATTCCCAGCAAGATCAAAAACAGGATCAGCAAGAATATAAAATACGTTCCTATTCCACTGCTTTTTCTCTGTGGCACTGCCTAGTCCTCCCATTAGTCAAAACTGATTACGCCTATGTAGGGGAGATTGCGGTATCTCTGATCATAATCGAGACCGTATCCCACCACAAATTCATCCGGAATCTGGAATCCGGTATAATCCACGTCAACGTCCACCACCCTGCGGTCCGGCTTGTCAAGAAGCGTGCAGAGCTTAAGGCTCGCAGGCTTTCTGTCGCGAAGCATCTCCATGAGGTAGCTTAAGGTTCTTCCGCTGTCAATGATGTCCTCCACGACGAGAACGTCCTTGCCCTGAATGGACTCGTCAAGATCCTTTACGATCTTAACAACGCCGCTGGATTTCGTGTCGCTCCCATAGCTGGAAACGCTCATGAAATCTAATGAGACGTCCGTCGTTATTCTCTTCGCCAGTTCACACATGAAAAAGCTTCCGCCCTTCAGAACGCAGATCAAGTGAATCTGCTTTCCTGCATAATCGCGGCTGATCTGTTCGCCCATCTCTTTAATCCGACGGTCAACTTCTTCTTCCGATTTCAGTACTCTCACATGTTCCGCCATCACGTTATCCTCCATTTTGTTTTCCGTTCCACTTGCAATATGGTTTTTGTCCCCTCTTCCACCTTGTAAGCTTCACTGATCCGGTGCCCCGTGATCCAAAGCACGTGGCTCCCCTCAGCAAGAAGCGGCAATGCTTCCCTGTCCTTCCTCGGGAACTTTTCCATAATAAAATAAGTCTTTAACGTCTTCCGGACTGGCTTTCCTTCCCCGCCGCGGATCATCAGAAAATCTCCCGGTCTGCGCGTTCTGATGGAAAGCGTATTTTTTATTTTATCATAATCGAACCATTTCGTATAGGTTTTTTCTGGAATAATCTCTTTTTTTTCATATGGGAGGCACTGGAACGTGAAAACGTCCTGCCCCCACGGAACTTCGATGATTTTGTTTTGTGACAGCATTGTCATGTCGATGATTTCCTCTAATTCCGCGAAATCCGCCTCAACGCCGTCGCCATTTTCACCTGTATTCCGCTCAATGATCACCTTGTCATATTCTCTTCTGGCAAGGATCCCGAAGGGTAAGTCCGCCTCCCGGCCGCTCTCCCCGGAAAACAAATCCCGCACCATCTCCACGTGCGTTGCCCCCACGTCCTTTCCGCCCGGGCTGAGCTCCAGCAAAAGCTCTAAGATCAAGCGCTTTTGAAGAATGGGGGGAAGACTGGCAAATTCCGGAACCCTCACAAAATAAGCTCTGGATTGTGTTTCGCCGTCTGGTTGCTCCTCCCGCGCAGGCACTGCATCCTGCTTTGTCTCCACGCAAGTTGCCCTCGCGGCGTCCGTCTGTCCCTTCAGATAGTCTTCCGCCTCGGCCAAGAGCTCCGCCGCCTGGTTTAGGTGCTGCACGGCGCCGCTGCAGATCTCCTTCTCCGCATAGGGAAGCACGTGATGCCGGATGCGGTTTCTCGCATAGGCATCCTCAAAATTCGTTGCATCCTGACAATACGTGATGCCGTTTTCTTCCAAGTATTCCTCAATCTCCGCCCGCTCAAGGCAAAGAAGCGGCCGGATCACGGTCACGCCTGCTGCCGCCGTCTTCCGCACGGGGGGAATGCTGGCAAGGCCCTTTAGCCCGCTGCCCCGGAACAGGTGGAAAAGCAGGGTCTCCGCCCGGTCACCGGCATGATGCGCAAGGGCGATCTTGACACGTGAGCGATTGTTCCGTGCTTCCCCAAAGCATCCTGCGCCTGTCAACGCTCCGTCTGCTTCCGAAAGCCATTCCTTGGCATATTCCTCGAAGGCTTCATACCGCGCCTTGCGGCCGGCCTCCTCCTCCGAGAGCCCCTCTTTTTCCGCAAGGGCAGGCACGTCGAAGTTTCTCTGCACGAAGGGGATCTCAAGCTTTTCACACAGCGACTTTACGTAAGCCGCGTCTCCGTCCGCCTCCGCGCGGATGCCGTGATGCACGTGCAATACGCGAAGTTCAAGATTCAGACGCTCCCTCATTTCACGCAATAAAAACAAGAGGCAGACGGAGTCTGCCCCACCCGACACTCCTGTCAGTATCCTGTCGCCAGGTTCCAACGTCCCGTGAGCTTCACAATATTCCCAAACCTTTTTCGTGATCTGCCCTGTTCTTTTCATGATATTTAAATGTAGCTCAATCCCGCAAAAAAGTCAACGTTTTCGGGGATTCTTAAGGATTCTTCCATAGCGTTGCCACCAGGATCGTCATGTCGTCCCGTATGTTCCCCTCGCTGGCAAAAATGGCAAGCTTCATGAGTTTCTCCGCCATTTCCCTAGGGCTTAACTCCTCCATTCCCGCAAGACACTCCAGCACGGCCGTCTCATATCCTTTTTCGCGAAAGGCCTCCAGCACGCCGTCAGTAAGGAGGATGACGCTGTCTCCCTCCCGCAGGCGGACGTGATCTCTCTGAGGTTCCAAATCCTGAAAAATACCCAGCGGAAGCTGCCCGCCGGAAATGGCATCCACCTTCTCTCCGTGCTTTCGGAAGGAGACGGCGCCTCCGGCCTTACAAAACTGGCATTCTCCCGTTGACAGATCCATTTGACAGACGTCCAGCGTGGGGTGCCCGACCTCCTCGCCATTGGTCACTGCCGTGGCGTTCACCATCTTGAGCGCAGTCTCAGGCTTATATCCCGTCTCCAAAAGCTTTTCCATGAGGTCCAAAACCCACCCGCTCCCCATGGAAGCCTTCTCCCCGGAGCCCGTGCCGTCCGACAGAAGGAGCGTTACCGATCCCCGCTCCGATTGCAGGATGGAATAATTATCTCCTGAGATCTCCTCGCGCCCCTTGATCACCCTTGCAAAGCCCGTAAAAGCGACGTAAACCGGTTCCTCCACAAACAAAAAGGATTTCGCCTCGCGCCCCACGTATTCCCTGGCCGTGAGTGAGAGACAATATTTCTTCCCAAGAACTGCCGACAATACCTCCTGTGCCTCCCTTGCGGACACGGCCTCCTCCCGGTCCGTACGAAGGCAAAGCGTGATCTCCCGGAGGGGCATGCGGCACGCTCCTTCCAGGATCAGACGCTTAGCGCGAAGCTCCCGCAAAAGTCGCCGCCAAACCTTTTCCTCCAAGGGTTCCAGCCCTGCCATCTCCCCGGCCGTCTGATCCATGATGTCCGCAAGCTCCATCAGATGTCCCGCGATCACGCCGCAATTCTCCCGTAGCCTTTCCTCCTCAAAGAACGCCCGCCGGTCCAGCCCCTTTGGCGGCTCCTTTCGCTCAAAACTCCTGGCAAGCTCCCGGAAGCTTTCCGCATACCCGCAAAGCTTCTCGCCGCAAACGGACGTCTCCTGAAACCACGTTCTCCCCTGTTTCATCCTCTCTTCCACTAACTGCATCCCAATCGCCCCCTTTTCCGGTCCTTTGGTTGCAATTATAGAAAGTGAGGGCTTGTCTTTTTGTCAAATCCGGTTGCGTTTGCCTTAATAATTTGCGACAAAAAAAGCAGAAGCCTTAAGGCTCCTGCTTAAACAAGATCTCACCGTCATATACAAGCCCCAGCTGCTCCTGGGCCACCTTCTCAACGTAGCCCTTCGTCTGGGTATATTTCCGGAATTCCTCCAGTTTCTTTGCCCGCTCCTCTTCCCTTTGGATCTCCGCCTCAAGCTCAGCGATCTTTTGATCGTAGGCATCAATCTTTTTCTGAAGGCCCACGGCACTCACCGCGATCACCGCCACGATGACCAGCACCGCCAGCGTTACCAAAAACATGCTGACGCGGTTCTGCTGACGCTTCCGGTATGCAGCTTTTTTTCTCCTCTGGCGTCCGGGCCTTTGCCTTTCGCCTGAATATCTTCCTGCCATGGCACTTCACTCCTTTGCCTATTATTTTAGCCACTTGAAAAAGTCCCGTCAACAGCTTTTTCATGACAAGCGTCGCATATTTTAGGAAAAGCGGGCTTGCAAGCCTTTCATAGGCCCAGATGCCGGCTCCGGTGGCAAGGATCGCGTACCACCGGAGGATCCCGTGATTTTCATAGTGTAAAAGCCGCAGCGCCTCCCCCGTAAGGAAGCACCAAAATGCGAGATCTTCCAAGGACGTAAGTACCGCGCCCCTCGGAATGACGCGCCGCAGCACCCTCAGCACGTCATAGACGAAGGCCAGAAATATGCCCATCTCCATGGCATGGAGGAGGAACTCATTTTCCTGCGTCACAAAAGCCTCCTACCGGAACAGGCGCGTGAGCAGGGATGCCGCCTTCTGCTGCCCGCTCTGCGGCGCGTCGGAATAGGCAAAGCTGTCCAGCCTCCCGTCCACGTCGACCTCGCCCTTTTCCAGCGTCAGCCGGCTTACGTGCAGGTCTTCCCCCTTGATCAAAAGCATCCCCTGCTCCGTCTCCAGCAAAACCTCATGCAGGTCAAAGGACAGAACGTCCTTCACGCCGCTTAAGGTGCAGGTTTTTCGTCCGGACATCGTCATTTTATGGGTCTTCACGGGAACGTTCAATTCTTCCATAGGCCATCCTCCTTCAGCCGGCGTATTCTACGCTGCCGGCCCGTCAACACAGTATATGTTCACCCAGAGGATATATGCAAAAATAAAAAGACCGCACGAAATTCGTACGGCCTTGCCTGTTCACAGATATTTAAACATTTCCGAGGCCTCTTCCTTGCGGACGGTCTCTTGCACGTCAAGCACCTCCACCTTGACCTCCTTGTTGCCGAAGCCAATGGTGATCACGTCGCCTACCTTAACGTTTGTGGAAGCCTTTGCAGGCTTGTCATTGATCATGACCCTTCCGCCGTCACAGGCCTCGTTGGCCACCGTGCGGCGCTTAATCAATCGGGATACTTTTAAATATTTGTCCAGTCTCATTTTTTCAACCCTTATGCGTTGATCTCATCCTTCAAAGCCTTGCCAGCCTTGAACTTAGGTGCCTTGGAAGCAGGAATCTTGATGGTCTTATTGGTAGCAGGGTTTCTGCCCTCTCTGGCTGCCCTTGCGGATACTTCGAAAGTGCCGAAGCCAACCAGCTGAACCTTCTCACCCTTCTTTAACTCATTGGTTACGACGTCAGTGAAAGCCTTCAGAGCCTTCTCTGCATCCTTCTTGGAAATTTCTGCGTTCTCAGCGATTGCTGCGATCAATTCTGCCTTGTTCATTGTTTAGAACTCCTTCCTGTTGGTATAAAATGTCATGCCCGCCATTCCTCCGGAACGCGAGCCTAAACAAGAATATAGCCGTTTTTATTGGCTTTGTCAAGGTTTTTTGTGGTTTTCCCTAAATCCGGAAAACCGTGTCCAAAAATTCCTTTTTCTCTTTCTCCTGCGCCGTCAGTTTCTCAAGTTTCTCCAAATTCTTCCAGGGAATCCACGCCTTTCCTGAATTATAGTAAAAATTTGCGATCTTCCAGAACTTCTCCGGATATGCAAGCCGGTAATACAGGTCGATCCTGCTGATGGCAGAGAGCGGCCGGATTCTTTCATACTCGCTTAAGAGTCTTTCCCCAAGGGAAACGGACCATCCGCTCTTCTCCAATAGTTTTCGCATCAAAAGATGCAGATCCCGCACGGGGTCATCCAAAATGCACCGTTCAAAATTGATCAGATACCAATTCCTTTGATACGTAAGCACGTTGTGATACTGATAATCCCCGTGACAGTAAGCCTCCCGCGGATGCTTCCTCGCCGTGGCCGCATAAGACTGCCAGCCATCCGAGGCTTCCCGCGCCATTTCCATAAATCTGTCAAAGCAGCCAAGGAGCGAAATCTCAAACCAGGTCTTCTGGCTCCGGCCCAAAAGGAATTTCCGGATCCGGCGGAGCTCACGGTTCCGCTTTTCATATTCCGCCGCCACGTTGAAGGGAATTTCGGGCGTTGGCTCCGGCGATTGCTCGCCTTGGCCAGGCAACTCCGGCTCAGGCGATTGCTCGCCTTGGCCAGGCAACTCCGGCTCAGGCGATTGCTCTACCTGTCTGGGCAACTCCGGCTCAGGCAAAAGGCCGTCCTGGGTGGACAGATGGAGCTTGGCAAGCACGCGCACCGCCGCAAGGCACTCCTCCGTCTCCCTCACGTTACACTCCCTGCCCTCGCGGTATGTCTTCAAAAGATATTTAACGCCGTCATGATCCCTGACAAAGAGCTCGCCCTCCTTCGTGGGAAGGAGCTGCTCCGTCTCCACAAGCCCGCGTTTCTCAACCGTGCGAAGGAGTCTTTGCTGCACCCGCAGGTGCTGCGGACTTCCCATATATTCCTTAAAGATCAGCGTACCCTTGTCCGTATCGCAAAGGATGGCACCCCGACCCTTCCGGGTTCCCGTCACCTCAATTTCATACTGCTCCAGCAAACTGACAGCTCTGTCATTCATGTCCCGCCCTCCGATTCCATACTGTGACGATCGCTTTTGCCGTCGTCACGTCTAAACTTATGAATCGCAGGCCGGTTTTATGCCCAACTTGTTAATATTCCAAAAATGTCTTTGAATGCTTCGTTAGGACTTGCTCATCCACTCTTTCGCTCTTGCCGCAAGCCACTCCCTTTCATTTCGCGAAGGCTCTTCCAGAACCTCCTCCAAAAGGGCCTGCAGGCAGGCTCCCATCTCTGGTCCGGGCTTTAAACCCATGGCGATCAGATCCTTGCCGCCAATGGCAAGATCCTTTAAGGACACGCATTGGCGCTCTTCCATGACCTTATCGTAAATCTCCTGCCAAAGATGGATCCTCGCAAGCTTTTCTTCTCGCATGTAATCGCTCTGGGCAAGCACGTCACCGCGCCAAACCTCGAAAATCCGCGGGAATGCCTCCTCGCCGATGCGGTTGATCGCCCGCCGTACGCTCCGGAATCCAGGCTCCTCCTCATTCCCGTAATCATGATATTTGACTAGCTTGCAGACCATGCGGATCGTGTCATTGTCAAACTTCAGCCGCCGCAGGATCTCTTCCGCCATCTTTTCGCCCACCCCGGGATGACCGTAAAAATGCGTCGTTCCGTCCTCGTCAAGGGTTAAGCACTTTGGCTTTCCAATGTCGTGAAAAAGCATGGTCAGACGCAAGATTTTATCATCTGACACTCGTGTCATTGAAACAAGCGTATGATCGCCCACGTTATAACAGTGATGCAGATGCTTTTGAGGCGTTTCCATGCAAACGTCAAACTCCGGAAGTACGATCTTCGTGATCCCCGTCTCATAAGCGATCCGAAGGTATTCCGGATGCCCGGACTTCAAGAGCTTTACCAGTTCCGTCTGTATCCTCTCCGCACTGACGTTCCGAAGCTTGGGTGCCAGCGCGCTGATGGCCCGCTTTGTATTTTCCTCAATGTCGTAGCCCAGCTGCGCGGAAAACCGGACCGCACGCATGATCCGCAGCGCATCCTCGCCAAATCTCGCCATCGGATCGCCCACGCAACGGATGATTCCCCGTTCCATGTCCTTCAGACCACCGAAGAGATCCACGAGACCTTCCTTTGGATTGTACGCCATGGCATTGATGGTAAAGTCACGGCGTTTCAGATCTTCTTCCAGGCTGGGGGTAAAGATCACCTCACTGGGATGCCGGCTGTCCTCATACTTTCCGTCAATCCGGTACGTCGTGACCTCATAGCCCTCCCTGTCGATCATGACCGTCACCGTTCCGTGTTGGATCCCCGTGTCGATGGTCCTCCGGAACAGCGCCTTCACTTCCTCAGGCCTCGCCGAAGTCGTGACGTCCCAGTCCTGTGGCTCCCGTCCCAGAATTGAATCCCGGACGCATCCGCCCACCACGTAAGCCTCGTATCCTGCCTCACGCAAGGTTTCCAGCACCTGCTTTGCGCCTTCGGGAATGTCGATGATTACGCTGGGGATAAATTTTTCAATGACTTCCACAAGTCCGTCTTCGTCGTTGGTTCCCGTGACGTAATCCGCAGCCTCCTTCACTTCCGGTTTCGCATTTCCCATCGCCACGCCAACTCCGGCATATTTGATCATCGAGACGTCATTAAACCCGTCCCCGCAGCAGATCGCATTTTCCCTCGTCATGCCCAGGCTTTCCAGCATGTGATCCAGCGACGTCGCCTTATCCACGTTCTCCGGCATGATCTCGATGAAAAAAGCCTCTGAGCGATATACGCTGGCGATTCCCTGATAGCTTTCCCGAAGCTGCCGTTCATATTCCGGAGCCACGTCCGGCGGCGCCGTCAGAAGACATTTATTAATGTCAAAATCCACAAATTCAAGGAAATTCTCCACCTCGCGGATCGGAAGCCCGTTGATCCTGGCCTCCAACCTTACGTACTCGTCAGGCTCAAACGCTGAGATCACTTGGTCGCCCAAATACGTGATCAGCCCACAGCCATGCTCCTTCGCAAAGTGATACAGGCTCGGCAGCACGCTGAGCGAAAGTAGCCTTTGATATACGATCTCGCCGCTCCGGCATTCCACGATCCGTCCGCCGTTAAAGGACAGAAGGTATCCGCCGTATTTCTCCAACTCAAGCTCCTGCTCATAGCGCCGCATTCCTGGCGTGGGCCGCCCGGAAGCCAGGATTACCTTATGTCCCCTCTTTAGGATCTCTTGGATTCCCGCCTTCGTCGCGGGCGTGATCTGTTTTTCCGAATTTGTCAGGGTGCCGTCTATGTCCAACACCAACACCTTTTCTTCATAATGATTCATGCATTTTCCCTTTATCAAAGAAGGACGCAGCCTCGCCAGAAACACGTCTGGAATTCTGCATCCTTGCCTTTTTGTCTTACTTGATTTCTTTACCTGATCAGCTGCGCTGCCTTATTCGGCAGAACCCTCCGCACTGCTTTCTTCCGCAGTGCTTTCTGCCTCTGAACCCTCTTCTGCGCTTGCAGCTGAAGACTTCTTCTCTGCCTCAAGCACCAAATAATTGAGGTTCTTGTCAGGATCCGATACCTGGCAGGTTTCCTTCAGCGCCGTTACATAGTCATTAACCGCGGTCGAACGAAGATTGCTTTCGATCGTGCAATACCAATCGGGATGATTCTCTCCGACATAATAGATTACGTAGCCTACTCCGTTTTCTTCCGTAACTACTTCACAATCTCCAGCCTTACGGCCTTCCGCAAAAAGCCACTCATGCATGTTATCCGTAAGTTCTTCATTCTTTGAGATCGCTTCCACCAGACCGTCTTCAGCAACGGCAGCGTCTTCGTATTTTCCATTGCAAAGCTCTTTGAAATACTCTTCCGAAGCGCCGCCATTCTGCCAATCATTGTACATCTCGCGGGCCTGTTCCTCATTGTCTGCCACTAAAATTCGTATGTCTGCCGAGGGCGTCTCATCAAGGTATCTCTTCGTAAACTGTACGCAATACACTCTGTTTGCATTCTTATCTTCCAAAACGGTTACGTCTCCGCTCTTTCTTCCGTCTTCAAATAACCAGTCGCGAATGACGTCATTCGTGGATGCATAGCTGATGCCCGTCACTTCCTCTCCTTCGGATGCGATGGTGCTCTTTGCTGCCTCAGCCAATTCTTTTGCGTCCGCCATGGCCTTTTCCACCTCAGCCTCGGAAGGAACGTAAGCCGTCTCCTCTTCGTTGCCGTCAGGCGTCTCTGCCTCGGAAGCAGGATCTGCAAGATCCGTAGGTGCCGTGGGAAGCACTGCGTCAAACTGCTTAATGCGGTAATCCACGTAATCATAATCCTTTGATTCCGCATCATATTTTGCCTGAATTTCCTCCGCGCTGGGAGTCATGTCTTCGGAGAGCTTTTTGTAGTATGCGTTAACTAACAGATTCTCCTCCAGTAAAGGCTTGATCCTGCTTTCCGTTGCATAAGGACCGTAGCACTCCTGCAGGAACTTTTTGTAAGAAACGCCAGCTTCTTTGGCAAGTCTCTTGTTTTGCTCCACAATGTTCTTGTATTCTTCCGTCAGGTCCTTCGTAAATCCCTTTGCCTGGGCATCTGCCTTCAGCGCCTTGTTCGTGCGCAGGGAATCAACCGTCGACTCATCAAAATAATCCTTCCAGGATTTGCTGGGATCAGCATAATATTGCTGCTCTGCAAAATCCTTGCTGGTATCAAGGCCAAGCCAGCTTATGTAACTTGAATAGTTGCTAAGGTAATTATTTACCACGGTATTATATACAAAATCATATTCCGCCTTGGTAACGTTTTCATTTCCGATCGTAATATAGGTTTTGTGAAGGGAAATATACGTGCGGATGGGGAAGGAAAGCACAAACGCAGCCAATGCCAACAAAATAACAATGCTAACAACCGTCGAAATGTCTTTCGCCCGCTTTTCCTTTCTTTTCTCTTCCGCTCTTTTTTGCATTTTCAGATCATATTTGGTCATGACCTTCTCCGCCTTTTCCTGCGTGGCGGCAGCGTTCTTCTTTTCTTCCTTAGACATGATAAAAATGTCTCCTTCCTTAGATGGTAAATCCCAGAATAAAAACATTCTATCCCATTCCATCAAAAAAATAAAGCCCTTTCACGTAAATTTCACGCTGAAAAGGGCTTTTTTGCTGAAAATCCTGTGTTATCTCTGCTTTTTGAACTGGAGCGGGGTCACGCCGTATGCCTTTTTGAACAGACGGTTAAAGTGCTCCACGTTCTCGTATCCAACGGCCTCGGACACGCTCTCCACGGTCTGGTCGGACTCTTTTAACAGTACGCGGGCCTTCTTCATGCGCTGCTCGCGGACCACGTCCTGGAAGGTCATGCCCGTCTTCTCCTTGATGAATTTGGAGAGATAGGGGCCGGAGAGATGGCAGTACTCGGAAAGGCTCTCTAACGTTACGTCCGCATAATGCTTCTGTACGTAGCTGATGATCTCCACGGTTCTCTCGTCGCGTCCCTGGGTGATATGCTGCTCTGCCGTCAGCTTGTTGGTTGCGGAAACCAGTGCGGCGATGGAAGCCTTGATGATGTCCTCGTCAACGCCGACGCCCCAGTAGAACTTGCCCTCGGAAAGAATGCCAACGTAAGCGGCGGCCTTGGAGGAAGATCCCTTGGAGATCGCGTGCTCCTCATAAACGGAAAGCTCGTAGGTAATGCCAAAATAGGTCTTGATCGCGTTGCTCACGGCATCGAGACGGCCGTTACCGCCAGTCTTGATCACGCGCTTGCCGCTTGCCTGCTCAATGGTCACGTCAGCCTGAATGCCGTTTTCCTGCTTGAAATGGCACTCCGGAATGTTAAATACGTTTCTGGACTGGATATAGGTCTCCTCGAAGATGCGGTAAATCTCCTTCGGAGGAAGCTCCTGATGTCTTCTGTCGGAAACGCCCTTGATGAGGTAACCAACCTCCTCGCGCATCGCCAGAGGCAGGGAGAAGCCAAACTGCTGCTTTAACACAAATGCCACGCCGCCCTTACCGGATACGGAATTGATGCGGATGACGTCGGACTCGTACTCGCGGCCAAGGTCGGTGGGATCGATGGGAAGGTAAGGAACGTCCCAGCGCTTGCCGCTCTTGCCGTCCGCTCTCCACTGCATGCCCTTGGAGATGGCATCCTGGTGGGATCCGGAGAAGGCCGTAAACACAAGATCTCCGGCATAAGGCGTTCTCTCATGCACCTTCATGTTGGTGAATTTCTCATACTTCGCGCGCACGTCCATAATGTGGGAGAAGTCAAGCTTACTGTCCACGCCGTGGGTCATCATGTTCATGGCAAGGGTCACCACGTCCACGTTACCGGTTCTCTCGCCGTTTCCAAACAGGGTTCCCTCCACGCGGTCCGCGCCGGCAAGTA
>JAFZNO010000065.1 GCA_017552985.1 Lachnospiraceae bacterium
CGGAAAGCTCTGTCAGGTGATCCTTACGGAAGATCCAACGCTGTATGCTGTGGGGACGCTGGAAGCCGCTCCGGTCTATGACCCGAAGACGGGCAAGGGGCAGCTTGTGCTATCCTGTGCGGATGGGGACGCTTTTCTCTACCATGCGGAAGAGACTGTGGTTTCCGTTACGGGTGGAGGCACGGTGGCCCTTTCAAACGACTTCATGCCCGTTGTTCCGGTGATCACAACCTCGGCTGAGACCACGCTGCGTTGGTCTGTTGATAGTGAATCATTCATGAAGACCGTCAGTGCAGGCACGTGGGAGATCCCGGAGCTGGAACTGCGGCATGGGGATAACATTGTATCCGTTACGGGAGAAGGGACGACGACGTTTGCTTATCGGGAAGGGCGACTATAGAATTCCCTCTCCGTCTTTCCTGCGTATCCGATTTAGTGTTTCCCTCGCCGCCGCGCCAATTTCTCGTTGTGTAAAGCTTAGCAGTTTTGGCGGTGAGTCGGACAACTCCGGCGTTCCGAGAATCGAGGTCAAACCTCCGATTACGAAGTGAAGGTCAAAACGATCTTCAAACGAAAGATCCTCCCAGTTTTTCCCGCTTCCTTCCAACCACGTCTTAATGACGGCATTACGGAAAATTCCTGTCAGGAATGCAGAGTCTCCTCTCGCGTATAAGCGTACCCTTTGCATCCTAACAGTGTTATTCTCTTTCAGGACAGGGGACAGGTCTTTTCCCTGCAACAGTGCCTGTACAAAAAACTGCGCGGAGACTTCTCCATGAGTGTTTTCCTCGAAAAAGCGGACAGCCATCTCATCGATATTTTGGAAATAATAATACAGCAGATTGTGGTTTACTCCGGCACGTTTGGCAAGAGAAGAAATGGTAATCTTTGAATACTCTTTTTCAGATAGCTCAGCCCAGTATGCTTCTGCAATGCGTTCGTAAGCGGTCAGTTCTCCTTCTTTAAGTTTTGGTCTCGCCATGTTTTCTGCCCCTTAATTAGAATGATTTCTTTGTTTTGACCATTTAACATTAATTAGAATGGTGTTATAATTATACCAAACTTGCAGAAATCGTCAAGGGAGGCTCGACTATGAAAAAAATCATCCGATACAATCTTGAAATCTTCACGGGGATCATGCTCCTGTTTTGCCTAATCACTATGCTCCTTTGGAAGGATATGTCCCTTGTTCGAAAGCTTGCAGCGGGCTTCATGTTGCTCTATGTGATGCATGAATGGGAAGAGGGAAGGTTTCCTGGCGGCTTTTACGATCTGTTTTTTGGACGTGTAGGCGCTGAAGTAAAGGGCGACCCGTACGAAATGCATGTTCCAGCAGCCGTCATGATCATCATCTTCACACTTCTTCCGTGGATTTTTAATCGAGTCTACTTGCTGATAGTGCCTCCCATTGGCTTGTCTCTCTTCGAAGGATTCATTCATACTTTCGGCATCAAGCTGATGAAGACAAATAAGCCTTACACTCCAGGTATGGTTACTGCATGGATGATGTTCGCCTTTGCGATCTATTCGATCAAGGTCCTGCCCCCGCTTGGCGCAAAAACCTGGCTTCTCGGTATTGTCTTGCTAATGGTTGAGTTTTTCAGTATGCAGAGGACCTTTATCCATTTGGCAGGCTACTCATATCGGGAGTTGATCCCACTGGCGAAGAAAAACGTTCTTGGAATCAAATAGCTAATTGCAACAAACCAATCAGAAGGAGTCGGGAAACCGGCTCCTTTTTTATACCAAGGGGGGCTGCCCATGGGCCTTTTTCGCGTCTACGTGGATGGCGCTCTTTTCTATCATCCGCACATGTCAAAGCTGGCGATCACGCAGGCTCAAATCCAAGAGGACGCGGAGAACATCGACAGCCTGACGCTGTCAGCACCACATAACCATCCGTATCTTTCCAGAGTTCGTCCGC
>JAFZNO010000066.1 GCA_017552985.1 Lachnospiraceae bacterium
AATCCTCGCATTTTCTTTAATTATACGCATGGAAAATGTAAAAAACAACAGCGAAAGTGGCAAAAAATAACAAAACCAGAAGTTAGTCAGACAAAAATGTCGGGCTGTTTTGAAACCAGAAGTTAGTTTGACATTCAACTAGTAGGAAGAAACTTTACTTTTTACGTGACGCGACCAAACGTTTTGGCGTTTAATAGGATGAATGCTGAAAAATCATTTGCCGGTGACGATCAGTTGCCGGCAAATCTTATGTTTAGAAAGGAATAAAAAATGAAAAGGAAAGTGGTAGGTTTACTTATGGCATTGACGCTGTCCCTTGGCGTCACGGCATGCACGAACGTGGCGGAAGTCACGTCAGACTCCAAGACGGAGAGCTCCGCAGACAAGACGCAGTCTGACGAGGCCGGATCAAAGGATGATTCCAGTAAAGACGCGTCCCAAAAGGGCGATTCCGGGGAAGGGAAGGCAGATTCCGGAGAGAAGAAGGAAAGCATAAAGGAAAGAGTTTTGTTTTCCGGATATTACGCTGACGTTTATTACGGCGTAAATGAAAAGGGTGAAAAGGTTTCCGAATATCGGTGGAAAGACGTATGTGATGCCGTGGAGGAGCGGGGAACCAAGCTCAATGGTTACGTGGAAGCCATGGGCGACGGGCTCTTCTTTTTCCGTGACACGGAGAATATCGGAAGCAATTACGTTTACAGCGTTTACGCCATAGACGCTGACGTGAATAATTATTGGTGCACGAATGTCTGCACCTTGGATGAAAACTGGTGGATTGGCAGCGTAGATTATTATCAGGGAAAGTTATACGTTACGGAGGAGAGCGGAAACGATCAGATCAAGGAAACCGTTTATGAAAGATCGGCGGACGGTTTGTTTGTAAAAGTAGATAACCCGTACGATGCCGTGATCCAGAGCATGCAGGGGTATAACCTGTTGCTGAATTCGCCAAACTTTGGAAACAAGGACGTGGAAGGCTGCATCACCAGATCCTTGGATGAAAAGGGCTTTGTCCTTGGTTACAAGGATGGCTATTACAAGATCGCAAAGGACGGAAGCGTATCTAAGGTTACCGGCATGCCTGCAGAGTACTCTTACTCCATGCTTTATGATGAAAACGGCGCAGTCTATACGGAGTTTGGCGACGGTACCTATGGGATCAAAGGCGTGAATTTCAAGACGGGAGAGTCTGTTGAGATTTCAGCAGTTGATTCTTCGGAGGGAAAAGACATTCTCGCCTATGCAAACGGAAAGCTGTATTATTACGTTTATCCGACGGATGCCTACGTCATCCGTAAGAATTCCGTTTATGAATATGATTTTGCAACCGGCCAGAGCAAATTCCTGTATGCGATGGAAACTACGCCCGGAGCTACGGAGATATTCCCGGGAGTCAGCGGTTTTACGATCGTAGCCGGAGACGCATATTTTTATCAGCTGATCGGAGATCAGGTCAAGTGGGTAAAGAAGGATTTAAGCGCCAGCGGATCCGACGTGGTTGACCTTGGACTCTCCATCCAGGAAAAGAGCCTTTTCCGCTATGGAACCATCGCTTATGACACTTACGCAGAACGCTGCAAGGGCTGCGGAATTCCTGTCGTGAAGTATTACGGCGAGACCTTTACGTTAGATAAGAAATATTCTCCCGCGGCAGACAAGATCAATGAAACGCTGAAGAAGAGTCTTCAGGAGACGATCGAGAATTACCAGAAGGCAGGAAATGAACGGGATTACGATGCGGAGGAATGCGAATATCACAAGGCATACCCGACGAATTATTGCGAGACCGACGAAGATGAGATTTCGAGCGTTACGATCCTTCAGGACAAGTATCTGCTGGTGGATTACAGCGGATATTGGTATGGCGGCGGCGCACACGGCATGCCTCACATGGACGAGCATTTATTTGACTTAACTACTGGGGAAGAGAAGTTCCTGAAGGATTTTTATCAGGGATCGGAGAAGGATTTCAAGAAGCTCGTGGCAACGAAAACGAAGGAGGATTTCCTGTCTTATTCCGACAGATACGAAAGCCCTTATTTTGCGGCGACTGCGGAAGAAGCGTACAAGCAGGCGTATGACTCCGTTTCTCTGGATAGTACCACCGTATTATTTGATGAAGACGGAATCTATTATTACTATCCTCCTTACGAGATGGGCCCCTTCGCGGCAGGCTACATATACATTGAAATATCCTATCAGGAGCTTCTGGGGAGACCGGAATTATAAAGGTTTTTAAATCGTTTTACTCATACAGAGGTTTATGTTATAATAGTCGCAGATGCATTTCGCAGATCTGCGACTATTTTTTTCGGAATGCGAAACATAACGCGTCGCAAAGCGATGAAATTAAGGAGGGTTATGAAATGAAGAAGGAATGGCCAATGGATATTGCATTATCGTTTGATCCGTATTTTGGGGAGCCGAATCGCGATGGCAATCAAGGGTATGAGATCCTGCCGGACGGCAAGGTATTGTTCCGCATCAAGGCACCGAACGCGAAGGAGGTTGCCATTGATCAGTTTGGAACCATCACGCAGCTTACGAAGGTGACGGAAGAGGAATGGGAAGGTGCCGTGGATCTTGGAAGAGGTTTTAAGTATTTCTTCCTGAAGATCGACGGAAATGAAGTGCTCAATCCCTATCTTCCCATCGGTTTTGGATGCTGCCGTCCCATGAACTTTGTGGACGTGCCGGTTCCCGGCGAAGAGGACTGGGATCAGCTTCCCGGCATTCCTCACGGCGCCGTGACCAGAAGATATTTCGAGTCATCCGTGAGCGGAAAGCTGGAGATCTGCCTGGTTTACACGCCTGCAAATTATGATCCCGCAAAGAAATATCCCGTACTCTACTTACAGCACGGCTACGGCGAGAACGAGACCGGCTGGATCTATCAGGGACATGCAGGCCGCATTGCGGACAAGCTGATCTACGAGGGAAAGATGACGGAAATGATCATTGTCATGGGTTATGGCATGACGTCCACGAACAATCCCGCACTCCGCTTTGGCGCATTCACGGAAGTGATCGTAAAGGACTTGATCCCTTATATCGAAAAGACCTACAACGTTTATACGGACAAGTGGCATCGCGCCATGGCAGGTCTTAGCATGGGCAGCTATCAGACGAGCCAGGTAACCATGTCGAATCCCGATCTGTTCAGCTATGTTGGCGTGTTCAGCGGCTTCATGAGCTTCCCTCGTCCGGACGGTTCCAAGGAACCCCACCTGGAGATCCTTGAGGATGCTGAAAAGTTCAACTCCAGCTACAAGGTATTCTACCGCGCAATGGGAACGGAAGACAATTATTTTGCAAGCTTCGAGCATGACGACGAGATGTTGAAGGACAAGCCCCTGAACATTACCAGGAAGACCTTCCCCGGCGGCCATGACTGGAGCGTGTGGAGGAGATGCATCCACGACTTCCTGCCGATGATTTTCAAAGACTAAACTGACCATGAAAAAGATACTTAAAAAAAGGAAAATCATGCGTCTTGTAATCATAATTATTTTGGTGGCGGTTCTTCTTTTGATCGGATGGAATAAGCTTCAGGAGTATTTCTTCTTTCATCCGTGGAATGACCTGACTTCCTATCGAAAGCTTCAGAAGCTGGATGAGTTTCAGGAGATTGTGATCAAGAATGAGGAAGTGAACCTGTCGGGCTGGTTTTGGAATATCCAGAATGCAAAAGAACCGGCGCCGTTAGTCATTTTCTTTACCGGCAATGCCCAGAATTCTTCCAACACGATGTATTACTATTACGAATCCGGGAAAATGAAGGACGTGTTTGGAGGATATAATCTGATGATCGTCGATTATCCAGGATACGGCATGAGCAAAGGAAAACCTTCTGATGACAGCATGTTTGTTGCCTCAAATTACGTATTTGAGCATGCGGCAAACATGCAGGAAGTGGAGAAAGAAAGAATCGTGATCATGGGTTACAGCATTGGAACGGGAGTTGCCACGTATTGTGCCAGCAAGAATGCGGCCAGCGGATTGATCTTGGTCGCGCCATATGATAAAGCGCTCAGCCTGTACAATGACTCGGTTAACAGTTTTTACGGTCCCATGGAAAGCCTTGCAAAATATCGGTTTGATTCGATATCGTATGCCAAGGACGTACAAGAACCGACGCTCATCTTCACGTCCAAGGCGGATGAAGTGATAAACTACAAGCATTCGCTGAATCTGGCGGAGAAGTTCCCGGAATTGAAGGACGTGGTGATCCTGGAAGGCGTGGATCATAATGGATATTTTTCAAGAAAAGAGGTATTGGAGGGGATCCGGGGATTTTTAGAAGGGGAATGAGGCCTTTTTTCCTATGAGATGAATGACGGGACATGCGGAACCGACAGCGGATTTTAGAATTCGCTGCCGGTTCTTTTTACAGTGCAGGAAGAAAGAAGGTGAATATGGTGATCAAATCACAAAATAAATGACGCGAATACTTAATTTTGTCAATTAACGGCGTAAATTTGCTACTTCCATAAAAATCTTCTTTCAGAGGTTAGAATAATCTTGAAGGCTCAACGTATAGTTTTGTGTTGTATGAAGCAAGGATACTGAAGGGACTTGAGTATAAGAGAAGTGATGGGATAAAATGGAATGAGGTGAGTCCAATGTTTTACGGAAACAGATGTTGATAATAATTACAAGTCATATTATTCTAATTTATAGAAAGTAAGGAATTGCTTATGAAAAAAGTAATTGTAGCTTTATGTTCGGTGATGGTAGTTTTCGCATGTAACATGCTTATGCCCATGTCCGTTCTTGCTGAAGAACGCGCATGTAATCATGAGTATAGCATAGAGGTTCCAGGTACCTATAATGGACACTATACGCATCCATATTTAATTGAAAATGGAATGCAGGGGCCTGTTTATGGCACTTGTTACGTAACTTATACATGTGATTGTATCTATTTGGAATGCCATCTTTGTGGACACGTGGATTACAGTCATCCGCTCAATTGTAATAATTATCGAAATTACGTTCACAGTGCCAATTGCGGACAATAGTGTAATAATCATAGTGTAATGAGTGGTAAGTGTTAGGGGGTTGACGGCATGAAAGGACATGGCAAAAAGAGATGCGTTGGCAGTTTGCTGCTCGTGGTCACCCTGTTCCTTTGCGGCTGTAATGCAGGGAACAAGCTGGCTGACGGTCAAACAAAAACGGAAAGCAGCGTGACGGAAGAAACCTATTTTGACTTCCTTGACGAGACCAATCTGGCATGGGAGGACAATGCCTTAGATGACTTGCGTGCCGTCATTAACCTCCCGCTTCCTCAGGGCAAGGCGACGGACGGAGAACGATCCGTGGGGAGGGGAATTCAGCTGCGTGAGAACGGTTGCATTTGTTGCATGACCCATCGGTATGATAATTCTGCGAAAAACTGGACGGAAATTCATGAGATATCGAAGGATGGAAACGAAATTTCCCATGCGTTTGAACC
>JAFZNO010000067.1 GCA_017552985.1 Lachnospiraceae bacterium
CACCAGCCGCAGCGCGTCATCCTTCTCCTGTCTTCCCTGGTACGTGGCCCCCGGGTTTTCTCCCCCGTGCCCGGCATCCAAAACGATCAAAGCCATAAAAAACCTCCCGCATTCATGGTACTTAAGTTTCTCATTCCATGATATGCGGGAGATCTGAAATCGTCCCCTATGTTTCCAGGAAGCGCGGCGTCCGTCAGCCTGCGAACTGGCTGTTGTACAGGTTCGTGTAAAATCCGTTTTGCGCCAGCAGCGTCTCGTGATTTCCCTGCTCGATGATATTACCGTCCTTCATGACAAGGATCACGTCCGCCTCGCGGATGGTGGAAAGTCTGTGGGCCACGATAAAACTCGTTCTTCCCTCCATCATCTTTGCAAAGGCCTTCTGGATCCGGATCTCCGTTCTGGTATCGATGGAGCTCGTCGCCTCATCCAAAATCAGCATGGGCGGCAGGCACAGCATGACGCGCGCGATGCAAAGAAGCTGCTTCTGGCCCTGGGAAAGGCTTCCGCCATCCTCCGTGATCACGGTGTGATAGCCCTTCGGGAGACGCTTGATAAAGCTGTGTGCGTGCGCTGCCTTTGCGGCCGCCTTCACTTCCTCTTCCGTCGCCTCGGGCTTTCCCATGCGGATGTTGTCCAAGATCGTTCCGCCGCGAAGCCAGGTCTCCTGAAGTACCATGCCATAGTTGGTTCTAAGGCTTCCCCTGGTGAGGTGCCTTACGTCGACTCCCTCCACGGAAATGCTTCCGGAATTCACGTCATAGAAACGCATCAACAAATTGATGACGGTGGTCTTGCCACAGCCCGTAGGACCCACGATCGCCACTCTCTGGCCAGGCTTTACGCTGAGGTTAAAGTTCTCGATCAGCTTCTTCTCAGGCACGTAAGAGAAGTACACGTTCTTCAGCTCCACGTTGCCCTTTGCCGTTCCAAGTTCCACGGCATCCGCATCCTCAGGCACCTGAGGCTTTTCATCGATCAGCGCGAATACTCTCGACGCGCAGACAAACGCGTTCTGCAGCTCCGTCACCACGCCCGAGATCTCGTTAAAGGGCTTAGTGTACTGGTTTGCATATCTCAAGAAGCAATAGAGATTTCCGACGGAGATGCCTCCCCCGATCGCCAGAAACGCGCCAAAGATCGCCACGCCCGCGTACACGATGCTGTTGACAAATCTCGTACAGGGATTTACCAGTGAGGAATAAAAGATCGCCTTCAAGGAGCACTTTTGCAGTCTGTCATTGATCTCCCCAAACCGCTCCTTTACCTCTTCTTCCCGTGAGAACATGCGAACCACCTTCTGATTCTCCACCATCTCATTGATCAGGGCCGTCTGCTCACCTCTCGTCTTGCTCTGCTCCTGGAACATGTCATGAGTGTGCGTCGCAATGAACTTTGCTACCAGGAAAGAAATCGGCGTAAGGCATACCACGACAAGCGCGATGGGAGCACTGTAGATCAGCATGAAAACCAGCGTTCCGCCGATGGTAAGCACGCCCGTAAAGAGCTGCGTAAATCCCATAAGCAAGCCGTCCGCGAAGGTGTCAACGTCTGCAACGACGCGGCTTACCACGTCGCCAGCCGCATGACTGTCAAGATAGCTCAGTGGCAGGATCTCGATCTTCTGAAAGGCATCCCGACGAATGTCCCGCACCACGTGATAGCAAACGTAGTTATTACAGATATTCATGATCCACTGCGCTGCCGCAGTGATCAAAATGGCAATTCCGATCTTCTTCAATAGTCCCGTGATCACTGCCATGTCCACTTGGCCGGGACCGATCATCTCGTCGACGGCCTGACCGGTGAGGATGGGCAAATACAGCGTAAGGGCCACGGTGACTGCCGCCAGAACAAATGACAGAACCAGCATGAACCAATACTTCTTAACGTATTGAAAGACCTTTTTCCAAGTCGTCTTCTTGTCTAACGCAAGCTTTTCCTTCGTCTTAGCCAACGCTCACCGCCCCCTTTCTCTCCTCAGGATACTGGGAATAATAGATTTCCTGATATACTTCACAGTTCTCCAAGAGTTCATCGTGGGTTCCAAGTCCTGCCACGCGGCCATCCTCCAAGACAAGGATCTGGTCCGCATGCCTGATGCTGGAAGCCCTCTGGGAAACGATGAACGTAGTGGTCTCATCCTTGATGCTCTTAATGGAATTGCGGAGCTTCGCGTCCGTCGCGTAATCCAGCGCGGAGGCACTGTCATCCAAGATCAAAATCTCCGGCCTTCTGATCAGCGCTCTCGCAATGGTCAGACGCTGACGCTGTCCGCCC
>JAFZNO010000068.1 GCA_017552985.1 Lachnospiraceae bacterium
AGTTCGTTCCGGCCGGATCAACGATATTTGTTAATCTGGCTTTTACTGTTTTGTTTAGGTATTTGTTCTCTGAAATCTCAGAAGATCAGGCTGCCTAAGAGCCTTTTCTCTGGAATCTTCAGGGTTGCATTGTTGTTTACTTATCAAGGTGCGTTTGCTGTCTTTGTTTCTTGCGACAGCTTTGTTATAATACCACCGCCGCAAGCACTTGTCAACAACTTTTTTCAAGAAATTTTTCATCTCGATTTTTCATTGTCTAAAAGGCTTTTTGCGGCCTCGCTTTCAGCTCTCTGCCTCAGCGACGAATTTGATTGTATCACCGACCCATCAGAATGTCAACACCCAATTTCAAAATTTTTCTACGAAATATCACAATTTACGTATTCAACAAAAAAAGCCTTAAAAACAAGGCTTTTCTTATCTTTTGCAACAGTGTGCAAACGGGATCTTTTAGAGAATTCCGTCCAAATATTCTGAATTGTATATTCAATTTGCAATCTAGTCTGCTTCCTTTATCGCATCACCGCGTTATACGGCGTATCCCTGATACTTCAAGGCTTCCTTCTTCGTACAGCTCGCTTTGATCCAAATTCCCTCCGGCCGGTACTCCGTATCCTGAACCGCTGCGCTTGCCATGAGACGCGAAGCATCTCCTCCTTTATCATAAGGGAACAAGAACTCCGCATCCACGTTTCCGGCATACAACTGTTCACGGATCATCTCCGCAAGCTCACCAATGCCAATCCCCGGCGCCGCCGCCATAAAGATTTTGCCGTCCTGCACTCTGGGAAGATCTTCCATGCCCAGGAGATCCGCCTTATTATATACCACGATCTGGGGAATGCTGCCCGCTCCGATCTCCCGCAGGGTATTTTGCGTCACTTCCATCTGCTTTTTGTGATTCTCATCCGAATCATCCACCACGTGCAGAAGCAGGTCAGCATATTTCACCTCATCCAAAGTAGAACGGAATGCCTTGACAAGATCCGTCGGCAGTTTATGGATAAAACCAACCGTATCCGTCAGTAAAAAAGACTTATGATCCGGGAACTCCATGCTGCGCACCGTGACGTCAAGCGTGGCAAACAACATGTTTTGCTCCAGGACCGTCTTTTCCTTCTTTGCGCCATACAGGCTGATCATGCGGTTCATGATCGTTGACTTTCCTGCATTTGTATATCCAACAAGCGCCACCTGCGGCAAATGGGAATCGTCCCTGCGCTTTCGCATGGTCTCCCGGTTTCCCTCAATCTCAGTAAGTTCCTTCCGAAGCTCACTGATCCGGTGCATGATCCTTCTTCTGTCGAGCTCCAACTTTGTTTCACCGGCACCCTTGTTACTAAGGCTGCCGCTGGCGCCGCCCTGACGTCCCAACTGCTCCCGCATGCCGATCAGTCTCGGCAACATGTACTGTAGTCGGGCCGACTCCACCTGCAGTTTCGCTTCCTTTGACTTAGCGCGAAGCGCAAAGATGTCCAGGATCAAATTGGTCCTGTCGATCACGGGCCGGTCCAATTCTTTCCCGAGGTTCCGCATTTGGGAAGGGGAAAGCGCGTCGTCAAAAACCACCTCGCCCGCATCCTGCAAGTCCGCAAGCTCTTTTATCTCGCGCACCTTGCCCGTTCCAACGTAAAACGCTTGATTCACGGTCTCCGCGTTCTGCGTGATGATCCCAACCGTCTGCTTTCCGCAAGCCTCGGCCAAACTCTTTAATTCTTTCATGGAACGCTCAAAATCCTCTTCCCGCTCCCCCAGATTCAAGCCCACAAGGACAACCCTGGGCTTTTCCTCCTGAAATTCTTCCGTCATTCATTTCCTCCGTCTATTCTGTCAGCACTTTCCAGTTCAAACCAAAAAAGCACGCCATCCTTCTGATTCTCCACGCCATACTGCTGATTCATGGACTCCATGATGGCCTTCACGATGGACAATCCCACGCCGCTTCCGCCATACTCCCTGGTTCTCGCCTTATCCACTTTATAAAACTTATCCCAAAGATAGGGAAGCGATTCTTCCGGGATCGGATCTCCCGTATTAAATACGGAAATCCTGATCTTGTCATCCTTCTTTTGTAAAGTAACGCGGATCTTCTTTTCGCCCGCACAATAATGGAATGCGTTCGAGAGATAATTCTGAAACACCTCTTCCGTCATATATGAGTCAGCCCACACGTGATACGTAGGGCACTCCTCCATCTCAAGCGTGATGCCATCCTTTTGTGCAAGTACCTTCCCCTGGGAGAGCGCATTGCCGATCAGCGTTGTCACGTCAAACCGCTCCATCTGCGCAACTTCCCGTCCAAATTCCAACTGATTTAGGGAAAGAAGCTTTTGCACCATCTGATTCATCTTGATCGCTTCATCCACGATGACGCTGCAGTAAAAATCCTTACTCTCGGGATCGTCGCCAATCCCTTCCTGCAATCCTTCCGCATATCCCCGGATCAGCGCAATGGGCGTTTTCAGCTCATGTGATACGTTGGAGAGGAATTCCCTTCGCATCTCATCGATCTTATCCTTTTTCTCGATGTCGCGCCGAAGCTCATTGTTGGCGGATTTCAGTTCGGATATGGTCTCCTCCAGGGACTGAGAGAGCTTATTCATGTTCTCTCCCAAGATGCCGATCTCGTTCTTGTCATTTCCTTCATACTTTGCGTCAAAATCCAGATGCACCATTCTTTCGGAGATCTCATTCAGCCCAAGGATCGGCTTCGTGATCCTTCGTGCGACCAGCCATATGATAATACCGCCGATGATCGTTCCAATGGTGGCAACGTAAAAGAAGAATCTGTTTGCCAGATGAGCGTTCTCCTTTATGCTTTCGAGCGGCGTGCTCATAATAAAGGTCGTACCGGAACTCAGGCGCCCGTAGATCTCAAGATATCCGCTCTCGCCTTGCATGCTTCGCTGCATGCGAAAATCCTCATCTTCCCTCACGATCTTATCATTTTTATAGTCATGATATCCCAGCAGATATCCGTACAGCCGCATCTGAAGCAATTCGCCGCCATTTGTGGACACGTACTTCATTTTCGATTCATCATCCATGACGTATGCCGCAATGTTGTTCCGGTTGCAGACGTCCTCCAACTGCTGAAGAAATTCACGGGACGCATAGCTATTGCTTTCACCGGCTTCCTTAATGGACAAATACGCCTGATAGAGAACTTCCGTTTTGGTTCTTAAATAGTACTTTTCCAAAAACAGCATGTAGACCATCCAGCACAGAAAGATCACGCTGGTCATCAGCAATATGAAGATCAATGCAAATTGCCTTTTGATCGAGTGTTTCATTTACTCTGTCACCCCTGCTCCAACTTATACCCCATGCCCCGGATGGTTACGATCAGATCACCTGCCGCTCCCATCTTGCTGCGCAACTTTTTCACGTGCGTGTCAATGGTGCGCGGCTCGCCGTAATAATCATAATTCCATACGTGATTCAAAATGGTCTCGCGCGACAACGCAACGCCCTGATTTTCCATAAAATACGTGAGAAGCTCATATTCCTTAAAGCTCAGCTCGATCTCCTGCCCGTCCACGTAGCACTGATGTGCCACCTTGTCCAGCTTGATCGGTCCGCAGACAAGCGTCTCCTCCTTCGTCAGCTTGCTGGTACGGCGAAGGATTGCTTCCACCCGCGCCACAAGAATCTTCGGACTAAATGGTTTCGTGACGTATTCGTCCACTCCAAGCTGGAATCCAAGCAGTTCATCCCGCTCGTCAGACCTGGCCGTCAGCAAAATGATCGGCACCTTGGAATATTCCCGGATCTCCCGGCATACCTGCCAGCCGTCCATCTTTGGCATCATAACGTCCAAAATGATCAGCGCCACGTCCTTCTCCCGGAAGAACGTCTCAACGGCCTGCTCGCCGTCCTCCGCCTCCAACACTATAAAACCTGCATGCTGCAGATAATCGTGTACCAGTTTTCTCATCCTGCTCTCATCATCCACAACAAGGATCTTTAAATTCTCCATAAGTGCGCCTCCCCAAGTCCCGTCAAGCCCAAGTCCAATCGTTATTTCTTATTACCGCGTCCTGACGCGGTCTTTTCTTTCCGTTCCTTTTCCCTTTCCAGAATCAGCTGCTCCACGTAAGTATCCGCGCGAAGCCCCGCCTTTGCCGCCTGCCGCAACAGGAAATCATTGACGTCAGGTGAAATCCGGATCTCACCCTGCTGTCTTTTGAGCCTTGCGTAATAATCCACAAAGCCTGCACTGATGACGCCGGTAGGTATCGCGACAACGCATACGCCCAAAAGTCCAATGCATATGGCTATGATCCTTCCGCCGATCGTAATGGGATAAATGTCTCCGTAACCAATGGTAAGCACCGTTGACATGGCCCACCAGATCCCGGAAAAGGCATTGTCAAACTTATCCGGCTGCACGTCGTGTTCAAACCCGTACATGCAAAGCGAAGAAGCCATGAGCAACATGGCAATGATAAAAATGGAGGACAGGATCTGATTCTTTCTCTCCCGCAGCACCTCCGTCACCACGTTAAAGGCGTCGATCGTATTATTGACCTTAAACAATTTCAAGATTCTCACGGCACGGATCATTCGGAAAGCAACAAAACCGTTGGAATCCATCACGGAAAAATAAGAAAGGATCGTCAAAAGGTCCACTAGTCCGTAAAAGGAAAAAATAAAGTTAACGACCGCCATTCCCTTTGTCTTATCCGGATACAGGTAATCGCAAGTCCAAAGACGCAACAAGTATTCTATGATAAAAACAATGATCGTAAACAATTCGATCGCGTGGAGGATTGGATCATAAGGATCCATCTCATCAAAGGTCTGCATGAACGTAACGGTAATGCTGGCAACGATCATGATAACGATAAAGATGTCGAACGCTTTGCTTACCACGTCCACCTGCGTTCCGATCTGGATAATGTCAAACGTTCTTTTTCTGGCATTTTTTGTTTGTACGCGTGACTTATTTGATCCTGCCATTGTCCATTCCCCTTTCACCCCAAATGCGTTATTCAAAAACAAGCGTTGAACGTCTTATAAAACCATCATGATCCCTTTGATCAAAAGCGCGCAGACCCATGCGATGCCGCACTGCGCCAACACCATGAACAGCGCCCATTTCTTTCCAAGTTCCCTACGCACGGATGCAACCGCCGCAACGCAGGGCGTGTACAGCAGGCAAAACGTAAGCAGCGCTCCCGCCGCGGAAGGTGCCAAAAGGTTTCTTAGCGTCTCTGCCGAGCCAAACAGTACCGTCAACGTGGATACCACGCTCTCCTTTGCCATAAATCCGCTGAT